>JAIYCR010000072.1 GCA_027487905.1 Rubrivivax sp. | reverse complement strand
CCATCCGCGGCATCCTCAAGGTCGTGGCCGTCAAGGCGCCGGGCTTCGGTGACCGTCGCAAGGCCATGCTCGAGGACATCGCCATCCTGACCGGTGGCAAGGTGATCGCCGAGGAAGTGGGCCTCACGCTCGAGAAGGTCACGCTGGCCGATCTGGGCCAGGCCAAGCGCGTCGAGGTGGCCAAGGAGAACACCACCATCATCGACGGCCACGGTGCCGCCGCCGACATCGAAGCGCGCGTCAAGCAGATCCGCGTGCAGATCGAGGAAGCCACCAGCGACTACGACCGCGAGAAGCTCCAGGAGCGCGTGGCCAAGCTGGCCGGCGGCGTGGCGGTGATCAAGGTCGGTGCCGCCACCGAAGTCGAGATGAAGGAGAAGAAGGCCCGCGTGGAAGACGCGCTGCACGCCACCCGTGCCGCCGTCGAAGAGGGCATCGTGGCCGGTGGCGGCGTCGCGCTGCTGCGCGCCCGTCAGGCCGCCGGCACCATCAAGGGCGACAACTCCGACCAGGAAGCGGGCATCAAGATCGTGCTGCGCGCCATCGAGCAGCCGCTGCGCGAGATCGTCGCCAATGCCGGCGACGAGCCGAGCGTGGTGATCAACAAGGTGCTGGAAGGCAAGGGCAACTATGGCTACAACGCCGCCAACGGCACCTATGGCGACATGATCGAGATGGGCATCCTGGATCCGACCAAGGTGACCCGCACCGCGCTGCAGAACGCCTCGTCGGTGGCCGGCCTGATGCTGACCACCGAGTGCATGGTCGCCGAAGCCCCGAAGGACGAGGCCCCGGCCCCGGCCGGCGGTGGCATGGGCGGCATGGGCGGCATGGGCATGGACATGTAAGCCTGACGGTCATCCGTCACGAAGGGCCACCGCAAGGTGGCCTTTTTTTTGGCCGGGCGCAGGCCGCGAGGCCCGCCACTCCCGATAATTTGTAACGGTCCAGCCCCGGGAGAGCCGATGCAGCCCACCTTGCCCCCGCACCTCCAGCGGTACGTGGTCGATGAGCTCGGCCGGGCGAGCGCGCTCATCGAGCGCGTCGTCCACCAGACCCTCACCCAGTTGCGCCAGCCGCGGCAGAAACTGCCCTCGCTGGCCGAGGAGCGCGCCTTCGGGGACGTCGCCTCCATCCTCGCCCAGCGGCGCGATGCCCTGTCGCGCGCCTTCTGCGAGGCGCTCGCCCGCGAGGTTGATCTCGATCTCGCCCGCCAGCATGAGGGCTACCAGCCCCAGGGCGCCGTTGACGAGCCTTCCCGGCTGACCCTGATGGACGATGTGGAGCTCGCCGCCGACGTCGAACTGGCCCGGGTGATCGAGCAGATCCGCGATGTCGCCGAGTGGGAGCAGCGCGAACTGCAGACCTTCACCTCGTCCATCGCGGGGCGCGACCACGTCGTCCCCGAGTCCAACCCGCTTCGCGGCGAGATCATGGCCCGCGCGCTCTGGTACGCCGTCGATTCGCTGCCGATGTCGCGCGGCCAGCAGGTGCTGGTGATGCATGTGGGGGGCGAGGCGCTCGCCTCGGCGCTCAAGCTGCACTACGCCGCGGCGTCCACCCGCCTGGAAAGCCAGGGCATCGAGCCCAGCCGCTACCGCACCGGTGTGCCGCCCAGCGTCACGGCCACGCTGCGGCAGGTGCCGGTGGCGGCCACGGGCCGAAGCGCCGAGGCTGCGGGCCCTTCCGCCGCCGCAGCTGCCAGCCCTTCAGGCAGCGGCCTCGACCTGAGCCTGGAGACGCTGCCGGTGCCCCTGGCCGACGTCGCGCCGCCCCGCGAGGGCCTGGCCGCCGGTGGCGGCTCGGCCGGCGCCGGCCCCGAACTCGCCGCCGCCCGCGCTGCGGTGGAGCGGCAGGTGGTCCAGTGGGTGCAGCGGCGTTTTGCCGACGTCGATTCCGCCGCCGAGCTACCCGGCGAGCTGCGCCTGATGCTGCGCAAGCTGCGCGAGATCGTCCAGCGACAGGCGCTGCGCGACCCGACCCTGCTGGAGGACGAGGGCCACCCGGCCTGGGCGCTGCTGCGGCGGGTGCACTACCAGTCGCTGTGCCTGCCCGACGCGCGCGACCCGCAGCAGATGGCCTACGCCGCCTTTGCCTCGGGCGTGCTGGAGGGCAGCCTGGGCCAGGGCGAACCGGGGCCCGAGGCCTTGCGTCGGGTGGTGGACAAGGTCGATGCCTTCGCGCAGCGCCAGTTCAACGAACGTGTGTTCGAGGCCTCCGCCGACATCGACCGGCTCGTCGAGGCCGAACGGGCAGCCGCCTTCCGCCCTGCGGACAGCCCCGCGCCCGATGCCTGGCCATCCGGTGTCTCGCCCGACGAGGGTGCGCCCGCGCTGGCCTGGCTGCGCGAGCAGCAACCAGGCCGCTGGTATCGGCTGCATTGGCAGGAGCGCTGGGTTCCGATGCAGCTGCTGTGGCGCAGCCCCACCGATCGGCATTGGCTGTTCGTCACCGGTGGAGGCCCGGCGCGGCGCGAATCGCTGGCGCTGTCGTCGCTGCTGCGCCTGCGGGCCTCGGGCCTGCTTCAGGGCATCGGCGAGCAGGCCACGGCGTCGGCGTCGACGTCGCCGGTGACCCGGCCGGGCATCGCCTGAGCCACCGTCCGAGGGCCGGCGTGCCGGCTGAGGCTGGTGGAGCGCTCACGCAAGGCGTCGTCGTCGCCCCGATCGCCACAGGCACACAGCAGGTCGGCCAGGCGATCGAGCACGCTGGCTTCGCGCGCGGCGGGCAAGCGGCCCGAGGCCAGCGCGGCCGCCTGGAAGGCGAGGTCGCGGGCGCGTTCCAGGCAGCTGTAGCGGTCGGCGGCGTCGATGCAGTCCCGCGAGCGCAGCGACAGGGCCTCGGCCAGACCCGTCAGCGCCTGCACCAGCGGTTCGGCCCCCGGCAGGTGGCGCGTGGCCGCCAGGGCCTGCCGGTAGTACCACTCGGCGGTGTCGTGCATGCCGAGTTCGGCATAGCAGTGGGCAACGCCCAACGTGCTTCGCGCCAGCTCATCGGGGCGCGCGAGGTCCTCGGCCCGGTCCAGTTCCTGCACCGCCAGGGCCAGACGATGGATCGCCTGGGGATCGCGAACCGACT
>JAIYCR010000028.1 GCA_027487905.1 Rubrivivax sp. | reverse complement strand
TGCGCATGCTCCGCCTGCACGCCCATCGATTGGCGGACATCGCGCTGGCGGCGCCGGAGGTCGATCCTGTGGCGCCCAACGAGCTGCGTCACTTGCCGCCCAGCCTGGAGTTGCGCGGGGTGAGCTTCCGCTACGGGGAGGGCCAGCCCTGGGTGCTCAAGGATGTGCACCTGCAGGTCGCCGCGGGCGACCACCTGGCCTTGGTCGGTCCCTCTGGCGGTGGCAAGACCACGCTGCTGAAGATCCTGCTGGGCATCCTCAAGCCGACGGAAGGGGAGGTTCTGTACGGTGGTGTGCCGATCGCGCAGCTGGGGCTGGCCAATGTGCGCCGACAGGTGGGCACGGTGATGCAGGACGATGGCCTGCTCGCTGGCAGCCTGCGCGACAACATCGCCTTCTTCGACATCCGGGTGGACGAGGCCCGGGTCGAAGCCTGCGCCCGGCTGGCCCAGGTGCACGCCGACATCGTTCGCCTGCCGATGGGTTACCAGACGCCCGTCGGGGACCTCGGTCGAGGCCTGTCCGGCGGACAGAAGCAGCGTGTGCTGCTGGCCCGCGCCCTCTACAAGCTGCCGCGGGTGCTGGCGCTCGACGAGGCGACGAGCCATCTGGACCCGTCCACCGAATCGCGGGTCGTCGAGGCGCTGCAAGCCCTCGAGATGACCCAGGTCGTGGTCGCGCACCGGCCGCAGACCGTGGCCCGTGCGACGCGGGTGGTGCAGGTGGGCGAGGGCGGATTGGCGGAGCTGACAACGCTCGCTTGATCCACCGCAACCCACCCCCTGCATCCTCCCCCTTGAATCCCCCCCGCACCGCTCCACCTACCCGTTCAACTGCTGCGGGCCGAAAGGCTTCCCGCAGCGCCATTCCCTGATCTCCGCGACGGGGCTGGCCCGGGCCGAGGGGCCCCGGGCGGAGCTCTCCAGCGGACCACCGACCGGAGAGAACACCCATGCGACTCGACAAGCTCACCACTAAGTTCCAGGAAGCCCTCGGCGAGGCCCAGAGCCTGGCCGTGGCCCGCGACAACCCCTACATCGAGCCGGCGCACCTGCTGCTGGCCATGCTCGACCAGACCGACGGGCCGCGCCCGCTGCTCGAGCGTGCCGGCGTGAACGTGAAGGCGCTGCGCACGGGGCTGGAGACGGCCATCGCCGGCCTGCCCCAGGTGCAGGGCAGCGGCCAGCCCGTGCAGGCCGGGCGCGAGCTGGTGGCGCTGCTGCAGGCGGCCGACAAGGAGGCCGGCAAGCGGGGCGATGCCTTCATCGCCAGCGAGATGTTCCTGCTCGCCCTGGCCGACGCGAAGACCGACCTGGCCGGTATCGCCCGCGGCCACGGCCTGACCCGCCGTGCGCTGGAGACGGCCATCGACGCGGTGCGCGGCGGCCAGAAGGTCGATTCGGCCGATGCCGAAGGCCAGCGCGAGGCGCTGAAGAAGTACACGCTGGACCTCACCGACCGCGCCCGGCAGGGCAAGCTCGACCCGGTGATCGGCCGCGACGACGAGATCCGCCGCGCCATCCAGGTGCTGCAGCGGCGAAGCAAGAACAACCCGGTGCTGATTGGCGAGCCCGGCGTGGGCAAGACGGCCATCGTCGAGGGCCTGGCCCAGCGCATCGTGGCCGGCGAGGTGCCCGAGTCGCTCAAGAACAAGCGGGTGCTGGTGCTGGACATGGCCATGCTGCTGGCCGGCGCCAAGTACCGCGGCGAGTTCGAGGAGCGGCTCAAGGCGGTGCTCAAGGAAGTGGCCCAGGACGAAGGCCAGACCATCGTCTTCATCGACGAGATCGACACCATGGTGGGCGCCGGCAAGGCCGAGGGCGCCATCGACGCGGGCAACATGCTCAAGCCCGCGCTCGCTCGGGGCGAGCTGCACTGCATCGGCGCCACCACGCTGGACGAATACCGCAAGTACGTCGAGAAGGACGCCGCGCTCGAGCGCCGCTTCCAGAAGATCCTGGTGGGCGAGCCCACCGTGGAGGCCACGGTGGCCATCCTGCGCGGCCTGCAGGAGAAGTACGAGGTGCACCACGGCGTGGAGATCACCGACCCGGCCATCGTGGCCGCGGCCGAGCTCAGCCACCGCTACATCACCGACCGCTTCCTGCCCGACAAGGCCATCGACCTGATCGACGAGGCTGCGGCCAAGGTGAAGATCGAGATCGACTCCAAGCCGGAGGCGATGGACAAGCTCGACCGCCGCCTCATCCAGCTGAAGATCGAGCGCGAGGCGGTGCGCAAGGAGAAGGACGAGGCCTCGCAGAAGCGCTTCGTCCTCATCGAGGAGGAGATCGTCCGCCTGCAGCGCGAAGCGGCCGACCTGGAGGAGATCTGGAAGAGCGAGAAGGCCGCCGCCCAGGGCTCGGCCACGGTGAAGGAGGAGATCGACCGCATCCGCTTCCAGATCGAGGACTTCAAGCGCAAGGGCGACTTCAACAAGGTCGCCGAACTGCAGTACGGCCGCCTGCCCGAGCTCGAGAAGCGCCTGGCCGAGGCCCAGACGACCGAGCAGGGCAAGGCGAAGTCCGGCAAGGCCAAGGGCCAGCCGCAGCTGCTGCGCACCATGGTCGGCGCCGAGGAGATCGCCGAGGTGGTCGCGCGCGCCACCGGCATTCCGGTGGCCAAGCTGATGCAGGGCGAGCGCGACAAGCTGCTGCTGATGGAAGACCGCCTGCACGAGCGGGTGGTGGGGCAGGACGAGGCCATCGTCGCGGTGAGCAACGCCATCCGTCGCTCGCGCGCGGGCCTGTCCGACCCCGACCGCCCCACCGGCAGCTTCCTCTTCCTCGGCCCCACCGGCGTGGGCAAGACCGAGCTGTGCAAGGCGCTGGCCACCTTCCTCTTCGACACCGAGGAGGCCATGGTGCGCATCGACATGAGCGAGTTCATGGAGAAGCACTCGGTGAGCCGGCTGATCGGCGCGCCCCCGGGCTATGTGGGCTACGACGAGGGCGGCTACCTGACCGAGGCGGTGCGGCGCAAGCCCTACAGCGTGCTGCTGCTCGACGAGGTGGAGAAGGCCCACCCGGACGTGTTCAACGTGCTGCTGCAGGTGCTCGACGACGGGCGCCTCACCGACGGCCAGGGCCGCACGGTGGACTTCAAGAACACCGTCATCGTGATGACCAGCAACCTGGGCAGCCAGATGATCATGCAGATGGCCGGACAACCGGCGGAAGACATCCGCGACGCGGTGTGGGGCGAGGTCAAGCAGCACTTCCGGCCGGAGTTCCTCAACCGCATCGACGAGACGGTGGTCTTCCATGCGCTGGACGCCCGACACATCGAGCGCATCGCCGCCATCCAGCTCAAGGCACTGGAGCAGCGTCTGGAGAAGCTGGACATGAAGCTGGAAGTGTCGCCGCGTGCCCTGGCCGAAATCGCCAAGGCGGGCTTCGATCCGGTCTTCGGTGCCCGGCCGCTCAAGCGCGCCATCCAGGCGCGCATCGAGAACCCGGTGTCGCGCTTGATCCTGGAGGGCCGCTTCGGCCCGAAGGACGTGATTCCGGTGGATGTGCGCGACGAGGCCTCGGGCCCGGTGCTCAGCTTCGAGCGGGTGGTGCACTGAGCCGGCACCCCGCGGCCGGGGTGCGCCCCGCCCGCGGGGCGCTCAGTGCGTGTCAGCCGCGAAGGCGCGCGGGTCGTCGTCCAGCCGCTGCAGCTGCACCCGGGCCAGCATCGGGTTGGAGGCCTGGCGGTCCAGCAGCACGTGCAGGCCGAGATCGCGGTGGCCCGGCACCGGCCGCACGATCAGGTGGTGGCGCCCCAGCGTGATCCACACCTCCGAGAACTCGGCGTCCAGGTAGAGGCTGCGGCCGGCCTCGGTCGAGGCATTCACCAGCGCTGCCGCCCGCCGGCCCATGGCCTGCGGCTCCGGGCCTTCGCCCCGGTGCGCCACCGCCCGGCCGCTGGCCAGGTTGAAGACGCAGCCGGCCACGAAGCCGCCCATGCGGCTCACCCGCTCCAGCAAGGCCGCGTGCACCGCCGCGGGCGTGGAGGTCGCGCCCGTCGTCCAGGCGATGCTGCCTTCCGGCGCGTCGCGCCGCGACGCCGGCCCCGGGGGGGACGATGGCGGGAAGGTGCTGGGGGTGGTTCGCAGGCCTGCGGCTGCCGTGGTGGTGCCCGGGGCCCGTTCGACCGGTTCGTCCGCCCAGGGGTTGGGCGGCGCGCTGCGCGGGCCGGAGGCCAGCGGCGGCAGGCTGCTCGGCCCGGAAGGGCGTGCCAGGCCGCCCGGGCGGCTGAAGCCGGTGAGCGGGGCGCGGTCGGCGCGGCCGATCAGCCGGGAGGGCTGGGTGGGAATGGCGTCCGGTCCGGTGTGGGCGGCGGTCCGCGGCGACAGGCCTTCACCGGCGCCGCTGCGCCGGGTCGCGTGCAGGTCGCCATGGCTGTGCAGCCGGGCGTGGCTGGACTGGATGAAGTGCCAGGCCTCCGAAGGACGATTGACCACCGGTGCGGTCAGCACCTGCAGTCCGTGTCGCAGCGCCATCGCCTGGCCCACCGACGCCAGGCGCAGCGCCGGGCCCATGGGCAGCAGCAGCAGGTGCCGGTTCGGCCAGGGCCGCTGCGCCAGCGCCCGGTCGAGATCGGCGAGGCCCGCATCGGCGTCACGGAGGGCATCGCCCGCGACCATGGCCACGCTCAGGCTGGAAAAGGCCATCAGCGTGTGCATCAGCGAACGCCGGTCGGTGTCGGCGGCCTCGACATCGGTGGTGTAGACGCGCAGTGGCTGCCCGTCACCGCCGCTCAGGTCGACGAAATGCACCGTGGCCAGCAGGTCGCCGTAGCCGCGCCGGCGCACCAGCAGGCGCTGCATCGGACGGTGCGAGGCTGCGGCCACGCCCGTGAGCAGCCGTCGGGAGGCCGCCGGGCCGATGTCGTGCAGCGCGACGTAGGGCAAGGGCCGTTGCTCGAACTGCTGCTGCAGCGCCACGGCGGGCTCGCAGGACACGAAAAGCTCGGTGTCCTCGGTGCCCGGCGCAAGCGTGGCCTCCGCTCGTTCGGGGCCCGGCACGGAGTCCGGCGGGCGGGAGACGGTCGGCGGCGTGGACGACGGTGGCGAGAACGCGGGCATGGGAGCGGGGGAACGGCTGGGGCGGCGGGAAGCCGCGGCCCCTGTAGCTTAAGGGTTGGCCCTGAATTGCGGAACGATTGCACGAAAAGCGTGGCGCGGACGCCCGCATCACCGTGCGTCGCGGAACTCAACGCGGGCCGGATCGTGGCCGAATCCACCGGACAACGCCTCATCAGGTCGCTGGATACACTCAAGCGCTCGTCCAGAACTGCTTGGGTACCTGCAACGCGGGTGGCCCGCACCGGCCCATGACCCGCGCAGACCCGCCCCCCGAAACGCCCGATCCATCCACGGCGCCGGTCGTCATCGTCGGCGCCGGTCTGGCCGGGCTGACGGTCGCGCTGCACCTGGCCGGGCAACGGCGGGTCATCGTCTTGGCCAAGCGGCAGCTGGGCGAGGCCGCCACCGCCTGGGCACAGGGCGGCATCGTGGGCGTGCTGGGCGAGGACGACAGCGTCGAGTCCCACGTCAGGGACACGCAGGACGCCGGCGCGGGCCTGGTCGACGAGCACACCGCCCGCTTCATCGCCGAGAACAGCGCGCGGGCCATCGAGTGGCTGGTCGAGCAGGAAGTGCCCTTCTCGGCCGACCCCACCGGCCCGCTGGGCCTGCACCTCACCCGCGAGGGCGGGCACGCGGTGCGCCGCATCGCGCACGCGGCCGACGCCACCGGGCGCGCCATCCACGAGGCGCTGCTGGACCGGGTTCGAAGCCACCCGTCCATCGAGCTGCGCGAGCGCTGGATGGCGGTGGACCTCATCACCTCACGCCTGCTGCACCGCGAGGAGGCCACCCGCTGCTACGGCGTCTATGCGCTGGACATCGACAGCGGACGCGTGGAGACGCTGGCCGCCAGTGCCGTGGTGCTGGCCACCGGCGGCGTGGGCAAGGTCTACCGCTACACCAGCAACCCCGAGACGGCCACCGGCGACGGCATCGCGATGGCCTGGCGGGCCGGCTGCCGGGTGGGCAACATGGAATTCATCCAGTTCCACCCGACTTGCCTCTACCACCCGCAGGAGCGCAGCTTCCTCATCACCGAGGCCTTGCGGGGCGAGGGTGCCCGGCTGCTGCTGCCCGATTCGGCGCTGGCCACGCTCGGCAGCCGCGAGGCGCTTCGCTTCATGCCCGCGCACGACGAAAGGGCCGAACTCGCGCCGCGCGACATCGTGGCCCGCGCCATCGACTTCGAAATGAAGAAGCATGGCGTCGACCACGTGTGGCTCGATGCCACCGGGCTGGGGGCCGACTTCCTGCGCGAGCACTTCCCCACCATCCTCGCGCGCTGCGCGGCCCTGGGAATCGACATCACCCGCCAGCCCATTCCGGTGGTGCCGGCGGCTCACTACACCTGCGGCGGCGTGGTCACCGACCTGCAGGGCCGCACCGACCTGGCGGGCCTGTACGCTGTGGGCGAGACCACCTACACCGGCCTGCACGGCGCCAACCGGCTGGCCAGCAACTCGTTGCTGGAGTGCGTGGTCCTGGGCCGCACCTGTGCCGAGCACATGCTGGCCCACCCCGGGCCCAGCCTGCCCCGCCTGCCCGACTGGGACGAGAGCCAGGTGGAAAACGCCGACGAGCAGGTGGTGATCTCCCATAACTGGGATGAGCTGCGCCTGCTGATGTGGAACTACGTGGGCATCGTGCGCACCACCAAGCGGCTGGAGCGGGCGCTGCACCGCATCAAGCTGCTGCGCAGCGAGATCGACGACTACTACGCCAATTTCCGCGTCAACCGCGACCTGCTCGAGCTGCGCAACCTGGTCGATTGCGCCGAGCTCATCGTGCGTTCGGCGCTGGCACGACACGAAAGCCGCGGCCTGCATTTCAGCCGCGACTTCCCGCAGACCCTGCCGGTGAGCTTTCCCACGGTGCTGATGCGCACCGTGCGGCCCGGGCGCAAGGCCCGGGCGCTGTCCATCAGCAGCTGAAGGGTCCGATTGCCGGCCGGCCCGGCTCAGGCCGCGCGGATGCGCGTGTCGCCGCTGCGCTTGGCCGCCTGCAGCACCGCGTCGGCGCGGCGCATCAGGTCGTCCAGCGTGGTGTCGTCCTCGCCGAGCATCACCCAGCCAGCGGTGAAGCTGGCGGGCTCCAGCACCGACCCATCGTCGAGCGCCACCCGTGCACGGGCCAGGCCCTGCTGCAGGCGCAGCAGCACCCCGGTGGCGACATCACGTGCGGTGTCGGTCATCAGGATCACGAATTCCTCGCCACCCCAGCGGCACACGAGATCGCTGGAACGGCAGGTGCCGCGCAGCAGCTCGGCCATGGCCAGCAGCAGGCGGTCGCCACCGGCGCGGCCGTGGTGCTCGTGCACCGCCTTGAACTGGTCGATCTCCAGCAGCGCCAGCGTCAGCGGCTGGCGCTTGCGCCGGGCGAAGCCGATGGCCGCGGGTGCGGCCTCGTTCAGGTGGCGGCGGTTGTGCAGCAGCGTCAGCGGGTCGCGCACGGCGTGCTCGCGCAAGGCCGACTGCAGGCGGTCGTTGGCCTGGACCTGGGCGAGCAGTGCCTGGTTGAGCACCTCCAGCCGGACGCGGTCGGCCTCGGCCTGCTGTTCGCGCGCCAGCGCATCGTCGCGCTCGCGCTGGGCCTGGCGGAATTCGGCCTCCGCCTGCAGGGCCCGATAACGCGCCCGGGCGCTGCGGCCCAGCAGGTCCTCGTGAACCTGCTGGGCGCGGCGCAGGTAGGCCATGGCGCGGCTGAGGTCGCCGTGGCGCTCGAAGGCATCGGCCGCCGCGCGCAGCAGCTCGAGCCGGTCGTAGGGCGGGCTGCCGCCGCGGCGGGGGTCCTGGCTGGCCAGGGCCCCTTCGACGGTGCGGCAGGCCGCGGCCGCGTCGCCCTGTTCCAGCCAGGTCCGCGCCTGCACCCAGGCCCGAAGTTCATCGGCGGCACCGGCCACCCTCGGCAGCTCGCGGGCCTGGTCGAGCCAGGCCTGGGCGCGGGTGAGGTCGCCGCCGGCCAGGTAGCCCAGTGCCACATAGGGAGCGTAGCCGCGAAGTGCGCCGGGCAGCAGCCGGTTCTCGTTGGCGATGAGGAAGTCGGTCAGTGCGCGGGCCTCGCGCCGCTGGCCCAGCGCGTAGCTGATGGCGATCAGGTTGACGGTGGCCGTGCCGATGGTGGGGGCCATGCCCGCACTGAGCGCCGCCTGCTGGGCGCGCCGGCTGATGGACAGCGCATCGTCCAGGTTGTGCAGGTCGAGGTGGAAGCCGCCCAGGTTGGCCGCCGCCACCACCCGCGGGCCGGGCCAGCGAAGCCGGTCCGCGGCGTCCTGCGCCGCGTAGAAGTGGGTGAGGGTCAGGTCGGTCAGGCCCAGCGCCTTCAGCGTCAGGGCCCGGGAGTTGTGCGCCAGGAAGGCGTCGAAGTCGTCGGCGGGGAGCACGCCGCGCCGGTCGATCTCCTCGAGCAGGGAGCGACAGGCCGACAGCTGGCCCAGGCGCCGCAGGCCGATCGCGCGGACCTCGTCGCACAGGCGCTGGCCGCGCGCGTCGTCCAGCGCGACGAATCGACCCCTTGCCTCCAGCAGGGCGGCCTCGCCGACCTGCGGATCGCCGATCCGCATTTCCGCCAGGGCCACCAGCCAGCCGGCCCAGGCGGCGAGGTTCTGGTCGCCCGCGGCCTCGGCCGCACGGCAGGCGTCGCGGGCGAGCTTCAGCGACTGCAGCGGGTCCTGGTAGGACAGGAACCGGGCCTGCTCGAGGCGCTCGGCGAGGGTGGGCAGTGGCGTGTTCACGGTTCGTGCGCCTTCAACGGCGCGCCCGCATGGCGGAGCGGGCTTGCACGAAACCCACCGCGAACTCCACCGCCTCGTCGACCGCCGACTGGGTCTCCTGGCGCTCGCGCTCGCTCAGGTAGAAGGCGAAGTCCACGCCATGGCGGATGTAGCGCGGGGGCAGGCGGTTCAGCGCGACGCAGGCGATGTCGGCCATCAGGCCCTGCTCGCGCAGGTGGGGAAAGGCATCGGCGCGCGCTGCCACGGCGTCGAACACGGCGCGCTCGTGGTGGTTCTGAATGGTGTCGAAATCGTCGGTCATGGGCTCTGGGCGACGGACGGTGCCCGCCTCCCTAGTATCCCGGGCTGACCTGCGGGCGGCGCACGACACGCAGCCTTGTAGCGAGATGTATTGCGCCCTTGTCGCGCTTTCGTCGGGCTTGCGGCGCCTTCAGGCGGCAGGACCGAGCACCCGCATCGAGAAATCGACGGCGCGCACGTCCTTGGTCAGCTTCCCGACGGAGATGCGGTCGACCCCAGTGGCCGCGATGGCGCGCAGCTGGTCCAGGCGCACGCTGCCCGACACTTCCAGCACCGCCCGTCCGGCGTTCAGCGCCACGGCCTCGCGCATGCGGGCTTCGTCGAAGTTGTCCAGCAGCACGCTGGTAGCGCCGGCCTGCAGCGCCTCGGCCAGCTGCTCGAGCGTTTCCACCTCGATCTGCACGTCCACGCCGGCCTTCAGCGCATGCGCCTCGGCGAGCACGGCGGCCACCCCGCCCGCCGCGGCGATGTGGTTCTCCTTGATGAGGATGCCGTCCCACAGCGCGAGCCGCTGGTTGCGGCCTCCGCCCACGCGGACCGCGTACTTCTGCGCCTGACGCAGGCCCGGGAGGGTCTTGCGCGTGTCCAGCACCGCACAGCCCGCGGGCCGGGGCGACGCCCCTTCGACCGCCTGCACATGCTCGCGGGTGGTCGTGGCCGTCCATGACAGCAGCTGCAGGAAGTTCAGCGCCGGCCGTTCGGCGGACAGCAAGGCCCGGGCGTCGCTGACGATGTCGCAGACCGCCGCATCCGGCGTCGTCCATCCGCCTTCGTCGACCCGCCAGTCCACCTGCGCGCTTGGGTCGAGCGCCTTCACGCAGCCGTCGAACCAGTCGCGGCCGCACAGCACCGCGCGTTCACGGGCCAGCACCCGGGCGTTGACGCGCCGGCCGGCCGGGGCCAGGCGGGCCGTCCAGTCGCAGCGGCCGATGTCCTCGAACAGCGCATCGCGGATGTTGCGTTCCCGGGCCTGGGCCAGGGTCTCGTCGTGATCGAACATGGGGGCGGCGCTTCAAGCGCGGGCAAGTGTGCGAAGGGCTGTGCGCGACAGGGTGGGAAGGTGGACGGCCTCAAGCCGCGCCCAGGTGACGCACCAGGCCCGGGCGGTGCACCACCGTCGGGTGGTGGGCGACGAAATCGAGCATCCGGTCGATGCAGCCGTGGGCCTGCGTACGCACGGGTTCGGGCACGGTGATCTCGCCCTGGCCCCGTTCGAGGCAGTCGATGACGCCCTGCACCGCGTTCATGGCCATCCAGGGGCAATGGGCGCAGCTCTTGCAGGTCGCGCCGGTGCCGGCGGTGGGGGCTTCGATCAGGCGCTTGCCTGGGGCGAGCTGGCGCATGCGGTGCAGGATGCCGTTGTCGGTGGCGACGATCCAGGCCGGTGCATCCCCCTCGATGACGGCCTTGAGCAGCTGCGAGGTGGAGCCCACCACGTCGGCCTGCGCCACGACGCTGGCGGGCGACTCCGGGTGCACCAGCACCCGGGCGCCGGGGTTCTGTTCCTTCAGCAGCTGCAGCTCCAGGCCCTTGAACTCGTCGTGGACGATGCACGCGCCGTTCCACAGCAGCAAGTCCGCGCCGGTCTGCTCCTGGATCCAGCGGCCCAGGTGGCGGTCGGGTGCCCACAGGATCTTCTCGCCACGTTCATGCAGGTGCTTGACGATGGCCAGGGCGCAGGAACTGGTGACCATCCAGTCGGCGCGCGCCTTCACGGCCGCGCTGGTGTTGGCGTAGACGACCACGGTGCGGTCGGGGTGCGCGTCGCAGAAGGCCGCGAAAGCGTCGGGCGGGCAGCCGAGATCGAGCGAGCAGGTGGCTTCGAGGTCAGGCATGAGCACCCGCTTTTCGGGGCTCAGGATCTTGCTTGTCTCGCCCATGAAGCGCACGCCCGCGACCACCAGCGTCCGGGCCTCGTGGTCGCGGCCGAAACGGGCCATCTCGAGCGAGTCGGAGACGCAGCCGCCCGTCTCGAGCGCCAGGTCCTGAAGGTCGCCGTCGACGTAGTAGTGGGCCACCAGCACCGCCCGGTGCCGCGCCAGCAGCTCGGCCGCCCGGGCCTTGTCGGCCGCTCGCTCGGCCGCCGAGCGCGGCGCGGGCACCCGGGCCCAGGCGCTGGCCGTGCTGCACACGCCGGTGGCGTCCTGGCGGTCGTAGTCGAAACGCACCGGTTGGGAGGGAATGGAAGGGGACAGGGTGGTCATCGGGGTCAGCCCGCGGGCGGAAGGCCGGACCCGCGGCGCGGCTCCGGACCAGGAGAGGTGGGGGCTTGGCTCGCCAGTTCTAGACGAGGCTGCGTTCAGCTTCCATGACGCGGAAGCGCGCCAGCGCCAGGTTGGCCCGGTGCTTGTCCAGCACCACCAGCAACAGCACGTCGGGGTGGCGCGAGGCGCTGCGCACGACGATCTGCCGATGGCCGGCGGCAGTCACCACCTCGTCGACCCGGTCGGAGACCCCGAGGCTGCGGGCCAGGTGTCGCTGCGCGCGCAGCGACTGCGTGGCCGCGGCCGCGGCGGCCTGCAGGGCCAGCGGCGGGTCGGCGCGCTGCTCGTGGGCCAGCAGCAGTGACGTGCGGGCGTCGATCACGGCGGCTGCCAGCAGGCCGTCCAGGGCGAGCAGGTCCACCAGCGTCTGCTGGGCGCGAAGGCTGTCGATGGGCGGAGGCAGCCGAAGGCCGGCGGGCGCTGCCGCAGCGGCGCTGCCCAGCGCAGCGCGCACCGAATCGAGACCGAGCGCACCCATCTGCGAGGTGCCGTAGCTGGTGTCGCTGGCCTCGCCGGGGAGGTCGGCCACGCGGATGGGGAGCTCGCCCAGGCCGAGCAGAGACGCGGGCGTGATGGGCCGCACGACGGCGTCGTGCTTGACCCGGTTCCACACGCCCAGCAGCGCATTCCACACAGTGGAGGCGCTCACCAGCGGCTCGTCGATGCACAGCACTGAGGTGCCGGCGGGCCAGGCGACCGCGCCCACCTTGCCGGCGATCCACCGGGCGTTCGGCGGCAGCATGAACAGCAGGTGCGGGCAGGCCCAGGTGGCTTGCCGTGCGGCCTGGGCGAGCTGGTGCAGCAGTTCGTCGATGCCGGTGGGTGCGAGCGGCCCGATGATCACCGCGGCCAGGTGGCTGCGTTCGACCAGTGCCAGCGGAATCTCGGCGTTGTCCCGGCCGGGTGCTCGAACGTCGGCGGTGTAGATCTTCAGCGGCTCATCCTGGCGGCGCAGCAGCACGGTGCGCTCGATCACCGCCAGCGAACGCAGCGTGGTCTGCTGGCGCAGGTTCAGCCGTTCGATGGGTCGGCCGGTGGCGTCCGACAGGGCCTTGAGCACGCCGGAGGCCCAGACGCCGGTGGGGTCCACCAGCGTGATCATCCGCGCGGCATGGGCGAGATCGGCCCGGGTGTCGGCGAAGTGCGCGCGGATGGCGAAGGCCGCCGAGCCGCTGACGACGAGGTCGCTCTGGTGGCGATCGACCGGCTGGCCGGGCGCGCTGGGCTCGGAGCTGAAGGTTTCCAGGATGGCCGTTGCCGCAAAGCCGCCGTCCGGCGCGTCGTCGGAGCCGGGGCGCGGGGACTTGCGTGCGCCGCGGGCCGGGCCGAGGTCGCCGAACAGGCTGGAAAGCATCGAATCAGTGTAGTGCGCGCGTCGCCGTTTGGAGCGGGGCAGGGCCGTGTCAGGCAAGGCGCTGTGGCCCGTCGGACAATCGGGTGAATCCGGATTCCCGCTGCGCCCTTGCGGTGCCTCCCCAAGCCATGACCGCTGCCCCGTCCCCGCCCGCCACGCCCGCCTGGTCGGACGACGCCCGCACCATCGGCCTGGTCGGGGTGGCCCACGGCACCTCGCACTTCTTCCACCTGCTGCTGCCGCCGCTGTTTCCGCTGTTCATCCGGGACTTCGGCTTCAGCTACTCCGAGCTCGGCCTGCTGGTGACCACCTTCTTCGCGGTGTCGGCCATCGGGCAGGCGCTGGGCGGCTTCCTCGTCGACCGCGTCGGTGCCCGCCCGGTGCTCTTCGCCGCGCTGGCCTGCTTCGTCGCCGCGGCAGCGGCCACGGCCACCGCCACCGGCTATGCCGGCCTGATGCTGGCCGCCGCCCTCGCGGGGCTCGGGAACTCACCCTTCCATCCGGTGGACTTCACCATCCTGAACAAGAGGGTGTCGCAGGCCCGGCTGGGGCATGCGTTCTCGGTTCATGGCATCACCGGCAACCTGGGCTGGGCCGCCGCGCCGGTCTTCCTCACCGCCATCACCGCCGCGACGGGCTCCTGGCGCATCGCCGCCGCCTGCGCCGGGGGCTGGGCGCTGCTGGTGCTGCTGCTGATGGTCTGGAAGCGCGAGGCCATCGACGACCGCTCGGGCAGCTGGGGCCATGAGGTCGCCCCGGCGCCCGCGGGCCTGGCCGGCGCCGCGTCGGCCGCCGAGCACCCGCTGGCTTTCCTCAGGCTGCCCTCGGTCTGGCTGTGCTTCTCCTTCTTCTTCTGGAGCACGTCGGCGCTGGCGGCCATCCAGAGCTTCGCCAGCCCCGCCTTGCAGGCCCTCTACGGGCTGCCGCTGACCGCCACTGCCTTCGTGGTCACCGGCTTCATGGTCTTCGGCGCCGTGGGCATGGTGGTCGGCGGCTTCCTCGCTGCGCGGGCTGAGCGGCTCGAGCGGGTGATCTCCGCCTGCCTGGTCGCTTCGGCGGCGGTGCTGATGCTGGTGGCCAGCGGCTGGTTGCCGGGTTCGCTGGCGGCGGTGGTGGCGGCGATGGCCGGATTCGGAACCGGGCTGGCCGGCCCCTCGCGCGACATGCTGATCAAGCGGGCCGCGCCGCCCGGGGCCACCGGCCGGGTCTACGGCACCGTCTACTCCGGCCTGGACCTGGGCTTCGCGCTGGCCGCGCCGGTCTTCGGCTGGCTGCTCGACCACGGCCATCCATCGTCGGTGTTCGTGGGCGCCGCGCTGGCCTTGCTGGGCGGCGTGGCGTCGGCCTCGCTGGTGGGCCGCTCGGTGCGGCGGCGCGCATCGCCGGCGGCGGCCCGGCCCGGGGCCGGCGCCTCTGACGGGGCGAAGCCGGCATGAGCGCGTCCGGTGACAGCGCAGCGTCGTCGCTGCCTTCGCGCCTGGCCGGTCACGCGCTGGTCGAGGCGCTGGTTGCGCAGGGCGTGCACACGGTGTTCGGTGTGCCCGGCGAGAGCTATCTCGCCGTGCTCGATGGTTTCCATCAGCACCGAGAGCGCATCCGCTTCGTCAGTTGCCGGCAGGAGGGCGGTGCGGCCTTCATGGCCGATGCGGCCGGCAAGCTCGGGCCGGTGCCAGGGGTGTGCTTCGTCACCCGCGGGCCGGGTGCCACCAACGCATCCATCGGCATCCACACCGCCTTCCAGGACAGCACCCCGCTGGTCGTCTTCGTCGGCCAGGTGGCCTCCGACCAGCGCGACCGCGAGGCCTTCCAGGAGCTCGACTACCGGCAGTTCTTCGGGCCGGGAACGCTGGGCATGGCCAAGTGGGTGGCCGAAGTGCCGCACGCCGACCGCCTGCCCGAGTACGTGTCGCGGGCCTTCCATGTGGCCCAGCAGGGCCGCCCCGGGCCGGTGGTGCTGGCCTTGCCCGAGGACCTGCTCACCGACACCACCGCGGCGCCCGTGCTGCCGCGCGCCCGCCCGGCCGAGGCCTGGCCCGCGCCGGGTGCGCTGCGCGACCTGCGCTCGCGGCTGTGCGCGGCTGAGCGGCCCTTCGTCATCGTCGGCGGCAGCGGCTGGGACGCCGGCAGCGTCGCGGCGCTGCAGCGTTTCGCCGAGAACTGGTGCCTGCCGGTGGGCTGTGCCTTCCGCTTCCAGGACCTCTTCGACCACCGGCACCCGCTGTATGCCGGTGATGTGGGCATCGGGCTGAACCCCGCGCTCGCGCAGCGCATCCGCTCGGCCGATCTGGTGCTGGCAGTGGGCCCGCGCCTGGGCGAGATGACCACCGGTGGCTACACCCTGCTGGAGGCGCCGCGTCCGCAGCAGGCGCTGGTGCACTGGCATGCAGGGCCGGAGGAACTGGGCCGCGTGTATGCCGCCGACTCACTGGTCCAGTGCGGCATGGCGGCGGCCGGACGGGCGCTGGAGTCGATCACCGCCCCGGTGGACATCGGCTGGCGCGACTGGGCCGAGGCCGCCCGCACGGACTACCTGGCCCACCTGGCCAGCGATCCGGTCGAGCCGGTGGACCTCGCCGCCATCGTCCGCACCGTGCAGCGCCTGGCGCCCGAGGACACGGTCTACACCAACGGTGCGGGCAACTTCAGCGTCTGGCTGCACCGCTTCGCCCAGCTGCCCGGCCGGCAGCATGCGGGCCGAACCCAGCTGGCACCCACCTCCGGGGCGATGGGCTATGGCCTGCCGGCGGCAGTGGCGGCCTCGCTGCTGCAGCCGCACCGCACGGTCGTCAACCTGGCCGGCGACGGCGATTTCCTGATGAACGGCCAGGAGATGGCCACCGCCACCGCCTACGAAGCGGGGCAGGGGGCTGGGCGCCTGGTCAGCATCGTGGTGGACAACGGCGGCTACGGCACCATCCGCATGCACCAGGAGCGCCACCACCCGGGACGGGTGATCGCCTCGGGCCTGGCCAACCCGGATTTCGCCGCCCTGGCGCGCGCCTACGGCTGGCGGGCCGACACGGTGGACCGCACCGAGGACTTCGAAGCGGCCTTCGCGCGGGCGATGCAGCCCGGCTCGCCCTCGCTCATCCACCTGAAGGTGCCCATGGAGCGCATCACGCCGCGCACCACGCTGAGCGCCATCAGGGACGCAGCCCTGGGGTCTCGCTGAGCGGCGCCAGGCCCAGCACCGCGCCGTAGCGCACGCCGATCAGCGCGTGCTCGCGCATCAGCGCCTCCACCCGCGCACCCTCCCGCGCCTCCAGCGCCTGCACGACCAGCCGGTGCTGCAGCTGCGCCACCTGCAGCTTGGCGTATTCGCGTTCCAGCGCATCCAGCCGCAGCGTGATCGAGCCTGCCGACGCGAAGGGCAGGTGGTCGTTGCGCTGCACCGCCTCGACGATGACCTGGCTGTCGTCGCCTTCGAGGATGAGCCGGTGGAAGTCGGCGTTCATCCGGCTCCAGCGGCCCACGTCGTCGGCCACCAGATGGCCCTTGGCAAGCAGCTGGTCGCCGGTGTGCAGGCAGGCGATCAAGGCCGCGCGGACCGCCGCGCCCAGGCCCCGTTGCGCCAGCCGCCGTGCGGCCAGGCCCTCCAGCACGCCTCGCACTTCGACCGCGCACTGCACATCGGCGTCGGAGAACGCCCGCACGACGAAGCCGCGCGCGCCGGCGCTTTGCAGCAGCCCTTCCTGCGCGAGCGTTCGAAAGGCCAGCCGCACCGGCGTGCGCGACACGCCCAGGGCCTGCGCGACGGCCAGCTCGGCCAGGCGTTCGCCCGCCCGATAGCGCCCCGAGACGATGCCTTCGCGCAGGGCGGCGACCACGCCAGCGCCGTCGGTGACCCTGGCGCTTGGGGCCAGGACGGGATCCCGTTGGTTCGTCGAAATGGGTATCAGGGTTGACATGAACCCAATTCAACCGGACGATTGGATCCAAATCAAGGACTTTGCGATGATCCCGCTCAACCACTGGCTGGTCGCCTGCACCGCCGACGAACTCGCCGCGCTCGGTGAACGACCGCTGGGCCGGACCATCGCCTCGAACCGGCTGGTGATCTGGCGCGATGCCGCCGGCGCAGCCCATGCCGTGGACGACTGGTGCCCCCACCGCGGCGCGCCCCTGTCGCTGGGGCGCGTCGAAGCGGGTCGCCTGGTGTGCGGCTACCACGGCCTGCAGATGGGTTGCGACGGCCGTGCGGTGGCCATGCCGGGGCAGCGGGTCAAGGCCTTTCCCGCGGTACGGCGGTTTCCGGTGCGCGAGCGCGGCGGCTTCGTCTTCGTCTGGCCGGGGGAACCGGCCCTGGCAGAGAACGCGCCGCTGCCGGCCCTGCGCTGGCTGGACGAGCCCGGCTGGGCCTATGGCGGCGGCGTCTACCGCGTGCAATGCGAGGCCCGCCTGATGATCGACAACCTGATGGACCTGACGCACGAGACCTACGTGCACGCCGGCTCCATCGGCCAGCGCGAGATCGACGAGGCGCTGCCCGTCACCCGTGTGGAGGGGGACACCGTCATCACCGAGCGCCAGATGCAGGGTGTGACGGCCCCGCCCTTCTGGCAGGCCGCGCTGCGCGCGCAGGGTCTGCCCGAGGACGCCCGGGTGGACCGCTGGCAGGTGTGCCGTTTCTCGCCGCCCTCGCAGGTGATGATCGACGTCGGCGTGGCCATGGCCGGCGAGGGGGCGCAGCTCGCGCCGGACGACCGCAAGGCCGCTGCGGTGGTGGTGGACTTCATCACCCCCGAGACCGACACCTCCATCTGGTATTTCTGGGGCATGGCCCGGCGCTTCCGGGCCGACGACGCGGCCTTGACCGAGCGCATCCGCGAAGGCCAGGGGGCCATCTTCGCCGAGGACACCGCCGTGCTGGAGGCCCAGCAGGCCAACCTGCTGCGGCACCCTGACCGACGCCTGCTGCGGTTGAACATCGACGCCGGCGGCGTCCAGGCGCGGCGGGTGCTGGACCGTCTGGTGGCCGCCGAGCGGGCGGCCCCGGCCACCGTCGCCACGCCACCCGAGGTGCCGGCGGACCCTCGCTGAACGCCTTCCTTCCGACAACCCAGAACCCCAGCCCGGGAACCCACCATGACGATGCGCAACCTGCCGCCCTTCCGTGCCGACCATGTCGGCAGCTTCCTCCGCCCGGCCGAACTGCTCGAAGCCCGCGCCCGCAAGGCCCGCGGCGAGATCGACGCCGCGGCGCTGCGCGAAGTGGAAGACCGCGCCATCACCGACATCGTGAAGTTCCAGCGCGACTGCGGGCTGCAGGCCATCACCGACGGCGAGTTCCGCCGCACCTATTTCCACATCGACTTCCT
>JAIYCR010000019.1 GCA_027487905.1 Rubrivivax sp. | reverse complement strand
GCGGCAGCGCCCGTCCCCGACTCCGCTTCGCGGGCCATCGACACCCGCACGACTTCGCCGTCGTCCCGATCACGGGTGTAGACCCGCGCCTCGCGCACGCCGCCCGCGCCGTCGCTCAGGCACACGCCGTAGCGGAAGGGGGCGTCGCCGCGGCCAGGAAAGCCGAAGCGCAGGTCGCGGAACCAGGCGCAGCGCTCGCCGCCGCTCGCAGTGCCCGCACCCGGCTCCACCCGCTCGAGCACCGGCGCCTGCGCGAACCAGCGGTAGAAGCCGAACTCCGGGCGCTCCCAGGCCTCGCGGGCCAGCGCGGCGCCGGCCGGGTCGTCGCCGAAGCGCTCGATGCGCTCCCAGGTCACGGTGGCCACCGGCTGGTAGGGCGCCGAGAAACGGCGGATGAAGGAGTCGTCGGCGCTGGCCACCAGCGGCTGGACGCGCCGGGTGTTCAGGTGGGCCAGGTGGTAGGTGTCGCCGTCGCGCACCGCGACCGTCCAGTTGAAGGGTGAGGCCGGGCGCGGGATGGCCTGTACCTCGGCGCCCACCAGGCCCTGCGCGCGGGCGAAGGCTTCGCCCGCGGCCTGCGCCTCGCCCTTGCCCACCCAGCTCACGCCCACCCAGCCCATGGCCAGCACCAGCGAGAGCCCGGCCGGCCAGCGCCGCCGCGGCAGCAGCGCCGCCCCCAGCACGCCGGCCAGCACCACCCCGCTCAGCGTGAGGTCGATGATGAAGGTGCTGCCGAGCGCGAAGCGGTGGTCGGAGAAAGGCTCCAGCAGCATGGTGCCGAAGCCGGTGATCCAGTCGCCGGCGATGTGGATGAGGATGCCCCCCAGCGCCACCGCGTACCAGCTCTTCCAGCCGCCGCTCACGCCCCGGGTCACCTGGAAGACCTGCGAGAAAACCCAGGCGACGAGCCAGGCCCACGCCGGGGCGAGCAGCAGCGAGTGGGTGATGCCCCGGTGGTGGCGCAGGTAGGCCAGTTCGGACACCAGCTGCACCACCGCGTCGCTGTCCGGGAAGGCGCCGGCCACCAGGCCCACCACCACGCACTGCCAGGGCTGGGGCGCGCGGTCGCCGCCGCGCCAGGGCGCGTCGAAGCCCGCGGCGGTGGTGCTCAGTGGCGAGGCACCGTGGCCGGCGGTGGGCCGGTCGGTGCGGGCGGCGATGAGGCGGGCGACAAGGGCGCCTGACAGGGCGTGGGTCAGCGTGTCCATGGGACGCATGCTGCCCGCACGGGCATGACCCTGCCGGCGCGGGGTCGTCGCCCGCCAGGGCTCAGCGCGCGCTCACTGCCCCTGACCCATCGCGTAGCCGGCCTCGCCGTCGAAGGTGCACAGGTGCTCGGTCTTGATGAAGTCCAGCCCGTCGCTGGCCAGGTTGTGCAGCAGCGCGATGATGTCCTCGTGGCTCACCTCGCGCGGGGCGCCTGCGGCGTCCACGCCCATGAAGCGGCAGCGCCAGTGGTCGGTGCAGAAGGTCTCGGGAAAGCCGCCCGGCCACACCTTCACGCCGCGGTTGGTGATCATCTGCAGGCTGAAGCCCGCCGGGCGCGGCTGGTGGGTCAGCGTCTGCATGCGCCCGGCGAGGTAGTCCGCGCTCGCGTCGCCCGCGTGCACGAAGACGTCCACGCCGACGATGGCCTTCTTCGCCGGGGCGCGGCGCACGTAGTTCGGGGGCGCGGTGCGGCGCTCGGTGGGGGCATCCGCATAGCTCACCCGTGCCAGACGCTCCGGCCCGTGGCCCAGCCGGTCGATCACCGCGTCGGCGAAGTCCATGCTGCCGAAGGGCCGGCCCAGGCGCGCCGCGCCGTGCAGGTCGGCGGTGTAGACGCCGTCCTCGATGGCCTTGAGCCAGGCGTTGTGCACCTTGGCCGCCACGTCCGCCTGGCGGATGTGCACCAGCATCATCACCGCGCCCAGCAGCAGGCCCGAGGGGTTGGCGATGCCCTTGCCGGCGATGTCCGGCGCGCTGCCGTGGATGGCCTCGAACATGGCCACGTGCTCGCCGATGTTGGCGCTGCCGGCCAGGCCCACCGAGCCGGTGAGCTCGGCAGCGATGTCGCTGATGATGTCGCCGTAGAGGTTGGGCGTGACGATGACGTCGAAGCGCTCGGGCCGCACCGCCAGGCGCGCCGCGCCGATGTCGATGATGGAGTGCTCGGTCTCGATCTCGGGGTAGAGCGGCGCGATCTCGTCGAAGACGCGATGGAAGAGCCCATCGGTCATCTTCATGATGTTGTCCTTGGTCATGCAGGTGACCTTCTTGCGCCCATGCGCGCGGGCGTACTCGAAGGCGTAGCGCACGATCTTTTCGCAGCCCGGGCGGGTGATGAGCTTCAGGCACTGGAAGACCTCGTCGGTCTGGCGGTGCTCGATGCCGGCGTAGAGGTCTTCCTCGTTCTCCCGCACGATGACGAGATCCATCTTCGGGTGCTGCGTCTGCACGAAGGGGTGGTAGCTGACGCAGGGCCGCACGTTGGCATACAGGCCCAGCGTCTTGCGGATGGTCACGTTCAGGCTCTTGAAGCCGCCGCCCTGGGGCGTGGTGATGGGCGACTTCAGGAACACCTTGGTGCGGCGCAGGCTCGCCCAGGACTCGGGCGCGATGCCCGAGCTGTGGCCGGCCTTGTAGACGGACTCGCCGATCTCGATCACCTCGGGCGCCAGGCGCGCGCCGGCGGCGTCGAGCACCTTGAGGGTGGCCTGCATGATCTCGGGGCCGATGCCGTCGCCATAGGCGACGGTGATGGGGGTCTTGTCGGGCATGGACTTCCTTCAGCGTGGGGTTGCGCCGCGCAGTGTGGGCAGTGCGGGCCCGGCGCGCCAGTTGAAGGAATGAAGCGATCCGTTCGCTTTGCTGAATGTGTTCCCCGGCGATTGACCGCCCGGCCCCGGCGCACCCTGCGGCGGGCCTTGTGGCGGGCCATGTGGCGGACCCTGTGGCGCTGCGCCGACGCCCGTCGGGTGGGCCGGGGTTGACGCGGCCAGCCCCGCCCGTCAACACTTCGGCCATGGCTTTCGTCACCGGCTTCTTTTTTAGCTACTGGATCTCCCTCGCCCCCGGCGCAGGAGAGGCCCGATCGCGAACCTGAAGCGACGCCAGCCCCCCTGAAAACCGCCGGAACCCCCGGCGGTTTTTTTTCGTCCCTGCGCCCTGCACCCCCAAGCCCCGAGCGAGAACCGACATGCCCGCCAAGCCCCCCGCCGCCGAAACCTGGTCCGCCGCCGAGAAGACCAGCCGCACCGACGACGAGCGCATCCAGGACGTCACGCCCCTGCCGCCGCCCGAGCACCTGATCCGCTTCTTCCCCATCGCCGGCACGCCGGTGGAGGCGCTGATCAGCCAGACCCGCGAGCGCATCCGCCAGGTGATGAGCGGCCAGGACGACCGGCTGCTGGTGGTGGTGGGGCCGTGCTCCATCCACGACCCGGCCGCCGCGCTCGAATACGCCCGCAAGCTCAAGGCCGAGCGCGAGCGCCACGCCGACACGCTGGAGATCGTGATGCGGGTGTATTTCGAGAAGCCGCGCACCACGGTGGGCTGGAAGGGCCTGATCAACGACCCCTACCTCGACGAGAGCTACCGCATCGACGAGGGCCTGCGCATCGCGCGGCAGCTGCTGCTGGAGATCAACCGCCTGGGCGTGCCCGCCGGCAGCGAGTTCCTCGACGTGATCAGCCCACAGTACATCGGCGACCTCATCGCCTGGGGCGCCATCGGCGCGCGTACCACCGAAAGCCAGGTCCACCGCGAGCTCGCCCCTGAACTTGTGGCGCAGCGGCAGCAGCTGGCGCGCGTACTCCACGGCGGCGGCCGGGTCGTGGATGCTGCAGGG
>JAIYCR010000062.1 GCA_027487905.1 Rubrivivax sp. | reverse complement strand
TGCGGCGCGGCCAGCGCCTCGACGCCCCGCGCGGGAACAGAAATGCGGGCATCAAGGCTGCGAGACGCCGAACTCACCTCTCCCAGAGCGGAGTGGTCCGACGGCGCCGTCTTACCGCCTGCAGCACCGCCTGCAGCACCGCCTGCAGCATCGCGCGCCGAGCGTTTCATCACGGACGGGCGGCGTGGACGAGGGGCGGGGCTTCCGCCGCGCCGAGATCTGCCGCCTCGTCGCCGCTGCGGGGCGTTCCAGCAGACGGGCGACCACGACCGGCCTTTTTCAGGTGCACCCGCAACAGCGACAAGGCCGCCGGCGTCACCCCGGAAATCCGGGACGCCTGCCCGAGCGTTTCGGGCCGCTGGCGGGAGAGCTTCTGCCGCACTTCGAAGGACAAGGCCGGCACGGCGGCGTAGTCGAAGTCGGGCGGCAATCGCGTCGACTCCTGCTCGACGCCGCGTTGCACCTCGTCATGCTGCTTGTCGATGTAGCCGGCGTACTTGATCGAGATCTCCAGCTGCTCGATGACGGTGTTGGCCAGTTCAGCGCCGAGCTCCGCCGAAAGTGTTCCACGTGAAACCACATCCACCGGTGGCTCGCACGCGCGCAGCACCTCGGTGACCCGGTCGAAATCGATGCCCGGTCGACGAAGCAGGTCGCGTGCGCGATGCTCATGCTCCAGAGGCTTGCCCAACAGACGGGCCGCCGCCTCAGGCGCCAGGCAGGCGGGGTGAACCCAGGCCAGGGCGAGACGCTGCTGCTCGCGCTCCAGGATGTCGCGCTTGCGGCAGAACGCCGACCAGCGCCGGTCGTCCACCAGCCCCAGCGCCCTTCCCTGCTCGGTCAAGCGGAGGTCGGCGTTGTCCTCGCGCAGCTGCAGTCGGTATTCGGCGCGGCTGGTGAACATGCGGTAGGGCTCGGTGACGCCCTTGGTGACCAGGTCATCGGCCATCACGCCCAGATAGGCCTCATGCCGGCCAGGGCACCAGGGCTCGAGCCCCCTGACCCCGCGCGCGGCATTGATGCCGGCCAGCAGCCCTTGGGCTGCGGCCTCCTCGTAGCCCGTCGTGCCGTTGATCTGCCCCGCGAAGAACAGACCCTCGATGGCGCGCGTCTCGAAGCTCGACTTCAGGCCTCGCGGGTCGAAGTAGTCGTACTCGATGGCATAGCCCGGGCGCAGGATGTGCGCCCGCTCCAACCCCGGAATGCTCTGCACGGCCGCGAGCTGGATGTCGAAAGGCAGCGAAGTGGAGATGCCGTTCGGGTAGAACTCATGGGTGCTCAGACCCTCGGGCTCCAGGAAGATCGGGTGGCTGTCCTTGTCGGCGAAGCGATTGACCTTGTCCTCGATGCTGGGGCAGTAGCGAGGACCGACCCCTTCGATCACGCCGGTGAACATCGGGCTGCGGTCAAAGCCGGAGCGGATGATCTCGTGGGTGCGGGCCGTGGTCTGGGTGATCCAGCAGGGCCGCTGCTCCGGATGCTGGGCGGCATTCCCCAGGAAGCTGAACACCGGCACCTGGCCCGTGGGGGCGCTGCCATCCACGCCGGGCATGCCGTCGCCCGGCTGCTCTTCGCACCGGGAGAAGTCGATGCTGCGGCCATCCAGGCGTGGCGGCGTGCCGGTCTTCAGCCGGCCCTGCGGCAGGCGAAACTCCTTGAGCCGCGCGGACAGCGTGATCGCCGGTGGGTCGCCGGCCCGGCCGGCCGAATGGTGGGCCAGGCCCACATGGACCCGCCCGTCGAGGAAAGTGCCGGCGGTGAGCACGACGCTGCGGGCCTTGAAGCGCAGGCCGAGCTGGGTGACGACGCCACTGACGCGTTCGCCACGGCCGGTGGGCTCGACCAGCAGGTCATCGCAGGCCGCCTGGAAAAGCCACAGGCCGGGCTGGTTCTCCAGCCGCCGCCGGATTGCAGCCTTGTAGAGCACCCTGTCGGCCTGCGCCCGGGTGGCCCGAACCGCGGGGCCCTTGCTGCTGTTGAGGATGCGGAACTGGATGCCCGCTTCGTCGGTCGCCTCGGCCATCGCGCCGCCCAGCGCATCGATCTCCTTGACCAGGTGGCCCTTGCCGATGCCGCCGATGGACGGGTTGCAGCTCATCTGCCCCAGCGTCTCGATGTTGTGCGTCATCAGCAGCGTGGCTGCACCGGAACGTGCAGCGGCCAGCGCGGCTTCGGTGCCGGCATGCCCGCCGCCCACGACGATGACGTCGAAGACGCGCGGGAAATCGAGGGAGTGGGTGGTGTCGCTCATGCCCCGATTGTCGCGGCGCCGGGGTCATCCCGGTGCGCCGCACGGCCTCGACCCTGCAGCCCATGGCGCTGCCGCCAGGCGACGGCGCGGGGGTGATCCCAGCCGCGGTCGAAGAAGTAATGGGCCACCGTGTTGACCAGCGGCTCCACGAAGGTGATGGCGCCGGCGATGGCCACGCTGCCGGTCAGCGCGTAGGCCACCGAAAACGCGATGCCCAGGTGCATCACCCCGAAGCTGGCTGACTTGATCACGCTGTCCTCCTGTGGTTGAGAATGATTCCCATATGGATCATGCCCAGCGGGCGGGTGGTGCGCCAATCGGAAATAGCTCTGGCGACGATTGACCGGGAAAACGCAAGATCGGGCGGGCCCCTCGAGACACGGGGCCTCCCCGCCCCCGCCTAAACACGGCATGAGCCCATGACCCCTTCACAAGCCCCCTGGCTGCAGCGCCTGCTGCAGGTGTATCCGGCACTGGCCGGCTTGCCCCGCGAGCAGGTCGAACGCGAGCTGCTGCCCGCGGCGCGGCATGTGGAGGCGCCCGCCGGCACGCCGCTCTTCAGCGCCTCCAGGCCCTGCCCGGGCTTCCCGCTGGTGCTTCGCGGCGAGGTCCGGGTGGCGCGCGAATCGGCCGAGGGCCGCCAGCTCGAGCTCTACCGGGTGGGGCCGGGCGACCTGTGCGTGGTGTCCACCGCATCGCTGTATGGCTCGATGCCCATGAGCGCCCAAGGCCAGACCACCCAGTCCTGCGAGCTCGTGCTGCTGTCGCCCGAAGGCTTCAGCGCCCTGAACGAGCACGCCGACTTCCGCCGCTTCGTCTTCGGCGTGTTCGCCGACCGGATGGCCGAGCTCATCGGCCTGGCCGAAGCGGTGGCCTTCCAGCGCCTGGACCGCCGGCTGGCCCAGGCGCTGCTGGGCCATGGACCGGTTCGCACCATCACCCACCACGCGCTGGCGCAGGAACTGGGCACGGTGCGCGAGGCGGTCACCCGGCTGCTGCGTCGCTTCGAGCAGCAGGGCTGGGTGCAGCTGGGTCGCGAGCGCATCGAGATCCGCGACGCCGCCGCGCTGCGCGCACACGCCGGCGACGCGCCCCGAGGGTGACCCAGGTCACCGACGGCCTCCACGCCGGGGACCACACTGCTGTCAGGGCGGCAACCCGGCGATCGACCCCCGAGCGCCGCCGACCCTTCAGGAGCAGCAGATGAACCGCAACGCCGGAAACCTCGACCGGGGCCTTCGCATCGCCGCAGGCCTCGCCCTCATCGCGCTGGCCGCCACCGGAACGGTCGGCCTGTGGGGCTATGTGGGCATCGTGCCCCTGGCCACCGGCCTCATCGGCTGGTGCCCCGCCTACACGCTGCTGGGCCTGAACACCTGCGGCCTGCGCAAAGGCTGAGAGGCAAGGGCTTGGGCACACGGGCTTAGGCACACGGGCTCGGGCCCACGGGCTTGGGCGCCAGGTCTTGAGCGCCAGGACCCCGCCCTCAGCGCGCCCCCAGTGCAGCGCGGCGCAGGGGGCCGAGCACCGACGCCAGCGCCACCAGCGCCAGCCCCAGCGCCATGCCACTGGCCAGCAGCGCATCCCCGGCGCCCAGGGCCTCGCCGCGCAGCACCCGATTCATCAGCGTGACCTGCGCCAGCACCGGCACCCACAGGTGCCAGCCGGCTTCGGCGCCCTGCTGCAGCAGGCTGGCCAGCGGCAGCACCGACGCCACCAGCAGCACCACGCTGGCGTGGGCCTGGGCTTCGCGCACGCTCGCGCAGCGCATGGCCACGGCCATCAGCAGCGCTGACAGTGCGGCGCCCAGCGGAGCGAGCACCACCAGGAAGCGCAGCCCCTCGGCAGGCCCGAAGCGAAACAGCGCCGCGAGCGTTTCGCTGCGCAGCAGCCACTGCCCGGGCAGGAAGCTGAACACCGACAGCAAGGCGATCAGCAGCGCCACCGCCGTCACCGCGGCCCACTTGCCCAGAACCAGCGCGGCCACCGGCGTCGGGTTCATCAGCAGCGGCTCGAGCGAGCCGCGCTCGCGCTCGCCCGCGGTGGTATCCAAGGCAGCGGTGAGCGCACCGTAGAGCATGGCCATGAGCACGAAGAAAGGCAGCACGCCGGTGAACTGAAGTGCGCGCGCGGCGGGGTCGGCCAGGTCGTGGGCCTGTACCTGCACGGCCTGCAGCGACAGCGGGGCGACGCCGCGCCAGGCGAGCCGCCACTGCGCCTGATCCTGGGCGAAGGCGGCCAGCAACTGCTCCGCCCGCGCCGCGGAGGTCTGCGAACGTGCATCGGCGCTGCGCGACAGCACCTGCACACGGGGCGCCAGGCCTGCGGCCAGCTCGGCCTCGAAACCGGCGGCGACGACGACCACCGCGTCCTGCAACTGCTGCTCGAGCTGCTGACGCTCATGATCGACCGGCGCGGCTCGAAGCGCGAATCCCTGCCGTTCGATGAAGTTGACGAGAGTGGGCGCATGCTCTGCACCAGACATCCAGATTTCCCGCCGCTCCGCCCGTGTCTCCAGCGAAGACACCAGCGTCGACAACGCCACCAGCAAGGCCGGCCCGAGCGCCACCGAACTGAGCACTACCACCGCCAGCGTGCGCCGGTCGCGCAGCGCGTCGCGCCACTCCTTGACGAAGACATGCCAGGCGCCGCCCAGCACCTGCCAAAGCGCACTCCCGCGGCCCGTCATCGGCGGCCCTCCGGCGGGAGGTCCACCGACGAGGCCGGCACTTGCGGCCCCCCGGCCAGAGCCTTCCCGCCGGGGAAGGCCAGGGCCACGAAGGCGTCCTCGAAGTCGGCATGGCCGGTGCTGCGGCACAGCTCGGCCGGCGTGCCGCGTGCCGCCACCCGCCCGCCGCTGACCAGCACCACGGTGTCGCACAGCCGTTCGACCTCCTGCATGATGTGCGTGGAGAACACGATGCACTTGCCCTCGTCGTCGCGCAGGCGGCGCAGCACCGTGCGCAGCGCGCGCGTGGCCAGCACGTCCAGTCCGTTGGTGGGTTCGTCCAGCACCAGGTTGGGCGGGTCGTGCACCAGCGCGCGGGCCAGCGCCGTCTTCATGCGTTCGCCCTGGCTGAAGCCCTCGGTTCGGCGGTCGAGCAGCGGCCCGAGTTCCAGCAGCGAGGCCAGGCTGGACGCCCGGGCCTGGGCCCTTCGCTCGTCCAGGCCCTGCAGCCGGGCGAAATAGACGATGTTCTCGCGCGCGGTCAGGCGCGGGTAGAGCCCGCGGGCATCGCTGAGCACGCCCAACCGGGCCAGCGCGGCGGACCGCTTTCGCTGCACGTCCAGGCCGTCCACCCGCACCTGGCCGGCGTCGGCGCTCAGCAAGCCGGCCACGATGCGCAGCGTCGTGGTCTTGCCCGCACCGTTCGGCCCGAGCAGGCCGGTGATGGCCGCGTCGGCCGCGGTGAAGCTCAGGCCGGCCACGGCCGGCACGCCGGCCGCCGCCGCGCCGAAGCGCTTGTGCAGACCGTCCACTTCGATCATCGCGGCCCCTCCCCCGAAGCCGCCACTGGCCAGGGCGCCAGCCGGAAGGCCGGACGGGGCAGCGCGGCGGCGCACCGTTCGCCCGACGCACTGGCCAGCGACAGCGCCGCCGCGTCGTCAACCGCCTCGATGAAGCGCGCCACCGCATCACGCATGCAAGCCCCGCCCAGCACGCCGTGACCCGCCGCAGGGATGGTGCTGTGCACCGCCTGCGCGCCGAGCGCGGCGGCCACCCGCAGGCCATGCCGGGGCGGGGTGACCGGGTCCAGTCCCCCGGACACCAGCCACACCGGGCTGCCGGCGACGGCCAGCGTGCGAAAGCCCGCCACCGGCTCGAAGCGGGGCCAGTCCCGGCACAGGGACGCATAGGGGTCGCCGAAACTGAAGTCGGTCTGCGGCGGCGGGGCGGCGGGCGCCGGGAGCGCCGGCCCGTCCTCGCTGCACACCACGCTCAGGTGCAGCCCGGTGGCCAGGCCCGACCGAGCCGCGGCACCACCGGCAGCCGCGGCCAGGCCCACCAGCGGCTCGAACCGGCCGCCAGCAGCGGCATCGAGGGCTGCGGGCAGCCCGGCACGCGAGGCCGGCGAGTACAGCGGGCCGCGCACCAGCGCCTGCAGCGCGCTTCTGTCCAGCACCAGCCGTTCGGGCTCGCCCGTCAACGGATGCGGCAGCGTGATCTCGCGGGGCGGAGCGGCGAGCAAGGCCTGCCACTGCGAGCGCAGGCGCGCAAAGGCGGCCTGGCAACGGACGTCGCGTTCGCAATCCTGCAGCAGCGCGCCCAGCGCAGCGCCCAGGTCCTCGGTGCCCGAGCGCATCAGCCCGAGGTCGGGTGGGGCCACGCCGTCGAGCACGCTGCGGCGGATGCGCTGCGGTGCCTGGCGCGCCATCTCCAGCGCCACCCGCGTGCCGTAGGAGGCCGCCACAAGATTGACCCGGCGTGCGCCCCAGGCGTCCAGCACGGCCAGCAAGTCCTCGACCGCCCGCGTCGTCCCGTAGGCGCTGAGATCGCCCAGCCCACCCGCCCCACCTCGGGCCTGGAGCGCGCGCCGGCAGGCCGCCACCGCCGCCTCGCGCCGCTGCGCATCGAAACTCTCAGCGAGCGGCCGCCGCGCCGCATCCGGGCCATCGAAAGCGCAGGACAGCGCCTCGCTGCGGCCGGTTCCGCGCAGGTCGACCAGCAGGATGTCGCGCCGGTTGTTCAAGCGGCCGAGCAGGGCCTGCACCGCCCCGGCCAGCTCGATCGCACCCTGGCCCGGGCCGCCCGCCAGGAAGACCACCGGATCGGCCAGCGGCACGCGGGCCACCGCAGGCAGCACCGCAAAGCGGATGGGCAGCCGCACCGAAGCGGGACGGTCCGGGTGCAAGGGGCGCCACACCGTGCCGCAGCGCGCCTCGGTGGCCAGGCCGCTCAGGCGGCACGGGGCGGCGGGCTCGATGGACGCCGCAGGGCCCGCGGCGACGGCTACGCTGGCGGGCTCGGCCCGGGCCACCCGCGAGCCGGCTGGATCGAGCAGCAGGCCCAGCGCGAGCGCGCAGGCGGCGGGCGACGCCCAAGACCACACCGGCTGCCAGCGCGCCGCCAGGCGCCGCCAAGCCGCGACCACGGCCACCGCCCGGCCCTTCAAGCACCGACCTCGCCAGGCGTGAGAGCCGCACCCGCCAGCGCCCCGGCCGGCCGCACCATGTCCTGGTGGGCGATGCCGTCCTCGTCGTAGACCGGGCCGACCGCCGCGAAGCCGAATCGGGCATACCAGCCGGCCAGGTGCTGCTGCGCCGACAGCGCCTGGCCGTGGCCAGGCCAGACCTCCTCGCAGGCCCGCACCGCGCGGGCGACGAGCGCCGAGCCCAGTCCGGTGGCTCGACCCGCGCCATGGGTCAGCACGCGGCCGATGGCCGGCTGGACGAACTTGACACCCGGCGACAACAGGCGGGCACAGGCCAGCGGCAACCCCGCGGCGGCCGGCCAGGCAAGCAGGTGCCAGGCGCCGGGGTCCAGGCCGTCGACATCGGCGTAGACGCAGCGCTGCTCGACGATGAACACCGCCTGGCGCACGCGGAACAGCGCTTCGACTTCAGCGCCGCTCAGCGCCGCGAAGGGCTGCAGCTGCCAGCGCACGCCGGGGCCACCGGCCGCTTCAGGCCGCCGGTGCATCGAGCAGCCGGCGCAGTTCGCCGCTGGCGATCAGCTGGTCCAGGTCCTGCGCACCGCCCACCAGCTGCCCGCGCACGAAGACCATCGGGAAGGTGGGCCAGCCCGACCACATCTTCAGCGCATTGCGGCGCCGCCAGTCGCTCAGGTAGCCGCCGATCACCAGGTCGTGGTGGGCCACGCCCTGGGCGTCCAGCGCGCGCTGGGCCCGCCGCACGAAGGGGTTGGCCCGCATGCCCACGACGAGCACGGCATGGGCACGGCTGGCCGCATCCACCTCGGCGACGAGGTCGGCATGGGCGGCTCCGGCCTGGTCGCGGATGCTCGGGTGAAGGCGTTCGGCGCTCAGCAGGGGACGGGGCATGGGTGGGTCCTCGAAGGAAACGGCCTGGGCAGGCGCGGGAAGGCCGGGGCGGCGCGGCGGGAAACCTGCATCACCGGGCGAGGCGGCCGGTCTGGAAATCGGCGATGGCCTGGCGGATCTGGTCGGTGCTGTTCATCACGAAGGGCCCGTACTGCACCACCGGCTCGCCCAGCGGCCGCCCGGCGACGATCAGCACGCGGGCCGGCGCGTCGGCCGTGGCCGGCACCGCGACGCGCACACCGTCCGGCTCGGCGTCCCCCGCGCGCGGATTGGCCAGCAGCGCCATGCGGTCCAGCGCCACCCGGGTGGGCGCGTCGGCGCTGCCGATGTCCACGGCACTGCCGAAGCCGGGCTCCGCGAAGACCTGCACGAAGGCGTTGTGGCCGGGCGGCAGGGGCAGCTCGAGCGCGCGCCCGGGCGGGATCAGCGCGTCGATGACCAGCGGCTCGGTGACCGGGCGCAGCACCGCGCCGGCCACGCCGTGGCTGGAGCCGGCCAGCAGGCGCAGCGCCACGCCGTCCTGGGCTGCATCGGCGGCGCCCTCGCCGGCCTGCCCGGCCTCGCTGGCCTGCAGCCGCAGCAGCGGCACCTGTTCGGCGGGCAGGTCGCGGTAGGCGGGGGGCTGCATCTTGTCGGCCGCGGCCAGGTTCACCCACAGCTGGAAGCCGGCCATGCGACCTTCGGTCTGCTCGGGCATCTCGCTGTGGATGAGCCCCCGGCCGGCGGTCATCCACTGGATGCTGCCCGGCTCGAGCAGGCCCTCGTTGCCCACGCTGTCGCGGTGGCGCATGCGGCCGGCCAGCATCACCGTGACGGTCTCGAAGCCGCGGTGGGGATGGTCGGGAAAGCCACCGATGTAGTCGCCGGCCGCGTCGCTGCCGAAGGCGTCCAGCATCAGGAAGGGGTCGAGGCGGCGTTGCAGCGGCTGGGTGAGGATGCGGGTGAGGCGCACGCCGTCGCCGTCCGACGTCGCCTGGCCGGCCACCTGCTGCTCCACCCGCCGGGAGCGGCCGATGCGCAAAGGCGCCACGCGGCGGGGCGAACCCGCGCGGAACGCGGGAGGAAGCGCGGCCGTGGGAGCCGCGGGCGCGGAGGGGTTCTCGGTGTTCATCCCCGCACTCTAGGCGCGTCGGGCGGCCCTGTCGCGCAAGCCCCGCGACCGGCGAGGCCCGCTGGTGGCAGGATAGTGAGGGCACCGGACGGTCCGCCGGCCGTCCGCCACGCTCCCCTGCCCCGGCGCGCAGCGTCGCGCCCCCTGCCCTGGAGATTCGTCATGAAGCTTTACTACTCCCCCGGCGCCTGCTCGCTGTCGCCGCACATCGTGCTGCACGAGGCCGGTCTCGCCCATGAGGCGGTGCTGGCCTCCACCCGCACCAAGAAGCTGCCCGACGGCAGCGACTTCCTCGCCATCAACCCGCGCGGCCAGGTGCCGGTGCTCGAACTCGACGATGGCCAGCGCCTGACCGAAGGCCCGGCCATCGTGCAGTACCTGGCCGATCTGGCCCCGGCGTCCGGTCTGGCCCCGGCCGCCGGCACGCTCGGCCGCTACCGGCTGATGGAGTGGCTGAACTTCATCACCACCGAGCTGCACAAGGGCTTCGTGCCGCTGTTCATGCCCGGATGGCCCGACGAGGCCAAGGCCCTGTCGCGCAGCAAGCTGATGGAACGCTTTGGCTGGATCGACGGCGAGCTGGCCGGCCGACAGTGGCTGATGAGCGGCCAGGGCCATGACCACTTCACCGTGGCCGACGCCTACCTGTTCACCGTCAACCGCTGGTGCCCCTACGCGGGGCTGGACACCAGCGGCCTGCCCCACCTGAGCGCACACAGCCAGCGGGTGGCGGCACGCCCGGCGGCGCAGGCGGCGATGCGGCATGAAGGCATCCTGAAGTCGGCCTGAGCGCCCCGGGTGCCTGAGCGGGCTGCGCGCCCGCCGCGGCTCACCGGGTGCCAGGCAGGGCGCCGGGCAGCGGATCGGGCGGCGCCCCCAGCATGGGCTGCCAGGCGCCGTCCTGCGGCGCCTGGGGCGTGGCCCGCGCCAGCGCCAGCCAGGTGGCCAGGTCCAGCCGCGCCTCGCGCCGCTCGGGCGCGCGCTGCGCCTGGAGCCGACCGGCCTGCTCGACCATCACGCCGTAGGGCGCAGGCACGTCGTCGGCGTCGCCCACCCCTTCGCCCAGCACATACCAGCAGGCCCCGGCGAGCGCCTGATAGGCAGCCGCCTTGTCGGGGCGCCGCAGGTCACTGAGCAGGTCGCTTCGGTGGGCCTTGACTTCGTGGGCCAGCGGCATCAGCCCGGCCTCCTGGGTGCTCGGGCGCAGCGAGAACAGATCCGGCCTCACCACGACCCACCGCAGAGCCGGCCGGGCGGGACCGGCACCTTCATCGCCCGCAGGCCAGGCGACCGACTGCGCCGCGGGCAAGGGGGCCGGCGGGGCGGCCAGCCCGGCGCGCAGGCTGAGCTCGGTCCACACCAGCCGGCCTTCACGCTGCAGCACACCGGCCACGCGCTGCACCAGCGCCTCGTGCGCATCCCGCGCCTGCCGGTGGCCGTCGGTGGCCCGGGCCAGCAGGGCCAGGCCCTCGGCCGTCAGCGACACCGTCTCGTGGCCCGTGGCCGACACCGAGCCCTGCAGCAGCCCCTGCGCGAGCAGTTCGGCCTCCAGCGTATCGCGCAGCGGCCAGCCGGCCGAGCGCCAGACGCTGCGCAGCCGGCGGATGCGGGCCGTGCGCTGCGATGCCGCCGTGGGAGCGGGCGGGGCGGCTGAAACGGGCGGGGCGGGCGGGGCGCCCGGGGCGCTGCACCCCTGCGGCACGGTTGCTACTCCACAACCTGGACGCCCTTCCAGAACGCGATGCGGCCCCGGATCTGCGCGGCCGCATCGGTCGGCTCGGGGTAATACCAGGCCGCATCCGGGTTGAGCTCGCCGCCCACGAGCAGCGAGTGGTAGCGCGCCTCGCCTTTCCAGTGGCAGTGCGTGCGGTGGTTGCTGAAGCACAGCACGCGGGGGTCGACGCTGTCGGCGGGGAAATAGTGGTTGCCCTCGACGACGACCGTGTCGTCGCTCTCGGCCAGGGTGGTGCCGTTCCAGATGGCGCGCATGCCGGACTCCAAAGTGAAGCAAGGTCCAGTATCCGACGCTTCCGGCAGCCCCCCGCACGCCGCACCCCGCCGAGCGAATCAGGGTTCACCCCAGGGGTTTCACGGGCTTTTAATCAAACGTTTGATGAAGAGGCGTAGCATCCGCGACCGATGAGCGCCCTGACGACCTCCGGCCCCGCCACCGCCCGACCCGACGCGGAAGATCGCACAGCTGCGCTCGTCTCGGATCGGGCGGGCGGCGAAACGCCGGCCCGCGAGCGGCTCATCCAGCACGGGCTGCGGCTCTTCGCCGCCCAGGGCTTCGCCCGCACCTCGGTGCGCGAGATCGCCGAGGCGGCACAGGTGAACGTGGCGTCCATCCGCTATTACTTCGGCGACAAGGCCGGCCTTTACCGCACCGTCTTCTTCGAGCCGCTGGACGCGGCGCGCCCGCCGAGCACGGCGCCCGCCGGCGCGCCGGCGACGCTGCCCGGGGTCATCGCCGCCCTCTTCCACGGGCTGTTGGCACCGCTGCGCCAGGGCGAACGCGCCCGGCTGTGCCTGCAGCTGCACTTCCGGGAAATGGTCGAGCCCACCGGGCTTTGGGAAGAGGAGATCGAGCGGGAGATCCGCCCCATGCACCGCTTGCTGGTGGACGCGCTGGCCCGGCATTTCGCGCTGGCCGAAGCCGACCCGGAGCTCGAGCGGCTGGCGCTGATGATCACCGGCCTGGGCGTGCACCTGCATGTGGCCTCCGACGTGATCGAGCGGCTGGCGCCCGGCTTGCGGGTGGATGCCGCTTCAGTCCCGGTCTGGACCGAACGGCTGCTGCAAGCCGCCGGGGCGCTGGTCGACGCCGAGGCGGCTCGACGCGGCCTGGCCCCTGCGGGCCCGCAGGCTTTGCCGGGCGACCGCGCCTGCGCCCCCGATCGCCCGCCCCGCCGCTGAACCGCAGCGCCGACCCCGCCCCACCGAAACCGCTGCTCCAGCGCCCCTCATCGCCGCTCCTGCGCCGCAGATCCACCGCTCACCCCCGCCCCTGCCCGCCCCATGTCCACGTCCCCCCCTGCCCGCTTGCCGCGAACCCCATTCGACGCGGGCCCCCTGTCGCCCGGGTTCGCCGACGGGCACGGCAACCCGTTCACGCCGCAGCACCCGGACCGCCGCGCCCGGCCGCAGGGGCCGCGGCCGCACGCTGCGGCGCTGGCTGCGCTGGCGGCGACTGCGCTGGTGACCCTGTCGGGCTGCGCCACGCCCGGTGGCGGCGGCTCGGCAGGCCCGGCGCCGGTCGCGCTGCCCGTCACCCCTGCGGTGCCCGCCCAGAGCCTGGTGGCGGCCGCCCCGGCGGCCTGGCAGGCCCCGCGACCGCATCAGGGCGACGCTGTCGAGCTTCAGCGCTGGTGGGCCCGCTTCGACGACCCGGTGCTCAGCGAGCTCATCGAGCGTTCGCAGGCCGCCAGCCCGACGCTGAGCAGCGCGCGGGCCCGAGTGGAGCAAGCCCGCGCCACGGTCACCGCCGCCGGGGCGGCGCTCGGGCCGACGCTGGACGGCACCGCCAGCGCCTTGCGCGGCAAGCCCGACCTGCAGACACGCTCGGGCTTGAGCCTGTCGGCCGGCGTGCAGGCCGGCTGGGAACTCGACCTCTTCGGCGCCAACCGCGCCGGCCAGCAGGCTGCGCAAGCGCGCCTGGCGGGCGCGACCGCTGGTTGGCACGACGCGCGCGTGTCGGTGGCGGCGGAAACCGGCGCCACCTACCTGCAGCTGCGCGCCTGCGAGGCACAGGTGCAGATGAGCGAGGCCGACGCCGCCTCGCGGGCCGAAACCGCCCGGCTGACCGGCCTGGCCGAGCAGGCGGGGCTGCAGTCGCCCAGCGCCGCGGCCCTGGCGCGGGCCAGCGCGGCGCAGGGCCGCACCTTGCTCACCGCCCAGCGCACCCGCTGCGACAGCCTGGCCAAGGCGCTGGTGTCGCTCACGGCGCTGGACGAACCGGCGCTGCGCTCGCGCCTGGCGCCTGGCCAAGCCCGCCTGAGCACGCCGCAACCAGTGGCGCTCTCGGTGGCGGCGGTTCCTGCCGAGCTGCTGCGACAAAGACCTGACCTGCGCAGCGCCGAAGCCGAATGGGTGGCCGCGGCCTTCGACCGTGACCAGGCCGCCGCTCAGCGCTTGCCGCAGGTGCGCCTGTCCGGCGCGATCGGCGCCACCCGGCTGAGCGGCGGCGGCGACTCGGTGAGCGGCGCCACCTGGACGCTCGGGCCGGTCACGGTGACCTTGCCGATCTTCGACGGCGGGCGCCGTCAGGCCCAGACCGATGCTGCCCAGGCCCGTCTGGACGACGCCGCCCGGCAGTTCGCCGGCCGCGTGCGCGAAGCCACCCGCGAGGTGGAGAACGCGCTGCTGCAACTGCGCAGCGCCGAGGAACGCAGCGGCGACGCCCAGGCCGCGGCCCGGGATTTCGAGCTGTCCTTCCGCGCAGCCGAGGCCCGCCAGCGCGGCGGCCTGGCGAGCCTGTTCGAACTGGAGGACGCGCGGCGCACCGCGGTGGCCGCCAACAGCGCACTCATCGACCTGCAGCGCGAACGGCTGGCCGCGTGGATCGACCTCTATCGCGCCGTGGGCGGTGGCTGGACCCTGGATGAACCCCTGCCGCCGGTGGCTGGGGCCGGGGCCGGGGCCCGGGCCGCTGCGCGCTGAGCGCGTCGCCCCCCACCCAACACATCCCGGCACGACCCCCTGGCCCGCCCGCTTTGAGCTGACACGCGTCCGCAACCCGCTGCCCTTTTGCACCGCAAACGCACCGCACACGCACCGCCCACGCACCGCCCACGCACCGCACACGCCCTGCCCACGCCATGACCGACACCTCCCAGCACCCCACCCCTCCCGCCGGCCACCTCGCGAAGGCGCGCCCCAGCCGGCTCGTGCTGTCGCTCGTGCTGGCCGGTGCCAGCACGCTCGGTGTGGGCGGCCTGCTGCTCAGCGCAGCCCCCGCACAGGCCGACGACCCGGCGAAGAAGCCAGCCGGGGCGGCCGCCCCCAAGCCGGCGCTGACGGTGACGGTGGCCCGCACCGAGCAGCGCACCGTGCCACGCGTGCTGGTGGCCAACGGCAACATCGCCGCCTGGCAGGAAGCGGTGGTGGGCAGCGAAGCCAACGGGCTTCGGCTGGCCGAAGTCCGGGTGAACGTGGGCGACGCGGTGCGCCGCGGCCAGGTGCTGGCGGTGTTCGCCGCCGAGACGGTGCAGGCCGACCTCGCCCAGCTGCGCGCCGGCGTCGCCGAAGCCGAAGCCACTGCGGCGGCCGCGGCCGCCGATGCGCAGCGCGCCCGCACGCTGCAGCAGACCGGCGCGCTCAGCGCCCAGCAGATCGCCCAATACCTGACGGCCGAGCAGACCGCCCGCGCACGGCTCGAGGCGGTGCGGGCCTCCACCCGGGTGGCCGAGCTGCGCCTGGGCCAGACCCAGGTGCTGGCCCCGGATGCCGGCGTCATCAGCGCGCGCAGCGCCACCGTCGGCGCGGTGCTGCCCGCGGGACAGGAACTCTTCCGGCTGATCCGTCAGGGCCGGCTCGAGTGGCGCGCCGAAGTGCCGGCGGCCGATCTGGCGCAGGTGAAGATCGGCCAGGCGGTGCGCATCCGCCCGGCCGGCGGCGAGCAGGAGGTGGGCGGCACCGTGCGCATGATCGCGCCCACGGTGGACCCGGCCACCCGCAACGGCCTCGTCTATGTGGACCTCGTCGGCGAGCGCGGCGCCGCCCGGGCCGGCATGTTCGCCCGCGGCGAGCTGCAGATCGGCCAGGCCACCGCCGCGACGCTGCCGCAGTCGGCGGTGCAGTTGCGCGACGGCTTCGCCAGCGTGTTCGTCGTCGGCGCTGACGACAAGGTCACGCAGCGCAAGGTGGTGGCCGGGCGCCGCCTGGCCGACCGCATCGAGATCGCCAGCGGCCTGTCCGAAGGCGACCGTGTGGTGGCCTCCGGGGGCGCCTTCCTGGCCGATGGCGACCGGGTGCGCGTGGTCGAGGCTGCGCCGGCCGCTTCATCGCCGTCATCGCCGTCATCGCCCAGGGCCGCCCTGCCGGCCCGCCCCGCAGCCAGCGCCGCGCGCTGAACGGCCCCAACCGCCGAGTCCGCCGCCCCCGCCGCCCCGCCCCCCGCGCCCCATTGCACCGCGCCGCCGACCCCGAGGCCGCCCCATGAACATCAACGTCTCCGCCTGGTCCATCCGCAACCCCATTCCTGCGGTGATGCTCTTCGTGCTGCTCACCCTGCTGGGGCTGGCGGGCTTCAAGGCGATGAAGATCCAGAACTTCCCGGACATCGACCTGCCCACGGTGACCATCAGCGCGAGCCTGCCCGGCGCGAGCCCCGCGCAGATGGAAACCGAGGTGGCCCGCAAGATCGAGAACTCGGTGGCCACCATCACGCTGCTGAAGAACATCTACACCAAGGTGCAGGACGGCACGGCCACCATCACCGCCGAGTTCCGCCTGGAAAAGCCCACCCAGGAAGCGGTGGACGACGTGCGCGACGCGGTGAGCCGCGTGCGCTCGGACCTGCCGGCCGACCTGCGCGACCCGGTGATCAGCCGCCTGACCTTCAGCGGCCTGCCCATCCTCACCTACACCGTGTCGTCCAGCCGCATGGACGCCGAGCAGCTGTCCTGGTTCGTGGACAACACGGTCGCCCGCGCGGTGATCTCGGTGCGCGGCGTGGGCGCGGTGGCCCGCGTGGGCGGCGTGAACCGCGAGGTGGCCGTCGACCTCGACCCCACCAAGCTGCTGGCCCTGAACGCGAGCGCCTCGGACATCTCGCGCCAGCTGCGCCAGATCCAGCAGGAAGCCGCCGGCGGCCGGGCGGATCTCGGCGGCGGCGAGCAGAGCGTGCGCACCATCGCCACCGTGCAGTCGGCCGAGGAACTCGCGGCGATGGACATCGCGCTTTCCGACGGCCGGCGCATCCGCCTGGACCAGGTGGCCACCGTGCGCGACACGGTGGCCGAGCAGCGCAGCGCGGCCCTGCTCAATGGCCAGCCGGTGGTGGGCTTCGAGGTGAGCCGCTCGCTCGGCGCGGGTGAGGTGGACGTGCAAAAGGGCGTGGAGCGCGCGCTCGCGCAGCTCAAGGCCGAGCACCCGGACATCGTCGTCACCGAGGCCTTCAACTTCGTCGACCCGGTGCAGGAGAACTTCGACGGCTCGATGTGGCTGCTGGTCGAAGGCGCCATCCTGGCGGTCATCGTCGTGTGGTTCTTCCTGCGCGACTGGCGCGCCACCTTCGTGGCCGCCACTGCGCTGCCGCTGTCCATCATCCCGGCCTTCGCGCTCATGCAATGGGGCGGCTTCACGCTCAACGTGGTGACGCTGCTGAGCCTGTCGCTGGTGGTGGGCATCCTGGTGGACGATGCCATCGTGGAGATCGAGAACATCATGCGCCACCTGCGCATGGGCAAGAGCCCCTTCGACGCGGCCATGGAGGCGGCCGACGAGATCGGGCTGGCGGTCATCGCCACCACCTTCACGCTGATCGCCG
>JAIYCR010000038.1 GCA_027487905.1 Rubrivivax sp. | reverse complement strand
AGGCCTCGGGGCGGGAGGTCGCTGCCTATGGGCTGGTGGCGCTGGCCGGCGTACTCCGGGTGATCGGCCCGATGACGCTGCCCGCGCACCGCTCGCTGTGGCTGGTGGGCGCGGCACTCGCCTGGTCACTGGCCTTGGGCCTCTACCTGAGCGTCTTCACACCCTGGCTAATGGCCGGCCGCATCGACGGCCGGGACGGCTGAGCGACGCCGCCATCCCCCGGCCTGCCCTGCCCTGCCCTGCCCTGTCCTGCCCTGCCCTGTCCTGTCCAGCCTCTGCCGCGCCCCCGCCGACCTTCGTTGGAGCCCGCCCGCCGTGAACAGCACCACCCGCAAGGTGATCCCCATCGTTGCCGAGTTCGACGCGACGCGCGACAAGCCTGGCGCGGCCGGCCCGAGCTTCGAGGCCGCCCGGGCGGTGTATCCGCGTTCGGTGCAGGGCCGCTTCGCGTCATGGCGCTGGGCCTTCGTCTGGCTCACGCAGCTCTTCTTCTACGGCCTGCCCTGGCTGCAGTGGGGCGAGCGCCAGGCCGTGCTCTTCGATCTCGATGCCCAGCGCTTCTTCATCCTCGGCCTCGTGCTCTATCCACAGGACCTGATCTACCTGGCCGCCTTGCTGGTGCTGTCCGCATTGGCCCTGTTCTTCTTCACTGCGGTGGCCGGTCGCCTGTGGTGCGGCTACACCTGCCCGCAGACCGTCTACACCGAGCTTTTCCTGTGGATCGAGCGGCGCACCGAAGGCGATCGCCTGGCGCGCATGCGCCTGGACGCAGCGCCGTGGAGCGCGGCCAAGCTCTGCCGCAAAGCAGCCAAGCATGGCGCCTGGATCGCGCTGTCCCTGGCCACCGGCTTTACCTTCGTAGGCTATTTCGTTCCCATCGGCGAGCTGGTGCAAGCCACCGCGTCCGCGACGCTCTCGGGCTGGAGCGCGTTCTGGGTGCTGTTCTATGCAGGAGCGACCTACGGCAATGCCGGCTTCCTGCGCGAACAGATGTGCAAGTACATCTGCCCGTATGCCCGATTCCAGAGCGCGCTCATCGATCGCGACTCCCTGGTCATCAGCTACGACGCAGCGCGCGGCGAGCCGCGAGGCTCGCGCTCGCGCAAGGCCGAGCTGGCCTCCACCGGCCTGGGCTCTTGCATCGACTGCACGCTGTGCGTGCAGGTCTGCCCCACCGGCATCGACATCCGCCAGGGGCTGCAGAACGAGTGCATCGGCTGCGCGGCCTGCATCGACGCCTGCGACGGCGTGATGGACAAGATGGGCTACCCGCGCGGCCTCATCCGCTACTCCACCGAGAACGGCGTGGCCCAGGGGTGGACGGCGCTGCAGATGCTCAGGCGCGCCTGGCGTCCGCGCACCTGGATCTACGGGACGCTGCTCATCGCGGCGTCGGCCGCCTTTGCCGCGAGCGTGGCCACCCGCAGCCCCTTCAAGTTCGACGTGGTCAAGGACCGCGCGGCGCTGGCCCGGGTGGTGGAGGACGGTGCGGTGGAGAACGTCTATCGCCTGCAGATCATGAACCGCACCGAAACGCCGCAGCGCTACGAAGTGACCGTGGGCGGGGCCGTACCGGACAGCCCTGCAGCGCTTGAGGGGCTGAGCGTCAGCGCCGGCGCGGCGCTGGCCGGGCCCGCGCAGATGACCTCCGTCGCGGTGAGCCTTCGGCTGCCCGCCGCCGCCGCACAGTCGCTGGCGGGACGGTCAGTGCCGGTGAGCTTCGAAGTCCGTCAGGTGCTGCCGCAGGCGCAGGACGGACAGCGGCCAATGCAGACCGAACGCTCGACCTTCGTCGTGCCGCGTTGATCTGAAAGCGGCCTGGCGACCGGGAAGCCGCGTCGCCCGGTCTTCAGCCAGGCAAGGCGTAGGGGCCGCCGACTTCGAGGGCGCGTCGGTAGGCCGCTCGCTCATGGATGCGGGCGAGCCACGCGGCCAGCCGCACCCGCGACGCGCCCAAGCCGCCCCGGCTGGCAGCGGCTTCCACCGCAAAGCTCATCTGGATGTCCGCCGCACTGAAGGCCTCACCCGCGAACCACGCCTGCGAGCGCAGGTGCGCGTCCATGAAGTCCAGCTGGCTCGCGATGTTCGGGCCGTAGAACTGACGCTCCACCTGCGTGGCGATGCCCGAGGCAATGGGCCGCAACAGCAGCGGTGCCTTGCGCCGCACGGTTTCGAACACGAGCTTCATCAGCAGGGGCGGCATGGCGCTGCCCTCGGCGAAGTGAAGCCAGAACTGGAAGTCGCGGCGCGCTGCGCTGCCCGCCACCGGACGCAGCAGCCCCTGGAGGTCGTGGGCGTCGAGCAGGTATTCGATGATCGCGCCCGACTCGGCCACCGTGACCTCACCGTCGGTGATCACCGGGCTCTTGCCCAGGGGGTGCACCTGTCGCAAGGCGGCCGGTGCAAGCATCGTCTTGGGGTCGCGGGCATAGCGCTTGACCTCATAGGTGAGGCCCAGCTCCTCCAGCAGCCACAGGATGCGCTGGGAGCGCGAGTTTTCCAGGTGATGAAGCGTGATCATCCCGCGATGGTGCCCGAGACGGCCGTGCCGGGCAGCCCCGGTCAGCCCCGGGGCCCCCGCGGCTCAGAGCGTGCGATCCATGCGCAGGCTGCCGGGCTCGAGCACGCGCAGTGCCTGCTGGACCTGTTCGTCGTCGATGGGGTGGGCCACCAGCGCCCAGCGCCCCTGGTGCAGGTCGTCGCGCAGCGAGCGGATGACCGCGGTGTGGTCTGGCCGCAGCGTCACCAGGCCGCCCAGCATCAGCCCGGCGACGGTGGAGAAGAACACCAGCACCAGCAAGGACAGCGCAGGCGAGGCGGCGATGAAGGCCGGGCCGCTCTCGCGCAGCCACGCCCACAGCGCCAGGCCGAGCACGAAGCCGGCCAGGCCGAAGGTCGCATGCGCGCGCAGCAGCGTGTGAAAGATGCTGCCACCCTCGGGCTCCATCTGCCGCGCCAGCAGGTTGCTGCGGGTGGAGCTTCCCGCGTCCGGCGGACCCAGAACCCGCAGCTGGGACGATGCCCAGCCCGCCTCGGGCGCCAGTCGCCCGCGGGCCTGGTTGGCCTCGGCCTGGCTGGAGAAGACGGCCACCACTTTCGTGACCGATCGTTCGGCGAAGACCCAGGGCTTGGCGCTGACGGTATTCATGGCGGGCCTTGGTGGCGGAAGCAGGACAGGCCCGGGACTGGCAAGGCGCATGCCGGATCGGCGACCCGTGTTCGAGGCCCCATGCGCGGGCAACAATGCATCGGACCCACGGGCCGCGACGGGCCTGCGCCGCGGCGGCGGGGGCTATCGCGCTGAGCGGGGCTGCGCCGCCACCGCGAGCAGCTCTTCGGCAGTGGGCTTGTCCCAGTCGGGGCCGGCGAAGAATCGGATCAGCTCGCCGCTGACCATGGGGTGTTTCCAGCCATTGGTCTGCAGCCGCTTGCGGATGGACGGGTGCACCCCGCGGGCGACGAGGTCGACGCGCAAGCGCTCGAGCCAGTCGGCCTGCGTCGGCGGGGGCAAGGCGTCGAACTCGGCCACCACCCGGGCCCGGCGAGCGCTCACCCACTCGGCGGTCCAGCCTTCGAGCGCGGCGCCGGAGGACAGCGGCGCGGACGGGGCCGCACGCGGCGCCGCACCGGGGGCCGGCGCGGCCGCCAGCGGCCGGGGGGGCGCAGTCACGGGCGGGGCACTGCGCAGGGCGGCAGGCCCGCGGGCATCGGGCGCGGATGCGCTGGATGCGGGCGCCCCGGGGTCGTGCGCAATGGCTGCGGCACTGGCTGTGGCGCTGGCGTTGGCGTTGGCGTTGGCGTTGGCGTTGGCGTCGGATTTGGGGTTCTGGCTGGCAGCGCCCGCCTCGAGCAAGGCACGCAGGTATCGGTGCGGATCGCGCAGGGGCTCGGGAAAGCCGCTGGCCACGCGCTTTTGCAGCGCATCCAGCCCGGCGGCCACCGGGTCGGCTCCGTACTGCTGCAGCAAGGTTTCGGCCTCCTCGACGCGCAGCCCAGCGGCTGTGGCCCGCACCACCTGCGACAGGTCCACCGGCGTGGGTGGGTGCCGCAGCGCCAGCGACTCCTGCCGCTTCTTGGACACCCGGAACTGGATGTCGGCGATGAAGCGCCCCGCCTTGTGCTCGATGAGTTCCACATCCAGTTCGGTCGCCGCATTGACCTCGGCGATGGCCAGCTTGAGCACGTCGCGCTTGAAGAAGCGGTACTCCTGCTTGACCGACGCCTCGGTGTCCGGACTTCCGGTGAGCACCGGGCGCCACCAGGACCAGGGCTGCCGCGCCGTCAGACCGATGTCCCGATAGCGCGCGCAGATCTCGTAGAGCACCACGCCCGAGTGGCGCCTCAACTGCGAGATCACCTCCAGGCGCAGGCGGGCGAAACGCTGCGGTTCGAGCAGCTCCTGCTTGATGCTGGGCGCAAACGACCACTCCACCCAGTTCTCGCCGCCTTGCTTGAACACCTTGGCATGCGCGAGCAGGCCCGCCACGTTCCAGGCCTCGCCCTCCCCTGCGGTGGGAGACTGCCACTCCACCGTGGTGCTGACCATCGAGCGCAGGTGCTGCTTGACGATCTCCCTCGCATGGGAATTGAAGTCCACCCCGCGCAGGATGCTTTGCAGCGGCGCCCGGTAGACCTCCTGCTCGATGCCCTGCTCCTGGGCGATGTAGAGCAGCACGTTGTAGGCCTTGCGAGCCAGCACCGTGATCTTGCTGGACCGCGTGGGCACGATGGCCAGCGTGTTCACCGGCTTTCGAAGCGGATGGGCCAGCTCCGCTGCCTCGGCTTTCTGACGGTTCATGTGAGGGCGTCCATTCCGCGATCCTAACGTGAAGACAGGCCTTCACATGGTCGAGGAACACGCCTAAATCGTCTCACCTGGCACGCCTCGGACCGTGACCGGCCCCTCTGCACAGTCGCCGATGGCCCTCCTAAAAGTCCTCACGTCCACACCTGCGCCTTTCCCAAAAAGCCTCACCTGTGTGCCGTCGCAGGTGGCCACCCAGCCGACGGGGACAGCCACCGGCGCGGTGCAAGGCCGTGACGTCGGCCCTGACGTACGCCCTGACGTTCGCCCTGAGGTCGGCCGTGACGCCTGCCGCCACCCGCGCAGCCCTCCCCTCGGCGCCCGGGAGCCTGGACCCGCCAGCACGGCCCGCACCGCCCGGCACGGGTGCCTAATTCCTCTCACCTGCCGACACGCCCGGGGCCAGGCTCCAACAGGGACCCGCGGCCATGGCGCCGGGACGTCCTGTTCCCATACCCCCTCACCTGAGCGCCCGCACCCTCTCACCTGGCCCCCCAAGGCGACTCACCCCGGCGCCCGAAAGCTCTCACCCGAGCGCCTGTATCCACTCACATGGATGAGTCCAAGTCTTTGTCCGACAACAACTTTTCAGGCCCTAAAGCGTTTAAAGGTATTGAAGGATCTGAATCATCTAAATCCCGGCGGGACTGCTTCAGGAAGAGGAAATCCAGGCGCAACACCGACAACAGGCCTGCTACGCAGACTCCGGTTCAGCGGCAGCTTGACGCCGCGCGCATGCTTTGGCAGGAACCCGTCAAGACGGCGATAAACTGCGGCCAGGAGGACTTCATGTCAAAGCTCGGAATCAAGGCGCCCGCACCCATCGGCCTGGCTGACATCGCCGAACTGGCGGTGCACTCGGCCCAGATGATGTCGCAGATCCGCTCGGCCATGCTCGCGCCGACCACGCGCAAGGCCGCGCCGATCTGGAACCTGAGCCAGCTGGCGCAGTTGCTGGGCATCGAGAAGGGCTCGCTCACGCACAGGATGGGCCGAGGCGACCTTCCCGGCGGCACCTTGAACCAGGTCGGCAACCGCCGCGAGTTCACGCTCGCCGAGGTGCGCTGCTGGATGCGCGAGTACCGGCGCGAGAGCCTGCGCCCCGCCGGCGCGGAAGCCGTGACGATCAGCATCGCCAACTTCAAGGGCGGCGTGGGCAAGACCACCACCGCAGTGACGCTCGCCCAGGGCTTGTCGCTGATGGGGCACCGGGTGCTGGTGATCGACACCGACCCGCAAGGCTCGCTCACCACGCTTTTCGGAATCCTGCCCGACACCGAGGTCGAGGAAGAGCACACCATCTTGCCGCTGGTGATGGGCGCCGAAACCTCCATCCGTTACGCCATTCGACCCACCTACTGGGACGGAATCGACCTGGTTCCGGCCGCGCCCCTGCTCTTCGGCGCGGAGTTCGCCCTGCCCGCCCGCCAGACCCAGGAGCCGGGCTTTCAGTTCTGGAATGTCCTGAACTACGGCATCGACGACGTGCGCAGCGATTACGACGTGATCGTCATCGACACCCCCCCTGCCCTGTCCTACACCACGATCAACGCCTTGCTGGCCAGCAACGGCTTGATCATGCCGCTGCCACCGGGCACGCTCGATTTCGCGTCGGCTGCACAGTTCTGGACGCTGTTCTCCGACCTCACCACCCAGCTGCTGAGCAACCGGGGGCACGACAAGCAGTTCGACTTCATGAACATCCTTCTCAGCCGCGTGGACAGCTCGGATGCGACCGGTGCGATCGTCAAGCAGTGGATCCAGAGCACCTACGCCAAGCGGGTGTCGGTCCTGCCCATGGAGATTCCGAAGTCCGCGGTGACGGCCGCAGCGACGGTGGAGTTCGGCACGGTCTACGACATCACCCGCTACGAGGGCCACGCCCGGACCTTCAAGCGCGCGCGCGACGCCTACGACCTGATGGTGAGCTACATCGAGACGTCCGTGCAGTCGGTCTGGCGCCGCCAGATCGAGGCTGCCGCCACCCAGGAGCCCTCGCTCGAGCGCGGTGAACGCGCACAGGGTCCGGGGCGCCCTGAGCACCCCGCGCCATCGGCGGGCAGCCCGTCCGATGGGGTGTTGAACCGTTCAACGCTCTCGCAGGCGGTGCCCGCTCGCGGCTCGGTCGAGGCAGGCAAGGCGGTCAAGGCGGTCAAGGCAGGCAAGACAGAGAAGGGGGTTGACTGATGGCCAGGAAGATCTTCGAGAAGGCTGGAATGATTCCGGGCCTGCAGCCGCTCGCGCCGGCCGCCCCTGGCGCCGCGGCAAGCGATCAAGCCCCCAAGCCCAAGACGGCGCCGGGGACGATGATGGGTTTCCTCACCGCCCAATCCGACGCGGTTCAGGAAGCCGAGACGCTGCGCTCGCGCGTGCGCGCACTGGAGCAGCAGGCGCCGCTGCGCCGCATCGACGCGGCCCGGATTCGCCGCTCGCGATGGGCCAACCGACATGAGCAGTCCTTTGCCACGGCGGACTTCGCGGCACTGAAGGCCGAAATCGCAGCGGCGGGGGGCAATGTGCAACCGGTGAAGGTCAGGCCGGTGGCCGTGTTGAACGGTTCAACGGCCCCCGACGGCGAGGCCTTCGAGTTGATCTTCGGCCACCGCCGGCACCGGGCGTGCGCTGAACTGGGCTTGCCCGTCCTTGCAGTGGTCGAGGAAGCGTCCGACCTCAGTCTCTTCGAGCAGATGGAGCGCGAGAACCGGGGGCGGCAGAACCTGTCGGCGTGGGAGCAGGGTGTGATGTACCGCAAGGCGCTGGACGAGGGGCTGTTCGGCTCGCTGCGCCGCCTGGCCGAGAGCCTGGGTGTGGATGTGTCGATGGTGTCCAAGAGCGTCGCACTGGCTAGGTTGCCGGAGGCGGTGATCGGCGCCTTCTCCAGTCCGCTGGACATTCAGTTCCGGTGGGCCGCGCCGCTGACCGAAGCCATGCAGAAAGATCCGGAGGGCACGCTGGCCAGGGCGCGCGAACTGGGCAGCGTGCGCGGAACGCTCGGCGCCCCTGCGGTGCTGGCTCGGCTGCTGGGCACCGCCCCGGGCAGCGGTCCGGTGGCACCCCCCACACCCGCGTCACCCGTGACCAAGCCGCTGTCTTTGTCGCGCGCCGGTCAGCTGCTCGCCCGACTGGCCTGCGATGAGCAGGGCCGGGTGACGATTCACTTCGAGGCCGGCGTTCTTCCCCCGCAGCGTCACAGGGCGCTGATGAAGGCGCTCGAGGACTTTCTCAGGGAATGAGTCGCAGCGAACAGGTCGGGGCGGGGTGAGGGGGCGCGGGCAGGGCAGGGCAGCGTTGCGCGGCATGGCGTGGCGGCTGTGGTTTCACCGCCCACCTACGGTGCGTGCCTCGCTGCGGCCGATGTCGACTGCGTCCGGCAGGCGGCGCGACCGAGGCAGCGCGACCCAGGCCACCCACGACCAGGCCACCCACGACCAGGCCGTCCAAGACCCGGCCGTCTACAGCGGCGGTCTGATGGAGCAAGTCACGAGGCAGCCATTGGAGGGCACATTGGAGGGCGGGCTGTGGAATGGCGGTGTTGAACCGTTCAACACCCATGGCTTCAAGTCCTGGACCATCGACTCCACCGCCACTCAGGCGACGTCGAAGGCACCTCGCACCGCAGCATGTCGACGGGTCTTTTCGGCGGTCACGTAGATGGATGTGGTGGCGAGGCTGCGATGCCCGAGGTTGGCCTGCAGCACATCCTGCGGCATGCCCCGGGCCACGCCGTGCGAACCATAGGTGTGCCGCAACCAATGCGTCGTGGCCTCGCGGATGCGGGCCGCGCAAGCCGCATCCTGCGGCTCCACCCACTGGGCGCAGCGGCTGAACGCATCGACCAGGATCTCATAGATGCGTCCCGCTGAAAGGGGCGAGCGACCATCCAGGCGGGCCACCAGGGGGGTGTCGGGTGGATTCGCGCCCGGGTGGAGCGCCAGGCCTCGCGAGGCCAGATGGCGCTGAAGGGCCTGCACCGTGACCGCCGGCAGTGGAACCTCGCGCCATCGCGCGCGCTTGCCCAGCACCTGCAAGGACCAGCCAGGTTCGCCGTCGTCCAGGCGCTCCTCCTGGATGCGGCCCAGTCGGGCGTCGGCGAGTTCAGCCAGCCTGAGTCCAGTGGTGTAGGCCAGGCGCACCAGGAAGCGCAGGCGCTCGTTCGCCGCGTCGACCCGGTGCTGCAGGTGCGGCCGGGCGTGGCGCGACGCCTCGGCCGGTGACTGTGGTGGCGCTCCATGCAGCGCTGGCTCGCCCAGCCATCGCTCCACCCAGGTCCACTGGCGATGCGTCAGCGCCCGAAGGCGGGGCGCGGTGGGCGCATCCGGACGCAGCGGCACCGCGTCCCAGGGGTTGCTGTCCAGGTAGTGGCGCCTGACCAGCCATTCGCACATCGAGCGCACGATGGTGACCGCTGTCGCTGCGGAGGCCGGGGAGAGCGGCCCCTCGAAGGGCCGCCACTGGGTGCTCCAGCGCTGAATGTGGCGCGGCGCACACCACTGGCCGGGCGGCGCCGCGAGAAAGTCGCGAAAGCCGATGCAGTCGTCTCCGTCCAGGGACGACAGCGCCCGACCCTGGGCCAGTACCGCCCACAGCAGGAAGCGTTCGGCTTCCTTGCGATAGGCGCGCCAGGTGTGGGTGTCCTGCGGCCGCAGGCGCAGCCAGGCGTGAACCGCCTGCAGGTCGTTGTCCGCCTTGAGCTTGCAGCGCTCGATCGGTGCGCGGTTGCTGCCGCCGGCGCCATCCAGCCCGGCAGGCAGCACGAGACGCTCTATGGGCACGATGCCGGTCTGGGGCGCCGGCGTCAGCGCTGCCGGGTCCAGCTCGCCGGGTGGCCGCAGCACCGCTTCGCCCAGCGCGCCCAGCGAGCCGGCGTGCCGCTCAAGCCACTGGACGATACGCGCCGCCCCCACGGGTCCGAGCCGGGGCACCTGCCGGTACCAGTGATAGCCGCGCACACGGATCAGCGCCACCAGCGTCTCCAGCCGCTGCACGCCGGCCGCCTCCAGCCGCTTGGCAAGCCGCTCGTCGAGCCATTGGCCCACGCCATCGTGCGCCTGCGGCGAAGCCGTGGCCGACCCGAGCGTCCCGTCCGTCAGGCTTGGCTGCGCCTGCAGCCACCGAAGCGCTTCCAGCAGGCGCTCGCGCAGCCGCTGGCGCCGTCGCTGCGGCGACGCCGCGGCGGCGCGTCCGTGGGTGGCCTGGTAGAGCTCGAGCAGTTCGCGCTCGCTGTAGAAATCCTCGGGCAGGCAAGCGCCGAAGGCCTCCAGCGAGGGCGCGCGGGCGCTGCCTTCGGCGATGGCCTGTGGATCGCGTCGCAGCAATGCAGCGAGGTCCGGGCGTCCCAAGGATCGGGCCTGGGCGGACAGCCGTTCGCGCAGGCGCAGCAGGTCGCCGCGAGCCTGCCGGGCGTCACCCGGGCCCTCCAGGCGACGGTAGCGCGCCCAGGCAGTGGCCGTGTCCAGGCCTTCGGCCCAGGCGCGCACGAAGGCCATTTCCTGAAGGTTGAGCGTTTCAGGCGGCGTCATGACGGGGAGAAGGCTTGCGCGATCCGGTGCGTTCGAGGGGCATGTGTCGGCTGTTGGCGGGGGTGCCCGCGGGAGGCCCCGTCGGCCCCGTCGCAAACGGACGGGAGCGCCGGTACATCGGCCAAGGTTTCGGCTGAAGGGAAAAATCCAAGCGGGTGAAGCACTTGGGTGCGACGGGCTGCTGGCGGGGCAGATGGTCGACTCAAACCCATTGCCATGATAATAAGACTTATCAAGGGCGTTGATTCACGCAGCACGAGCCCGTTGGCCCACCGGCCCTGGAAAACACGCTGGCTCCTGCCCGGTTGCGACGCCTGAAGATCGCCGCAGCTCCGCTCCCGGCCCAGGCCCCGGCCCGGGCGCCGCGGCTGAGGGCCTCTTTTCAGGCCTTCTCAGGCTTCATCAGGCTTCATCAAGCCTTGGCAGCCCGACGCACCTTGCGGGCTGGCGGTGCCGCCCGCCCGCCTGACGGCGGCACTGGCACCCCGAGCCGGCTGCGCGCCAGTGCCGGGTGGGTCACACGGGCGCCGGCGAGGAAGTTGTCCACCACCAAGGCCACGTGGGCGAGGAAGTCCACCCGGATGCGGATGTTGTAGACATGCTCGCGCACGGCCATGTAGAAGATGCCGCCGTGCAGGCTCCAGACGAACTCGATCTCCTCCTCGGAGATCTCCAGCGGCAGGTCGCCCAGGCCGCAGGCGTCGCGAACCTCGCGGCAGTACACCGGCATGAGCTCGCGCCGGACCAGTTGGATGTAGCGCCGGTTCAGCGTCGGCTCCGACAGCCCCGCGTGCATGTAGATGCGGATCCACTCGGGCCGGTAGGTGGCCTGCGAGTACTGGCTGTAGAAGTCGATGAGGCGCTCGCGCAGCGGGCGGCTGCGATCCTGCAGCAGCGCGATCCACGCCGGGTTCCACCGCGATTCGAAAACCGTCTGATAGACCCGCTCGATCAGGGCCTGCTTGTTCGCGAAGTAGCGATAGAGGAGAGGCTGGGTGATGCCCAGGCGCTTGGAGAGTTCGCGCGTCTGGCCGGAAAACCCCACCTCGGAAAAATAGGCGATCGCACCCTCGATGATCTGCCGCTCCCGCTCGGCCGGCGCCAGGCGCTGGCGGGCCGGTGGGCTCGATGCCAAGGGCGCGGTGGGCGCGGGCCTCGCGCGCGAGGGCTTGGCCGCAGCGGCAGGCTGTGCGGCCCCCGCTGCCGAGGCGTTGGAGGCGGCGGGGGAGGGGCGGCGGCGTCGGGTGGCGTTCACGGAACGGATGCTAAGTCGCCGCCGGGCCGCCAGGCCGCCGGTGCGCCCGGCACCTGGGCAGTGCCTGGGTGCCGGGCAGGGCTGTGGCGCCTCAGTCGGCCTTGATGTTGTTGTCGGCCACCAGCTTGGCGTACTTCGCCGTCTCCGAGCCGAGAAAGGCGCGGAACTCGTCCTGCGTGCTGGAGCGGGCCTGCACGCCCAGGCCGGCGAACTTCTCCTTGACCTCGGCGTCGGCCATGACCTTCACCAGGCCCGCGTGATAGGCGTCCACGATCGACTTGGGCGTGTTCGCCGGCAGGAAAACGCCCCACCAGTTCTCGGCCACCAGGCCCTGCACGCCGCCCTCGGCGAAGGTGGGGATGTCCGGGAAGAGCGGCGAGCGGGCGCCGCTGGTGATGGCAAGCGCGCGAAGCCGCCCGGTCTTGATGAACTGCACCACCGGCAGCGCATCGGAGATCATCATGTCGATCTGCCCGCCCAGCAGGTCGTTGACCGCCTGGCCGCCGCCCTTGTAGGGCACGTTGACCATCTTGACCTGGGCCTGGCGCATCAGCATCTCGGTGGCCAGGTGGGACATGCTGCCCGGCCCGCTGGTGCCGAAGGTGACGGCGTTCGGCTTGGCCCGCGCGGCGGCGAGGATGTCCGCCAGCGAGCGATGCGGCGAGGCCGCCGGCACCACCAGGATGTTCGGCCCGGTGGCGGTGAGCGCGATGGGAATGAAGTCGCGCTCCATGTTGTACGGCACCTTGCTGATCAGCGGATTGACCGCGGCAGGCCCGAGGTTGCCGATCACCACGCTGTAGCCGTCGGCCGCCTGGCGGGCCGCGAACTCCATGCCGATGGAGCCGGCGGCGCCCGGCTTGCTGTCCACCAGCACCTGCTGGCCCCAGTGTTCTCCGAGCTTTTGCGCCACGATGCGCGCCATCAGGTCGGAGCTGCCACCTGGCGGGTAGGTCACGATCAGGCGGACCGGCTTGTTCGGGAAGGCCTGCGCCAGGGCGCCCATGGGGGCCAGCCCGACCGCAGCCAGGGCCATGAGCCGCCGCTGGAAGCGGCGGCGCGAAAGAAGGACGTCGGACATCGAAAGCTCCACGAGCGGTGCGCGCTGCCCGGCGCGCTCTTCGGGAACGGGAGGATTTCCTGCTCGAAGAGAAGGCTATATTATCAGCTGCTAAATAAGCATCCTCACTTTCCCTCATGATCAAAAGCCCCAGCCCCGCCAGCCGCGCCGAGCAGACGCTCGCCCACAACATGAAGCTGCTCGCCCACCACGAGCTGGCCGGCTTCGGCGGCCTGGGGGAGGGCATGGGGCTGCAGATCACCGGCGACGGGCGTCGCATCCTGTGGCTGGCCCATGAGTCCGCACCGAAGAACTTCTCGGGCGTTGACGTCACCGACCCGCGCCAGCCCAGGCTCATCGTGCAGACCGACCTGCCGCACATGAAGCTCAGGTCCAACTCGCTGGACGTGTGCGGCAACATCCTGGCGGTGGCCTACCAGACGAGCGTGAAGGGCCTCAAGCCCGCGGGCATGGACCTCTTCGACGTGAGCGTGCCCGAGTCACCCCGGCTGCTGTCGCACTTCGACTGCTCCGGGCCCGACTCGCGCGGCGTGCACGCGGTGTGGTTCGTCGACGGGCGCTACGTGCACATGGCAGCCGGCGCTGCGGACTTCCACCCGCGGCACCCGCTGGACGACCAGTGCTACCGCATCATCGATGTGCAGGACCCCACGCGCCCCTTCGAAGTGGGCCGCTGGTGGTACCCCGGCACCCGCGAGGGCGACGTGCAGCCGCCTCCGCAGCGGCTGAAGGCCCCCCACGACATGGGCTTCCGGGCGCACAACACCAACGTGTTTCCGCAGCGTCCCGACCGCGCCTACGTGGGCTACATCGATGGCGGCGCCTTCGTGCTGGACATCTCCACGCCGTCGGACATCCGCGTGGTCTCGGCCTGGAACCCCTCGCCGCCCTTCAACGGCTTCACCCACACCGTGCTGCCGCTGTTCGATCGCGGGCTGTGGGTGGTGAGCGACGAATGCGTGCAGGACGCGGGCGTGGACTGGCCCAAGCTCGTGTGGATGATCGACGCGCGCAACGAGGCCAATCCGGTGCCCATCGGCACCTTCCCGGCGCCGTCCTTCGAGGCCTTCGCCAAGCGGGGAGGGCGTTTCGGCGCCCACAACCTGCACGAGAACCTGCCGGTGCCCAGTTCCTTCCGCTCCGACACCCTCATCATCGGCACCTTCTTCAATGCCGGAGTCCGGGTGTACGACACCACCGACCCCTACCGGGTCGAGGAGGTTGCCTACTTCGTGCCGGGTGCGCCGCGCCTGTCGCCGGCCGGTGCGGTGCAGCTCAACGATGTCTATGTCGACGAGCGCCGCATCGTCTACACGGTGGACCGCTTCACCGGCGGCCTGTACATCCTCGAGATGACGCTGTAGGACCCGTGCGTCCATGATGGCCTCGCAGCGCGACCCCCTGGCGGGCCGCATCCCGGTCACCTTGCTCACCGGCTTCCTGGGCGCGGGCAAGACCACGCTGCTTGCCCGGCTCGTACGCCACCCGGACATGGCGCGCGCGGCGGTGGTCATCAACGAGCTGGGCGAGGTGGGCATCGACCACGACCTGGTGTCCATGTCCTCGGAGAACATCGCGCTGCTGGCCAATGGCTGCATCTGCTGCTCGGTGCGCACCGACCTGCAGGAGACGCTGCGTGACCTCTTCGCGCGTCGCCGCGTCGGCGAGATTCCCGACTTCGACCGGGTGATCATCGAGACCACGGGGCTCGCCGACCCTGCGCCGGTCGTGCAGACGCTCAGCAGCGACACCCTGATCGGCGCGCAGTACCGGCTGGACGGGCTGGTGACGCTGGTCGATGCGGTGAACGCCCCCACCCAACTGGCCGGCCATGCGGAGGCAGCCAAGCAGATCGCGCTGGCCGACCGGGTGATCCTCACCAAGACCGACATCGCCGACGCGCAGCAGGTGCAGGCGGTGGAAGAGGCGATCGACCAGATCAACCCGAACGCGCGGCGCAGCCGCTCGGTGATGGGCGTCATCGAGCCCGCCGAGCTCGTCGGCCTGGGGCTTGCCAGCGCCCGCGCCTCGCCGGCCACGCTGAGCTTCCTGGGCGAGGCGCTGGATGCAAGCCTTGCTCCCGCGGACGCGGCCGAGGGCGATGCCTCCGGGGGCCGCCCGCTTCGGCGCCGCCCGCCGCTGCACGACGGCTCCATCCGAACGCAGGTGCTGCGTTTCGAGCGGCCCTTCAGCGAGTCGGCCTTCACCGGGGCGCTCGAGCTGCTGGTGGCCTTGCGCGGGCCGGACCTGCTGCGGGTCAAGGGCATCGTCAACGTGGAGGGCCGACCGGTGGTGGTGCAGGGCGTGCAGCACATCTTCCACCCGCCTGTGGCGCTGGACCGCTGGCCGAGCGAGGACACCGGCACACGGCTGGTTTTCATCACGCGCCGGCTGGAGGCCGCGGTGATCCGCAACCTGCTGGACGCGGTGGTGGCCGCGGTGCCGGCCGGCGAGCCGCCCGCGGCGGCTTGAAAGGCGTGAGCTCGGGTGGCCCTTTGATGAATGCCGTGGCAGGGTGCGCGCGGAGCGCTCAGCGCACTTCGGTCCGGCCGGCCGAGGCCAGCCACCACACCGGCAGCTGCGTGCAGTCGGCCCCGGCCAGCCCCTGTGCGGCAGCGGCCTCGTAGCTCTGCAGCGCCAGAGCCGTCACCGGCAGTCGAAAGCCGGTGCGACCGGCCTGGGCCAGCATGGCCCTGAGGTCCTTGGCCAGCGTCGCCAGGTCCACGCTCACCGCGCCGTCGCCCTGTCCGGACAGGGCCCGCGCGATCACCGGCCCGCGGCTCTTGAGCATGTTCGGTCCACCCGAGGTGTCGGCCAGGATGTCCACCACCCGGGCCGGGTCGAGCCCGAGTGGCTCGAGCAGCGACAGCGCCTCCGACAAGGTCTGCCAGTACACCAGCAGCGGCAGGTTGATGGCGAGCTTCATCGTGGCACCGGCGCCCAGGTCGCCCACGTGCTCGATGCGCCGGCACAGCAGCTCGAGCACCGGCCGCGCCGCCTGCAGGTCCTCGGCCTGCCCCCCCACGAAGCCCAGCAGCTTGCCTTCGGCGGCCGGGCCGACGCTGCCGCCCACCGGGCACTCAAGGAAGCGCGCGCCTGCCGAGCGCACCCGGGCGCCCAGGGCGCGCGGCTTGTCCGGCGAGACGGTGCTCATGTCGATGACGAGGGTGCCCGGTCGCAGGTGGGCGAGCAGGCCGTCGGGTCCGTCGAAGAGCGCGTCAAGCGCCGTCTCGTCGGTCACCATGGTGAGGATGCAGTCGCTGGCTTCGCACAGGGCGGCGGGGGTGGCCGTCCACCGTGCGCCGGCATCGACCAGCGGCTGCGCGCGCGACGCGGTGCGGTTCCACACGCACAGGCTCTGCGCGCTGGCGAGCAGGCGCCGCCCCATCGCGCTGCCCATGCGTCCCGTTCCTGCCAGACCCAGCTTCATGTGCGCCCCCGTTCGTCGTTGAAAGTGCTGCAGCGCAGTTATCATAAGATAAATAAAAAGGCGGACCGCCACCCCTTCCACCCCGAGGAGACCCGATGCTCTACACCTGTGCCGCACACTGCACCGACCCCACCCACCGGCACCGCGCCCGCAGCGCCGCGGCCACGGTGGCCACCGGCAAGGCCACGTCCAAGCGCCCCATCGTGCGCAACAAGGCGGGCAAGAGCAAGGTCATCGACCTGCACTGCCATTACCTCAACCCCGAGGTCAATGCCAAGACGGCCCATCTGAACGCCGGGCAGTACGACCCGACGGTGATCTTCGCCAACGAACTCACCAACGCCACCAACGTGAAGCAGATGGCCACCCGGGCGTCCAAGCTCACCGGCGTGACCGAGCGGCTGCGCGACATGGACCGCATGGGCATCGACATCCAGGCCGTCTGCCCCGCGCCCTACCACTTCTTCTATTTCACCGACGCCGACTACGGCGCGCAGCTCGCCCGGGAAGTCAATGAGGGCATCGCCGCCCTGGTCGCGCAGACGCCCGACCGCTTCGTCGGCTTGGGCTCGGTGCCGCTGCAGAACGCCGACCTCGCGGTGCGCGAACTCGAGCACGCGGTGAAGAAGCTCGGGCTCAAGGGGGTGGAGATCTGCACCAACGTGAACGGCAAGAACCTCACCGACCCGAGCCTGGGCCTGGAGAAGTTCTTCGCCCGCTGCGAGGAACTCGGCGTGCTGATCTTCATGCACCCGCTGGGCTACACCCAGGGCGAGCGGCTGCGCAACCACTACTTCAACAACGTCATCGGCAACCCGCTGGAGTCCACCGTGGCGGTGTCGCACCTGATCTTCGACGGCGTCATGGCCCGTCACCCCAAGCTCAAGGTGCTCGTCGCCCACGGTGGCGGCTTCATCGCCCACTACTGGGCCCGGATGGACCACGCCTGGCGCGCCCGGCCCGACACCCGAACGGTGATCAAGCGCAAGCCCTCTTCCTATCTGAAGAAGTTCTACTTCGACACCATCACCCACGACCCGCAGATGCTGGGCCGGCTGATCGACCACTACGGCGCCGACCACGTGCTGCTGGGCACCGACTACCCCTACGACATGGCCGACGACGACCCGCTGGGCACGCTCGCGCAGGTCAAGCGCCTGCCTCGGGCCGATCGTGAGCTCGTGGCCGGGGGCAACGCGGCCCGGCTGCTCAAGCTCAAGTTCTGACGATTGGCGGCAGCCGCGCGTCGCAGTGCGGCGGCGGCGGCGTGCGCGCAGCGTTCATCACGATGGACAGCATCGTGTAGTAGCCCACGATTCCGCTGAGGTCCACCGCGCCCTGCTCGCCGAAACGGGTGACGGCGTCGGCCCAGGTGGCGTCGCCCACCCGGCGCTCGCGCAGCGACTCCAGCGCGAAGGCATGCACCGCGGCCTCGTCGTCGCGCGCGAAGGGCGGCGATCGGCCCTCGGCGATGGCCTGGATGACCTCGGATGCGATGCCCTCGCGGCGTGCGATGGGCTCGTGGATCGCCCACTCGACCTGCTGGTCCCAGTGGCGGGCGGTGATGAGGATGGCGAGCTCCGACAGGCGCAGGCCGATTGCGCTGCGGTAGCGCAGGTATTCGCCCATGCGCTGCGCGTGGGTGCACAGCTCCGGGCTTCTGAGCAAGGGCACGAAAGGCGAGATCACCGCGCCGCGCGGGCCGGCGATGATCTCGTCGGCGCACTGGCGCTGCTCGGCGGTCCAGGTCTGGGCATCCAGCGGAGGCAGGCGGTCGGAGTCGGGGTCGGGGTTGGGGTCGCGGTTCATGGGCTCAGGCGGCTGGCGCGAAGGCGGAGAGGTGGCCATAGCGGCCGAGGTCGATGGCGGTTTCGTTCAGCGCCTGCAGCGGCCGGTCGACGCCGCCTGGTGCGGCGGCCGTGCCTTCCAGCGCGGCGCCCAGCCAGCGCGCGCGCTCCACCGCACGGGCACCGCGCGGCAAGGCCTCGGCGGCATAGCGTTCCAGCGCGGCGGGGTTGGCGCCATGCTCGCGCAGCGCCGCGCACAGCGCAGCCGCGTCCTGCGCGGCCTTGGTCACGCCCATGCCGATGTGCGGCCGCGCGACGAAGGCTGCGTCGCCCAGGATGGCCAAGCGGCCATGGGCCAGGCGATCGCAGTGCAGGTCGTAGATGGGCTGCAGGAAGGGCAGCGCCGTCTTGTGCACCACCTCGGCCCATTGCGGCGCCAGGCGCTCGGTGGCGGCTTCGCGCATGCGGGCCACCTCACGCCAGCACACCCGGTTGGGCGCGATGCCCTGCGGGTGGTGCTGCCCGTCGGCGTCGGTCATCAGCCGGCGCAGGCTCGCCTCGTCGTGGGCGGGGCGATACCAGACGAAGTTGTAGGCCCGCTGGCCCGCGCGGGTCTCGTTGCCGGCGCCCGCCACCGGATAGCCGATGATCTGCTCGCCCTCAGGCACGCAGAAGCCGAAGAAGGGAAAGAGCGTGTGCATCGTGTGCTGCGACAGCAGCGACTCGTCGCACACGCCGCGCCAGGCGACATAGCCGGCGTAACGCGGCTGCACCTCGGGCAGCAGCTGCCGGCGCACGGTGGAGCGGATGCCGTCGCCCGCCACGGCGAGCTCGCCGCTCCACTGCACGGGCTGGCCTTGCCGTTCGGCCAGCACCCGCACCTCGTGCGTGTCCTGCTCGACCGAGCGCACCTGCACGCCGCTGTGATACCGATCGGCGGGGAAGGCCGCGCGCAGCAGCTCGTACAGCCGACTCCAGGAGGTCAGCACCTGCGGCATGTCGAGGCGGGCGATGCAGTGGCCATCCGAGCCGAGCAGCACCCGTCCGGGCACCTCCACGCCCAGGCCCTGCGCATCGGCGAGGCCGGCCTGGGCGAGCGCCGCTGTCAGTGCATCGTGCGAGACGATGCCCGCACCGCGTCCGTTCATCGACCCGGGCGCCCGCTCGAGCACCTGCACGTCATGGCCGTCGCGCCAGAGCATGTTGGCCGCGAACAGCCCGCCCAGCGAGCCGCCGATGACGACGATGCGTGCCATCAGGCCTCCCGCGCCGCGTTCAGCGCCTGGGCCTCGGCCTGTGGATAGTTGAGCTCGACCACGATGCCGTTGGGGTCGTCCAGGAAGACCTGGTGCAGGCCCAGGCCGGGCACGGTGCGCTCCCGGCACGAGATGCCGCGCTGCGCGAGACGGTCGAGCATCTCCTTGAGCCCGGTGGCGAAGAAGGCCACGTGGTCGATGGCGCCGCTGCCCTCGAGCGATGCCGGATCCCGGTCACCCAGGTAGGCCTTCAGGCCCGCCGGGTCGTTGCGGTCCAGCCCGATCACGTGCACCGCGGCGTGCTCGTATCGCTCGTGCGAGCCCTGGTAGAGCCACAGGCCCGGGAAGGGGAACTCCGGGCGCGGGCCCGCGGTGAGGCCGAGCAGTCCGACGTAGAAGCGCTCGGTGGCCGCCAGGTCGGTGGTGCGGATGGACACATGGTTGAGCGACAGGGCCATCGGAAGTCCTTCAGCCTTTTCAAAGGCCATTCGGTGGATTCATTCGGTTCAGCCCGCCGTCTTGCGGGCCGGCGGCTTCGGACGGCGGCTTGCGGCCGCCCGCGCGGTTGCCGCCGCGTCGGGCGCAGGCACTGCCTTGCGAACGGCCTTGCGCGCCGGCTCGGGCACAGCCTCGGAGGGCCTGGACATGCGGTCGAGCACGTCGAAGACCGAAGCCGTGTCGTTGCGCGCATGGCCCATGCCCATCGCTGCATCGTAGATCGGCACGGTCGCGGCGAAGAGCGGCGCGGGCACGCCCGCGTCCCGCAGCGCCTGGGCGATGAGCTTCATGTCCTTCTGCCACACCTCCACCTTCATCGTGACCTGCTCCCACCCCTTGTCCTGCATGAAAGGACCGCGCACCTGCAGCATGCGGGAGCCGCCCGCGCCGTCGGCGAGAACCTTGACCGCATCGGCCGGCCGGATGCCCCAGCGCTGCCCGAGCAGCAAGGCCTCGGCGGTGGACACGTTGTGGATGGCCACCAGCAGATTGGCCATGAGCTTCATGCGCATGCCGTTGCCGAAGGCGCCGAGGTTGAACTGCGCCTTGGAGAAGCCCTCGAAGACCGGCTGCAGCCGCCGGATGGCCGCCGCCGGGCCGCTGGCGTATACGGTGAGGTCCTTGCGGGCGGCCTGCGCGCCGGTGCCCGACAGCGGGCAGTCCAGCAGCACCACGCCGCGCGCAGCGAGCACGCGGCGCGCCGCTTCCTTGTCGGCGATGTCCAGCGTGCTCGTCTCCACCACCAGCACGCCCCTGGGCGCCTGCGCGGCCAGCGCCTCGGCCGAGGCCATCAGCGCTGCGGCGCTGGGCAGCGAGGTGATCACCACGCTGGCCGCGTCGGCCACGGCCGCAGCGCTTGGACACACCCGCCCGCCGGCCGCCGCGAAGGCCTTGCGGGCTGCCGTGCTGGGGTCGAAGCCGTGGACCTGGAAGCCTGCCTTCATCAGGTTGCCGGCCATGGCCGAGCCCATGATGCCCAGGCCGAGCAGGCCGACCGAGGTGGGGGCCACGGCGGGGGAACGGGCGGAGGAACCGGCCGCGGAACCGGCCTGCGAGCGGGGGCGGCGCGCGGGGCGCGAGGAGGGCTCGGATGGACTCATGCGGACTCCGGAGGAAGGAGCCGGTATTAGACTCCGTTCTGCTTATCAAATGAAAAACAAGGAGACCCAGGATGACCCTGATGCAAGCATCGCAGCGAAGCGCCCGCCGGGTTCCGGTCGGCCTCGTGGGCTACGGCTGGTGGGGCCGCACCATCGCCCGCACGCTCGCCGAGAGCCCCTGGCTGCAGGTGGCTGGGGTGGCCGAACCCGACGCCGGCGCGCGGGGCGCGATGGCCCAGGATCCTTTGCTCACCGGCGTTGCACTGCACGCTGACCTCGACTCGCTGCTGGGCACGCCGGGCCTGGAGGCGGTGATCCTGTGCACGCCGCATCCCCAGCACGCGCAGCAGATCGTGCAGGCCGCCGAGGCGGGGCTGCACGTGTTCTGCGAGAAGCCGCTGTGCCTGACCTTGGCCGACGCCGAGCGTGCGGTGAGTGCCTGCGAGTCGCGCGGCCGGGTGCTGGGCATCGGCCACGAGCGCCGATTCGAACCGGAGGTGCTGGCGCTGCGCGAGCTCGTCGCGCAAGGGGGGCTGGGCACCATCCTTCAGATCGAGGCCAACTTCAGCCAGGACAAGTTCCTCGCCTTGCCGCGCGACAACTGGCGGCTGTCCAACCAGCACGCACCGGTGGGGCCGCTGACGGCCACGGGCATCCACCTGGTGGACCTGAGCATCGCGCTGCTGGGGCCGGCCGAAGAGGTCTGGGCACGGCTGGCCACGCTGGGCAGCGATTTCGAGAACGGGGACACGCTGGCGGTGATGATGGCCTTCGCCGGCGGCGCCAACGCGATGATCAGTGCGGTGCTGGCCACCCCCTTCGAAGGACGCCTGGCGGTGTACGGCTCGCTCGGCTGGGTGGAGATCCGCGACCGCACGCACCCGGAGAGCCCCAGCGGCTGGGACGTGACGACCGCGCTGCGCGGCCAGCCGCGCCGGACCACCTTCGCGGCGCCCGCGCCCGCGGTGCGCAACAACCTGGAGGCCTTCGCCCAGGCGGTGGCCGGCGTGCAGGCCTACCCGGTGTCCAGCGGCGAGATGCTCGCCAACGTGGCCGCGCTCGAAGCCATCATGCAGTCGGTGCAGCGGCGCTCCCCGGTCCGGGTGGCCACCCCGGCCGCGGTGGGGTGATGGGGCGGATGCGGGTTGTATTTATCAAACGATCATCATAGAGTCCGGCGATGTCCCTGAACGCCGCGACCTGCGCCGCCCTCGCGCCCACCCCTGCACCCTCCCATGCCCCCGCCGCCGCCGCCGCATCTACACCTGTGCCTGCGCCCGCGCCCGCCGATGCGCTGGCCCTGCGGCGAGCGCTGGGCAGTTTCGGCACCGGCGTGACAGTGGTCAGCACCCTCGGCGAGCAGGGTGGCCCGGTGGGCGTCACCGCCAACTCCTTCAGCTCGGTCTCGCTGGAGCCGCCCATCGTGCTGTGGAGCCTGCGGCGCCAGTCGCCGAGCCTGGCGGCCTTCGACGCCACTGGCCGCTTCGTCGTGAACGTCCTGCGGCTCGACCAGCAGGACGTCTCTCGGCGTTTCGCCACGCCCCAGGCCGACCGGTTCGACGGCGTGGCCTGCCGCGCCGGACTCGGCGGCCTGCCGGTGCTCGAAGGCACGGCGGCCAGCTTCCAGTGCCGCACCGTCCAGCGCCTGGAGGTGGGCGACCACATCCTCTTCCTGGGCGCGGTCGAGGCCTTCGACCACCACGGCGGCGCCGGGCTCCTGTACTGCCAGGGTCGATATGCCCGTGGCGTCGGGCTCGAGGCCGACTGAGCGCCGCCCGGTCTTCACCGCCTGCTCCCGATCCCCGATCCCCGATCCCATCCCCCCGATCCCAACCGAGACCGCGTCGAACCGGATACCGCCGTGAAATACAGCACCTTCATGATGCCTCTGCACCCGCCCGGGCGCGACGTGGGCGAGACGCTGCAGGAAGACCGCGAGGCGGTGCTGCTGGCCGACCGGCTGGGCTTCAGCGAGGCCTATGTCGGCGAGCACGTCACCGATGCGGCCGAGACCGTCACCTCCAGCATGATCTTCCTGGCCTCGCTGGCCGCCCAGACGCAGCAGATCAAGCTGGGCACGGGCACCATCAACCTGCCCAATGCCCACCCGGCGGCGGTGGCGGCCCAGGCCGCGATGCTCGACCACCTGCTGGGCGGGCGCTTCATCATGGGCATCAGCCCGGGCGGCCTGATGTCCGACGCCGAGGTCTTCGGCAACTTCGGGCGCGACCGCAACGCGATGTTCGTCGAGTCGATCAACACCATCCTGAAGATCTGGGAGTCCGAGCCGCCCTACGACATCGAGGGGCAGTTCTGGAAGGTGTCGGTGGCCAAGACCATGATTCCGGAGATCGGTCAGGGCTTCATCATGAAGCCGCTGCAGCGGCCCCACCCGCCCATCGTGGGCACGGCGGTGGCACCCTTCTCCCAGGGCGTGACCGAGATGGCCAAGCGGGGGTGGGGCCCCATCTCGGCCAATTTCCTGATGCCCGAGTGGGTCAAGAGCCACTGGCCCAAGTACGTGGAGGGCCGCGAGGCCGTCGGCGCCGTGGCCAGCCCCGACGGCTGGCGGGTGGCCAAGAGCATCTTCGTCGCCGACGACGACGCCACCGCGCGTCGCTATGCGCTCGAAGAGGGCGGGCCTTACCACTTCTATTTCAAGCAGCTCACGCGCAAGCTGCTCAACGGCGGCCGCGGCAACCTCTTCAAGACCGACCCGTCCATGGCCGACAGCGCGGTCACGCCCGACTACGTCACCCGCCGCCTGGTGCTGGCCGGCACGGTCAACTCGGTGGTCGACCAGATCCTGTCCTTCCGCGAGCACGTGGGCGACTTCGGCAACCTCGTCTACGCCTGCCACGACTGGCAGGACAAGGCGCTGGGGCGCCGCTCGATGGAGCTGTTCGCCAACGAGGTGATGCCCCGCGTGAACGCGGCCCTGCGCGCCTGAGCGCCGGGCGACCCCGCGCGCCCTTGAACGAAGGCCCGGGCCGCTGCCCCTGACACCCCACTGCACGCCATCCCGATGAATCACTCGCACACCCTGAACACGCTCTCGCTGGACGCAGCCCGGCAGATCATCACTGCGGCGCTGGCCCACGGCCGCTCCGCCGGCATGGAGCCGCTGGCCGTGACGGTGCTGGACATCCGCGGGGCCTTGAAGGCCTATGGCGCCGAGGACGGCACGAGCCTCTACCGCTTCGACATCTCGCGCGGCAAGGCGCTGGGTTGCCTGGGACTGGGCTTCGGCGGCCAGGAGATCGAGCGGCGCTTCGGCGTGGCGCCGGGCTTCATCCAGGCAGTGGGCATGCTCACCGACGGACAGATGGTGCCGGTGCGCGGCGGCGTGCTGGTCCGCGATGCCCAGGGCGTGCTGCTGGGCGCGGTGGGCATCAGCGGGGACACTTCCCACAACGACGAGCTGGCGGCGGTGGCGGGCGTGACGGGCGCGGGTCTGGTGGCCGACACCGGCGCGCCACGGCCGGTGGCGCAGGGCTGAGCCGGCGCGATGGCCCACGCCCGCATCGGCGACATCGCCGTCCACTACGAGATCACCGGCCAGGGGCCGTGGATCACGCTGTCGCATTCCCTGGCCACCCACCTGGGCATGTGGGAGCCGCAGGTCAGCGCGCTGGCCGCGCACTTCACCGTGCTGCGCTACGACACCCGCGGCCACGGGCTCACCGACGCGCCGGGCGGCCCCTACACGCTCGAGCAACTGGCCGACGACGCCTTCGCTCTGCTGCAGCACCTGGGCATCGCGCGCACCCACTGGCTCGGGCTTTCCATGGGCGGCATGGTCGGGCAGATGCTCGCGCTGCGCCAGCCGCATGTGCTCGACCGCGTCATCCTCGCCGACACCACCGGTCAGGTGCCTGCGGCCGGTGCGGCACTGTGGGCTGAGCGTGCGCGGCTTGCGCGCGAGGAGGGCATGGCCAGCCTGGTGCAGCCCACGCTGGACCGCTGGTTCACCCCCGCTTTCCGCGACCGGTCGCCGCAGCGCATGGCCGAAGTGGGCGCGATGATCGCCGGCACGGCGGTGGACGGCTACGCCGGGTGTTGCGCGGCCATCGCGACCACCAACACCCTCACGGCGCTGGCGGCACAGCGCTCGCCGGCCCTGGTCATCGTGGGCGAGCACGATCCTGCGACGCCGCCGGCGGCCGCGCAGGCCCTGGCCGCGCATTGGCCGGGTGCGCGCCTGGTGGTGTTGCCCGACGCCAGCCACCTGGCCAATCTCGAGCAGCCCCAGGCCTTCAACGATGCGGTGCTCGACTTCCTCGGGGCCTGAGCGCGCGCGGGCTCAGGGCGTGTCCGTTGCCGTGGCGAAGCTGAACGCGCCGTGCCGGGCCAGCCGCGAGAACTCCGCGTCCACCAGTTCGTGGACCAGCGTCAGCGCGGCCGGCGGCTGGCTCTCCAGCCGGCGGGCGAGCACCAGCTGGCGATTGAGCTGCACGCCGGAAATCTGCGAGAGCACCAGGCGCGCCGGCCCGAGCAGCTCCTTGAACACCGAGACCGGCATGATGGTCGCCCAGCGGCCGCGCAGCACCAGTTCGCGGATGGCATCCACCGAGTCGATTTCCGAGCGCACCTGCAGCTCGCGGCCGAGCAGCGCGAGCTGGCGCTCCACGATGCCGCGGTGCAGGCTGGTCATCAAGAGCGGAATGCGCGTCAGCTGGTGCAGCATCACGTGCGGGGCCACCCGCATGCTTTCGTGCGAGACGAGCGCGAAGGGTTCAGCCAGCAGCGGCTGCAGCGCCAGCGCCCGGCCCGACGCCGGGTTGGTGACGATGGCCATGTCGATGACGCCGCGCTCCAGCCAGTCCAGCAGCTGCGGCGTGAAGGCCTCGCGGGTGCGCAGCACCACGCCGTCCAGGGTGTTCATGCAGGTCTCGAAAAGCCCGGGCAGCAAGAGGCCCGCCAGCGTGGGCGACACGCCCAGCACCACGGTGGCCTGGGTGGACGCCTGCGCGCGGGCGAGCTTCTGGGTCAGCCGGGCGGCTTCGGCCAGCATCAGCTGGGCCGATTCGTAGAAGCTCACGCCGGCCTGGGTCAAGCGCACGCCACGGGGCAGCCTTTGCAGCAGCTGAACGCCCATCTCCTCTTCCAGTTCGCGGATCTGGCGGGTCAGTGCGGGTTGCGCGATCGGTATGGCAACCGCGGCGGCGGTGAGGCTGCCCGCGTCGGCGACGGTGATGAAGTTTCGAAGGCGACGCAGGTTCAACGCGATTTCCTCGCTTCTACGGGGTTTCCCTTGAACGATAGCAATCCGGCATGGCAGGCGTCAAACACGGCATTGGACACGGGAGGGTTCGCCGCCCTAGTCTCCAAGCATCCGAGGGTGGTGCGGCGAACGCTTCGCCGGGCCACCCGCCCGCCTTCCGACACGACCTGGATCTCCCGCACATGACTGCCTCCCGTCGACTGGCCCTCGGGGCCGGCCTTGCCCTCGGCGCGCTGCCTGCCCTGCTGCCCCGGGCGGCGCTGGCGCAGGCGCCCTATCCATCCAAGCCCATCCGGCTCATCGTGCCGCTGGCCGCGGGCAGCGCGGTGGACAACGCCGCGCGCGTGCTGGTGCAAAAGCTGGGCGAGCAGATGGGCCAGCCCTTCGTCGTGGAGAACGTGGTGGGCTCGTCGGGCCTGATCGGCGCGGACCGTGTCGCCCGCTCGGCACCGGACGGCTACACGCTGGGCGGCTACAACGACAGCGTGCTGACCATGGTGCCGCACATGATCCCGCGCATGCCGTGGAACGCACTGACCGACTTCGACCCGGTCTCCCTCGTCGGCACGGTGGAATGGGGGCTGATCGTCAAGGCCGACTCGCCCTACCGCACCTTGGCCGACTTCATCACCGCGGCCAAGGCCGCGCCGGGCAAGCTCAACTACAGCTCCGGCGGCAACGGCAGCCCGCAGCACATCGGCATGGCGCTGCTGCTCAACCGCACGGGGCTGAACGTGGTGCACGTGCCCTACAAGGGCGCGACGCCCGGTGCCGTGGGCGTGGCCGCCGGCGAGGTGGACGTGGGCATGCAGGGCCTGGGAACGGTGATCTCGCTGATCCAGGCCGGGCGGCTGCGCCTGCTGGCCGTGGGCACCACGCAGCGACTGCCGCAGTTCCCCAACGTGCCCACCTTCGCCGAGGCGGGCGTGCCCAACTTCACCTTCAACTCCTGGTTCGCGATGGTCGCGCCTGCGGGCACGCCCAAGGACATCGTGGCCCGGTTGAACACCGAGATCACGCGGGCGCTCGCCGATCCGGTCACGCGCGACAAGCTCGTCGCACTGGGCGTGACGCCGCGCGGCACGCTGGCGGCCGAACTGGGTCAGGCGACCAAGGCGCAGTTCGAGCTCTACCGCAAGCTCATCACCGAGCAGAACATCACCACCGATTGAGCTGCCGAACCCGATCGCTGCCATGAGCTCCCGTCCTGTCACCCACGAGGCGCTGTCGCGCTTCATCGAGTCCGCCTTCGTCCAGTGCGGCCTGCCCGAAGCCGACGCCCGCCAGGTGGCCGGCCTGATGGCCGACGCCGACCTGCAAGGCTCCGATGGCCACGGCGTCATCCGCCTGCCCCAGTACATCAAGCGCATCCGCGCGGGCGGCATCAACAAGCACCCGGACATCCGCATCGTCCAGGAGCGCGCCGCCATGGCGGTGGTCGACGGCGACAACGGCATGGGCCATCTGGTCGTGTCCCGCGCCGTGGACATCGCCATCGAGAAGGCGCGAAGCGCTGGCGTGGCCTGGGTCGGAACGCGCTACAGCAACCACGCCGGGCCGGCCTCGCTCTATGCCCGCCGCCCGCTGCAGCACGACATGCTCGGCCTGTATTTCGCGGTGGGCAACGCGAACCACCTGCCGCCCTGGGGCGGCATGGACATGCTGCTGTCCACCAACCCCATCGCGGCGGGCATTCCCACCGCGCAGGAGCCGCCCGTCGTGCTCGACATGGCCACGACGGTGGCCGCCTATGGCAAGGTCAAGGCCCGGGCCAAGCGTGGCGAGCAGATGCCCGTGGGCTGGATGATCGACCGCCAGGGCCAGCCCCTGCTCGATCCGAAGCGCTCGGGCGAAGGCTTCCTGCTGCCCATCGGCGACCACAAGGGCTACGGCCTGGCCCTCATCGTGGGACTGCTGGCCGGCACGCTGGGCGGCGCGGCGATGGGCCGCGAGGTCGTCGATTTCAACGCCGACCACGTCAGCGTCACCAACACGGGCCAGGCCATCCTGGTGATCGACCTGGCCGCCTTCGGAGACCCGGCGCATTTCAAGCAGGCCGTGGACACGCTGGTTCGCGACATCCGCGCAAGCGCTCGACTGCCCGGTGTGCAGCGCATCTGGCTGCCCGGAGAGCAAAGCCACGAGAAGCGCGAGCGCTACCGCGTGGACGGCATTCCGGTGGCCACGGGGCTGCTCGACGAGCTGCACACGCTCGCCCGTGAACTGGGCATCGCTGCCCTCACTGTCCAGGAGTGAAGCCATGATGCAGTCCCTCAACCCGGCCACCGGTGAGCGGCTCGAGACCATCGCCACCCTGGACGCCGCGGGCATCCAGGCGCGCCTGGCCCAGGCCGACCAGGCCCAGAAGGCCTGGGCGCGCACCCCGGTGGCCGAACGCATGCCCCACCTGCGGGCCGTGGCCCGTGCGCTGCGCGAGGACAAGGCCGAGCTCGCCCGCCTGATCAGCCTGGAGATGGGCAAGCCCCTGGCCGAGGCCCTGGGCGAGGTGGAGAAGTGCGCGTGGAATTTCGACGTCTACGCCGATGCCGCCCCTGCCATGCTGGGCGACGACCTCGTGGCCAGTGCCGCCACCGACAGCCGCATCGTCTACGACCCGCTCGGGCTGGTGCTGGCCGTCATGCCCTGGAACTACCCGTTCTGGCAGGTGATGCGGGCGGCCGCGCCCGTGCTGGCCGGCGGCAACGGACTGGTGCTCAAGCATGCGAGCAACGTGCCGCAGTGCGCGCGGGCGATCGAAGCGGTGTGCGCGCGGGCGGGCCTTCCGCGCGGCCTGGTGACGACCCTGCTGGTCGGTGCCGCCGAGGTCAACGGCCTGATCGCCGATGCGCGCATCGCCGCCGTCACCTTCACCGGCTCCACGCCGGTGGGCCGAAGCCTGGCTGCGGCGGCCGGTCAAGCACTGAAGAAGCAGGTGCTCGAGCTCGGTGGCTCCGACCCCTTCATCGTGCTGGCCGATGCCGACCTGGCCGCCGCCGCGGCGGTGGGCGTGAAGGCGCGTTTCCAGAACACCGGCCAGAGCTGCATCGCAGCCAAGCGATTCATCGTCGAGGCGAGCGTGGCCGATCGCTTCGTCGAGGCCTTCGTCGCGGCCACCCGCCAGCTGGTGGTCGGCGACCCCTTCGACGCCCGCTCCACCCAGGGCTCGATGGCCCGGGTGAACCTGCGCGACGAGCTGCACCAGCAGGTGCTGGCCTCGGTGTCCGAAGGGGCGCGGCTGCTCACCGGCGGACGGCCCCTGCCTGGGCCCGGCGCCTTCTACGAGCCCGCGGTGCTGGACCGCGTGACCCCGTCGATGACGGTTGCACGCGAGGAGACCTTCGGGCCGGCGGCGGCCATCGTGCGCGTGCGCGATGCCGAGGAGGCGCTCGCGGTGGCCAACGGCACGCCCTTCGGCCTGGGCGCGGCACTGTGGACGGCCGACCTCCAGCGCGCCGAGGGCCTCACCCGGCGCATCGAGGCCGGCGCGGTGTTCGTCAACGGCATGGTGGCCTCCGACCCGCGTCTGCCCTTCGGCGGCATCAAGGCCTCGGGCTACGGGCGCGAGCTCGGTGTGCTCGGCCTGCGCGAGTTCACCAACATCAAGACCGTGTGGACGGGCCCGGCCCGCACCTGAGGCCAAGCCCCTGCATCCGATCCGACCGATTCACCCGCCGTCCCGTGGAGAACCCCCGATGTCCGCTTCCAGCCCTGTCACGCACCGCGTGCTGCGCCCCGACCAGATCCAGAGCCACGACCGCGGCGGCGGCGCCCGCACCACGCCTCTCGTGCTGCCCTCGGTGGGGGCCACCACCTTCATCAACGGCATCACCGAGTTCGCCCCCGGCACCAAGATTCCCTTCCACAGCCACAACTGCGAGGAAAGCGTGGTGCTGCTCGAAGGCGAGGCCTACATGGACATCGCCGGCGAGGTGCATGAGCTCAAGGCGCTGGACACCACCTTCATCCCGCCCAACGTGCCGCACCGCTTCCGCAACAAGTCGGACACCCAGCCGATGAAGATCCTGTGGATCTATGCGTCGGTGAACGCCACCCGCACGCTTGTGGAAACCGGCGAGACCCGCCCGGTAGCCGCCGAGCATGCGCGCTGAATCCATCCCGCCGAACCACCCGGAGAACTTCCATGGGCCTGCGCTTCCTCGAGCACCTGCTGATCCTCACCGACGACCCGGAGGGCACCCGCGACTGGTTCGTCAACAACCTCGGTTTCCGCAACGGCTACCACCCCGAGTTCGGCTTTCCGGTGTATTGGCTCTACATCGGCGAGCAGGACGTGATCCACATCGGCAAGGCGCGCTACTCCACCCACCAGGACACCTACCTGAAGACCCCCACCGACGGTGACAAGGACTACTCCGCGGCGGGGGCGATGGGCTCGGGCCGCATCGACCACCTGTGCCTGAACTGCGAAGGCATCGAAGAGTTCATCGAGCGGCTCACCGCCAACGGCGTGGAGTTCTCCGAGCGCAAGGCGCACAACTCCAACCTCTACCAGCTCTTCATGCGCGAGCCGATCAACGGCATCAAGGTGGAGCTGAACTTCGCCTGGCACGAGGCCGCCCGCATCGGGCGGGTGCCGGCCTGGACCGATGCCGGGGCCAACGAGAAGCCCGCCACCGAGGTGATGCAGGCCGAGCCGCCCAAGGCGGCGGCGACCTTCTGAGCCTGACGCGCCCGCGCCTGTCCTTGGCCCGTCCCTTCTTTTCTTCCCTCCTCCTCCTGCCCTGAACGGAAACCCATGAAAGTCCACGCCGCCCGCTTCCACACCGCCGGGGGCCCGGAGGTCCTGCAGCTCGACGCGCTCGAGCTGGCCGACCCGGCCGCCGGCGAGGTCCGCATCCGCCACACCGCGATCGGGCTGAACTTCCAGGACATCTATGCCCGCTCGGGCCAGTACCCGACGGCCCTGCCCAGCGGCCTGGGAACCGAGGCGGTGGGCGTGGTCGAGGCGGTGGGCGAGGGTGTCACCGAGTTCAAGGTGGGCGAGCGGGTCTGCTACATGAGCGGCCCGGTGCTGGGCGCCTGCTCGACGCACCGCAACTACCCGGCTGCGCGGCTGCTGCACGCGCCGGCCCACATGAGCGACGAGCAGATCGCCGCCAGCCTGCTCAAGGGCATGACGGTCGAGTACCTGATGAACCGCTGCTACCCGGTGCGCGCCGGGCAGTTCGTGCTGATGCATGCGGCAGCCGGTGGCGTGGGCCTGCTGGCCGGGCAGTGGGGCCGATCGCTCGGGGCGACCATGATCGGCGTGGCCTCGGGGCCGCAGAAGGTCAAGCTCGCGCTGGACAACGGCTACACCCATTGCATCGACCGGCTGAGCGAGGACGTCGCCGCCCGGGTCAAGGAGATCACCTCGGGCGCCGGCGTGCCGGTGGTCTACGACTCGGTGGGCAAGGACAGCTTCGAGCAGTCGCTCGCGAGCCTCGCGCCGCGCGGCTACTTCGTGTCCTTCGGCACCACCACCGGCGCGCCGCCGCCGGTGGCGGCAGCCACCTTGCAGAAGATGGGCTCGCTCTATTTCACCCGCCCCACGCTGGTCACCTACACCGCGTCCACCGAGGACCTGCGGCAGTCGGCCGCCGCGGTGTTCGGCATGTTCGAGCGCGGCGCGCTTCGCATCAGCATCCACCAGCGCTACTCGCTGAGCGATCTGGCCCGCGCCCACGCCGACCTGCAGGGCGGGCGCACCACCGGCTCCAGCGTCATCCTGCCCTGAACCCCTGGTTTCCCGGGGCCGCGCGGGCCCCTTGCTGCGACCTCTGAGCGTTTCCGTCGCATCCGCGCGTTTCGTCGAAGACCTTCTTCCTTCCTCAACACAAGACGGGGGCCTGACCCCCAGGAGACAAGCATGCTCAAGCGTTTCAAGTCGGCCCTGGTGGCCGCCGCAGTGGCTGCCATCGGCATCGGCAGCGCGCAGGCCGAGGACATCCGGCTGCGCATCGCCTCGGGTCACCCCGCGGCCAACACCTACGTCAACCTGATGCAGAACTTCTTCGTGCCCGAGGTCACCAAGCGGGTGGCCGCCCGCACGCAGCACAAGGTGGAGTTCGTCGAGGCCTATGGCGGTGCCATGGTGAAGGTGGCCGACACGCTCGAAGGCGTGCAGTCGGGCATCGTGGACATCGGCGGCTTCTGCTTCTGCTTCGAGCCGTCCAACCTGCCGATGCACGCCTTCCAGGTGATGCTGCCCTTCGGGCCGATGAGCCCCGAGCAGAGCGTGAAGATCGCCCGCACCGTGTACGACAAGGTGCCCTACATGTCCAAGGTCTTCGAGGACAAGTTCAACCAGCAGTTGCTGGCCATCATCGCGGACAACGGCTACAACCTCGGGACCACCTTCGAGTGGAACACCGTGTCCGAGCTCAAGGGCCGCAAGCTCGCCGGCGCGGGCCTGAACCTGAAGTGGCTGGAGTTCGCGGGCGCGGTGCCGGTGCAGTCGGCGCTGCCCGAGGCCTACACCTCCATGCAGACGGGTGTGTACTTCGGCTGGATCATGTTCCCGTCGGGCTGGGTGAACTTCAAGCTCAACGAGGTGGCCAAGCACTACACCGAGGTGGGCTTCGGCTCCATCTCGTGGCACGGCCTGACCATGAACAAGAACCGCTTCAACCGCCTGCCCAAGGACGTGCAGGCCATCATCGTGGAAGTGGCGCGCGAGTTCGAGGCCCGCACCGGGACAGTCAACGAGGAGAACTATCCGAAGCAGCTCGCGCAGCTGCGAAGCCTGGGCGTGAACGTGAAGGCGGTGCCCGAGTCGGTGCGGCTGGAGTGGGCCAACTCGCTTCGCACCTGGCCGCAGGCGCAGGCCACCGAGCTGGACAAGCAGGGCCTGCCGGCCTCGCAGGTGCTGAAGATCACGCTGGAAGAGGCGGAGAAGCTCGGCCACAAGTGGCCTGTGCGCTACGAGATCAAGTAAGCGCGCACCACCTGCGGGCCGAGTCGGCCCGCAGGCCCCCTGCGTCGGATCAGCCCCCGCTGTGGTGAACCGCAGCGGGGCTTCCCTCCTGCCTGCCGGACCCATCCATGAACTTCCTCACGCGCCTGAACAACCAGGTGACCCGGCTGCTGCTCGTCTTGGCGGCGGTGCTGGCGTTTCTGCTGTGTTTCCTCGTGGTCGCCGACGTGCTGGGCCGCGTGGTGTTCAACAGCCCCGTCAAGGGCACCACCGAGATCGTCTCGTTGTCCATCGTCATCATCTGCTACCTGCAGGCGGGCTTCGCCATCCGCTCGGGCGGCATGCTGCATGTGGACATGTTCGTGAGCCGCGGCGGGCCGCGCGCGCAGAGCCTGTTTGCGGCGCTGGCCGCACTGGCCGGGCTGGTGTTCTTCTCCCTTATCTGCTGGGGCAGCGTGGAGGGCCTGTCGCACGCGTGGACCTCCGGCGAATTCGAGGGCGAGGGCGCGCTTCGCGTTCCGGTGTGGCCCGCCCGCTTCGTGCTGGTGGTGGGCACCTTCGTGGCGGCCTTCAGCTACCTGCTCAACCTGATCCAGCACCTGGCCGACGCCGGCCGAGGCGTCGGCCCCGGCGTCATCGGCGCATCCCACTGAGGCAAGGCCATGTACGACACCCTGGACATGATGATCGTGATCGGCACCTTGCTGGTGCTGGTCTTCAGCGGCATCCACATCGCCGTGGCGCTGGGCCTGACCAGCATGCTCGGCCTGTACCTGCTCACGCAGGACCCGCAGGCCATGCTGACCTTCGCCTCCAACACCGCCTACGAGGCGCTGCGCGACTACATCTTCGCGGTCATTCCGCTGTTCCTGCTGATGGGCGAGTTCCTGTCCAAGTGCGGTGCGGCGAGCGACCTCTTCGCCCTCATCAACCGCAGCACCCGGCGCGTGCCCGGCCGCCTGGGCGTGGCCACGGTGCTGTCCAACGCTGTGTTCGCCTTCATCACGGGCGTGTCCATCGCGGCGGCGGCGGCCTTCTCCAAGATCGCCTACCCCGAAATGCGGCGCCACGGCTACGAGCGCAAGTTCGCGCTGGGCTGCATCGCCGGCAGCGCCTGCCTGGGCATGCTGATTCCGCCGTCGGTACTGATGATCGTCTGGGGCGTGCTCACCGAGATGGCCATCGGCAAGCTCTTCATCGCCGGCATCATCCCAGGGCTGGTGGTGGTGGTGCTCTACATCGGCTACATCCTGTGGGTGGCGCGCACCCAGCCGCACCGCGTGGGCGAAGGCCCCGATCTCCCCGAGGTGCAGCGCCTGGCCAGGGCGGAGGTGGATGCCGCGCCCGAAACCGACCTGCGCACCATCCTGTGGAGCACGGTGGGCATCCTGGCCCTGGTGGTGGTGGTGCTGGGCGGCATCTGGTTCGGCTTCTTCACGCCCACCGAGGGCGCCGGCGTGGGCGCCACGCTCGCGCTGCTGCTGGCCATCGCGCGCGGCATGAAGCCGCCGGAGATGGTGCAGGCCATCATCTCGGTGGGCCGCACCTCCGCGCCGCTCCTGCTGCTGCTGGTGACGGCGCAGCTGTACTCGCGGGTGCTGTCCATGACCGGCGTGACCGGCATGGCCAAGGACTTCTTCGTGAACTCGGGGCTGTCGCCCTATGTGGTGCTCGCGCTGATGGTCCTGGTGTGGTTCTTGCTGGGCGCGATCATCGACTCCATCTCGATCATCCTGCTGACGGTGCCGGTGTTCGCGCCGGTGGCCATGGCGCTGGGTTTCGACCCCATCGCCTTCGCGATCATCGGCATCCTGGCGATCGAGACGGGGCTTCTCACCCCGCCCTTCGGCATCCTGGTGTTCACGGTGAAAGCCGCATTACCCGACGAGCCGGGCTTGAAGAACGGGGAGATCTTCCGGGGTGCGGTTCCCTACTGGATGGCGCTCTTGACGGCCATCATCGCCATCGTCCTGTTCCCGAGCCTGGCCACCTGGCTGCCCAACCTGGGCAATGCAGTGGCGGCCGGCTGAGCGGCCCGCCTGTCCCCTTCATCCCCAACACCCACCTAGGACCGGACCATGCCCGCCTACTGGATCTCGCGCTGCCGCATCGACGACCCGGTGCAGTACAAGAAATACACCGACCTGGTTCCGGCCATCATCGCCCGCCACCAGGGGCGGGTGCTGGCCCGGGGCGGGCGCTACCAGATCATGGAAGGGCCCGAGCAGTTCCATCGCTTCGTGGTCATCGAGTTCCCCACGCTGGAGGCGGGCGTGAACTGTTTCCAGTCCGACGAGTACCGGGCCGCGGCAGCGTTCCGGCGCGACGGCGGCGGCATTGTCGAGAATGTGATCGTCGAAAGCGGCGATGCCACCACCTGACGCACGGTCTGTCCCTCTGTCTGTCTGCCTGCCTGTCCGTCTGTCTGTTCCCCACCTTCCAACCGGCGCAACCCCATGAGCTACCTCTTCACCCCTCCGGCCGTCGTCAGCGTTCCCGTCGTCGGGCGCGCCGAGCGTTTCCCCGTGCACCGCGTGTACTGCGTGGGCCGCAACTACGAGGACCATGCCAAGGAGATGGGCTTCACCGGCCGCGAGCCGCCCTTCTTCTTCCTCAAGCCCGCCGACACGGTGGTGGTGGTGAACACCGGCGAGACGGGCGAGGTGCCCTATCCCACGCTCACCAAGAACTTCCACCACGAGATCGAACTGGTGGCCGCCATCGGCACCGGCGGGCGCAACATCGCCGCCGCCGATGCGATGAAGCATGTGTTCGGCTATGCGGTGGGCCTGGACATGACGCGCCGCGACCTGCAGGGCGACATGAAGAAGCAGGGCCGGCCGTGGTGCATCGGCAAGGCCTTCGACCACAGCTCGCCCATCGGCCCCATCACGCCGGCCGCCGACGCGGGTGACGTGCTCAACGCAGCCATCAGCCTGCAGGTCAACGGCCAGCCCCGCCAGGGCAGCTTCGTGCACAAGCTCATCTGGAACATCGCCGAGACCATCGAGCACCTGTCGGCAGCCTGGGAGCTCCAGCCCGGTGACCTGATCTACACCGGAACCCCCGAAGGCGTGGGCGCGGTCGTCAGCGGCGACTTGATGGTGGGCTCGGTGGCTGGCCTGGGCGAATTGCGGGTGAAGGTGTCCTGAGGCTTGCGGCGGGCGGCGGCGGGGCAGCATTAAGATGCCGCCGGCCACGACGCCTCCCGGATGACCGAGCTGCTGCGCATGACCGACCTTCTGCGCCTGACCGGCCTTTTCACCCTCACCGCAGTGGCCGAGATCGTCGGCTGCTACCTGCCCTGGCTGGTCCTGCGCGAAGGCCGCAGCGCCTGGCTGCTGCTGCCGGCCGCGGCGGCGCTGGCGCTCTTCGCCTGGCTCCTGACCCTGCACCCCACCGCTTCGGGCCGCACCTACGCGGCGTATGGGGGCATCTACGTGGTCGTTGCGCTGCTGTGGCTGTGGCGGGTGGACGGGCTGCTACCCACCCGCTGGGATCTGGCCGGTGGCGCGCTGTGCCTGCTCGGGATGGCGCTGATCGCGCTGCAGCCCGGCGCTGGCCGCGCCTGAGCGCGGTTCAGATCCTGCGGGCCAGCACCACGGCCGCCTGGGAGCCCGCGGCCACGAGTGAGGTCCACACCCGGGCCAGCGCGGCCGCCCGGTCGCTGCCGACCAGCCGAGAGGCGGCGTCGTCCCGGTGGGCGACTTCCTCGGCCTGGCACTGCAGCAGCAGCGTGCGCAGCCGGGTGCGCTCGTCATCGGGGGGCAGTGAATCGATGCGGCGGATCTGCGCCTCGTAGTGGTGGTCGACGAAGGTCTCCACCGACTCGATGGTGCGATAGACCGCCCGTGCACCGAAGGCGGCCGGCAGGGCGCCGGTCATCCAGCCGGCCAGGCGCCACAGCGGCAGCAGGCGGCTGCGATGACGCGGCTCGAGCCAGTCTTCGATCAGCCGCAGGTGTTCCCGTTCGGTCGCCTGGTGGTGCTGCGCGAAGGCGCGCAGCTGCGGATCGCGGGTGACGGCCAGGATGCCCTGGTAGATGGCCACCGCGCCGGTTTCGCCCGCGTGGTCGCTGCGCAGGTCGGCCTGCAGCGCGGCGGTGATGCCGGGCTGCGGCAGCGCGACCGGCGACAGGCCGCGGGGCCGCCACAGCGGCCGGATGCGCAGGAAAGCGCGGTAGGCGCCTTCCAGCATGAGGGTCACCGGCGCCCAGCCGGCCACCCGGCCGAGCCATCGGGTGGCGGGAAAGGCCTGCCACAGCAGGGCGAAGGCGGCTGCGCCCTCGACCAGTCGGCCATCGGCGCGGCGCACATGCATCCGCTGCAGCGCACGGGTGGGGGAGAGGTCAGGTCCGAGCTCGTCGGCGCGGGCCTGGCTCGCATCGACCCACGCACAGTGTTCCGCGCCGGCCTGCCGGCGGTATCCGGCGATCTCCCGCCGGCACACGGGGCAGGCGCCGTCGTAGTAGACGGTGAGCGACGGGGTGGGAGAGACATCAGGCTGCATCATCGGAAGCTAACGCAGCGGCGCTTCCTGCGAGGGTGAAGGGATATGGCCCCGGCCCGACCGGCGTTGCGATCGCGGCTGGCAACGCAGGCCGATGGCTGGACCCGAGGCCCGCCCGCGCCGCGCTCAGGCGTTGCCATCCCCATGGCGCGCCTTCAACTCGGCAAAGGACAGCAGCTCGCCGGCGATGGCGCTGGCCGCCACCGTGGCCGGGCTGGCCAGCCACACCGCCCCGGGTCCGCAACGGCCGGGAAAGTTGCGGTTGATGGCGCTGACGGTCACCTGATCGGCCGCCACCGAGGCGCCCGGACCGCAGTTCGCGCAGGCGCCGCAGGCCGGCTGCAGCACCCGAGCGCCCACCGCCTCGAATGCCGCCAGATGGCCCTGGGCGATGCAGTGCTCGCGAACGTCCTCGGTGCCGAACTGCAGATAGAAGGCCACGCCGTCGGGCACGCGCAGGCCACGTCGTGCGGCCCAGTGCAGCACGGCGTGGTACTGCTCGAAGTCCTCGCGCTTGCCGGCCGTGCACGAACCGGCGTAGGCGATGTCGATGCGGGGGCGCTCGGCGAGCTCGGCCAGCGGCAGGCCCCGGCCCGGGTCGCCGGGGCGCGCGACCATCGGCGACAAGGCCGAGGCGTCCACCAGCAAACGCTCGGCATAGGGCGCGTCGGCGTCGCTTCGCATCCAGTCCTCGAGCGTGAGGCGCTCGCCGCGCCGCTCCAGGATGAACCGGACCGTCTCCGCGTCGGGCTCCACCAGGCCGGTCAGGCCCCCAAGTTCGGCCGTCATGTTGGTCAGCGTCGCGCGTTCATCGGTGCCGAGCGAGCGCACCGCGGGTCCGCCGAACTCGAACACCCGCCCCACGCCAGCGCCGGCACGGATGGCCGGCAGCGCCAGCAGGTGCAAGGCGAGGTCCTTGGCCGTCACCCCCGGCGGCAGATGGCCCTGCACCTCCACCCGCAGCACCGGCGCGTCGGTGAGCCGGATGGCGCCGGTGAGGAAGGCATTGGCCATGTCGGTGGTGCCCACGCCGATGGCCACGCAGCCCAGTGCACCGCTGTGCGGCGTGTGCGAGTCGGTGCCGGCGATGAGTTCGCCCGGCCGGGCGTAACGCTCGGCCACCAGCGCATGCGAGATGCCCTGGGAGCCGCCACCCACGGCGGCAGGCCCATGGTCGCGCAGCCCGTGGCGCGCGACGAAGGCGCGGTGCGCCCGTGACAGGCGACGCACCCCGCCCAGCAGGCCCTGCGCCAGGTGCGCCGGGCTTTGGTCGGCATAGGACAGGTGGTCTTCGAAGCAGACGATGCGCTCGGGCTCGTGCAGCGTGGCTTGACCGGTGCCGTGGGTGTCCAGCAGGTGGGCACACAGGCCGGTGTAGTACTCGTGGATGAAGCGCAGATCGGTGCGGACGAAACCGGGCCGCACGCGGTGCCGATCGACGATCTTGTGGAAGAGGGTCCTGGGGCCGGATGCCGGGACTGGGGCTGGGGCCGGGCCGGCTTCGTCAGGGCCCAGGCCGTAGGCCAGCAGACCGCCCGCGCGCAGGATGGCGGCGGCTTGGGCGTCGCGCCCGTGCAGCAGTTCGTCCAGCGTGGGCCACTCGCCGCGCAGCAGGCGGTCTGCCAGCGACAGGTCGGTGCTGGTGAAAAGCCCCAGGTTGTCCGCGTTCTGGCGATACAGCCGCTCAAAGCTTTCGGCGATGACCAGGCGCACGCCCGCGGCCCGCTCGGCCAGCGGGCTGTGCTCGCGCGAGCTGCCCTTGCCGTAGCGACGTCCGCCCACCAGCACCGTGATGCCGGCTTGCTGCAGTGCGCCCAGACCGATGGGCCGCTCGCCGCCCGCGGTGAAGCCGGTGTGGGCATGGCGCCCGAGCGTGGCGTCGAAATGCACCATCGACGGCAACGGCGTGATCTCGTCGGTGGAGATGTCGTCGCGCAGCGGCCCCGCGTCGGCCGGCGACAGCACCTGGCCCGACAGCTGCGCGCGCACCCGGTCCGCGTGGACGCTCAGCAAGAGCAGCCGGACGGGTTGCGGGGGCGCCATCAGCGCCTGCAACGCGGCCATGTCGGGCTTGCGCTCGCGCTCACTGCGCCTCCACGCCCGCCTTCTTCACCAGCTGCGCGTAGCGGGCGAGCTCGGAACGGAAGAAGGGCATGGCCCGGTCGGGGCTGCCGATCTGGATGACGTTGCCCTGGCGGGCCATCGCGTCCTTGACCTCGGCGTCGTTGAAGGCGTTGACCACCGCCGCATGCACGCGCTGCACCTCCGCTGCCGGCAGACCCTTGGGGGCGATCACCGCCAGCCAGGCCTCGACCACGTAGCCGGGCATCCCCTGCTCGACGAAGGTGGGGATGTCCGCTGCGGCCGGCACGCGCTGGGCGGTGGCCATGCCGATGGCCTTGAGGGCGCCAGTCTTCAGGTGCTGCTGGACGCTGGGCAGCGACACGGCGGCGAACTCGATCTGTCCGCCGATCAGGTCGGTGACCATCGGGCCCACTCCCTTGTAGGGAATGTGGCGCGCGTCGAGCTTCGCCTCGTCCAGGAACTGGGCGCTGGCCAGGTGCAGGATGGTGCCGTTGCCGCCGGAGCCGTAGTTGAGCTCGCCCTTGCGGCTCCTGAGCAGCGCGACGAACTCCTTCAGGTTGGATGCCGGCACCTTGGCGTTGACCACCAGCACCACCGGCGTGTAGCCGATCACCGCGATCGGGGTGAAGTCGCCCGGCATGTCGAAGGGGATGCTCTTGAGCACGCTCGGGAAGATCACGACGTTGTTGGACACGATGCCCAGCGTCTGGCCGTCCGGTGCCGATCGGGCCAGCGCCTGCAGGCCGACGATGCCGCCAGCGCCCGGCTGGTTGTCCACCACCACCGGCGAGCCCAGCGCGCGGCCCAGGGCTGCCTGGGCGGCGCGGGTGATGGCATCCACGCCCGAGCCCGGGGCGTTGGGCAGGATGAAGCGCACGGCCTTGTCGGACTGCGCGAACGCCGGGCCGAACGCGCTGCCGGCAAGGGCAAGCCCGCCGGCCAGGCCGGCGAGCAGGGTGCGGCGGGTCAGGCGGGTGGGGCGGGGAGGGCGGGGGCAGCGAGGGGGTGTCATGTCGGGTCTCCGTTCTGATGGCTTGTTGTGGTGTCGGTCGGCCTCAGCGCACGGTGCCCTGCTGTCGCAGGGCGCGGACCTCGGCGGCCGCGAAGCCGAGGCCTTCCAGCAGTTCGTCGGTGTGCTCGCCCAGCTGAGGCGGCTGCAGCCGCACCGGCAGGCGCTCGCCCTCGAGTGTGATCGGAAAGAGGGCGGTCTTCACCGTCGCGCCGGCGCGTTCGCCGTCGGGCAGCGCGATGTCGGCCAGGCCGCCGGTGGCCAAGAGGTGCGGGTCGGTGAGCAGGTCCTCGGGGCGGCGGATGGGCGCGAAGGGCAGCTCGGCCGCCTCGAAGAGGGCGGCCAGCTCGGCGGCGCTGCGCGAGGCCAGGCGTTCCCGCAGCGTGGCCAGCAGCGCCGGACGCGCACGGACGCGGTCGTTGTTCGTGCGCAGCGCCGTGTCGGATTTGAGGTCGACCAGTCCGAGCACATCGCAGAAGGTCTGCCACTGCGTGTCGCTCACCGCGCACAGGAAGATCTGTTCGCCGTCCTTCACGGTGAACACGTCGTAGACCGCCCAGGGGTTGTCGCGCGCCGGCATGGGCGAGGGGTGCCGTCCGGTCATCGCGTACTGCAGCATGTGCTGGCCCATCAGGAACACGTTGTTCTCGAAGAGCGCGGACTGCACCTGCATGCCGCGGCCGGTGATGCCGCGCTGGATCAGCGCGCCCAGCGTGCCGATGGCACCGAAGAGTCCCCCCATGACGTCGTTCACGCTGGCCCCGGCGCGCAGCGGGTCGCCGGGGCGGCCGGTCATGTAGGCCAGGCCGCCCATCATCTGCACCACCTCGTCCAGCGCCGGCCGGCGGTCGTAGGGGCCGGGCAGGAAGCCCTTGTGGCTCACATAGATCAGCCGCTCGTTCAGCGCGCTGAGCGTTGCGTAGTCCAGCCCGAAGCGGGTCAGCACGCCTTGCTTGAAGTTCTCCACCACCACGTCGGCCGAGGTGGCCAGCCGCTGCGCGGCGGCGGCCCCGGCGGGCTGCTTCAGGTCGATGCCGATGCTCTTCTTGTTGCGGTTGTACATGGGGAAGAAACCGGCCCCCGCACCCAGAAGCCGCCGGGTGCCCTCGCCCTCGACCGGCTCGACCTTGATGACTTCGGCGCCCAGGTCGGCCAGCACCATCGCGCAGGTCGGGCCCATCACCATGTGGGTGAATTCCACGACGCGCAGGCCCTTCAAGGGCTGGGGTGCAGACGGCGAGGCCGGCGGGGTGGGAATCGGGAGGGAGGGCATGGCGTCGGGTCAGGGTTGGGGCGGCGGCGGCCGGGGCGGGCGGGGGTGGGGCAACGGGCTGCTCAGCCGCCCGTCAAGGTTCGGGGCAGCCCGGCGCGGGCGATGCTCCCGTGCAGGGTCTCGCCGGCGAGCCACTGGCCCAGGCGCCGGCGCAGGTCCAGCAGCCCCTGCAGGTCAAGCCCCGTGGGCACACCCATGCTGGCGAAAAGCCAGGCGACGTCTTCCGTGGAAACGTTGCCGCTCGCGCCCGGCGCGTGCGGGCAGCCGCCGATGCCGCCGACGCAGGCGTCGAAGCGCCGCACGCCCGTCAGCCAGGCGGCGTAGACGTTGGCCATGCCCAGGCCTCGGGTGTCGTGGAAGTGAGCACATGCCAGCGGTGCGCCAGCCTCGCGGGCGGCGGCTTCGAAGAGGCCCTGCACCTGCAGCGGGTTGGCGAAACCGACCGTGTCGGCCAGGCCCACCGCATCGGCGCCGGCGTCGAGCACGGCGCGCACCAGGCGCAGCACCTCGTCGGGCGGCACCTCGCCTTGCAGCGTGCATCCGAAGGCGGTGCTGATGCCCACCTCGATGCGACAGGCAGAGCCTGTGGCGTCGCGCCGGTCCCGGATGCGGGCGATGTCGACCACCACCTCGTCGGGCGGGCGGCGCAGGTTGGCCAGGCTGTGGGCGTGGCTCGCCGACAGCGGCACGAGCAGCGAATGCGCGCCGCTGGCCAGGGCCGCTTCGGCGCCCTTGAGGTTGGGCACGAGCACCGACACCCGCAGCTCCGGCAAGCCCAGTGCGTGCCGAACCAGTTCGGCGGTGTCGGCCAGCTGCGGCATCCGGTGGGCGGGAACGAAGGAGCCCACTTCCAGCTCGCGCAGCCCGGCGGCGTGCGCGGCGTCCAACCACTGCAGCTTGATGTCGGTGGGGACGGTGCGCGCGAGGCTTTGCAGCCCGTCGCGCAGTCCCACGTCGCGGACGATGACGGTATCGAGGTTCGGCATGGACGGCATGGACCTCACTGTAGGCATGACGTCTGGTAAAAACGCATGGTGTTTAGGACTCATCGACATTCCAGACGGGAACGTCAGCAACGGCGGTGCCAGAGCTTTCGCAGGACCTGGAACGCCATTTGATCCGCCCCCTCGACCCCATCAGCCTGCGTCAGTTCGTCTCGGTGTGCGAGGAGGGCAGCCTGGCCCGTGCCGCCGAGCGCGAGGCGGTGGTCGCCTCGGCGCTGAGCAAGCGGCTGGCTGCGCTGGAAGCCGATCTGGGCGTGTCGCTGCTGCTGCGCCAGCCGCGCGGCGTGCAGCCCACGGCCGCGGGACTTGCCCTGTTGCAGCGAGCCCGTGAGGTGCTGGGTGCGATGCAGGCGCTGCGCAGCGAGATGGGCGAATTCCGCCTGGGGGTGCAGGGCAGCGTGCGGGTGCTGGCCAGCCCTTCGGCGCTGGCCATGAGGCTGCCGGAAGATGTCGCGGCCTTCCTGCAGGCCCATCCCCGCATCCACGTCGGGCTGGACGAGCGCATGAGCCCGGACATCGTGCGCGGCGTTCGCGAGGGTTCGGCCGATCTGGGTGTGCTGTGGGACCGGATCGACCTGTCGGGACTGGAGCCGCGCGCCTACCGCAGCGACCGCCTGTGCGTGGCGCTCGCGCCCGATCACGCACTGGCCCGCAGGCCCTCGCTTCGGCTGAGCGACGTGCTGGGGCTGCCTTCGGTCAATGTCAGCCCCGGCGGGCAGATGGACCGGATGCTGCGTCGGCAGGCGGCGCTGCTGGGGCTCGAACCCAACCACCGCATGCAGGTGTCCAGCATCGCGGCCGCCGTGAGACTGGTGGGCTTGGGCATGGGCCTGGCCATCCTGCCGCTGGAGTCGGTCGCGCCGCATGCGGGGGCTGGCCACCTGGCTCTGGTGCCGCTGGCCGAGCCCTGGGCGGTGCGGCGCTTCGTCATCGTGTGGCGCAGTGGGGCAGCCCTGGCCGCACCGGCCCGGCTGCTGGCCGAAACCCTGCACGCGGCCGCGGCCTGAGCCGGCGTCCGAAGGGGCGGGGGAGCTTGCGTCCGATCTTGCGCTGGATCTTGCGTCGGATCCGGCCTACAAAGCCGCGTCCTGCCCAGCGATTGCCGGTGCAGGTGCTGCCGCGGAGCATTCGGCCATGCCCGATCGACCCGCTGCGTCACCCTTTCCCGGCGCGAGCACCGCCCGTGCCGACCGGCTTCCAGCGCAGGCGCGCCGACTTCTGCACCAGGTCTTCGGGCTCCAGCGGCTCAGACCCGGGCAAGGCGAAGTCCTCGCAAGGGTGCTGGCGGGGCGTTCCGTCCTGGCGGTGATGCCCACGGGCGCGGGCAAGTCCTTGTGCTACCAGCTGCCGGCGGTGCTCGGCGAGCTCCCGACGCTGGTGGTCTCGCCCCTGCTGTCGCTGATGAAGGACCAGTGCGACGGCCTGTGCGCGCGCGGGGTGCGGGCGGTGCAGCTCAACAGCGCCGTGCCCGCGCGCGAGCAGGCCACGGTGATCGAGTCGCTACAGGCAGGCAAGGAGGCAGGCAAGGAGGAAGGCAAGGGGGCCGGAAAGGGGGCAGGAAAGCGGGCGGACCCTGGTGCCCCGCAGGTCGTGTTCACCACACCGGAAGGCGCCAGTGACGACGCGCTGGTCGATGCGCTGCGTGGCCGGGGCGTGCAGCTGCTGGTGGTGGACGAGGCGCACTGCATCTCGCAATGGGGGGCGGACTTCCGCCCGGCCTTTCTGGCGCTGGGCTCGCTGCGCGAACGGCTGGGCCATCCGCCGGTGCTCGCCCTCACCGCCACCGCCACCGAAGCGGTGGCCGGCGACATCTGCCGCGTGTTGGGCATCGCGCCGTCGGCCGTCCTGCGCTCGGGCGTCTACCGCGCCAATCTCCGCTATGCGGTGGAAGTGCTGGCCGACGAGGCCGATCGCCGCCGCCGGGTGGAGAACTTCGTCTCCGAGGCCCAAGGCGCAGGCATCGTCTACACCGGCACGGTCCGCGCGGCGGTGGACCTGCACCGGCAGCTGCTCGGGCGTGGCGAGTCGGTGGTGCTCTACCACGGGGCCATGCCCACCCGCGAGCGGCAGGCGAGCCAGCAGGCCTTCATGCAGGCCGAGCGCCGCGTGATGGTGGCCACCTCGGCCTTCGGCATGGGCATCGACCGATCGGACCTGCGGTGGGTGCTGCATGCGCAGCTTCCCTCTTCGCTGGACGCTTACTACCAGGAAAGCGGGCGTGCGGGGCGCGACGGTGCCCCGGCGTGCTGCACCTTGCTGTACTGCCGAGGCGACCGCGGGCTGCAGCAGTTCTTCCTGGGCCCCGCCGCACTGGACGAGGACGAGCTGGCCGCGGTCGATGCGCTGCTGCGCGAGGCCCCCGACGGCGCCAGCGGCGCCCAAGAGCTGGCCAGGCCGGGTCTGCACGGGGACAGCAGCGCTGCTGCAGACACACCCGGCCGGTCGCGGCCCGCACGACTGGCCGCGTGGGTCCGCGCGCAGCGCCTGCTGCCGCAGCGCGGCATGGCGCGGCTGCGTCGGCTGCGCACGCTGGCCGAAGCGCTTGCCCGACGACGTGAGCGCGACGAGGCGGGTCTGGCCACGATGGTGGACTACGCACAGTCGGGTGGCTGCCGCTGGCAGATGCTGCTGGCGCACTTCGAGCCGACCCACGCCGCGCCGCGCTGTGGCCATTGCGACAGTTGCGAGCGGCTGCAGGCGCTGCAACGGGCGCAGGCCGAGGCTGAGGCTGAGGCTGAGGCTGAGGCTGAGGCGAGCAAGCCCTCGCAGGCGGCCGGGACGCACGCCGCCACCATCGAGGCCTTGCCTGCCACGCCGACGACGGCGACGCCCCGGCCGGTGCAAGGGCTGAGCCCCGGCCAGCCCGTCCAGGTCATCCGCCTGCGTCGCCTGGGCCGGGGCGAGGTGCTGGCCTGCGACGGTGCGAGCGTGAGCATCCGCTTTGCCGACGGCAGCGAACGCAGCTTCCACCCCGATTTCGTCCGGCCACTGAAGACGGTGGCCTGGCGGCGGCCGCAGGTCATCGAGCCGGCGGCTTGAGGCCGCCCGCACGGCCTGTTCAGGCGGGTCGATCAGAAGAGCTGGTAGCCCACCGCGACGAAGGCCCCGGGTTGGGTCTTCTCGCGCACGAGCGGCGAATCGCCTGCGTCGCCGAGCAGGCGGCTGACGCCCACGCCGCCGATGGCGATCCACCGGCCGCCGAAGAAGTGGTTGGCGGTGAGGGCGAGGTGAACGCTGCGCAGGCCTGCACCGGGCTCATAGGGGGCGTAGCCCGATCGGGCCGATTGGGCGCTGTCCACGCCGAAGAAGGTTCGCTGGGACCGGGCGTTGGCCGCCGTGAGGTAGCTGCTCGCGGACAGCCGCGTGGCCGGTGCCAGCACGAAGTCGCGACGCACGCCGAGGTCGAATTCGGCGCCACGCGAGCCGCCGCGCACCTGCGCGCCGGCCGTCCACGCGCGCGACAGGGCCACCGTCCAGTAGCCGCTCGCCTCCACGCCGGCGGAGACGTCACCCAGGCCGCGCAGCGCCGGATCGTCGTTCTCGTCGCGGCCGAACTGCGGGATGAGGCGCAGGCCCGCCTGCTGCTCGGGCCCGCGCAGGAAGGAGTAGCCCACGCCGTTGGTGGCGCTGGCGAAGAAGCCGTTGCGGTGGGCGTAGTCGATGTAGGGCAGCAGGCGAAGGCGGTGGCGGTCGGCGCCGGCATAGGTCGGCTGGGCCAGCAAGGCGCCGCCCACAAGCAGCCGGCTGTCGCCGGGCCCCACGGGCGGCAGGCTCACGATGCCCTGAGACTGGGCGTGCGCCGGCGCCGGGAAGACCATCGTCGCGATGGCTGCGGCGGCTGCAATGGACAGGGCGATGTCAGCGGCGGTCGGTCGCGCTGCGCGGATGCCGGGGCGGGCGGTGGTGGGCCGGGGAGCGTTCAAGCGCAGTCCTCGAGGGGGCCGATCGGGGTCGGCGGGCGGTGGATCGGCAGGCTGAGGGAGGCGGTGAGGGGTTCGGGCGAGTTCACCTTTCTCTCGGTGTTCCTCGGTGTCTCTCGGTGCCCGCCCTCAGCGCGACAGGAAGGCGATGACGCGGTCGGCCAGTCGCCCATAGGGCGGCGCCAGCAGCGCCAGCGTCGACCAGCGCGACTGGTGGAAGACCGGGCGCAGCTTGGAGAAGGTCTCGAAGCCTTCCCGGCCGTGGTAGTGGCCCATGCCCGACTCGCCCACACCGCCGAAAGGCAGGTCGTGCTGGCCAACGTGAAAGAGCGCGTCGTTGACCGACACGCCACCGGACATCACCTGCTCGAGCAGGTGCTGCAGGCGTTGCGCGTCGTGGGTGAAGGGGTAGAAGGCCAGCGGGCGGGGGCCGTCGTTGATGCGCTGCACCGCCTCGGCGACGTGCTCGTAGGGCAGCACCGGCAGGATGGGGCCGAAGATCTCGCGCCGCATCAGCTCGCAGCCGGGCGGCGCGTCCAGCACGATGACCGGTGCGATGCGCCGGCTGGCGCGGTCGTGTTCAGGGCCCGGCAGCAGCTGCACCAGTCGGGCGCCGCCCGCGCGCGCCTCGTCCAGCGCCCCGACCAGGCGGTCGAAGCTGCGCTCGTCGATGATGGAGGTGTAGTCGGGGCTTTGCAGCGCGGGGTAGCGCCGCTGCACCACCGCACGTGCGGATTCGACGAAAGCATCCACCGAGCCGCGGGGCAGGTAGACATGGTCCACCGAGGTGCAGATCTGCCCGGCGTTCAGGCACTTCACGTAGAGGATGCGTTCGGCCGCGGTGCGGATGTCGAAGTCCTCGCAGACCAGCGCCGGCGCCTTTCCCCCCAGCTCGAGCGTCACCGGGCAGAGGTTACGGGCGGCCGCTGCCATCACCGCTCGGCCGGTCTGGCCGGAGCCTGTGAACAGCAGGTGGTCAAAGGGCAGCTGGGAGAACGCGATGCCCACGCCGCCGGTCTCGTCGAAGAACTGCAGCTTGTCCGCCGGGAAATAGGCGGGCATGCGTTCGATGAGCAGCCGCGCCAGGTGGCGCGAGTTCTCGCTCATCTTCACCATTGCCCGGTTGCCGGCCGCCAGGATGGCGATCAGGGGCACGAAGCTCAGGTTGAGCGGGAAGTTCCACGGCACGATGACGCCCACCACGCCCAGCGGCTGGGGCAGCACGCGGTTGCTGGCCAGACCGAACGCCAGGCGGTCCACCGAGCGGCGGCGCGGTGCCATCCAGCGGCGCAGCTGGCTGCGGGTGCGGCGGATGTCGTCGAGCACCGGAACGATCTCGAGCAGGCGGGTCTCGTGGGTGGAGCGATGCCCGTAGTCGGCGTTGATGGCCTCGCACAGCGCCGCTTCATGGTCCTTGACGAAGCGCATCAGCGTGTCGAGGTCCGCGCGGCGCGCGGCCAGACCGGGCACCGGCTCCTGGCGGTAGGCGCGACGTTGTCGCGCAAGCGCCTCGGCCAGGCCGGAGGCCGGCGCCGGGGCGCTGGGCTGGGCGTCGAGCAGGGAGGCGCTGGCCGGAGCGTTCATATCGAATCAGTTTAGCCAGCAGCGCCTGCCGAAGCGCCCGCGCCCCTGTCAGCCGCGGGGGTAGCGCAACTGGCTCAGCATGCGTTGGAGCCAGGGCACGAGACCGCGCGGTTCGTCCACCCGGAAGCGGGCCGGCGTGGGTGCGTCGTCGGTGCCGACGCGGATGGTCACCCAGTGCGGCGGGGCCATGCGGAAGACCGGCTCATCGTTCACGTCGTCTCCGGCGAAGACCACCGCGCCGGCGCCGCAGCGGCGCACCAGCCGGGCCACGGCGGCGGCCTTGTCGGGCGCGTCGGCCGCCATGACGTTGACCACCATCTTGCCGCCGAAGACCTGGAGCGCTCGGGCTTGCGACTGCGACTGCACCCGCGTGAGCACGGCCTCGATCAGCGCGAGCGCCAGCGCAGGTTCACGGCTGGCCCGGTAGTGCAGCGCCACCGAAGCGCCCTTGTCCTCCACCTGGATGCCCAGCCGGCGCAGGTCGGCGTGGTCGCGGCCGAGCTGGCGACGCAGCGGCTGCAAGGCTGCCTCGAAGGCGGTGGCCGCGGCTTGGGCCTGCGCATCCGCGGAAGTCGCGTACCCGGGCGTGGGGTCGTCTTCCGCGCCGTGGTTGCCCACGATGAAGTGTGGTGTGAAGGCGAGCCGAGGGCGAACGTCGCGGATGGCGCGCCCGGTGACGATGGCCACCGGCAGGCGCACGGCCAGCCCGGCCAGCACCCGCGACAGCGCCGGATCGACCTGCACGCTTTCCGGGCGGGCCACGATGGGGGCGAGCGTGCCGTCGAAGTCGAAGGCGAGCAAGGGGCGGTGCTGCAGCACCTGGTGCAGGGCAAGCTCGCCTTCGGGGCCGTGCAGGCAGGACATGGGCGTCGATGGCATGCGGGTTGGGGGGAGGGTGTGGTCGCAGGCGCGCCGCAGGCGGCCAGGGCCTTCAGCCCGGCTGGTGGCGGCGCACCCGGGCCTCGATGCGGGCGCGCAGGCGCCAGCGGCCCGCGTCGGACAGCATGCGGCCGGCCCAGCGGTAGACGTTGAACTCGCGCACCGTGCTGCGCAGGCTGGCCATGCGTTCGCGCTGCTCGGCCGCGGGCATGGTGGCCGCGCGGTGCAGCGCGTCGGCGGTTTCCTCGACGTGGTATGGGTTGACGATCAGCGACTCGGGCAGCTCGCGCGCGGCGCCGGCGAAGCGGCTGAGGATGAGCACGCCCTGCAGGTCGTCGCGCGCGGCGATGAACTCCTTGCACACGAGGTTCATGCCGTCGTGCAGGCTGGTCACCACGCACAGGTTGGCCGCGCGGAACAGCTCGTTGAGCGCGTCATGGCCGTGGTGCTCGGCCAGCAGGTGCACCGGCTGGTAGCCCGGCTGCGCGAAGCGCTGGTTGATGCGCTCGGTCACCCGGTGGATGCGCTCCTGGAAGCCGCGGTATTCATCGAGCGCACTGCGGGTGGGCGCGGCCACCTGCACGAAGACGAAGCGGCCTCTCCACTGCGGGTGTTTCTCCAGCAGCCGCTCCACCGCATTGAGGCGCTCCAGGATGCCCTTGGTGTAGTCGAAGCGGTCCACGCCGACGGCCAGCACCAGGCCTGGGGGCTCCGCCACCGAGCCGTCGGCCGCCGCGGGTGGCGCGATGCCCAGACGCTGCACCACCCGCGCACGGCACTGGGCCACCGCCGGCCAGCGCGCCACCACGCCCGGCTCGGGCCACTCGATGGAGATCGGGTAGGCCTCCACCAGCGTTTCCTTCTCCTTCAGCGCGATCGTCGAGTGCTCGTGCTCGATGCGCGCCTCCAGGTAGCGGTCCACCGTCTCGATGAAGTTCTTGCAGTGGTAGCGGGTGTGGAAGCCCAGGATGGTGCTGCCCAGCAGGCCTTGCAGGATCTCCTGGCGCCACGGGCAGATGCCGAAACTCTCCGGGTTGGGCCAGGGGATGTGCCAGAAGGTGAGGATGGTGGCGTTGGGAAGCTGCTCGCGCACCATGGCCGGCAGCAGCGCGAAGTGGTAGTCCTGCACCAGCACGACGGGGTCCTCGATGCGGGCTTCGGCCACCACCGCATCGGCGAAGCGCTGGTTGATCTCCCGGTAGGTGGCCCAGTCGGATTCGCGGAACACCGGACGCACGTGGGCGACGTGGCACAGCGGCCACAGGCCCTCGTTGGCGAAGCCGTAGTAGTAGCCCTGTTCCTCGGCCTCGGTGAGCCAGATGCGGCGCAGCAGGTAGGCGCCCGCGGCCTCGCTGCCCTCGCCATGGTCTTCGGCCGGAACCTGCACCCGGTCGAAGGCGTCCACCGTGGCCCGGTCGGCGCTGCCGCCGCCGTGCGCGATCCAGGTGCCCGAGCAGGCGCGCACCACCGGCTCGATGGCGGTGACCAGGCCGCTGGCGGGCCTGCGCTCCACCAGCGTGCCCAGGGGGTCGCGGTCGTGGATGAGCGGCTCGCGGTTGGACACCACGATGACCTGGTCGCCCGAGAGCTGCGTCTGCAGCAGCGTGCGCAGCCGGCCGGCCGTCCATTCGCCCTGCGGCCCCTGCGAGCGGCGGAACTCGTCCTCCATCTCCCGCAGCCGCACCCGCAGATCGGCCGCGAGCGGCTCCAGTTCGGGCGCCAGCGCCAGGGGGCCACCCGAGGCGGCGAGCATGGGGCTGAGCAGTCCCTCGCCGCGCAGCAGCGCCCGGGTTCCGGCCACCCAGCCGCGCCAGCTGAGCTGGGCCACGGCCACCGTGATGACGGCGATCACCAGGCCGAGTGCGGCGATCAGGCCCACCAGGTAGCGGCGCGTGTCCTGGCTCCTGCGCTCGACGAAGCTCAGGTCGTGCAGCAGCACCAGTCGCGCCACCAGTTCGGCCGGGCCCTGCGGTTGCGCTGTGGCGTCGTTCGCGCTGTCGTCCGCCGGTGCGGTGGCCGCTCGGTCGGCCGGGGCTTCAGCTGAGCGTCCGGGGGGTCTGTCGGCAGCCCTTTCGAGCTGCCGGTCGGCTGAACCCGACGGCGGGGTTGCGGACGGCGCCGCGGTGGCAGCGGCATCGGGGGCGCCCGCCGGCACGATGCTGCGCTGGGCGCGGACGTCCTGCACTCCCACATGCACCGCCCCGCCCGCCAGGCCCAGGCGCGGCTCGGCCAGCGCGGCGATGCGGGTGGCGTCGGCGCAGCTGAGGCTGCGCGGAAAGCGCTCGGTGCTGCGCAGCAGCCGGCCATCGGCGCTGCACACCGCGATGGCGAACAGGCGTTCGTCCTGCAGCGTTCGCTCCAGCAGCGGCGCGAGCCGTGCGGGGCGCTCGGCCGCCAGGGCCTGTGCGATGGAGTCGGACAGCGCGTTGGACACCAGAAGGCCGCGGCTGTTGAGGTCGCGGCTGAACCAGCGCAGCGTGAGGTTGTCCAGCACCGGCGCGGCCAGCCAGGCCGCGCCGACCAGCGTGATGACCAGCGGCACGAGAAAGCGCAGCTGCAGGCGAAGCGTCCGCCAGGCCATCGCGACCCGGTGCGCCGCCGCGCGCGCCGCCTGCGCCCGCTCGGGCGCCGGGCGGGACGGCGACTTGCCCCGTGCGGCCAGCGCCTCGGCGGCAGACCCCCTGAACGCCGAGCCTTGCCCCGAACCTTGCCCCGAACCGAAAGGACCCTGCATATGCCCCTATCCCCCCTGCCGTCGCGCCGGGTCGCCAGCCTGGACCTGGCCCTGATCGGCAACTGCAGCATCGGTGCGCTGGTCGACCGTGGCGGCAGCGTGGTGTGGTGCTGCATGCCGCGCTTTGACAGCGCGCCGGTGTTCGACGCGCTGCTGCAAAGCGAGCACGGCCTGCCCCGCGAGGGCGCGATGACCGTGGACCTGGAGGGGCTCGCCCGCACCGAGCAGTGCTACGACCCGGCCACGGCCATCGTTCGCACGAAGCTGTGGGACGAACGCGGCCAGGGGGTGGAGATCGTCGACTTCGCGCCGCGTTTCCTCAACCGCGACCGCATGTTCCGGCCGGCGCAGCTGGTGCGGCGCATCCGTCCCCTGAGCGGCCATCCCCGCATCCGCGTGGGCGTGAGCCCGCACGGCCGGTGGGGCGCGGTGCCGCCGGTCATCACCCGCGGCAGCCACCATGTGCGCTACGAGCTGCCCCAGATCACGCTGCGGCTGAACACCAGCGTGCCGCTGAGCTACCTGCTGGGGCAGACCTGGTTCAGCCTGGAAGGGCCGATGAGCCTGCTGCTCGGGCCCGACGAGACGCTGGCGGGCGGCATCGAGGACACCGCCCGCGAATTCGAGGAGCAGACCGCGCTCTACTGGCGGCACTGGACGCGCCGGCTGGCCGTGCCGCTGCAGTGGCAGGAGGCGGTCATCCGTGCGGCCATCACGCTCAAGCTGTGCCAGTACGAGGAGACCGGCGCCATCGTCGCGGCCATGACCACGAGCATTCCCGAAGCGCCCGGCAGCGGTCGCAACTGGGACTACCGCTTCTGCTGGCTGCGCGATGCCTTCTTCGTGGTGCGCGCGCTGAACAGCCTGGCCGAAGTGGGCACGATGGAGCGCTACCTGAGCTGGCTCTACAACATCGTGCGCGGCGCCGGCCCTGGACCGCTCGCCCATGTGCAGCCGCTGTACGGCATCGGGCTGGAATCGGACCTGCCCGAGTCCATCGTCGCCCAGGCCGGCGGCTACCGCGGCAACCGCCCGGTTCGCATCGGCAACCAGGCTCAGGAGCACTTCCAGCACGACGTCTACGGCAGCATCGTGCTCGGTGCGGCGCAGGCCTTCCACGACCACCGGCTGCTGCGCCAGGGCGACGTCCACGATTTCGCCGCGCTGGAGGTGATGGGCGAGCAGGCCTGGCGGCTGCACCGCGAGCCCGATGCGGGCATCTGGGAGCTGCGCACGCGCGAACGCATCCACACCTCGTCGGTGCTGCTGTGCTGGGCGGCCTGCGACCGCCTGGCGCGCATCGCGCAGGTGCTGGGCCTGCCCGAGCGGCAGCGGCACTGGCACCAGCGCGCCGAGCACATCCGCTCGGCCATCCTCGCCGAGGCTTGGAGCGAAGAGCGCCAGTGCTTCGTGGAAAGCTTCGGCGGGCGCGACCTGGATGCCAGCGTGCTGCTGATGGGCGAGGTGAACTTCCTGCCCCCGCAGGACCCGCGCTTCGTGGCCACGGTGCGCACGCTCGAACGCGAGCTGGGCGACGGCCCCTTCATGCGTCGCTATGCCGCGCCCGACGACTTCGGCCGGCCGCAGACGGCCTTCAACGTGTGCTCGTTCTGGCGTGTCGATGCGCTCGCCCGCATCGGCCAGCGCGAGGAGGCGCGCGAGATCTTCGAGGCGCTGCTGGCGCGCCGCAACCATGTGGGCCTGCTCAGCGAGGACATGGACGCCGCCGCAGGCGGCGAGCTGTGGGGAAACTTTCCGCAGACCTACTCGATGGTGGGCATCGTGCACGGCGCGGTGCGGCTGTCCGATCCGTGGGATCGGGTGGTGTGAGCGCTTGCCGCGCATGCGGCTCCCTCTGCCTGGAGGTGCCCAAACAGCAGGTGCAGGTGCAGCGGGAGGGGGCGGCGCATTCATTGCAGCGCCGGGGGCAATTCGTGAGCCCGTGCCGCTTGGGCGCCTTGCTAGCCCGCAGCGATCGAGCCTCGGTACGCCCGGAGCATGCGCGCGACCTCAGCAGGCAGTTGCGGGTCTTTCAGCCAGGCCCCGTCGCCGCTGGCGATGTTGCGGATGACACCCTGCACGGCGCTGGCCATCACGAAGCGCTGGATGGCGCTGGTGACGAACCCTGACGCCTGGAGGGCTTGCTCGGCCTCCCTCAAGGGCGCCAGCAGGAGATCGCCGCGGCCGCATCGAACAGCGAAGTCGCACAGCACCCTTCGGACCCTGAACTGCGGGCGCAGTTTCATGAACAGCGCCTTGAGCACCTCAAACTCGAGTTCAAGCGCCTTGTCCTCCTGGCAGCGCTGGACGGTTTTTCGGATGTCGAGCGCAATTTGCCCGAACTCGTGCTCGACCATCGACAGCAGCAGAGCCTCCTTGTTGGGGAAGTACTGGTACAGGCTGCCGATACTGACGCCGGCGCGCTCGGCAATCCGATTTGTGTTCAGCGCTTCGAGTCCCTCGCTCTGCAGGATCTGGGCGGCAGCCTCGAATGTGAGCTTGACGGTGTTTTCCGAACGCGCCTGGACCGGCCTGCGGCGCCGCTGCAGAGGAGATTCCGATGGCTTGTCTGCCTTTCGGGTGGCCATGTGAATGCGAGTTCATGAACATGAGGAGGATTCATATTATCGCTCGTTGTGTCCAATACCGAGCTGAGAATGAACCCGATTGATCTCCGCGTCCTCAAGTTCAAGCCCGCAGGGGCCCACCTTCTTGTCGCGGCCACTGCGATCCTGGCCGCCGTGGGCGCGAGCCTTGTGGTGAGCTCAGCGACCCAGGCGCAGACCGTCGATGCCGAGCAGGTGCTCAGCCGGTCCATCCATCTGCGGGCGGACGGTGAGACGCTGCGTGGCCGGGTGGGGGAAGATCTGATCGAGATCCACCCGCTGCCTGCCTCAGTTCACGCTCAGAAGGATCTTCGAATCCGCATGCCGGATGGAATGGAGATCTCGGCCAACCTCTATCGCCCGGTGGGCGCGCTCGATGAACGGTTGCCGGTCATCCTGGCGCTGACCAGCTACGACAAGGACCTCAGGCCCGAGGACTACCTCATCAACGGACGGGCGCCGGTCAACCGGCTTCAAGGTCAGCGTTTTGGCAATTTCAAGGTAAGCGAGGCGACGCCATTCGAGGCACCCGATCCGGCCTGGTGGGTTCCCAAGGGCTATGCGCTCATGCATGTCGATGCCCGCGGAACCGGCTTGTCGGGGGGGAAGAAGGATGTGCTGAGCGATCAGACCATTGATGACTTTGCCCGAGTGGTGACCTGGGCGAGCGAGCAGCCGTGGAGCAATGGCAAGGTTGGCCTGGCAGGCACCTCCTACCTGGCGCTGGTGCAGTGGCTCGTGGCCGAGCGCGGACCCAAGGGCCTGGCAGCGATCGCGCCCTGGGAGGGCATGACTGATCCCTACCGTGACACCAGCTTTCACGGCGGCATTCCCGAGACCGCCTTCGTCCGCTCCTGGCTGCAGGGGCCAGGTGCACCGATGGGCACGACAGATCCCCCGAAGTTCCTGAAGCGAAAGCCTTGGATCGGTCATCTGCCCATCCCCGGCACGGCAGGCGCTCGACTGCGCTACTTCGCCGGGCTCAACCCCACACCGCGGGAGATGGGAACGCCTTCCGTGCAGCTGTCGCAGATCACTGTCCCCGCCTTGGTCACGGGCAGCTGGTCGGCACAGGGCCTTCACACCCGCGGCGCGTTCAACGGATTCATGGGCATAGGGTCGACGCAGAAGTGGCTCTACACCCATGGTCGCCATATGTGGGACGTGATGAAGAGCGAGGAAGCTCTGGTCGTGCAGCTGGGGTTCTTCGATCGCTTCCTCAAGGAAGACCCCCGGGCTTTCCAGAATCAACCCCGTGTTCGGCTGGAGGTGCGCCACGGTGAGAACCGCCATTCGGTTCGTGCCGAGAATGCGTGGCCACTGGAGCGCACCCAGTACACCGCGCTGCACCTGGACGCCCTGTCCGGCCAGCTGAGTGCTCAACCGCGGGTCGATCCCGCGATGACGCAATACAACTCGACGCTCGAGGATTCGGTGGTGTTCAAGCACACTTTCGATCGGGACACTGAAATCACCGGACACACCAAGCTCAAGCTGTGGGTCTCGATGGATGCGGGACTGGACATGGACCTTTTCGTCGGGCTTCGCAAGCGCAACGCCCGGGGCGATCTCGAGCGTTTCGACAATCATCACCAGTTCTATCCGGTGGTTTCCAGGGGATGGCTGCGGGTGTCGCAGCGCAAGCTCGACCCGGTGCTCAGCCAGCCGTGGCGACCCTACCTGACGCACGACGAGCCCTTGCCGGTCGCACCGGGCGAGCGCTACCCGGTGGAAATCGAGATCCTGCCGTCCAGCACCTTGTTCGAGGCCGGCTCGACGCTGGAACTCGTCATCCAGGGACGCGACCTCACGCAGGCGAGAAACCAGCAGCACAAGATCTTGATGAACCAGGGGAGGCACACCGTATGGACAGGCGGGCGGTTCGACTCCCATCTGCTGCTCCCGGTCATTCCCTGATGGGCGTGCTGCCCGTGCGCTCCTTTCGGCGCCGTCTCACTCCATCTTGATGCGCTGCGCCGTCGGCGTGGGCAACAACAGCACCTGCTCGAAGTGCTCCAGCACCCGGCGGGTGCGGTGCGGGCTGGGAGTGGCCACGCAGTCTCGGGCAATGATGGCCTGCAGGCCATGGGTGCCGGCGTCGATGGCGGTGGCCAGCACGCACTGATCGGCCGACACCCCCGCGAGGACCACGCGCTGCGTTCGCAGGTGCTGCAACAGCAGGTGCAGCGGTGTGGCGAAGAACGCCGAGTGGCTGGGCTTGAGGACAAAGAAGTCCGCCTCGGTGGGGCACAGTTGCCGGGTCACCTGGGCTCCCAGGTGCCCTACCGGATCGCGATCAGCCTGATCCAGAGACGTCTGGACGATCGACCGCAGGTCCGAGCGCCAGCGGCCGTGGTTGTCGTTCACGTAGACGACCGGCAGTGCCGCGCTTCGGAACCGGCTGGCCAGACGCGCGATGCGCGGCGCGATGGCCGCCGCCTCCCGCACCAGCGCCGGTGCCTCGGGAAACTGCCACTGGCCGATCATGTCGATGACCAACAGTACCGTGGGGCCGCTGCCCTCGTCGCGGTGCTCGTGGGTGGCCGGTTTCATCCGCGGGACCTGCGCGCTGGCCCGCAGGCACTCAGCCCTGGGCCTCGCGGCGCAGCAGCCGCTCCTGCTCGGCGGCGTCCAGGCCGGGCGTACCGCGCAGGTCGGTGTCCACCAGACCGGCCTCGAGGTCACGCTGGGCCTGGGCAATCACCGGGTCGGGACGCGCCGCGGTGTTCCCCACCGACTCATCCCGTTCGTGCGGCAGGGCCATGCCGGCGCCGGCGCCGGGTTCGGGGTCGCCCGGGGCGATGGGCGGACGCCCGGCGACCACCGGCGCTTTCAAGGTGTCAGGACCACCCCGCGGCGCCCGATCGCGCCGCGTCTTGGGCTCGTCGGCAGCGGGCAGCGGAGGGTCGTCTGCGTGCGGGTCGGGCGAGTGACGCTCGTCGGGATGGGGATTGGTTGGCGCGGGCGTGTGGGCGTTCATGGATCGACCGGGCAAGCGGCGTGCGGGGTGTGGTCGGTGCTGGCCGTGCCCGCGGCCTTCGGCGGGTTGCTCTGCGCCCTGCTCAGAGCAGCGGCTCGAGCAAGCGCCCGACCCCTTCCATCAAGCGCTGGCGCCAGCCGCGCTGCTGCCATTGCGCCGGCTCCACCGCCCGCGAGGCCGCCACGTCCTCGGCGAAGAGGGCCTGCATGGCCTGCCCGAAGTCGTCGCCGAGCACGATCACGTCGATCTCGTGGTTTCCGACGATGCTGCGCCAGTCCAGGTTGCTCGAGCCGACGCTGGAGAACACGCCGTCGATCACGGCGGTCTTCGCATGCATCACCGCATGCTGCATCTCGTGGATGCGCACGCCGGCGTCCAGCAGCTGGCCGTAGTACGAGCGTGCGGCGTGCAGCACGAGCTTGACGTCGCTCTGGCCGGGCAGCACCAGCTCGACCTGCACCCCCCGACGGGCCGCGGCGCTCAGGGCGTCCACGAGGTCCGGGCCCGGCGCGAAATAGGCCATGGTCAGGCGCACGCTTTCGCGCGAGGCTTGCACCGCCCGCAGCAGGTGGCGGTAGCTGGGGTTGACGCGGTCGCCCTGCGTGGGGTCGGCCGCGACGAGCTTGACCACCCGGTCGCCGGCCTGGGCCTGAAGCGGCGGCGGTGCAGGCGGCAGGGCGCCTTCGCACTTCTGCCGTTCCCACGATTCCCTGAACAGGGCGGCCATGCCATTGACCACCGGCCCGCGCAGTTCGACCTGGGTGTCGCGCCAGCCGCTGTCCAGGGGCGCGGAGGCGGCCGCTGCAGGCGCTGCAGCGGCAGCGGCTCCACCCCGTGAACCCGCGCCCGAGCCGCTGAAGGACCCGCCCGAGCCGCCCGACCCGCGCCGACCGCCGCCGGACGAGCCGGTGGAGTAGACATTGCTCAGGTTGATGCCGCCGGTGAAGGCGATGTCCGCGTCCACCAGCAGCAGCTTGCGGTGGTTGCGGGTGATCACGCCCCAGCTGCCCGGGCGTTCGGCCGGGTTCAGCGGGTTGAACGAGCACACGGCCACGCCGGCGTCGCGCAGGCCGTCGAAGAAGGCCTTGTCGGTGGACAGCGAGCCCACTGCGTCGTAGAGCAGCGCCACCTTCACGCCCTGGGCGGCCTTGCGCTTGAGCAGCTCGCCCACCTGGGCGGCCACGCCCTCGTCCTCGACGATGTAGAACTCCACCAGCACCCGGTGGCGTGCCGAGGCGATTGCGGCCTTCATGGCCGCGAAGGTGGCGGGCCCGTCGACCAGCAGTCGGGCGGCCGTGCCGCGGTACAGGTTCACGTCGCCGGAGGCGGCGAGCAAGCCCAGGTGCCGCTGCATCAGCTCGGGCCGGCCCTCGGCCTTCAGCCGGGCCAGGTCATGGGCCTCGGTGGCTTCGCTGACCGCACCGGAGCGCCCCTGCACCGTCACCTTGGAGGGCAGCGCCGCGGCGCTCATCGGTGCGGCCGGCGCGCTGCGCCCCGGCAGCGACGTGCAGGCTGCGAAGACGAGGGTGGCCAGCACGCCCCCTGCGGCCAGCAAGCCGGCCAGGGCTCGCCCGCCACCGGGATTTGCGCGCACGTGCATGCCAGCCTTTCATGGCGCCGGCTGGGCGCCTTGGTGGCGGCACGGCAATCGATGCGCCTGGAGCGCCGATCGCGGGGCCACCCCGCGCGGCCAAGGCATGGCGCTTGCCGACGGCTCGCATGAACCCCCCGAGCGCGACCTGCAGGACGGCCCCGGGCGAGCGGGCTCGCGAGCCGGATCGGCCGGCGGCAGCGGCGCAGCCGGCCGCTGCCGGGGGCGGCGCGCAGGTCTGGCGCATCGTGCTCAATGGCGCGGCCGGCCACCAGGAGGACGAGCCGGTGCTGCAGGCCATCGCGGCGGTGCTCGGTGCCGCCGGGCGTCCTTTCGAGCTGCACCGGGCGACCCGGCCGCAGCGGCTGGCCGAGACGGCGCGCGCGGCGGTGGCGGCGGCCGGCCCGGGAGGTCGTGTCGTGGCGGTCGGCGGTGATGGCACCTTGAACACCGTGGCCGCCGCCCTGCTCGGAAAGCCGGTGGCGATGGGCGTGGTGCCGCGGGGCACCTTCAACTACGTGGCGCGCTCGCACGGCATTCCGCTGGACCCGCTGGAGGCAGCGCGCCTGCTCGTGCATGGCGAGCCCACGGCGGTGCGGGTGGGCCAGGTCAACGGCGAGCCCTTCCTCGTCAATGCGAGCGTGGGCCTCTATCCGGAGCTGCTGCGCGACCGCGAGGCCTTCAAGGCGCGCCATGGGCGTACACGCGCGGTCGCGCTGTGGGCGGCGCTGCGCACGCTGGTGCGTGACCACCCGCGCCTGGACCTGAGCATCCAGGCCGACGGACAGGCGCCTCGGGCGGTGCGGGTGAGCACGTTGTTCATCGGCAACAACGCGCTGCAACTGGCCGATCTCGGCTTGCCCGAGGCCCAGGCCGTGGGCGGTGCAGCGCCGGCGAACGGGGCGCTTGCGGCGCTCGCGCTTCGGGCCTTCCGCCCGGGCGAGTTGCTGTGGCTGGCCCTGCGGGGCGCGATGGGCCAGCTCGACGAGGCCCGCAACCTGAGCCACTTCGCCTTCCGCGAGCTGCAGGTGCAGCCGCGCGGACGCCCCTGGCGCCGCGGCGTCGAACTGGCGATGGATGGCGAGCTGCGGCGCCTGACCGGGCCCCTGCGTTTCTCGGTGGACGACAGGCCGCTGTGGCTGGTCAAGCCCCGCGAGCCGGACGGCGACGCGGTGGCGTCCGGCGATGCCTGAGGGCAGCGCACTGCACCCTCAGGCAAGCGACTGCCTGGTGCAGGTGTCCGATCCGCACTTCGGCACCGAGCGGCCTGAGCTGGTGGAGGCCCTGGTGCGGCGGGTGCGGCATCTCGAGCCCGCTGCCGTGGTGCTGTCGGGCGACATCACGCAACGCGCCACGGCTGCCCAGTTCGCCGCTGCAGCCCGCTTCGCCCAGCGGCTGGCGCCCACCCCGGTGCTGGCCATTCCCGGCAACCACGACATTCCGCTCTATGCGGTGCACGAGCGCCTGTTCAGTCCCTATCGCCGCTATGCACAGGCCTTCGGGCCTGTCGCGGACCGCCTGTGGTCTCAGGGCATCTGGCATGTGGCCCTGCTCAACACCACCCGGTGGTGGCGCCACAAGCATGGCGAGGTGTCGCGGGGCCAGGTGGACCGGGTGGTGCAGTGGCTGCAATCGGCTGCGCCGCGCGCGGTCAAGGTCGTCGTGACGCACCAGCCCTTGACCTTGGTGACCCCCCGCGACGGCCACAACCGGCTTCGCGGCGCCGAGCCCGCGCTGCAGGCCTGGCATACCGCCGGCGCCGACCTTCTGCTGGGTGGGCACATCCACCTGCCGTCCATTGCCTGCGTGCGGCCGGAGCCGACGCCGCTGTGGGCGGTGCAGGCCGGCACGGCGGTGTCCAGCCGCGTGCGCGGCCAGGCGCCCAACGGCGTCACCGAATTCAGGGCCTTTTGCGAAGCCGACCTGAACGGCGTCTCGCGCCGCCATTGCGGCGTGCGCTTCTGGAACTGGGACGGACGTGACCTGGCAGCGGGGCCCTGGAGTCGGCTGGCCCTGGGAGAGGGCCGCTGAAGCCCGCCACTGCCGGGCCGCCGCCTGCGGCGTGGCGGGCCATCGTCCTGGCGGCGTTCTTCGCGGCACCGAGCGGCACTGCGCTGAGCGGCCCGGCACCGAGCGCCACGGCAGCCCAGGCCGGCGGCCGGCCCTCCTTGCAGGCCACGGCCCTGGATCAGGTGCCGGCCTCGTCCTTCTCGGCCGAGGTCGAGCGGCGTGTGCTCGAGCAGACCAATGCCTATCGGCGACGGCAGGGACTGGCACCACTGGTGCGCGAGGCAAGGCTCGACGAGGCCGCGCGCGGATTCGCCCGCAAGCTGACCACGCTGCCGCGCTTCGAACACGATGCCGATGGCAGTGAGCCGGCCAACCGGGTGGGCGCCACCGGCTACCGCTGGTGCAGCGTGGCGGAGAACCTCGCCTGGCAGTTCGACAGCCGCGGCTTCGATGCGGCCGTGTTGGCCCAAAGGCTGGTGGACGGCTGGATCGCCTCCAGCGGACACCGTCGCAACCTTGTAGATGGGCGCACGACGCAGATCGGCCTGGGGGTGGTGCAGGCGCGCGACGGTCGCTGGTTCGCGGTGCAGGTCTTCGCCCGACCGGAAGGCGCCGGCCCACACAGGGGGTGTCGTCCTACGGGCGGGCGCGGGCCGGGTTGACAGCGGCATCGCGTCGGGCCGGCGACGATGGATTCATTGCCTGCCTCTGCGAACCCACACCGCCATGAACCTTTCCCTTGCACCCTCCGCGGACGAAGCGCCGGCCCGAAAGCCCAGCCTGCTGCTGCTGGGCACGGAGCCGCTGCGCGCGGCGGGCGAATACCTGACCCACCGCCTGGCTCGCTGCTTCCAGCGGCCCGGCCCCCAGGGCGATGGGCATCCGGTGGTGATCTTTCCGGGCCTGGCCAGCGACGGCAACGCGGTGGCGCCCCTGCGCGACCACTGCCGGTCCCTTGGCTATTTCGCCGTGGACTGGGGACGCGGCTTCAACACCGGACCCGGCAAGGACGTGGACGGCTGGCTGCGCGAGCTTGGCGCCGACGTCCGCGCGTTGCTGCGCCGCGAGGGGTTCGGCCCGGCGGTCAAGCCAACCCTGGTCGGGTGGAGCCTGGGCGGCATCTACGCCCGCGAACTGGCCAAGACCCGCATGCTGCCGGTGCGCCAGGTCATCACCATCGGCACGCCCTTCAACGGCGAGCCGCGGCACACCCATGCCGGCTGGGTCTATGAGCTGCTCAATGGACAACCGGCCGAGCTGGATGCCGCCTTGCAACGCCGCCTGGCCCAGCCGCCTGCCGTGCGCACGACTTCCATCTACAGCCGCAGCGACGGCGTGGTGGCGTGGCAGGCCTGCCGCCATCCGCGGCCGAGCCGTCGCGTGCAGGACATCGAGGTGGAAGGCAGCCACCTGGGCATGGGCTGGAACCCGGCGGTGCTCGAGCTCGTGGCCCAGCGCCTGGCCCTGTCGGTGCGGCAGCCGCTGAAGCCGCGGCCTGCGGGCCTGGCACCCCGCGCAGCGCGCCCCCCGAGCGCCTGCGCAGCGGCCCTGCCCAACGGCGCTCGGGCCTGAGCGGCCGGACGGCGATGGTCTCCTGGCGCGCCGGATGGGAACTGCTGCGCGATGCGGTGGCGGCGTGGATCGACGATTACGCGGCCAGCATGGGCGCGGCGCTGGCGTTCTACACCGTGTTCTCCATCGCGCCGCTGCTGCTGATCGTCATCTCGGTGGCGGGGCTGGTGTTCGGCGAAGACGCGGCGCGAGGGCAGATCCTCGGGCAGCTGGGTGCTCTGGTGGGGCGCGAGACGGCCCAGACGCTGGAGACGGCGCTGGCTGACCTGAACCGGCCCCGGGCCGGGCTTTTGGGCACGGTGCTGGGTCTGGCCACGCTGATCGTCGGGGCCACCACCGTCTTCGCCGAACTGCAGGATGCGCTGGACCGCATCTGGCGCGCGCCCACCCGGCCCAAGGGCAGCAGCCTGTGGCGCCTGCTGCGCGCACGGCTGCTGTCGCTGGGTTTCGTGCTGGGGCTGGGTTTCCTGCTGATGGTCTCGCTGGTGCTGAGCGCGGGCCTCACGGCCTTGGGCACCTGGTGGGGGCCCTTCTTCGGCGAGCTGGCGATGCTGGCGCGGCTGCTGGATGCGGTGGTGAGCTTCGGCCTGATGACGGCCATCTTCGCGGCCATCTACAAGGCCATGCCGCGGGTTCGGGTGGCCTGGCGCGACGTCTGGGTGGGCGCTGCGCTGACGGCGCTGCTCTTCGCAGCGGGCAAGGCGCTCATCACCTTGTACATCGGCACCAGCGGCGTCGCGTCGCCCTTTGGCGCGGCCGGCTCGCTGGTGGTGCTGCTGCTGTGGGTCTACTACTCCGCGCAGATCTTCCTGCTCGGGGCGGAATTCACCTGGGTCTATGCCCACCGCTTCGGCTCCTTGCGCGGTCAGCCGCCGCCGCGGGCGGATCCGGCCGCTGTGCGGCATGAGGCGGTGGTTGGGCCCGGATGAGCTGGGGGAGCGGGGTGGGGGGAGTGAGCGGGGTGAGCGGGGTGAGGGGGGTGAGGGGGGTGAGGGGCCGGTACAGACCTTCGGGCGTTCAGGTGCATCGCCCAACCTGAGGTGTGTTCGCTATAGTCTTCTATAGATAACTATAGGGGCCTAGCGCAGGCCTCGGCCCATGCCCGTCTTCCACCGCACCCGTCTGGCCGCCGACATCGCCGGCAAGCTCGTCGGCGCGCCGGCGACCTCCGCGTCGGGTTCGGGCCTCTTCCTGGCCGCACCGCGACGGACAGGCAAGAGTACCTTCCTGCGCGAAGACCTGCGCCCGGCGCTGCAGGCGCTGGGGACGACGGTGATCTACGTGGACCTGTGGGAAGACCGCGGCGCCGACCCGGGCGACGTGATCGTGGCGGCCATCCGCGGCGAGCTCGCCCGGCGCGAAGGCGTGGTGACCCGGCTCGCGCGCTCCAGCGGCCTGGACAAGGTCAGCGTGGGGGGCGTGTCCTTCTCGCTCGACCGGGTGGGGATGGCGCGCGGGGTGACGCTGTCTGCCGCGCTGGCGGCCTTGTCCGACGAGACCCGCTCGCTCATCGTGCTGGTCATTGATGAAGCGCAGCAGGCGATCACCAGCCCCAAGGGCTCGGACGCGCTGTTCGCCCTCAAGGCCGCCCGGGACGAGCTCAATTCCAGCGCCCACCACGGCCTGCGCATCGTCGCCACCGGCTCCAACCGGGACAAGCTGGCCATGCTGCGCAGCAGCAAGGACCAGGCCTTCTTCGGGGCACCGCTGGTGAACTTCCCGCCTCTCGGGCTGGACTACATCGAGTGGTACGTGTCGCAGCTGCCGTTCGCCGACGAGCTGGACGTGGCGCAGGTGCACGCCTGGTTCGTGGAGGCGGCACACCGCCCCGAGGTGCTGGGCGCTGCAGTGGACGAGATCGTGTTCGATTTCGAGGCCACGCCCGGAACCTATGCCGAGCGACTGCATGCGGGCATCCGCCGCCAGATCGACGCAGCCAGCCAGGAGGCGCTGCGGGTGGTGCACAGCCTCACCCCGCTTCAGTCGAGCGTGCTGCGGGTGCTGGCCGAGTCGGGCAGCGCCTATGCCCCCTTCGAGGCCCGCACCCTGCAGCGCTACCGGGAGCGCATGCAGCAGATCGCGCCGGGCTCGCCCGTCGAGCCCGACATCGCCAACGTGCAGCAGGCGCTGGCGGCGCTGCAGGACAAGGCGCTGGTGTGGCGCGCCGCGCGGGGCGTCTATGCCCTGGAGGACAGCTTCCTGGCCGAACTGATGGCGGACTCGGGCCTGATCGACCGCGCCCCGCCGCTGGCCACAGGCTGAGAGACCGGAGGCCGCCCGGGCTTGCAGCCAACGCGGCTCAGGAGCCGCGGTAGGTCGAGTAGGACCAGGGCGACACCAGCAGCGGCACGTGGTAGCGGGCGCCGGCATCGGCGATGCCGAAGTCAAGCGTCACCACGTCCAGGAAGGCCGGCTCCGGCAGCTTGACCCCGAGGCCACGGAAATAGGCCGCCACCTCGAAGAGCAGCCGGTAGCGGCCGCTGGCCATCGCTGCGGCATCGAGCAGCGGACCGCCGTCGTTGCGGCCGTCGGCGTTGAGTTGCAGCCGCCGAAGTTCGACCAGGCGGTCGCCGTCCAGGCGCTGCAGGACCACGCGCATGCCCGCTGCGGGGCAGCCGTGCATCGTGTCAAGGACGTGGGTGCTCAGGTGTGCCATGGACTTGCCTTGCCTTTTCGGTGTGGGTGCCAGCCGCGACCTTAGCCGATGGGCGAGCGGGGCCAGAGCCACCAGCCCAGCGCGGCCGCTGCCGCGATCCACAGGACCACGATGGCCACCGCGCCGGCCAGGCTTCGAGGCCGCGCGGCCTTCGCGTCCAGCCGGGCCTGCGCCTGGGCGCGGCACTCGTCGAGCACTGGCCCGGGCAGCAGCCGCAGCGCCAGCCAGATCAGCGCGGGCAGCAGGACCAGGTCGTCCAGGTAGCCCAGCACCGGGATGAAGTCCGGGATCAGGTCGATCGGGCTGAGGGCATACGCCACGGCCACCGCGGCGAGCACGCGCGCGCCCCACGGCGCCTGCGGGTGCCGGCAGGCGAACCAGAGGGTCCAGGCATCGCGCTTGAGGCGGCGCGCTGCGTCTTTCAGGCGCTGCAGCAAGGGCATCGAACGAGCATAGCGCCGCGCGGTGCACCGCCCGATACCGGGGCGCCCCGGGGCGCGATCTGCGCGCCAGGGGGGCCCGTGCGCAACATCCGCGCTACGCTGCGCCGATGAACCCAAGCCGCCGACAGCGACTGTCCGACCTGCGCGGCGCGGTGCGCCTGGCCACCGACGCCACCACCGGGCTGACCGACCTGGTCGAGGCGGTCCACGGGCGTGTGCTGCGCCCGCCGGGCCTGGCCACGCCCCGGCCGCAGGACCGAGCCGGAGGCCTGACGGGGGCCGTCTACCGAAGCGTGCGGGCGCTGCAGCGCGGCGTGGGTCGCACGCTGGAGTCCCTGATCGGTGCCGCCGAGGGCCTGCAAAGCCGGCCAGCGACCGCTGGACATGGCGAACCTTCGGACAGGGCGGCCCCGGCATCGCCACGGCGCGATGCGGTGGTGGCGGCCCTGAACGGGCTGGTCGGCGACCGGCTGGACGCCGACCACAACCCGCTCGCGCAGCCCTTCGTGCTGACCCGCGGCACCCAGCTCGGACCCGAGGTGCTGGTGCTGGTGCACGGCCTGTGCATGAATGATGCGCAGTGGCAGCGCGCAGGGCACCACCACGGCCAGGCCCTGGAGCGCGATCTCGGGCTGTGCGCGGTGCTCGCGCGCTACAACACGGGGCTGCCCATCCATCGCAACGGCGAGCGGCTCGCGCAGGCCCTCGAAGCGTCGCTGATGGCCTCTGGCACCCCGCCTGCGCGCCTGGTCATCGTGGGCTTCAGCATGGGCGGCCTGGTGGCCCGCAGCGCCGTTCACCAGGCGGTCCGCGCCGGGATGGCCTGGCCCTCGCGTCTGAGCGACCTCGTCTTCCTGGGCACCCCCCACCACGGCGCGGCGCTCGAGCGCATCGGGTCGGTGGTGGACGAGCTGCTGGGCCTGGCGCCCTACGCAGCGCCACTGGCGCGACTGGGCCGCCTGCGCAGCGCGGGCATCACCGATCTGCGCGACGGGCGGCTCTTCGATCCGGCGCAGGCTCTGCGCTGGCCGCCGGGCCTGCGCCTGCACGCGCTGGCCGGCTCGGCCTCGCGCAAGCCCGGCGGCATCGCAGGTCGCCTGAGCGGTGACGGGCTTGTTTCCGTCGCCAGCGCCCTGGGCCACCATGCCGATGCGAGCCGGGCCTTGCCCATCAGCCCGGCACGTCAGTGGGTCGGGTTGCGGCTGCACCACCTGGACCTGCTCAGCGACGCCCGCGTCTACGCACGGCTGCGTCAGGCGCTGGCCGAGGGCGACGGAACTGGAACCTGCACCGAAACCGAAACCGAAACCGACCCCGGCACCGGCACCGGACCCTGCAACCACAGGCCCACCCCCACCGCATCGCTCAAGCCGGCAGCATCCGCTTGAAGGTGGCCAGCGCCTGGCCCACCACCTGGTCCATGTTGTAGTAGCGATAGCTGGCCAGCCGCCCGATGAAGGTCACGTCCGAGAGCTGTTCGGCCTCGGCCTCGTAACGCTTGAAGAGGGCGTGGTTCTCCGGCCGGGGAATGGGGTAGTAGGGGTCGCCCTCGGCCTGGGGGTATTCGTACACCAGCGAGCTCAGCGCGTGCTGCTGACCGGTGAGATGCTTGAACTCGGTGACGCGGGTGTAGAGGTGGTCATTCGGGTGGTTCACCGTGCCCACCGGCTGCACATGGCCGCCCGCCGGGGGGTGCACCGTCACATGCTCGAACTGCAGGCTGCGGTAGGGCAGCCGTCCGTGCCGGTGGTCGAAGAAGCTGTCGATGGGGCCGGTGTAGACCATGTGCTTCCAGCCGATGCGGTGCACCACGTCGCGGTAGTCGGTGTTGAGCATCACGTGGATGTTCGGCTGCGCGAGCATCGCCTCGAACATGCGGGTGTAGCCCAGCAGCGGCATGGCCTGGTAGGTGTCGGTGAAATACCGGTCGTCCCGGGTTGTGCGGGTGGGCACGCGGGCGGTCACGCTCGCGTCCAGCTCCGAGGGGTCCAGGCCCCACTGCTTGCGGGTGTAGCCCCGGAAGAACTTCTCGTAGAGGTCGCGCCCGATGCGCGAGACGACCACGTCCTCCGAGGTGCGCGAGCGGTCCACCGGTTCGGCCACCCGGGCGAAGAAGGCGTCCAGCTCGAAAGCGGTGAGTGACAGCCCGTAGAGGCGGTTCACCGTGTCCAGGTTGATCGGCATGGGCAGCAACTGCCCGTCCACGCTGGCCAGCACCCGGTGCTGATAGGGGCGCCAGCGGGTGAACTGCGACAGGTAGCCGAACACCTCGGCCGAGTTGGTGTGGAAGATGTGCGGCCCGTAGGGGTGCACCAGCACGCCCGCATCGTCGTGGCAGTCGAAGGCGTTGCCGCCGACGTGTCGCCGCTTGTCGACCAGCAGCACGCGCTGCCCCGCCTGCGAGGCCAGCCGTTCGGCCATCACGCAGCCGGCGAAACCGGCGCCCACGATGAGGGTGTCATAGGCGGCTTCGGTGGCCGGCGCGGGAAAGAGGCTTCGGTAGGCGTGCATGGCGACCGCACGGCAAGCGGCATGCCCCTTGCCCGCTGCGCGGCATGGACATGCGCCAATCCGCCTACCCCCTCCGATCGGAAAGCGAGGAGCTCAAGCGAGCGCTGCTGGCCACGCTGGGGGTGCTGGACACCGGCCCCGAACGCGCCTTCGACGGCCTCACCCGGGCCGCCGCGCTCGCCACCGGATGCCCGGCGGCGGCACTGAGCTTCTCCGACGGGGCGCGGCGCTGGTTCAAGTCGCAGCACGGTCTGCCCTCCGCCGGCGGCGTGAGCGCGGCGGCACCGCTGCGGGAGACCGACGCCGCGCTGGACGCACCGTTCGACTGGCATGCGCCGCGGCGCCCGTTCGCCGTGGGGCTGGCCGACCCCTTGGAGGACCGCGTCCCCTGGCGCTACATCGCCAGCGAGCCCGTGCGCATGGAGCGTCAGCTGCTCGGATGGCTGTGCGTGGCCGATGTGCGCGACCGCGAGGCGCTGGACCCAGCGTCTCGCCAGGCCCTGCGCGGGCTGGCCGACGTGGCCGAGGCGCTGCTGGCGGCGCGACGCCCTGGCCTGCAGTTCGACGAGCAGGCCCTTCAGCGCCGGCAAGGGCTGATCACCCGGGCCAGCCACGAGATGCGCACGCCCCTCAATGCGGTGCTGGGCTTTTCACAGCTCCTGCAGCTCGAGCCGATGCTGGCCGAGACGCGGGCGCTGCACTGGGCCCAGCAGATCGAGCAGGCGTCCCGACAGCTGCTCGGCCTGGTGGAGGAAATGCTCGACCTGGCCCGCCTGTCGGGCGCTGAGCGGGCGGCAGAGCGGGCCGCCGAGCGGCATCGCCGCGGCCCTTGAAGCTGCACGGTGACGCCGCGGACCGAGCCTGCTGCAGCCGGCATGCCGCTTGCCCTGTGCACCGAACGCCCCCCGCCCGGGGCCCATCCCCGCCATCCGGCGGGCTTGCCGGAGATCCGATGCCTGCACTGAACACGAACACCCGTCCGCTCGGCGGGCAGCTGGCGCCCGAGGGCTTGCCGGCGCTGCGCCTGGGCCCGGGGCTGCCGGACGTTCCACCGCTTCCTCCTGACACCATCCCACCGCCCAGGCCGCCGCTGCCAGACGAGCGGCCGCCCGAACTGCCCGGCGTGGCGCCTGCGGATGTGATCCGCCTGCCGCCTGCGCACCGTCCGCAGCCGGCGGTGGATCCTTCGGCGGTGCCTGATGGCGCCGGCCGTGGCTGGCTGCACCGGCCGGCCCGCCGCGCCGCTCGCCACGGCCCGCGGGCCTGAGCGGCAAGCCCGGTGAATGCGACCTTGCCCCGGGTTCTCAGTGGTGCGGCCGGTGCCCATGCCGGCGCCCGTGCCGGCGCTTCAGCGCCTGCGCCTGCACTGGCGCCCGAGGCGGCGGTGCTGGTGGCCGGCGACTGCATGCTGGACCGGTACTGGGACGGCACGGTGGAGCGCATTTCGCCCGAAGCGCCGGTTCCCGTGCTGCAGCTGCAGCGCGAATCGCACCGACCGGGCGGGGCGGCCAATGTGGCGGTCAACCTGGCCGCTCTGGGCTGTCGAACGTCGCTGGTCACCGTGATGGGCGAGGACGAGGCCTCCAACACCCTGGCCGCGCTGGTCGAACAGGCCGGCGTGGCGCTCGCCGCGCTGCGCAGTGCCGCCTACGGCACCACGCAGAAGGTGAGGGCGGTCAGCCGCAACCAGCAGCTGCTGCGGGTGGATGTCGAGCAGCCGGTACCCCCCGAGCTCGCCCGGCTGCTGCTGGACACCGTGATCGAACGGCTGCCCGCTGCGCGTTGGGTGGTGCTGTCCGACTATGCCAAGGGGGCCCTGCAGGACTGCCCGGCCATCATCCGGCGCGCCGCGGCGCTGGGTGCCCGCGTGCTGGTGGATCCGCGCGGCGAGGACTGGGTTCGCTACCGAGGCGCCTGGCTGCTCAAGCCCAACGAGCCGCAGGCGCGGCGGCTCACCGGCGAAAGCCTCGACCCGGCCGACTTCGATGCGCGGCTGGAACGCCTGCGCTCGGTGCTGCAGATCGAGCACCTGCTGGTCACCCGCGGCGAGCGGGGCATGGCCCTGTACTCGGCGGGGCGTCCACCCTTGCATGTGGCCGCGCAGGTGCAGGAGCTCTACGACCGAAGCGGCGTGTCCGACACCGCACTGGCCGCGCTGGCGGGCGCGCTGGCCGGTGGTGCCACGGTGGACGATGCGGTGCATCAGGCCAACCGGGCGGCGACCCGTGCGGTCACCCGATTCGGCACCTCCACCGTCGGGCTGCATGATCTTCAGCCCCAGCCCTTCGATGCCGCTGGGGCCGCGCACGCATGAGGCAGGCCGACGGTGGGGGCGGTGCGGTCGGGGCAGTCGGGGCGACACCGTCCCTGGCCGATGCCACCGGCCTGTTCCAGGGCTTCTGGATGGGGGGCTTCGAGGGCGCCGACCATGTCAACGCCCGCGGCGACCCGCTGGACATGGCTGCCTCCAGCGGCCACCTCGATCGACTGGACGAAGACCACCGCCGCGCCGCCGCCGCCGGGCTGCAGTGCGTGCGCGAGAGCATCGGCTGGCGGGTGTGCGAAGACGCCGACGGCCGCATCGACCTCAGCCGTGCGCTGCGCATTGCCCACAGTGCACGCCGCCACGGGCTGCAGGTGCTGTGGACGGTGATGCACTATGGCGTGCCCACCGGGGTGTCGCTGCGGGACGACCGGATGATCGGGCGGCTGGCCCGTTTCGGTGCCGAAGTGGCGCGCCAGCTCGCACCCCTGCACACCGACCGGCCCCCGGTCTACACCCCGGTCAACGAGATCGGCTTCCTGGCCTGGGCTGCGTCACAGCCCGGACACCTCGCGCCACCGGACGGCCCGGCGCCGGTGACCCCGGGCGAGGAGCGCCAGGCGGCGGACGATTCGCGCATCAGCGGCTATGAGATCAAGCGGCGGCTGGCCCGGGCTTCGCTGGCGGCCCTGAAGGCGATGCGCTCGGTCGACCCGCGCTGCCGCTTCCTGCATGTGGAGCCGCTCGTCCATGTCGAGCCGCCCAGGGGCCGCGAGGACCTTGCCGCGCAGGCCGAGCTGGTGCGGTCCTGGCAATGGCAGGCCTGGGACCTGATCGCCGGGCGGCTGGAGCCCGATCTGGGCGGCTCGCCGCAGTGCCTGGACCTGCTGGGCGTGAACCACTACCACAGCAGCCAGTGGGAGCTGCACACCGAGCGCCGGCTGGAGTGGGCCGCCCGGGACCCCCGGCGCAGACCGATGTCCGCGCTGCTGCACGACGCCTGGACGCGCTACCGGCGCCCGCTCATCGTCGCCGAGACCAGCCATGTCGGTCGCGGACGGGCCGATTGGCTGCACGAGATGGCCGGTGAGCTGCGCCGTGCACGCACGCACGGGGTGGCCGTGCACGGACTGTGCATCTATCCCCTGGTGGACCGGCCCGACTGGAACGAGCCGGGCCGATGGCACAAGAGCGGGCTGTGGCATGTGGATCCGCCCACAGTGCCCGGCGCCGCCCCGCGGGCTGCCGCCGGAACGCGCCCCCTGGCCCGCCACGGCGAGCCGGACAGCCTGGCGGCCTTGCGCGACTGGCGGCGGCATGGGTGCGGCTGCACCGAGCTGCTGCTGGTGCTGTCGCACCGACCCTGGCAGGGCCGGCCTGGAAGGCTGCGCCAGCTGATGCAGGCCTTCGCGCGCATCCGTCCGCATTGGCGGGTGGTGGTGGTGGACCCGGCCCCAGCGGTCGCGCCGGAAGGTCCACCACCGGGCGACAGCCGGCACCCGCACCCACACCCGGGCACCCACCACGACCACGGCCTGACCTGGGTGGCCGGCGGCCCCAACCTGGACCTGCTGATGCCGCGCGGCACGCAGAACCCGGCGCCTGCGATTCGCCGGTGGCTGGTCGCCCAGGCGCTGCAGCCGCGCGCGGTCTGGGTGGCGTGCCCGTCGCTGCGCCCGCTGGCCGACGCGCTCGAGCTCGGGCCTCTGGTCTACGACTGCGCGACCGACCTGTCGCCGGCCGCGGCGGTACCCGGCTGGGCCGAAGGTGGACAGACTTTGCACGAACAAGCCGGACACAAGGAGGCCGGGCGCGAACAGGCCGGACGCGAACGGGCCGAACACGAAAAGGCGCTGATGGGCCGCGCCGCCCGGGTGGTGTTCGGCAGCGCCGAGCTGGCCGCACGGCACTCCGACCGGTTCAGGACGAGCGCGCTGGTGCTGCCCAATGGCGTGGATCGACGGCGGTTCAAGCCCGCGCGAGCGCTGCGCGCCGACTGGGCCCTGGAGGAGGCGCGTTCGCTGGTGGGGCCGCACGCGGGCGATCCGCGGACGGTGACGCAGCTGGGCTTCGTGGGCGCCATCGACGACCGGCTGGACCTGACCCGCCTGGCCGCACTGGCGGACGCGCGGCCACATTGGCAATGGCATCTGGTGGGTCCGGTGCAGCCCGGTCTGCACGACCGCTTGCCGCGGCGGGACAACCTGCACTGGCTGGGCGATGTGCCCGCGCAGGTCGTGCCGGTGTTGATGCGGGGTTGGCGTGTGGCCGTGTGGCTGCGCCAGGGCCCGCGGGCCGATCGGGGTGCGGTTCCCTGCGGCGTGCTCGAAGCGCTGGCGGCGGGGCTGGCCGTGGTGGCGCCGGTGTCGGCTTCGCTGCAGCGCTGGCGGGCTGCCGGGGTGGTGGACGCCGGCGAGGTGGCCGAGGTGCTCAGAGCCTGCGAGGCGGCCATGGCCGAGTCGCCTGCCCACGCCGTGCTCCGGCGTCGCCGAGCGCGGCGAGGGCTTAGGGGCCTGCACTGGCCTGAGCTGGCCGGTCGGCTGGCTGAATGGCTGGCTGAATGGGTGGAATTGGAGGGACAGCTGTGAAGCCCCGGCGCCACCGGGCCGGGCCGATGCCATCCGGTGCTGCGCCGGATGCCCGGCCCACTGAAAGGCTGGCGGCCGCGCAGGTCCGCCCGCCGGCGGCGGATTCAGCGGGTGTCGGAGCCGCCGGTGGTGGCGTCGGTGGTGACGCCCGTGGTCGCGCCCGGCGCGGCAGTGCTCACGGTTCGGCCGGCGGCGCTCGAGTGGACCGAGCCGGCGATCGGCTCGGGGTCGGGTCGACCGCCTTCGCCCTCCCAGGTCTGCAAGCGTTCGGGCAGGGGCGCGGAGCGGGCGACGACTCGCCGCTGCCGGGTGCCGCTCACGCTTCGCCAGGCGTAGCTCAGCACCGTGGCCAGGGCCACCAGTCCGACCACGCGGCCGAGCACCGAGCCGCCCCGGGATGGGGTGTCGAAATCCTCCAGCGCGTCATCGAGCGCATCGTCGTGCAGGCTTCCGTGATTCATGGTAGTCATGGACGCAAGTCAAGGGAAGCCCGATCAGGCAATCCACAGGCCCGAAAAGCCTCCGTCCGTCCACTCCCTGACGCCGCGCCGGCCCTTAGGATGGGCCCCGTCACCCGATTCCCCCCGGCCAACGAATGGAACTTCGTTGAGCCCGAATCCCCAAGGACAAGACATGCCGCACGCCCTGGTCGTCGATGACGACATCGACTCCGCTCAATCCCTGCGCGAGCTGATCGCCGGCGAGAAGTTCACCGTGGCCGTGGCCCACAACCTGCGGGACGCGCGCCGCCAGCTGTCGCTGCAGCAGCCGGACATCCTGCTGCTGGACCTGCGCCTGCCCGACGGCAGTGGCATGGACCTCCTGGCCGACCCCCAGCTCGTGGCCAACTCGGAGGTCGTGCTGTGCACCGGCCACGCCAATCTGGAGACCTCCATCCAGGCGCTGCGGCTGGGGGCTGCCGACTACCTGGTCAAGCCGATCAACCTCAAGCAGCTGCAGGGCGTGCTGTCGCGCATCATGAAGCCGGCCGCCTTGAAGGCGGAGGTGGAGGACCTCACCGCCAAGATGGTCCACACCGGCCACTTCGGCCACCTGTGGGGCAAGAGCGAGGCGATGCAGCGCATCTACGAGCAGATCTCGCGGGTGGCCGTCACCGGGGTGACGGTGTTCATCACCGGCGAGAGCGGCACCGGCAAGGAGGTGGTGGCCCAGACCGTTCACGACCTGAGCCGCCGCCGCAAGCGGCCCTTCCTCGCGGTGAACTGCGGCGCCATCTCGCCCAACCTCATCGAAAGCGAGATCTTCGGCCACGAGAAGGGCAGCTTCACCGGCGCGGAGCGCATGCACCAGGGCTTCTTCGAGCGGGCGAGCGGCGGCACGCTCTTCCTGGACGAGATCACCGAGATGCCGCTGGAGCTTCAGGTCAAGCTGCTGCGCGTGCTGGAGACGGGCCGCTTCATGCGCGTGGGCTCCACCGTCAGCCAGGAGGCCGATGTACGCATCATCGCGGCCACCAACCGCCTGCCCCATCAGGCGGTCGCGGCCGGCAAGCTGCGCGAAGACTTGCTGTACCGACTGAACGTCTTTCCGATCGACCTGCCGCCCTTGCGTGATCGCCTGTCGGATGTGGGCCTGCTGGCGGTGCACTTCCTGCAGCGCATCTGCGAGCAAGAGGGCCTGGCCCGTCGCTTCACGCCCGAAGCCCTGCAGCAGCTGGCGACCTATCGCTGGCCGGGCAACGTTCGCGAGCTGCGCAACGCGGTGCAGCGCGCCTATGTGATGGCCCAGGACGAATGGATCGACAGCCAGTGGCTGCCGCGGGGCGAGGGCGCCACGGTCGGTTCATTTGGTTCATCCAGTGCATCCAGTGCAGCCGGTGCCCCAGGCCACCCGGGCGCTGCCGGCTCCACGGCGGCGTCCAACGGATCGTGGGCTGCTGCCGTGGCCGATGGCGGGTCAGCGCCACAGCCTGACGCCGCCACGGGGTCGTCCGCAGCGGCCCGGGGGCTGGCCGGCCTGCCGGACGATGCAGCCCCGGACAGCGTGACCCTGCCCATCGGCACCAGCCTGGCCCAGGCCGAACGTCTGCTGATGCTGGCCACGCTGCGCCATTACCACCACCACAAGGAACGCACCGCGGCAGCGCTGGGCATCAGCCTGAAGACGCTCTACAACCGGCTCAAGGAATATGCGGCGGAGGCGCCGCCGGAGGCCGCCGGGACGGGGCAGCGCCCCCCGGGCGAGGCCTGATCACCGCGGCCGCAGCGCTCGCATCCGGCGGCAGTGCCCCGTCCAGCCCGGCGCGGCTGTGGGCGCTGTCCGACAGCGCATCGAGACACGGGCCGATCGCCCGCACCGGCCGCCGGACCTATGGTCAGTCATCGCCCCGATCGGGGCCCGACCTGGAGACCGACATGACCGACCGAAACCTCTTTGCCTCCCGATTCACCCGTCTTGCCGTCGTCATGGCGATGGCCGCAGCAGCGGCGGCCTGCAGCCGTCCGGACGACGGGCAGACGCCGGGCCAGCGCACCGATGCCGTCATCGGCCAGGCCGAGCGCGGCGCCGAACGCGCCGCATCGAACACCCGCGAAGCCGCCCGCGAAGCGGGGCAGCAGACCCGCGAGGTGGCCGGCGACGTGGCCACCAAGGCGCGCGACATGGCCATCACCACCGAGGTGAAGATGCGCCTGGCCCGCGACGAGCAGCTGCAGGCGCTGGCCATCGACGTGGACACGGTGAACCACCAGGTGGTGCTGCGGGGCAACGCGCCGAACACCGAAGCGCGCACCCGCGCCACCGAGCTGGCGCGCGGCGTGGATGGCGTGACCGAGGTGCGCAACGAGCTGAACGTGCAGCCGCGCCCCTGAAGCGCGACGCCGAGCTCCCGGTCGCGCGCGTGGTGCGCGCGGCCGCCTGCGCAACGCACGCCCCTGGGCAGCGGACATGGCCGTGAAGACCTTCATCGTCGAAGACAGCGCGATCATCCTGGACAACCTGGCCGCGACGCTGGAGGAGACGGCGCCGGTGGAGGTGGTGGGCAGCGCGCCCGACGAAGCCAGCGCACTGCTGGCCCTCGAGCGCCTGGGCGACGGGGTGGACCTGGTCATCATCGACGTCTTCCTCAAGTCCGGCTCGGGGCTGGGCGTGCTGCGGGCCGCCGCCCAGGCCGGCATGAGCGCGCGCCGGGTGGTGCTGACCAACTACGCCACGCCGGACATGCGTGAGCGCTGCAAGGCGCTGGGAGCGCACCATGTCTTCGACAAGAGCAACGACCTGGACGACCTGATCGCCTATTGCCTCAGGTTGTCCGAGGGTGGCGGCGACACCCAAAGCGGCGCGCTGGCCTGAACGGGTGCGCTGCCGGGCCTCACTGGATGAGGCCGTGCGTCAGCGCGTAGTAGGTGAGGTCGCTGTTCGTCTGCAGGGCCATCTTCTCCATCACCCGGCTGCGGTAGGTGGAGACCGTCTTCACGCTCAGGCACAGGCTTTCGGCCAGGTGGCCGATGGTCTCGCCCTGCGCCAGGCGCAGGAAGACCTGGAACTCGCGCTCGGACAGGGCCTCGTGCGGCGACTGCTCCTGCGGGTCGGCCAGCCCCGCGGCGAGCAGCTCGGCCACGCCCTCGCTGATGTAGCGGCGGCCCCGGGCCACGGTGCGGATGGCCTTGACGATGTCCAGCGGGTCGCAGTCCTTGGACAGATAGCCCACCGCCCCCTGCTTGAGCAGCGCTCGGGCGTAGTGCGCCTCGGGGTAGCTGCTGAGGATGAGCACCGGCAGCTGCGGTGCACGGGACTTGATGGAACGCAGCGCATCCACGCCGCTGGTGCCCGGCATCGACAGGTCCAGCAGCACCACATCCACATCCCCCGAGCGCACCACCTCCATCAGGTCCTGGGCATTGGCGCATTCGGCCACGACGCGCAGGTCCACATGCTCGCCCAGGAACTGGCGCAAGCCGGCGCGCACGAGCGCATGGTCATCGGCGATGGCGACTCGGATCATGGCTGCGCCTTGGGCATGCGGCATGCCCGGCAGGCGCATGTTCCCAGCGATGTCCGTCGAATTCCTGCGCCGCTTGCGGCGAAGCGCCTGGACGCTGCCGCTGGCGGCCTTGGCGGCCGTCTTGGTGGTGACGATCAACGAGGTGAGCTATGCGCAGTCGGCCCAGGCCCTGGCACGTCTGGGCGAACGCGCTTTCGCGCGGGCGCAGATCCAGCGCGTGTGGCGCGGCCTTCTGGATGCAGAGACCGGTCAGCGCGGCTACTTGCTGACCGGACGGGACGAGTACCTGACCCCCTACACCCGCGCGGCCGGTGACGTCGAGGACACGCTGGCCTGGCTGCAGGGCTATTTCGTCGACGATGCCCAGGCCCAGCAGGTGCTGGGGCGGCTGCGCACCCGCAGCGAATCCAAGCTGTCCGAGCTCGCCACCACGCTGGAGCTGAAGGCCGCCGGACGCGAGGAGGCCTGGCGCGAGGTGATGCTCACCGACATCGGGCGTGAGCACATGGACAGCGTGCGCGCGCTGTCCCAGCAGTTGCTGGACATCGAGACCGGCCGCGTCTCCGACGAGCGCGAGGCCGTGGCGCGGCTGCTGCGGGTCAGTCGGCTGGGCATCCACCTGATGACCCTGGCGAGCCTGCTGGGCCTGGCCATCTTCCTGCGGCAGACGGCCCGCTTCGACCGGGCGCGCGAAGAGCACGCGCGCTCCCTGCGCGCCGAGCGCGACCGACTGGAGCGCGAGGTGCAGCACCGCACCGAGGACCTCACCGAGCTGGCCGGACACCTTCAATCGGCCCGCGAGGACGAGCGGAGCCGCCTGGCGCGCGAACTGCACGACGAGTTGGGCGCGCTGCTGACGGCGGTGAAGCTGGACGCCGCACGGCTCAAGCGGGTGATGACCGCCCCTTCGGCCGAGGCGCTGGCCCGGCTGGAGCATCTGAATCAGACGGTGAACCAGGGCATCGGCCTGAAGCGCCGCATCATCGAGGACCTGCGGCCGTCCTCGCTGAGCAACCTCGGCCTGGTGTCGGCGCTGGAGATCCTGGTGCGCGAGCATGCCCAGCGCAGCGAAGTCCAGATCGAAACCGACCTGCATCCGGTGACGCTGGACGAGTCGGGCGACATCACGGTGTTCCGCCTGGTGCAGGAAGCCCTGACCAACAGCGCCAAGCATGCCGCGGCGCGCCGCCTGCGGGTGAGCCTGGGCAAGGGCGTGCGCGGCGGACTGCCGGTGGCGCAGGTGCGGGTGGCCGACGATGGGCGGGGTTTCGACCCGACGCTTCGAAAGGCGGCCTCGCACGGGCTGGTGGGCATGCGCTATCGGGTGGAGGCCCAGGGCGGGCAGATGCATGTGGACTCTCGACCGGGCGGGGGCACGGTCATCGAGGCCTGGCTGCCCTTGAAGGAAACGGGTGGCGCGTCGCCATCGCCCTCATCCTCGACCTCCCCACCGTCGAGCGTGAAGCCCGGCGCGCCGATTGCCCACGACAACGCACCCCCTTCCCCGATGGAGACCCCCTCATGAATTCCGTTTCCCACTGGTTGTCCGACACCGCCAGCCGCCTGCAGCACCAGGTGCGTCCGGTCGCCCAGGAGGTGGCCGACCGGCTGGCTGCGGGCGTGCACGACAGTGCCCGAACCGGCACCCGCTGGATGAACGATGGACGCGACGAACTGGTCCGCCAGTCCTCCCGCGCGGCCCGCCGGACGATGGGCCGGGTGCGGCATCGTCCGATGGCCTCGCTGGTCATGGCCGCCGCCACGGGTGCTGCGCTCTACGCGCTGGCCACCCGCCTGATGCGCACGGGCTCGCGCTGAAGCCCGCCCGCACGGATGCACGGCACCGAAAGCCGCCGATGAAGACTCACCCCCAAGCCAATCCCGAATGGCAGACGCTGGCCGAACGCATCGCCCCCCAGCGGGTGGCGATGCTCACGCTGCCCAATCCGCACAGCGGCCTGCAGGCCCGACCCATGACGCCCCTGGAGCTGGACGCCCAGGGTTGCGTCTGGATGATGGTGTCCCGCCGCTCGCTCGAGAAGATCGGCCTGACCGAGCTTGGCGTCCCCTTGGCCAACCTGGCTTTCAGCCACGAGGGCGACTCCACCTACGTGTCCATCACCGGGTCGCTGCGAGGAGTGGACTCGACCGCGCGCAAGCTCGAGCTGTGGAGCCTCGCCGGTCGACCCTGGTTCGACGGCCCGGACGACCCCGACCTGCTGCTGCTGCAGCTGCAGCCCGAGCAGGCGGAGATGTGGGAAGGGCCTCACAGCACCGTCGTGAAGGCGCTGGCGATGGCGGCGTCGGTGACGGCGGGCCGGCCCATCGGGCTGGGCGGGCATGAGGTGATCAAGCCGCCGGGGGCCTGAGACCAAGGCGCTGCGGCGGACTGCGTGGTCGCCGCGGTCGGTGAGCAGGGCACCCGATCGCGGAAGTGCTCGATGGTGCGGCGCAGCCCCTCTTCCAGCGTCACGCGGGGTTGCCAGCGCAGCACGCGCTGCGCCATGGCGATGTCCGGGCGGCGCCGGCTCGGGTCGTCGGTGGGGAGCTCGCGGTAGACAAGCGGCGAGTCGCTGCCCACCGCTTCGAGCACCTTGGCCGCGAGTTCCAGCACCGTGTGCTCGCGCGGGTTGCCCAGATTCACCGGGCCCTCCCAGTCCGATTCCATCAGCGCGGCAAGCCCGGCCGCGGTGTCGCTCACGTAGCAGAAGCTTCGCGTCTGGCGGCCGTCGCCATAGATGGTCAGCGGCAGCCCGCCGAGCGCCTGCACGATGAAGTTGCTGACCACCCGGCCGTCACCCGGCCGCAGCCGCGGGCCGTAGCTGTTGAACAGACGCGCCACCCGCACCTGCAGGCCGCGTTCGCGGGCGTAGGAGTAGCACAGCGCCTCGGCGGATCGCTTGCCCTCGTCGTAGCAGGCGCGCGGACCGATGGGGTTGACATGCCCCCAGTAGCTTTCCGGCTGGGGATGGACCTGCGGGTCGCCGTAGACCTCGCTCGTGGAGGCCTGCAGCAGGCGCGCTCCGCTCGACTGGGCCAGCTCGAGCAGGCGCCAGGCGCCCAGCGTGCTGGCCAGCAGCGTGGACACCGGGTGCTGCTGGTAGTACGCCGGGCTTGCCGGGCAGGCGAGGTTGTAGATGCGGTCCACCTCCTGCAGCGCCGCAGGCATGGGGTCGGTCACGTCGTGGCGCCACACGCTCAGACGCGGGTGGGCGTCCCGGTGGGCGAGGTGCTGCGCATCGCCGGTCGAGAAGTTGTCCATCGCGACCACGGTGTGGCCGCTGTCCAGCAGCAGGTCGCACAGGTGGCTGCCGACGAAGCCGGCCGCGCCCGTGACGAGCACCGGGCGTCCGCTGAGAGGGGCGTGCAGGGTCATGGCTGCGCTCGGGCAGGCGGCGTGCCCGAGCCGACCGCCGGGTCGGGCCTTGCGCGCAGCGCCGCTTCGGACAGGCGCAGCGCACGGCGGTGACCCAGCGCTTCCTCCAGCCAGCCGGCCCAGGCGCGCCGGATCTGAGGATGGTCGGCGTCGTCGGGATGAAGGTCCAGGCGAAGCAGCGGCGAGCGTCGATGGCGCCAGGCGAGCTGCGCGTTCCAGCCCAGGGACACCAGCCGGCGCCAGGGGGCTCGGGTGCTGTAGACCAGTGCGGGCGAGGCCACCGACAGTCCACCGGGCAGCGCGAGGATGCGGCTGAGCGTGCAGGTGTGGGAGAAGCCGGCCTGTTCGACTGCCTGCAGGGCCGGCCCGCTCATCAGCCAGGCGGGCGCCACGAAGCCGCTGATGGGCAGCCCGGCCCGGCTCGCCCAGGCCTTCGCCTCGGCCAGCCGGGCCGACGCGCCGGCCAGGTCGAGCGCGGCGAATTCGCCCTCGCTTTCGGTGTAGTGCCGGCGCACCAGCCACTGCAGCAGGTTGCGCGGCCGCGGGCCGGTGTCCCGGTGCGTGAGGCCGTGCAGCGCCAGTTCGTGGCCCTGGCCGGCCAATGTCCGCAGGCGGTGCAGCCAGGCCCTGTCGTCGCCCGCCTGGCCGTGCCATCGCGGCACCACCAGCAGGGTCAGAGGCAAGGGCTGCCGCGCCCGATCGGCGACCTCGCGCAGCGTGCTCAGCACCGCCTCGCATCCGGCCGCGCGTGCCGCAGCGCAGTCGTGCACCACCACGCAGACCGCAGCGTCCTCAGACACTGCCGGCAGCCGCCCCGAAGGCAGGCGCACGCTCGGCCGTGGCGTGCCGCCCCAGCGCGTGGCGCTGCATCAGCAGGCGGTAGCGGCGGGTCATCTGGGCCAGCACCAGCGGCCAGTCGTGCTCGCGTGCGCGCTCCAGGGCCTGCTCGGCCAGTCCCTGCGCCACGCCGGACAGCGCCGCCTGCATGCCGTCTGCCCAGGCCTGCGCGCCGCTTCTGGACACCGTGATGCCCACCCGGTGGGCCAGCTCACCCGTGCCGCCGGTGGCCGCGGTGACGACCGGGGTGGCGCAGGCCATGGCTTCGAGCACGCCCAGGCCGAAGGTTTCCTGGTCGCCGGCGTGGACGTAGGCGTCGCAACTGGCCACGATGCGGGCCAGGCGTCGGCGGTCCGGCTCGCACGGCCGCTGGAACACCCGGGCCCCTCGAACCTGCACCGGCCCGCTGCCCACCATCAGCAGTGCATGACCGGGCCCCAGCCGGGCTATGGATTCGGCCAGCAGCGGCAGGTTCTTCTCGGGGGCGAAGCGCCCTGTATAGACGAAAAGCCGGGTCCGGCGCGACAGACCCAGCTCGGTGCACAGGTCGTCTCGCCAGGCGGCGTCGCGAGCAGCGGGGCGGAACACGCTGCAGTCCACCCCCAGGGGCTGCACGCTCACCCGCGGCACCCCCCATCGGCGCAGCTGCCGCGCGAGCGTCTGGCTGGGCGCGAGCACCGCGTCGAAGCGGCGGTACAGGTCCACCAGGTAGTGGCGCGCGCGGCGCGAGGCCCAGCGCCCGAGCGCATGCTCACGGCCGTGGACACCGCCCAGCAGCCGCGCGGCCAGTGCCGGCAGGTTGCTGTGCGCAAAGGCCACCGCGGGCACCTGCAGTTCGCGCGCGGCGGCCAGCGCCGACCAGGCGAGCGAATAGGGGTCTGCGGACTCGATGATGTCCGGTGCGGCCCGCACCATGGCCCGGGTGGCACCGGCGCGGTGGAGGACGAAACGGTAGCCGCCGCTGCCGGGTATGGGCAGGCCGCCGCAGTCGAGCAGGCCCGGATCGGCCGGTCTGTTCTGCGCGCAACCCGGAGCCAGCACGGTGTGCCGCCAGCCGAAGTGGCGCAGCTGCTCATGCCGGGTCTCCACGACCCGGCGCACGCCGCCGCTGGCGCCCCAGAACATGGTCGCGTCCAGCAGGTGCCACCCGTCGGTGGGCAGCGTGTCGTGGAAGGGTCGGCGATCGAAGGCGTTCATCCCCGCCGTCGGCAAGGGCGGTGCCCGAGGGCTGGTGGGCGCACAGGCTCCGCGCGCGGCCTTGCCGGCCCTGCCGTTCGTGGAGATGATGCGGGTGGACGGAAGGACTCCAGGGCATGGACGAGCGCGGCGTGATGCAAACGACGGCCTGCGGCACGGGCGGCCCGGCCTGCGCGGACGGCGGCGACGGATGGCGGGCCTCCGCGGCGGGCGATGCAAGCTGGGCGACGGTGCTCGGCTCGGTGCCCTTGCTGCTGGTGGTGCACGACCCCCGCACCCACCGAACCCGGGCGTTGCATGGGGCGCTGCGCTCGGCGCTGGGCCTTCCCGAGCACATCGCCGACGGCGAAGAGGACCCGCTGCTGCAGCGCCTGCACCCGGAGGACTCGAGCCGCTACCGGGCCTGCCTGGCGCGGGTGCCGCAGGCTTTCGCCCCGGCGCCAGCCGCGGGTCTGCCGATGGCCGCAGCCGCCGCCACCGCAGGGGATGAGGTGCAGACCTTCCGGCTGCGACGGCCCGACGGTGGCTGGATGTGGCTGCAAGGGCGGTTGCAACCGGTGCCCGCCTTCGCAGGGGCACCCGGGCCGTGCTGGCTGCTCATGGCGACGGACATCACCGGGCTGCGCCAGCGCGAGGCGCAGGATCGTGGCGCCCGGCTGCAGCCGCCCAGCGGGCTGTCCGACACGCCCATGGCCGTCATCGAGTGGGACCGTCAAGGCGTGGTCACCCGCTGGGAGGGTGCCGCCGAGCGTTTGTTCGGCTGGACGGCTTCTGAGGTGATCGGCCGACCCATGGCCGACCTGCGTCTGGTGCATGCCGAAGATGCCGACCAGGTCGGCGAGGTGGTTCGTCGACTGCTGAGCGCGAGCGCGGCCAGCGTCGTCTGGCGCAACCGCAACCACGCCCGTGACCGGCGGGTTCTGCACTGCGTCTGGCACAACACCGTCCAGTTCGACGGGAAGGGCGCTGCCCGCGGGGTGTTGTCGCTGGTGCTCGACGTGAGCGAGCAGCGGCGTGCCGAGCAGGCGCTTCGGGCGAGCGAGCACCGGCACCGCTTGCTTGCCCAGACCCTGCTGCAAGGCATCGTCCACCAGGACGCGCAAGGTCACATCATCGCGATGAACCCGGCCGCCGAGCGCATCCTGGGCAAGAGCCGCGAGCGCTTCCTGGGCAGCGACTCCCGCCAGGAGGAACACGACACCATCCGCGAAGACGGCTCCACCTTCCCCGGCGATGAACACCCCAGCATGCGCGCCCTGGCCAGCGGCCAGGCGGTGCTGGGCGTGGTGATGGGGGTGTGGAACCCGCAGCGCGGCGAGCGGCGATGGATCCGCATCGACGCCATCCCGGTGGCCGCCTGCGACACGGGCGGCGGCGCGGAGGTCTACACCGTCTTCGAGGACATCACCGAACGGCGACGCACCGAGCAGGCGCTGCGCGATGCCGATCGGCAGAAAGACCTCTTCATCGCCACGCTCGCGCATGAGTTGCGCAACCCGCTGGCGCCCATCCTGACGGCAGCGGCGTCGCTGCGGCGCACCCACCCCGAAGGGCCCACCGGGCAGTGCAGCGCCATCATCGAGCGCCAGGTGGGCCAGATGGCGCGGCTGCTGGACGACCTGCTCGACGTGTCGCGCGTGGCCAAGGGCAGGCTGCTGCTGCGCCCGCAGCGGCTGGCGCTGTCGGAGGTCTTCGATTCGGCCGTCGAGGCGGCGCGGCCGCTGGTCGATGGCGCCCGCCAGGTGCTGACGGTGGAGCTGCCGCCGACACCGCTGTGGCTGCGCGGCGACCGTGTGCGCCTGGTTCAGGTCTGCGCCAACCTGCTGACCAACGCAGCCAAGTACACCGGCGAGGGCGGCAGCATCCGCCTGCGGGGCCGGCGCCAGGGCGACGCGGTGGAACTGAGCGTGCGCGACAGCGGCATCGGGCTTGCCCCGGAGCACCTCACCCGGGTCTTCGAGATGTTCGGGCAGGTTCATGCCGAGGTGGACCGGGCCCAGGGCGGGCTCGGAATCGGCCTGGCGTTGGCGAAGGGACTGGTGGAAATGCACGGCGGCAGCATTCGGGCCTGTAGCGACGGGCCGGGGCGGGGCAGCGAGTTCATCGTTCGGCTTCCGGCGGCCGAGGACGTAGCGCCGGATGCCGTCGCGGGCGGCGACGGGGTCGCAGGACGGCCGGGGGCTGCCCGCGGCACGGGGTCGGCGCCGGCGCAGGCCTTGCCCCTGGGCGATGCGCCCGGCGCTGGCCGCCAGGTGCTGGTGGTGGACGACAACCAGGACGCAGCGGAAATGCTGGCCCTGCTGCTGGGCCTTCAAGGCCACACCGTGCGCACCGCCCACGACGCCGAGGCGGCGCTGCAGCAGGTGCACGAGCGCCTGCCCGAGGTGGCCTTGCTCGACATCGGCCTGCCCGGCATGGACGGCCATGCGCTGTGCCGGGCCATCCGCGCGCTGCCGGGTGGCGCGGGCGTCCGCATCATCGCGGTGTCCGGCTGGGGCCAGGAGCAGGACCGTCAGCGCTCGCGCGAGGCCGGATTCGACGAGCACCTGGTCAAGCCGGTGTCGCCTGCGACGCTGGAGGCCTTGATCAGCCTGCCACCTCGCGGATGACCCGCAGCCAGTCGTCGACGAAGCGACCGATCCCGAAGCGTGTCTGCGCGGTGTCCCGTCCGGCCGAACCCCATTGCGCGGCAAGGCCGCGGTCGGTCAGCAGTTGGCGCATCGTGCGCGCGAGCTCGTCGGGACGGGTGTCCACATAGCCATTGCGGCCGCTGTCGATCACCGTGACCAGCTCGGTGGTGGCCAGCCCCACCACAGGAAGGCCCGCCATCATGGCCTCGATGATCGCCAGCCCCAGGCTCGTGCAGCGGATGGGGTTGAAGAAGAAGCGGTGCTCGGCCAGCAGCACCGGCAGGTCGAACTGCGCCACTTCCCCCGCGCCGCCCAGGTCGGTGCTGCCCATGCCCACCAGATGCAGCGGCAGCTGCGCGGCCATGTCGCGGTAGATGTCCACACCCAGGCGGCGGCCGCGCTGCAGCAGGTGGTTCACCACCACCAGGCCCTGCGCACGGTGTCCTGACCAGGGCAGCTCGCGCAGCGGGCGCACGCCGTGCTCGACGACGCGTGCCGGCGTGATGCCGCTGTCCCACATCAGCGCGTTCCAGGGGGTCACGTGCACCAGCAGGGCACCGCGGTCCTGGCACCAGTGGACCTGGTCGGTCGGATGCTCCAGCGGCGGGTCGTGCTCCAGCACGATGCGTGGCAGTGACTGCTGGGCGGCGCTGAGTTCGTGCAGGCGGGCGTGCTCCCACTGGCGCCGGTGCTGGTAGACGACCAGATCGAACTCGTTTCGCTGCAGTTCGGCCAGCCCCACCTCGTGGACGTTGTCGCCCCAGGGCAGCACGCCGCTGCGGCCGCTGTAGTGGGTGCTGCGCGCCGGGTCGGCCACGACAGTCCACTCATGGGGCACCTGCGTCAGGTTGTACAGGTAGTTGCCGTGGACGTGCCAGGTGAGGATTCGCAGGCGGCGGGACATGGCGCGTGGTCCGGGTGGGAGGTGGGGTGGGTGGCGCCTGGGCAGGGCTCGGGCCTGCCGGTGGGCCATGGCCCGCGGCCTGTGCGCAGTGCGCGGTCGGCCGCGTCGAGCACCGACTGCACCGACACCCCCATCGCACAGGGGTGACCGGCCTCGGGACAGTGGGCATGCGCGCACGGACGGCAGGCCGTCGGGTGCCAGAGCACGGTGTGGCGCGCGACATCGTGCGGCGACCAGCGCAGCGCGTCGGCACCGCTGGAGACGACGACGCTCGGGATGGCCAGTGCCGCTGCGATGTGCGACAGGCCGGTGTCGTTGCTCACCAGCAGTCGGGAACGCTCGAGCAGCGCGCCCAGGGTCCACAGCGTCGTGCCGCCGGCGAGATTCAGCGCCGGGTGCCGCATGGCCTGCGCCACGCCGGTGGTCAGGGCGAGCTCCGCGCTGCCGCCGGTGAGCACGACCGCCAGGCCACGCTCGACCAGCGCATCGCCCACCGCGGCGAAGCGTTCCACCGGCCACCGGCGCGAGGGCAGCTGCGAGCCTGCGTGAACGACCGCCAGGGGGCGGTCCTGCACCTGGGGCCAGCGCTGCAGCAGTGCGCGCCGGTCCTCGGCGCGGACCGGAAAGTCCAGCTGGCTGCCCTGGCGCGCCAGACCCATCGCATCGGTGAGCGCCAGCAGCCGCTCGACTTCGGTGCCCGTGTCCGGCCACGCGATGAAGCAGGCGCCGGGGCCGGTGGGTCGCCAGCAGCGGCCGTCGTGGAACCCGGCGAGGTGGCTCGCCCCGAGGCTGGCCAGCAAGGGGTTGACCACCGAACCGCTGCCGTGCAGCTGCACGGCCAGGTCGAATCGGCGGCGGCGCATGGCCGCGACGAAGCGGTACTGGCGCACCGGGCCGGGCGCTTCGGTCTCGGGCAGTCCGGGCCAGCCGGGGAAGTCGATGTGCTCGTCCACCGAGGCCAGCCGCTCGGCCAGTCCGCGCTGCGCCGGCAGGCCCAGCAGGCTGATGCGAGCGCCCGGCATCGCGGCGCGCAAGGCACGAAGCGCTGGAGTGGCGCACAGCAGGTCGCCCAGCATCAAGGCGCGCAGCACCAGCACCCGCACCCCGTCGAAACGGCGGGCCGTCACAGGAACCAGGTCCGGAAGTGAAGGGCGCCGCGCAGCCGCCAGTACACCGACTGGAAGGGAATGATGGCCGAGGTCACCACCATCTCCAGCACATGGCCCGGCGCATGGGAGGTTCCCGACAGGCGGCGCGCCGCGAAGCGCAGCACCAGCAGCGCGGCCACCGCGGCCAGCAGCGCTGCGGACTGCGCAGCCGACGCGGCCCACAGGGACAGCGCCCCCAGGCTCGAGGCCACGATCGCGTAGAAATCCCAGGGCGTGGGCAGACCGATGCGCTCGCGGTAGCGCCGCGGGTGCTTGGCATGCAGCCGGGCCTCGAAGAAGGCGTTGCGCTGCTGGCGCAGCGACACGCCCCACCGTTCAGGGCGCACCGGATGCAGCACCACCGCATCCTCGCACCGACCGACCGGGCCGGCCTGGTCGATCAGCCGGAACTGCAGGTCCGAGTCCTCCCGCCAGGCCCGGGTGAAGCGCTCGTCGAAGCCGCCAACCCGCTGCAGGGCGTCGCGGCGGACGAACGCGTTGGCGGTGATGAACTCGGTGCGCTCCAGCCCGCGCGTCACCCGTTCATGGTCGGTCGGAACCCGGTCGAGCACCGGTACCACCACGCGACCGGCCAGCGCTGCGCAGGGGCTCGTCTCGAGCGCGCGGGCGCCGCGTTCCAGCCAGTCCGCCGCTGGCACGGTGTCGTCATCGGTGAACGCCACCAGTGGAGCGCCGGCAGCCAGCCAGCCCAGGTTGCGCGCACGGGCCGGACCCTGTCGCGCCAGGGGCGGCCGCAGGTAGCGCAGGCGCAAGGACGGCTCGCTGCGCAGCAGCGCCTGCACGGCCGAGCGGGTCGCGTCGCAGCGGCCATCGTCGACGACGATCACCTCGAAGGCATCTCGGCCCAGCGATTGGCGGCACAGGGCGCGCATCAAGCGCAGCAGCAGCGCCGGTCGCCCGCAGGTGGGCACCACCACCGAGACACGCGGCGCCTGCACGGTGTCGGTCATCCATTCCGGACGGGTCGCGTCCGCCCAGTGGCCGGCCTGCTCGGTGCTGGTGGCGCCTGCTGCGCGGCCACCCTGTGCGCCGCGGCCTGGCGTCGCTGCGGCGGGAGCGCTGCCGACCAGCGAGCGGCTCATGCCAGCTCTCCGAGGGGCAGCGGCGCTGCGTGGGGGGTGGCGTCTGGGCGGGTGTCCGTCGGGATGCGGGGGTCGGCCTCAATGACGGCGCCGGCTTCGCGCGTTGCAGCGGCACCTGTCATGGCGCCGGATGCGATGCCCGGCTTGCACAGCACGAAAAGTCCGATCACCAGTGCATCCAGCGGCGTGGTGAAGAAGGCCTCCAGCGCATCCTTGGGGCTGCACACCACCGGCAGGCCGCGCACGTTGAAGGAGGTGTTGACCAGCACGGGCACGCCGGTACGCTCACCCACCGCCTCGAGCAGCGAATGAAAACGCGGGTTGGTGCGGTGGTCCACCGTCTGCACGCGTGCACTGCCGTCGCTGTGACAGGCCGACGGGATGCGAGCGGCCTGTTCCGCTCGCACCTGGTGGGTGAAGAGCATGAAGGGAGACTCGCCACCGTTGGCCGCCGCGGGAGTGAACCAGTCCGCGAAGCGCTCGACCGGAACGGCTGGCGCCACCGGGCGGAAGTCCTCCCGGTCCTTCAGCTCATTGAGCCGGGCCTGCATCGCCGGATCGATGGGCGAGGCGAGGATGGAACGCGCACCCAGCGCCCGCGGGCCCCACTCCATGCGGCCCTGGAACCAGCCGATCACCCGGCCTTCGGCGAGCAGGTCGGCGGTGCGCGAGGCGAGCATGGCTTCGTCGTCCAGGCGTTCGTAGGCCAGCCCCGCCCAGCGCAGCAGCGGCTCGATCTCCTCGTCGGCCCACTGCGGCCCGTAATGGGCATGTTCCATCGACCAGCGCCGTGGGGCCAGTCTCAGGGGGCGCGCCAGGGATCCGGGCGCAATGGCCGGGCTTTCGACCGTCGTAGACGCAGACGCGGCCGCCACGGGCGAGGCCTGCGCCGCGTCGGGCGTCTGCCCTGCGCGGGCGCGCGCATCGGCCCACAGCGCCGCGCCCAGCGCGGTGCCGGCGTCGCCTGCGGCGGGTTGTATCCACACCGAATCGAAGGGGCCCTCATCGCGCAGGCGGGCGTTCATCACGCAGTTCAGCGCCACGCCGCCGGCCATGGCCAGGTGGCGTTCACCGCTGGCGCCGTGCAGCCAGTCGGCCAGGCGCAGCACCGTGCGTTCGAGCGCGGCCTGCAGGGACGCTGCCAGGTCGAACTGCAGTGCGCCCAGGGCGGCGCCGGGGCGTCGCGGCGGGCCGGCCAGCGCGGTGAAGTCGATGTCGTCGATGACGTAGCGACCCTGGGCGCCGATGCGGATGTGGCTGCACATCTCATCGGCCCAGCGCGGCTGGCCCATCGCGGCCAGGGCCATCACCTTGTATTCGTCGCTGCTGTGCAGGAAGCCCAGGTGGGTGGTCATGCGCTCGTACAGCAGTCCCAGGGAGTGGGGCATGCACACCTCGCCGAGCGACTGGTAATGCCCGTCCGCAAAGCGGCCGTAGGTGGTCGTGGCCCGTTCGCCTCGGCCGTCCAGCGTCATCACCGCGCACCGCTCCCAGGGTGCGGCCAGGAAGGCGCTGGCCTGGTGGCACAGGTGGTGGTCGAGGAACTGCCATTGCCATCGCGGGGCTCGCCCGGCGGGCAGCAGGCGGCTGCGCAGGTGGTGCGGAGCGCCGTCGGCCAGCTGGCCAGGAGCAGCCAGCACGCTTGCCAGGAAGAGGCCGTCCCAGGGGCTGTCCCAGGGGGCCCGGGCGTCCTGGGGCGCCAGGTCCGACGGCACCGGGCCTGCGGGCAGGCGCAGGCTGCCGTCGGCGCCCACGCGCAGGTCCTCGCGTCCATCGGCAAAGCGCACCGGGTCGAAGCTGTAGGCCACATGGTCCACGTCGGCCAGCGTCGCACCGGCCTGCTGCAGACACCAGGCGATGGCGTTGAAGGGCAGCTCCCAGGTGGAGAAGGGCAGCGGCCGCTTGGCATGCTTGATGCGGGAAAAGCGCTCTTCCTCCGCGGCGGCCACCAGCCGGCCGTCCACCACCAGGGCGGCGGCGCTGTCGTGGAAGGTGGCGTTCAGGCCCAGGGTGATCATGCTGCGTCGTCCTCGCGTCGGGGCGGCCATTGCCGCAGGCAGTCCAGGGCGGCGTCGATGACCGCCTGGGCAGAGATGTCTTGCAGGCAGGGGTGGCCGGCCACCGGGCAGCGGCTGCGCAGACAGCCGGCGCAGGCCGTGGCATGGCGCACCAGCCGCAGGGCCCCCGTCCAGGGCGTGTGCTGCGGATTGGTGCCGGCATACACGCACACCAGCGGCGCACCCACCGCCGCAGCCAGGTGGGCCGGCCCGCTGTTGTTGGTGACAACCAGGGCGGCGTCCTGCATCCACGCCGCCAGGCCTCCGAGCGACAGCGGTCGCGCCACCGGTCGGGCCAGGCCCTGCGCATGTTTCAGCACCTCGTCGACCAGCGCGGCCTCTCCCGGCCCGCCGCAGACCCGCACTTCAAGCCCCTGTGCGGCCAGCGCGCCTGCCACCGCACCGAAGCCCGCCGGGCTCCAGCGGCGCGACGCGGCGCTGGCCCCCGGGTGCAGGATGGCCAGGGGACGCGCGCTGCGCGGCTGGGCCCTGGCTTCCAGCCGATCCGCATCGCGCAGCCGCAGATGCAAGGCCGGGCGCTCGGTGGCTGTGAAGCCGACCTCGCCCACCAGGTCGAGCTGGCGCCGGACCTCATGCCGGAGGGCGGGTGCCTCACCCGGCTCGGTGCGGGCGAGGCTCAAGGCGGCATCCCGCTCGGCGGCCCAGTCGCTCAGCAGCCCATAGGGGTTCTCGCGCGCATGGGCCAGGCGAAGCGGGATGCCTGCCATGCGGCACACGAGCGCGGCCGGCAGAGCACTTTGCGTGCACACGGTGAAGACGATGGCCGCGTCGAAACCTCCGGCGCGCAGCCGCTCGACGAGCGCGGCGTCCCCGTGTCCCTCGGTCGGCTCGATGCCCGGCATCCAGGAGACCTGCGCCGTCCACACCCGGTCCACCAGCGGATGAAGGTGCGGCGCGAGCACCGCCGCACCGGGGCTTGTGAGCAGCGTCACATCGGCCGCGGGAAGGCCCGAGCGCAAGGCGGCCAGCGCGGGCGTGGTCATCAGCACATCGCCGATCTGGTCCAGACGCACGACCAGCAGTCGGCGAACCGAGCGCCAGGCGGCTGAACGTGCCGCAGCAGCGACGGGCGGCGCACTCATCGGGTGGCAGCGCAGGCGTGCACGGGCGCGCTTCGGGGTCGTGCATGCAAGGCGCGGCCGGTGTCGGCCCGCTCGGCCTGGTGCTGCTCGATGTGGGCAGTCACGCCGGACCAGCCCTCGCACACCGCATCGGGCTCGCGCATGGGGCTGCGGCGCCACACCGTCTCGCCGCCGCTGTCCAGCAGGATGGATCGGCATCCGGCCCTGTGACCTGCTTCGACGTCGTCCAGGATGTCACCCACCATCCACGAGCGCGCGAGGTCCAGGCCGTGGCGGCAGGCCGCGCGCTGCAGCATGCCCGGCGCGGGCTTGCGGCACAGGCAGCGCGGCGCGCCGCTCGGGCCCGGCGCATGGGGGCACACCTCCAGGCCCAGCAGGCGAACGCCGGCCTCGACGGCCAGCCGCGCCTCCAGTGCAGCCTGCAGCCGCGCGAACTGCGCCCGCGTGAACAGGCCCTGCGCGAGACCGCTCTGATTGGTGACCACCAGCAAGGCGAAGCCCTGCGCCTGCAACTGGCGCAAGGCGTCCAGCGCACCGGGGAGAAAGCTCAGCTTCGCCGGGTCGACGTTGAAGGCGACGTTGTGCACCAGCGTGCCGTCCTTGTCGATGAAGACCGCCGGCCGAAGGGGGGCGGCGCGGCTGTTCGGGGCGCAGGCCCAGGGCGCGTCGGGGCCGGGTTCGACGGGCCAGAAGGGGTCCCAGTCGTTCATGCGCCCACCCCTGCGGCGGCCGCGGCCGCGACGCCCGTGGCAGTTCCCGACGGCAAGGCGGTCGGCTGGATCGAGCGCAGCGGGGCCCGGCCGCGTTCTCGCCAGGTCTTGGAGGCGCTGGCGCGTTCAGCCAGCACGCTGCGGTAGACGCCTTCGAGCTCCCAAGCCACCTGGGACCAGGTGAACCGCGAGCGCACGCGGTCGACCCCGGCGCGGCCCAGGGCCTCGGCCAGCTGCGGGTCGGCGCGCAGCTGGGCCAGGCGGATGGCCAGCGCCGCCGGGTCCTGGGGCGGCACCAGAAAGCCGGTGCGGCCCTCGACGACGGTCCACTGCACGCCGCCCACCGCACTGCCGATCACCGGAACGGCGCAGGCCATCGCCTCCAGCGGCGTGATGCCGAAGGGCTCGTACCAGGGCGTGGTGACGAAGACGTCCGCGGCGCGGTACCAGTCGACCAGCGCCGAGCGCGAGCGACGGCCGGTGAACTGCACCCGATCGCCCACGCCCAGGGCGCAGGCGAGCGAACGCAGGCGCCCGATCTCCGGCGTCGCCCCTTCGTCGGGCGTGTCCGATTCACCGCCCACGACCACCAGCCGGCTGGCGCGCGCGCCGGCTTGCGTCTGCAACAGCGCGAGCGCCCGCACGACGTTGTCGATGCCCTTGCGCGGCACCAGGCGACCGAGCTGCAGCACGATGAACTCGTCCTGCGGCAGCGCGAGCCGCGCGCGGGCCTCGCGCCGCGGGCCTGGCGTGAGTGCCTCGGTGTCCACGCCGCACGGGACCGTCACCAGGCGCGAAGGGTGAGCACCGTACAGGCGCTGCAGGTCCTGTTCGTCCTGCGGGCAGGCCGACAGCACGCGATCGCTGCGATCGACGAGGGCCTGCTCGATGTCAAGCCGCTCAGGCGGAAAGCGGTCGGCCTCGCGCTGATGCTCCTGGCGCACCCGGCCCAGCGCGTGGAAGGTGGTGACCAGCGGCACCCGCCAGCGCTCGCGAAGGGCCATTCCCACCCAGCCCGACATGAAGAAGTTCGCATGCAGCAGGTCGTAGCCGCCGCGCCCGGCCAAGCGCTGCGCCGACTCGACGAAGGCGGGCATGAAGGGCAGCAGCTGCTCCTTGGGCACGAAGCGGGCGGGCCCTGCAGCCAGATGCAGCACCCGCACCCCGGGCGCCAGCGCGGTGACGGGCGGCTGGGCCGGATCGTCGCGCCGTGTCATCACGTCAACCCGGTGGCCCCGTCGGGCGAGCTCCCGGGCCACATGATCCACATAGACGTTCTGGCCTCCGGCATCCACGCTGCCCACCCCGGCCAGGGGCGACGCGTGCTCGCTGATCAGCGCTATTCGCAAGGGGTCGGTTGTCATGGCATGGGCGGCGTGCAGGGTGCCGGGCTGTGGCAAGGCAGATGCCCATGGCGTGGTGCATGCCGCCCGCCGCCGCCGTTCGAACGGGCACCGCGCTTGCCTGGGCGGACGCATCCGATCGATCACCCCGCAGGACCCGCCGTGCGCATCGCCTACGTCACCGAGACCTATCCCCCCGAGATCAACGGCGTGTCCTTCACCGTGGAGCGCACCGTGGCCCATCTGCGGGCCGCCGGTCACGAGGTGCAGCTGGTCCGGCCGCGCCAGCGGGGCGAGGCCCCGCGCGACGATGCGCAGGAATGGCGGACGGCCGGCGGACCGATTCCGCTCTATCCGGGCTTGCGCTTCGGTCTGGCCGGCGTGCAGCGGCTGTGCGACCGGTGGGGCGATCGCCCGACCCGGCAGGCCGCTCGGGGCGTTGGCGCACAAGGCACTGGCGCACACGGCACTGGCGCACAAGGCACTGGCGCAAGGGGCGCCGGCTCTCTGGGCTGGACGCCCGACCTCGTCCACGTGGCCACGCCCGGGCCGTTGGGCTGGGCTGCGCTGCGCGCCGCGCGCCGGCTGGGGCTGCCCACGAGCGCGGACTTCCGCACCAACTTCCATGCCTACAGTTGCCACTACGGGCTGGGCTGGCTCGAACCGTGGGTGCTGGGCTGGTTGCGCCGCCTGCACGCGCTGGCCGACACCACCTTCGTGCCGACCCGGGTGCTGGCCCAGAGCCTGGCGGCACAGGGATTCGAGCGGCTGCAGGTGGTGGGGCGAGGGGTGGACACCGACCGCTTCTGCCCGCGCCACCGGGACGACTGGCTGCGCCTGGCCTGGCAGGCTAGGCGCGACAGCCGCGTGGTGCTCTATGTGGGACGCCTGGCGGCCGAGAAGAACGCAGGCCTGGCGCTCGAGTGCTTCGAGGCCCTGGCGGAGAAGTACCCCGGCCTTCGCATGATCGTCGTGGGCGACGGCCCCCAGCGTGCGGTGCTGGAGGCGCGCCATCCGCTCGCCCGTTTCGTCGGCGAGCTCACCGGCGCGGAGCTGGCGCGCCACTACGCGAGTGCGGACGTGTTCCTCTTCCCCAGCCTCACCGACACCTTCGGCAACGTGACGCTGGAGGCGCTGTCCAGCGGGCTGTCGGTGGCCGCCTTCGACACGGCAGCGGCGGGGCAGCTGATCAAGGACGGCGTGAACGGCTGGCTCGCGCCGGCCAGCGGCGGCGACGACGGCCGCCAGGCCTTCCTGCTCGCTGCGGAACGGGCGCTGCTCACGTCCTCGCCCGACGGCGTGCTGCGCCAGTGGGCCCGCATGACGGGCATGAAGACCCAGTGGGACGAGGTGCTGCGCCGCTTCGAGCGCAGCCTGGTCGATCTGGCCCGGTCGCCCCGCGGAGCCCCGACCCATGCCGCCCTGGCTTGACGGCCATCGGCTGCGCAGCGTCGAGCTCGACCGGCGCGCTGCGCTGGCGCTGCACCGTGGCGTCGACCGACCGCGCCTGCGCTGGCTGTGCGCCGCGGCCAGCCGTCTGGGCGACGGCCCGCTGTGGCTGGGGATGATCCTGCTGCTGCCCTTGCTGGACGATGCCCTCGGCTCGGCCTGCGCGCTCACGCTGCTCGCCCTGGGCGCGGCCAACCTGTTCATCTATTACGGCCTGAAGCGCAGCACCCGCCGGCAGCGGCCCTTCGAGCAGTGCCCGGACATCCGCGCCTGCGGCCATGTGCCCGACGCCTTCAGCTTTCCGAGCGGCCACACGCTGCATGCAGTCGCGTTCGCACTGCTGCTGTCGTCCTACTACCCCGTGCTGTCGCCGCTGCTGTGGGCCTTCGCGGCCTTGGTGGGCGTGTCGCGCGTGGTTCTGGGCCTGCATTACCCGAGCGATGTCGTGGTGGGCGCGCTCATCGGCGCGAGCACGGCCAGCCTGATGTTGCTCGCCGCCTGAATGGCGCCGCCGATGAACTTGCGATGAACCTGCGATGAACTTGCGATGAACCTTCCCACGAGCCCTTCGGCGATGGCGTCCACCCGCGGGCTGCGCGAGGCCCATGCGACGGCTGCGCCCACCGTGCCCCGGGCCTACAGCTGCCGCTGCGGCCGTCCGGTCTTCTTCCGCAACAGCGAGTGCCTGGCCTGCGGCACGCCCCTGGGCTACGAGCCCTTCGAGGCCCGCCTGGTGCCGCTGCAGGAAGCGAAAGCCGATCAGCCTGCGGGCACCCAGGCGCTGGACGGTCGGTGGCGCGAGGCGGCTGCCGATGGCGTCGATGCGCCCTCGGATCGCCTCTATCACCGGTGCGCGAACCTGCAGACCGGTGCGGCGTGCAACTGGCTGATCGTCCAGTCGCCGGCGGCAGCCTCAGGGCCTGCCCTTGCGCCTCCCGTGACACCCGCCCTTGCTCCCACCGATGCGCCACCGCACCGCTCGCCGCTGTGCATCTGCTGCGAACTCACGCGCACCCTGCCGCCGCTGGGCGAGGGCGACAACACGCTGTGGTGGAACCGCATCGAGATGGCCAAGCGGCGCCTGGTGTCCTCGCTGATCGGGCTGGGCCTGCCAGTGCGTTCGAGGCTGCAGGACCCGGTGCTCGGCCTGGCCTTCGACCTGCTGCGTGCCGCGCCCGGTGAGCCGCGGGTGGTGACCGGCCATGCCGACGGCGTGATCACGCTGGACGTGGAGGAGGCCGATGACGCGCACCGCGAGCAGCGCCGGGCCGACCTGCGCGAGCCCTACCGCACGCTGCTGGGGCACCTGCGGCACGAATGCGGCCATTACTACTGGCAGCTGCTGGTGGAGCCCGGCCCGTGGCTGCAGCCCTTCCGTTCGCTCTTCGGCGACGAGCGGCAGGACTATGCGCAGTCGCTGCGGCGGCATTACGAGCAGGGCGCCGCGGCCGACTGGAACGAGCACTTCGTCAGCGCCTATGCCAGCTGCCACCCCTGGGAGGACTGGGCGGAGACCTTCGCCCATTACCTGCACCTGCGCGACACGCTGGACACCGCCCGCAGCTTCGGGCTGGACGGCGAGCGGGTGGAGCTGAGCTACGAGCGTTTCGGACCGGAGGTGCTCGGCGAAACGGGCTCGCCCCAAGACTTCCTGCACCTGATCAACAACTGGATGGAGCTGACCGGTGTGCTCAACGAGCTTTCGCGCAGCATGGGGGTGCACGATTTCTACCCCTTCGTGCTGTCCGCGCCGGTGGTGCGCAAGCTTCACCTCGTCCACCAGGTGGTGTGCGGTGCGCGGGGCTGATCGCCGCGCCGCCCGGCGCGCGGTGGCCACCCTGGGCGTCATCGCCACTGCGATGCTGGCGGGTCTGGCTGCGAGCGCCGCCTGGGCCGATCCGCCGGCCGCGCGCCGCGTTGCCACGGCTGCCGGCCCTGCGGCGCCCAGCGCCGCCGTTCAGCGGCACCTGCAGTGGTTGCTGCGCACCGGCGACCACGAGGGACGGGTGTTCGGCATCCTGGACAAGCGCGACGCCCGCCTGTGGCTCTTCGACGAGCGGGCGAAGGCGGTGGCCTCCACGCCGGTGCTGCTCGGTTCGGCCCGAGGCGATGCGTCGGTCAGCGGCATCGGCGAGCGGCCGCTGGAGGCGGTGCTGCCGCACGAGCGAACCACCCCGGCAGGCCGCTTCCTGATCGAGTCGGGACGCAACACGCTTGGGGAGGACGTGTTCTGGATCGACTACGACGCCGCGGTGTCCATGCACCGCGTCCGCGCGACGCAGCCGGCCGAGCGCCGGCTCGAGCGGCTGGCCACCCCGTCGCCTGCGGACAACCGCATTTCCTACGGCTGCGTCAACGTGCCCACGGCCTTCTTCGAGCAAAGGCTGAAGCCGCACTTGAAGGGCCGCCGCGCGGTGATGTACGTGCTGCCTGAAGCGCTGCCCGCCACGCAGCTGTTCACGCCGGTCAGGTCCGAGCGTCGGGACCTGCACTCGCCTGCCGCCTGGGCGACCCCCTTGCACCGACCCTCCAGCTAGAAGGAAAAGGCCCGGCCTCCCTTTCGGGGAGTCGGGCCTTCGGAGCGCGCGCACCCGCCGTGAACGGCGGGCTGCAGACAACCGGTCAGTTGCGGTCGCGGCGGGCGGCGCGGGTGTCGTCGCTGGAATAGCCGCCGCTGCTGTTCATCGAACCCGAGCCCATGGTGGACGAGCGGTTGCTGCTGCTGCTCGAATCCATCGAGCTGCTGCCGGTGGTGCCCGACCCCATCGAGCTCGAACCGGTGCTCGAACCAGTGCTCGAACCCATCGAGCCGGAGCCGGTGGTGCCGGAGCCGGTCGTCGACGAGGACGAACCGGTGCTGCCCATGCCGCTGGACGACCCGGTGCTGCCCGTGGTGCCGGTGCTGCCGGACATGCCCGACGACGACGGCGAGCTCATGGTGCCGCTGCCCGTGGTCGAGCTGCCGGTGCTGCCGGTGCCGGTGGACGAGCCGGTCGTGCCGGTCGTGCCGGTGGTCGAGGAGCCCGTGGTGCCGGTCGTGCCGGCACCCGAGCCGTAGGGCGTGGTCGGGCCGGTGCCCGTGCCGCCGCCCTGGTTGCCGCCGGTGGACGTGGAGCTGCCCGAGCCGGTGGAGCCACCCGTGGAGCCGGCCTGGGCATAGACCCAGCCGCTGGCTGCTGCCACGCAGATCGCAGCCGCGCCGGCCACCGTCTTCATCTTTGCGTTCATCTTGAATCTCCTGAGGGTTGAGGTGCAGGGTCGACCGCCGTTGCGGGTCCCGATGGGTCAACGGCTGTGTGCCGCAATGCCTTCTCGGCAACGCCTGTGCCCGCGGCCCCCTTCCACTCAAGCCCAGGAGGGCGACATCGGGCGCGAGACGCTGGCCTGGCGGGCACCGGCAGGAAGGGCCACCGTGTCGACCGGCGACCCGGTGGCGACACTGCCCGTCAGGGCATCGAGCCGTCCGAGCACCACCCGCAGGTCCAGCGGCTTGGTCCACAGTTCGCAGAAGCCGGTTCCGGTGATGTCGAAGTCGCTGTCGGCAGTGACTGCCACTGCGCTCGCCTCGCGGCACCCGGCGAACTGGCGAAGCTGCGGCAGCAGCAGGCTGCCATGGCAATCGGGCAATCGCAGGTCGAGCAGCAGCAGCACCGGCGACAGTTCCGGTGCCAGCGCACGGGCGTGATAGCCCGAGGTCGCGCAGACCAGTTCGAGCTGAGGCCGGCGCTCGAACAGCGCGCGCATCAGCAGCAGGTTCACCGCATGGTCCTCCACGTACAGCACCACCGGTCGGCGGCGCAGGTCGGAGGCAAAGGGGACAGGCGAGTTCATGCGGGGCTCCCGAAACGAAGCCCAAGACGGGCAATCCGCATGCCCGCCGGTTTTACCGACCTTCCATCGTGTCCCGCAGGGCCGCGGGGGGCACGCGGGTGCGCTCGCCGGCGTGTTCGAGCAGGCTCGGAAAAGCCTGCAGCACCGCGGGCAGCCACCGGCGGCTCCAGGGGTGGGCGGCGAGCTTGAGCAGCTGTCCGGCCAGGCGCAGGCCAGGCCCCACCTGGGCGGCCAGGCGCTGGTGGTAGGCGGCGGGCGTGTGTCCGTGCTGCCACATCCGGGCGGCCAGCAGGCCTCCGTGCACCGCCATCGCCATGCCGTCGCCGGTCACCGAGGGAATCACCGCGGCCTGGTCGCCCAGACGCCACAGCGAGCGGGGGGCGGGGCTTGCAGAGGTGGCCACGGGCGGCTCCTGGTGCAGGAAGCCGTAGGGCACCCTGAAAATGGTCTGCAGCGTGCCGTGCAGCGTCTGCGCCCCGTCCAGGCGCTGGCGCAGCGTGGTGCAGCCCGCCACCGTCCGGGCCAGCCAATCGGCCGGGGCGCCGCCGTCCGACGGACGGCGAATCAGCATGCACAGGTTGACCACCTCCGCCTCGATGCATTGCAGGCCTGCATAGCCTTCAGGCAGCAGGACGACTTCCACGCAGCCCTGCAGGCGTGCGCGCTGCTGCGGCTGAAGGCGCAGGTGCACCTGGATGCCCAGCAGATCGTCGGCAGGCATCGCCGCCAGGCGCCTGGCACCGGCCAGCTCGGTCTTGCCCACTGCCAGGAAGACGGTCCGGGCGGCCTGCAGCCGGCCATCGCCCAGGCGCAGGGTCCAGCCGCCGGCCTGTGCATCGGCTGCCAGCGCGCACACCCGCGTGCCGCGCAACAGCCGCACGCCGGCCGCGACGCAGGCGTCCTGCAGCGCGCCGTCCAGCGCACGGCGGCTGATGCCGTAGGAAAGCCGGGGCAGGTCGACCTCGGCGAAGCGGCCTTCGCTCCACAGGCGCACCCTTCGGGTCTCATGCCCGCCCAGGGCTGCCACGTCCACCCCGAGGGACCGCAGCAGCGCCACCGCCTCGCCGCTCAGGAACTGCCCGCACAGCCGGGGCGAGGGCTGCGCGCTGCGCTCGATCAGGCAGGGTGCGTGACCGTCGCGGACCAGCCGCAGCGCGGCTGCACAGCCCGCCGGTCCGGCGCCGATGATAACGGGATCAGAACCGTGCGGCGCGAAGGGATCCGCCTTCATCGGTCGGCCGGACCGGCCTGTGAGGCCAGGTTCGGCGGGGCGTGCCGGTCCAGCCGCATGCACACCGCCAGCCGGAACGGCAGGTGGCAGCGCACTTCGGCCCTCACGCCTGCCTGCAGCAGCAGCCGCCTCCACTCGGCGGGCGTCCAGGCCCGTGCGATGGACCGTGTGCCGTCCACCTGCACCACCGGATGCCAGCCCAGCAGGCGGGCGAGCCATCGAAAGCCCAGGTAGGGCATCCAGTGGCGGCGCAGGTCGGTCACGCACCAGCCGACGCGGGCATGCCGCTGCAGCCAACCCAGCAGGGCCAGCAGCTGGGCGTCGGTGAGGTGGTGCGCCACCTGCGCGCACACCACGAAGTCGATGTCCTCGGGCTGGTGCTTGAACACGTCGGCTGCGATGTAGCGCACCGGCATGTCCGGTGGCGTGGCCATCCGGGCGGCCAGCACCGTGTGGGGCTGCAGGTCCAGCCCGCACAGCTGCACCGGCCGGCCGAGCTCGCCGGCGAGCACCCAGATGTGGCGAAGCAGATCGCCTTGCCCGCAGCCGATGTCCAGCACCCGAACCAGCCGGCCGCGTGGCAGCTCGGACCACGCTTGCCGCAAGAACTGCAGGACGGGCTCATGGGTGCGGGTCAGGCGGTTGACCTCGGCGAGGTCGGCCAGCACCTCGGCCTGCAGCCCGGCGTCGCCCAGCCCGCTTCCATCCATCAGTTCGCGGCGCTGGCTGCGCCGCTGCAAGGTGCGCAGCATCAGGCCTCCGCATCGGTGGCGGTGCCGGTGGCGGTGGCGGTCGATGTGGTCCTGGCCCCGGCCATGCGAAAGCCCATGGACTCGGCTGTGAGCCCGGGGCCGAAGGCCAGCGCCAGGCCGGCGTCGCCTGGCCGAGCGCGGTCCATCGTGCGCTGCATGGCGGCCAGCACCGTCACCGAGGACACATTGCCGAGCTCGCGCAGTACCTGCCGGGAGTCCTGCAGTGCGCAGGGCGGCAGCTCCAGGGCGCGCTCGACCGCATCGAGCACGCTGCGGCCGCCGGCGTGCACCACCCAGTGCGACCACTGCCCCACGGGCCGGCCCCGCAGCAGCGCGCTGCCGGTGCCCAGCCGACGCTCCTCGGCCAGCGCCTGGCCGATCTGCCCCGGCACGGCGCCCGACAGGTGCATCAGAAAGCCCGCGTCTGCGATGCGCCAGGTGATGTGCCCGCGCGTTCCCGGCAGGCAGTGCGTGGCGAAGTCCACCAGCTGCGCGCCGCCGGGACGGGCCGACACCAGGCAGGCGCTGGCCGCATCGCCGAACAGCAGGAAGGACAGCAGCTCCTCGATGCAGCGGCTTTCCCGCAGGTGCAGCGAGCACAGCTCCACATTGACCACCAGCACCCGCGCGCGCGGGTCGGCCAGCACCGTGGCCTGGGCGATGCGCAGCGCCGGCAGCGCCGCCGAGCACCCCATGAAGCCCACCACGGTGCGCTGGACGCGGGGGCTCAGGCCCAGCGCGTCGATCAGCCCGACATCCAGGCCGGGTGCCGAAAACCCGGTGCACGACACGACGACGAGGTGGGTGATGCCCGGCAGATCGAGCTCGGTGATGCCCAGCCGCGTGCCCAGCGCCTGCACCGCGCGGGACGCCAGCGGCAGCGCCTCGGCTTCGTAGCGGTCCATGCGCACACCCGTGCCGGCAAAGGCACCCGGCCGGTAGAAGCCCTCGGCGTCCACCTCGCCGTGCTCGAGCCGACCGGCCGGCAGCACCGCTCGGCGGCGCTCGATGCCGCTTCGTTCGGCCATGCGGTCGAAGACCTGCTGCTCTCGGGGGTCGGCCAGCAGGCCGCGTGCATAGGCGACGAAGGCGCCGTGCACCTCGTGGGGCGGCGTGGCCAGCCCCACGCCGGCCAGGAAAGCGGCGTTCGAGTTCATGAGGGCTCCGCCCGACCCAGCACCAGCGTGGCATTGAGCCCGCCGAAGGCGAAGGAGTTGGACACCGCGATCCGCAGCCCCGCCGATCGGCCCGGCAGCGGCACGCAGTCGATGGCGCACTGGGCGTCGCTCTGGCGAAAGCCCACCGAAGCCGGCAGGAAGCCGCCTTGCAACGCGAGCACCGTGACCACCGCCTCGAGCGCACCGGCAGCGTTCAGCGCATGGCCGAACTGGCCCTTGCTGGACGACACGGGCAAGCCGTCCAGATGCGCGCCGAACACCTCGCGCAGCGCCGCGACCTCGCTCGGGTCGTTCAGCCGGGTGCCGGTGCCGTGCGCATTGACATAGTCCACCTGTGCGGGGTGCAGGCCTGCGTCGCGCAGCGCAGCGCGCAGCGACCGCACGGCGCCGCTGGCACTGGGTGCGGTGATGTCCGCCGCGTCGGCGCTCATGCCCAGGCCGAGCACCTCGGCCAGCACCACCGCGCCGCGCCGCCGCGCGTGTTCCCATTCCTCGAGCACCAGGGTGGCGGCCCCCTCACCCATGACGAGGCCGGAGCGGTCGGCGCTGAAGGGCCGGCAGGCCTCGGGGCTCAGCACCCGCAGGCCCTCCCAGGCGCACACCATGCCAGGCACGAGGGAAGCCTCCGCGCCTCCGGTGAGCGCCAGGTCCAGCAGGCCGCTGCGGATGAACTGGAAGGCCAGGCCGATGGCGTGGGTCGACGACGCGCACGCACTGGCCGTGGCCAGCGTGGGGCCGGTGAGCCCGAAGGCCATCGACAGCTGGCTGGCCGACGCGCTGGGCATGCCGCGTGGGACCAGCAGGGGATGCAGCCGTCGCTTGCCCTCGCGGTGGAAGGCTTCGTAGCCCTCTTCGAGCGTGTGGTGGCCCAGGCTGGCCGCGTAGACCACGCCGCAGCGGTCGGGGTCCAGGTCGAGGTGCGCACCCAGGGCCATGCGTGTGCTCGGGCCGTGCTGGGTGACCGGGGCGGACACCCTAGGCCCCGCGGCTTGATCAATGGCTTGATCGACAGCTTGATGAACGGCCTGGTGGACGGCCTGGCGGGCCGACACGAGCGCCATCTGCGCGGCCCGGTCGAGCAGCGGCAGCTCGCGCGGACCGAAGTGGTCCTCGCCACGAAAGCCGGTGACCCGCGCCTGCGGCCAGGGGCTGCCTTCGTGAAGGGCAATGCCGCAGGTGCCACGGCGCAGGGCCGCGGCCAGTGCCAGGGCATCCCCGCCACAGGCGTTCACCGTGCCCACGCCGGTGACGGCCACGCGGCGCGGCGAACCGGGCATCGACGGGCCCGAGCCGCTTGCGGCGCGTCCGTTGGGGGCGCTGGCCATGGCCTTGCTGCAGGGTCGACCCGGTCGAAGCCTTCGAGGCGTCCGGTCCGGGTCAGGCCGACGCGCCAGGTCCGCAGGTGCTGGCAGCGCCCGGTGCAGTGGTGGCGGTGGCGGTGGCGGTGGTCGGAGCGGCCCGCGGCGTCGCCTCGGCCATCAGCTCGCGCAGCGTCATCTGCTGGGCACCGGCCGGGAAGTCGGGCAGCCGGATGCCCAGTTTGTCCTCCAGCTCGAAGAGCACGAGCGTGAGATCGAGCGACCCCAAGCCGAGCTCCTCGGCGCGCATGTCCAGGTGGAGGGACGCCCGATCCACACCCGCTTCGCGGGCAAAGGTCAGTAGCACTTGCTCATGGAGCGCTTGGGTGTCGGTGGTCGGGTTCACCTTGGCGGCAAGGCAAGCCCGGTGCCCGCCACAGCCGGGGCAGGCGAAGTCTTCACGCCTCCATCACCAGCGCCGTGCGTACGCCGTGCGGGCTGTGCCGCGCCGCCCGAACAGCAGCGCACCGATGGCCACCGCGCCCATGGCGAGCACAGCGGTCTGCATCGGCATGGCCCGCGCATGGTTGCCCGCCATCTCCCCGAGGTGCGGCTTCATCAGCACCAGGCGGCGCTCGCTCATGCGCCCGCCCAGCGTCTCCAGCTCCTTGGGGCTCATCTGGCGCTCGGCCGCGGCGAGCAACTGAGTCTCCTCGTCGGCCACGTGGTGCATCACCGCCGACATCAGTTCGCGCACCGCCTGGTCGCGCTCGGCCGGCTGGGCCTGCAGTTCACGCACCCGGGCGATGAGGCGGCGCATCTCGTCGTGTTCCGGCACGGACATCTCCAGCACCGGCGAGTCGATGCCCGCGTCGCGCACGGCGGGATAGAAGATCTCCTCTTCCAGCTGGGCGTGGATCTCCAGGGACAGGCAGATGCTTCGGGCGGCAGCCGCGCGCACGCCTTCGGGCTGGTCGGGGCGGACCTTGTGGAACAGGGCCACGACGGCGGCGTGGTCGATGCGGATCATCTGGGTGACGTTGGGGGACACCTTGGCGAGGACCGGGGTGAGCAGGCTCATGCGAGTCTCCTGGGTTGGAACGGTGGATGGGCCGCCCGGCGGCGGCAACGCGGGTGCCCGACGGGCCCGCCGCCGCTGGCGCGCCGATTGCCCGCATCGGGGTTTGGAGCCCCTGATGAGCCTGCGTGCTTCCCTCTACTTCGGTGTGCTGGTAATGCTGGGCCTGGCCGCCGCATTCGGGCCGCTGCCGCCCGATGCCCGTCGCGGTGAGCGGGCGGCTGAGCTCAGGCCGTCCGTGGCGGCGGGGGCCCCCGCCAGCGGGGAAGTCGCTGATCCAGCGCGCGCGCTGCGAACCGCCCTGGCGCAGGCGCTTGCCTCACCCATCGCGGGCGCGATGGCGATGAAGCCTGCCGCGCCGCCGGCCGCGGCGGTGCCAGCGGCTCCCGCGCAGCGCACCGCGATGCGCCTGCGTCCGGGGCTGCTGGTGCTGGGGGCCTTGTTCGCCGCCGGTCTGCTGGCCTGGCGGCGGCGCGCATCCACCGCGGGTTGAAGCGGTCTGCTGCGTTCGCCGGCAGCCGTCATGGCACCGCGTTTGCCTCAGCAGCGCAGCGGACCATCCCGCTACTAACCGGAGTGACACATGAACTTCATCATTTGGCTTGTCGTGGGCGGTCTGATCGGCTGGGTGGCCAGCATGATCATGCGGACCAACGGGCAGCAGGGTCTGCTGCTCAACATCATCGTGGGTATCGTGGGTGCGGCGCTGGGTGGCTGGTTCATCTCGCCGCTGGTGGGCGTGGGCACCATCAACCAGGGGTCGTTCAGCATGGGCTCGCTGCTGGTCTCGCTGGTGGGCGCGGTGATCCTGCTGGCCATCGTCAATCTCTTCCGCCGTGGCTCGCCGCGCTGAGGCGCCGCTGCTGCCGAACCTGCATCGAACCGAGGACTGATATGGCCACGACCGATCTTCCCTTCCCCACCTCCGCATCGGCCAACGGGCCGGGCAGTTCTTCCGGGAGCGGCGCGACTAGCGCCCCCGGCGGCTCCAGCGGCTCCAGCGGCGGCATGGCGGCCGGCAGCTCGGGCGCTTCGAGCGCATCGGGCACTTCCGGCACTTCGGGCACTTCCGGCGCGGGCCGCTCAGCGGCTTCGAGCGCCCCCTGGCCCGCGGGCGCCGACAGCCTGGGCAGCGCCACCGAAGGCGCGTCCTACCGCTCGATGCCCGCGTCTTCCGCGACGGGCTCCGGGCAGGGCACGCTGGACGGCCTGGACGATCCCGAGGGGTCGAACGCGCAGGCCTCGGGCCATGAGCGCAGCGGTTCAGGCTCCGACCTGCTCTCGCGGGTGGTGCAGGGCGCGCACCACACCATCGACCGCCTGGCCGACGCTGCCGCGCCCCATGTGCACAAGCTGCAGCAAGGCGTCAGCACCACGGGCAGCCGGCTCAGCTCGCGTGCGGACGAGGCCCGCGACGTGGGCGACGAGTGGGCCGAGAGCCTTCGCTGCACGGTGCGCGAAAACCCGCTGGCAGCGCTGGCCACCGCCGTGGCCGTGGGCGTGCTGGTGTCTCGGCTGAGCCGCTGATCGCCATGGCTGAGGCCGCCCAACCGTCGGCACCCGACCCGCCCGCGACGCCCACCGGGCCACCTCCACCGGACGCACCGGCGGGGGGGCCGGGACTGATGGGACAGTTCCAGGCACTGTGGCGCGCACTGCCCGGCCTGGTCGGTGACCGCATCGAGCTGCTCAGCCTGGAACTGCAGCGGGCCGCTCGCGCGCTGGCGCAGGTGGCGGCGCTCCTGGTCATGCTCACCGTGCTGGGCGTGACCACCTGGCTGCTGGTGTGGGCCGCCCTGGTCGGGCTTCTCATCCACCTGGGGCTGCCCTCGCCGGTCGCCCTGCTGGTGGCCGTGATCGCCAACCTGGGCGTGATGCTCTGGGCGGCCTGGCGCATCCGCCGATTGCTGCCGTCCATCGCGCTGCCCGCCACCCGGCGCCACCTGATGCCTTCTCCCTCGCCCCGCCACACCGTTCCCACGGTGTTCCCGCAGCCGGTGGTCCCCACGGGTGCGGCGCCCAACCCCAAGCTCAACCCCGCAGGGCCTGCTGCCGGCGCGGAAACCTGACATGGCCAAGGACCTTGAACAGCGCATACAGGCCGTGGAACTGCGGCTCATCGACCGGGAAGAAGGCATCCGCCGCCAGCTGGGCGCTGGCTGGCGCAGCCTGCGCCGGCAGTTCAGCCCGCGCCGTCTGAGATCGCCCGCGTTGATGGCAGGCGCCGCTGCGATGCTGCTGGGACTTTGGCGGCTGCAACGCGGTCGCCGACGTCCAGTGCGCGGCGTGCCGCGGGGCCTGGCGCCGCGGGCGTCGGGCGGCTCGGGTGCCTGGGCTGCCGGCACTGCTGCTGCAGGCGCTGCGCCGCTGGGCGCAGGCGGCGGCGCAGGCTGGATTCGCCTGCTCGGGCTGGCCTGGCCGCTGTTGCCCGCTCACCTGAGGGCCCGGGTCAGCCCGGCGATGGCCAGCGCGGCCGTGTCGCTCGGGCTTCCGCTGGCCGAGTGGCTGGTGCGCCGCCCGCCCAGTCCCTTGCTGACGGTGGACGCGGTGGATGCCCGGCGTTTTTCCGGGCGCTGGCACGTTGTGGCATCGCTGGCACCCCGGCTTTCGCGCCGGGCGCCAATCACCGGCCCGATGGACTGGGTGCCGCAACCGGACGGCAGCATCGAGATCCTGCTGCGCTCGTCCACCGCTGCGGGCGGTTCCGCCGCGGCGAGCGAGTCCCACACCGCCCGCACCGTCCCCGGGACGGCAGGCACGCAGCTGGAATGGAGCGATTGGCCGGCCCTGCTGCAGGCGCTGCCCGCTGCCTGGGAAGCGCAGGCCGTCGTTCATGTCGACCCTCATTACCAGGAGGCGCTGGTGGGCAACCCTGCCCGAAGCCGCTTGTGGTTGATGAGCCGGGACCCTGAGCCGCCACTGGACCGACTGATGGCGCTGGTGCAATTGGCCCACGACCGCGGCTATGCCGCCGACCGGCTGGTGTTCGCCCCCTCGCTCGACGAGCGGCTGCGCGGGGACGCGCTTCGGCCCTGAGCCAGGCGCGCATCGGGTGCCGATGGCGGTGGATCCGCACTGGCGCGGCCCGGCAAACCCGGTCGACTCCCAGCCGCTGCTCAGGGCACCGCATTTGCCTGAAGCCTTGTGCGGGGATGTCCCGTTCATTCGCACAGGAGCCGACATGGCCCACAGCAGTCTTCTCGGCGCCGAGCGTGCCCGCCGTCAGGCCGAGGGCCGCGACACCGATCGCCTGGGCACGGGGGACAACTCCGACAGCGGCAGCGACCTGATGGGTCTGGCGGGCGACGACGCCGCCGACCCGACGCTGCCGGTGGATGTGGCGCTGTCCGACGACGGCCCGGTTCATCCGAGCGTGGACGGCATCCGGTCGGCCTCCGGCGATGCCTCGGGAACCGGCGAACGCAGGGGTGCCGCCGGCGACAGCGGGCGTGAAGCCGCCGACATCGGGGTGGACCGCGTGTTCGCGCTGGAGGACGGTGGTCTGGACGCGTCCGACGACGAGGACGCGGACCTCGCCTTCATCGATGAGGCGGTGGCCGACGCCGAGCTGCAACCCGTCGACCCCGACAGCTCGGACGACGGCCTGGACGATGACCCTGCGGGCGATGACGCGGACGATACCCCGCAGGACGGACAGGTCGGCTCACCGCGTGTGCGCTAGGTCCCCCCCGCGGTCGGGGCGACGGGAAGCCGCCGCTGCCGTCTGCACGGCGGCTCGTTCACGGGCGCTGTGCGCGACGTTGTTCCAGCCGCCGGCGGCGCTCGCCGCTGCGGCGATAGGCCTGCATCAGCGGGGTGGCCGACACGCCGTGGGCCAGGATGGACATCGCCACCGTCACCACCGAAGCCTGGACGATGAGCTTGGCCTGCTCGCCCGACAGGCCGTGCTCGATGGCGAAGGCCAGGTAGAAGAGGGTGCCGATGCCGCGGATGCCGAACCAGGCCATCAGTCGACGCTGGTGCCGCGTGGTGTTCGGCCCGAGTCTGACGAAGGCCATCACCGACGCCGGCCGCACCACGCCGAGCATCACCGCTGAGTAGGCCAGCACCGCGCCGCTCCACTGCACCTGGTTCAGCAGGGCGCCCAGGGCCAGCACGGCAGCCGCTTCCAGCAGGCGTTCCACCCGGCCCCCGAAGGCGAGCATGCGATCGGCCAGGGGCTTGGCACCCTGCCCGTCGGGCCGCAGGTGCAGCGGCGACATCACGAACGCGGCGGCCACGAAAGCCACGATGAAGGCGGAGGTGCCGCTCACGCGCGCCACCGCGTACGCGACGAGAACCAGCCCGACGTAGATGAGTTCGTCGCGGTGCAATTCGTCGCCGCGTTCCATGCGCCAGCGAAGCGCATGCCCCGTGGCCAGTCCCAGCGCCGCTCCGAAGGCAGCACCGGCGCCGATGGGCCAGACGAGGTCTGCCCACATCCAGGCCAATGCGCCCGGCCCCAGGGTATGCAGGCCGAGCAAGCCCAGTCCCAGCATCACTGCAGGCAGCGCCGTGGCATCGTTCAGTCCGCCCTCGGCGGTCAGCGCGCCCCGCACCGAATCGCGGTCGTGGTCGGAAGCCACCCGCAGCTCAGACGCCAGCACCGGGTCGGTGGGCGCGAGGATGGCGCCCAGCAGCAAGGCCGCAGGCCAGCTCAGGCCCAGCAGCGCCATGCCGGTCAGCGTGCACAGCGCCACCGTCAGCACCATGCCCGGGCCGGCCAGCCACAGCGCCTGCCGCCACGCCGGCAGGAGGAAAGGCAGGCGCAGCCGAAGCCCCACCGCCACCAGCGAGACCAGCACGACGACTTCCGTCACATGGGTCCACACCGCTGGCTCGAGGCTCAGCACCCCCTGCGGCAGGCCGCCCAGGGCGGCCGCGGCGCCCCAGCCGGCCAGCAGATAGACCAGCGCCGGAGCGAGCGGCCCCCGCTCGACCACGCGATGGCCGAGCGCGATGCCCAGCAGCGTCAGGCCCAAAAGGGCCAGCGCCGTGGTCAGCATGGAGCCGGCGCCTGCGTGGGCGTCAGGCGCTGGCGGTGCGGGCCTGGTCGCGCAGCGTGCGGACCTGGTTGTGGTTGCGCATCACCCCTTGCAGCTGCTGCTCCACCACCGAGCGCACCTGGGCGGGGAGGTCTTCCTCGAGCGCGCTGCGGTAGGCCGCCAGCGCGATGTCCTCGCCGCGTTCGGTCTCCTCCAGGATGGCCTTGTCGGTGTAGCCGGCCAGCGTGGCCTTGACGGCCACCCAGCCGCGGTGCATGGCGCCGGTGGCGCTGCCGCTGTCCTCGGCCTTGCCACCCAGGGTGCCCACGAGGGCCTGCAGTTCGGCAGCGGCCTGTCGGCATTCCTCGGCCCGGCGCATGAAGAGCTGCTTGATCTCGTCGTTCTTCAGGTGTTCGGCCGAGGTGCGGAAGCCGTACTCACCGTCCTTGGAGGTCTCGATGAGCGTGTTCAGGGTGTCGATGGTGTCGTCGTTCTGCACAGGAAAGTCCTTTCGGTGGCGGGGTGGAACATCGGCACCGGATGCGGCCAGGAGGCCGCGCGGTGCCACGCCACCAGCAAGGGCAGGGCATGTGCCCGCAGGCCTTTCAGGCATCGACAGGCATTGGCCGACGCCGGCCTGCCCGCCACACACGCCACCCCCGGCAACGGGCGTGGGTCGAAGAACTCAGGCGGGGGCCGATGCGCTGGCGCGGCTTCCCCTGTGGCCGGTCAGGGCGGCCAGCAGCTCACCCTCGGGACAGGGCTTGCGCAGCACGGTGAATTCGTCGGACGCGGCCGTGGCGGCTGCACTGAAGCCGGTGATCAGCACCACCGGGAGTGCAGGGCGTTCCTGCCGCAGCTGTCGGGCCAGGGCCAGACCATCGATCGGGCCGGGCATCACGACATCGGACAGCACGACATCCACCGCCTGCGCAGGCAGCCGGCCCAGCCGGTCCAGCGCCTCGACGGCGCTGCCCACATGCTGGACCTGCGCGCCGTGCGAACGCAGCAGGGCGGCGGTGGCCTCGGCGAGCGTCGGGTTGTCCTCCACGAGCAGCACCTGCTGGCCGGCCAGCGTGGCGGTGGCGGGAGCGCCCAGCACCGGGTCGGCCGCCAGCGCGGCGCTGGGCGAGCCGCTGCGGCTGTCCTGGATGCCCGACGGATCGGCAGGTGTGGCCAGCTGCGCGGGCAGCAGCAGCGACACCGTCGTTCCCAGGCCGGGCGTGCTGTCGATGCGGGCGCTGCCCCCCGCCTGGACACAGAAGCCGTGCACCTGGCTCAGGCCGAGGCCCGTGCCCTGGCCGAGCGGCTTGGTGGTGAAGAAGGGGTCGAAGGCATGCTCGACCACTTCGGGCGGCATGCCCGTTCCGGTGTCGCCCACGGTCATCAACACGAAGGGCCGCCCATCGGACAACGGGCCCTGAAGGCTGCGCAGGTCCTCGGCATCGGCGTTGCGGGCCTGCAGCCGCAGCTGCCCGCCCCGGGGCATGGCGTCGCGCGCATTGAGCGCCAGGTTGATGAGCGCGAGTTCGAGCTCGCCCGGATCGGCCTGCACAGGCAGCGTCCCGGGCTCGACCCGCACCGACACCTCCACGCGCCGACCCAGCACGCTGGACAGCAGATCCTGCGCATCGGGCAGCGCCTGCGTCAGGTGCAAGGCCCGCGGCGAGACCGGCCGCTGCCCCGCGAAGCGCATCAGGTGCTGCGTCAGCTGGCTGCCCAGGTTCACCGCCCTCAAGGTGGCCGACACCGGCCCCTGAAGCTCCCGCGCCACCGTGGGATGCCGCTGCATCAGGTGGGCACTGTTGCTGATGACGCCCAGCAGGTTGTTGAAGTCGTGCGCCACGCCACCGGTCAGCCGCCCCAGCGCCTCCACGCGCTGCCCCTGCGAGATGCGCTGCTCGGCCAGGCGGGTCTGCTGCACGGCGTCCTGCACCTGGCGCTCCAGGTCGTCGCGCCCGTGGCGGATGGTTTCGGAAGCCTCGGCCAGCGCCAGCACCACCTCGTCGCACTCCACCAGCCCGGTCGAGCGCACCGCGACCGCATCGCCCGCCTGCAGCAGCAGCGCCGCATCCTTCAGCGCGTGCACCGGCTCGGCGATGCGCCTGGCCAGCCAGGTCGCCGCGGCCATCGACAGCGCCAGCAGCACCAGCGCGCCGACCACGATGTGGATGACCGCCTGCGAGGCTGCACCGGCGAACTGGGCCTTGGGCATGGCGCTCACATAGGTCCAACCCATCGGAGAGCGGCTGAAGAAGGCCATCGACCGCACGCCGTCCAGCGACACCGACTCGGTCAGGCCTTCGGTGGCCTGGCTCATGTGCTGGCGCAGGTCCGCGGTGGCCAGACGGCCCACATGGCGTTCGCCGTGCGGGTGCCGGGCCACCACCTGACCTTCGTTGTCGATGACCGCGCCCACCCAGCCCTCGGGCAGGCCCTGGCGGTCGATGATGGCCTGCATTTCGCGGGGCCGCAGCGACACGTGCAGGTTGTAGAGCGTCTGCCCCTGGCGAATCACCGGCTGCACCAGCGCCGCATGCGCATCGGGCGTGCCGGCCAGGCGCAGTGCCACGAGGGAAAAGCCGTCGGCCAGCGGCGGGCTCAGGCCCTCGACGTCGGCCACGGCGTCCGACCGGGTGTCCAGGATGCGACCGCCCGAGCCGTGCAGTTCGATCCAGCCGTCGATGCCGGCCAGCGCCCGGCGGGCCTGGTCCTCGAAGCCCGCCTGCTCGGCCGGGCCCAGCGCCCCGTCGAGCCAGCGCGACTGGGCCAGCACCTGGCCGATGGTGGCGCGGCGGGCCAGCTCGCGGTCGACCACCAGCGACAGCGCGCGGGAGGTGTCGCGCAGCAGGCGCTCGTTGGCAGCACGCTCGGCCTTCAAGGTGCTCAGCACCATCCAGGACAGGCCCAGCAGGCCTGGCACCAGCACGGACAGGATGAGCAGCAGCAGCCGGGACCGGATCGACAGGGACATGGACGGGGGATCAGCCTTGAGCGGACGCGGGTGGGGGCTGAGGTCGGGTTGACCGGCCAGGCGCCCATGTCCAGGGCGAAAGCTAGCGCATGTGGCGGGGCCGTGCACGGCCACCCTTCAAGCCTGACTGTCCGCCTGTCGTATGGCGCCACCCCGCACAGGCCCTGCCTCGGCGGCGGCGAGTTTCGCGCCGGGCTTGGCGTTCAGCTGAAGACCCAGGGCCTGCAGCACCGACCGTGCGAAGGAACCGTCGGCCACGATCAGGTCCGTCTCGCTGTGGTCGAGGACGCTGCGCCAGTCGCCTTGGCCGGCGCCCAGGCTTGTCCAGTGCCCATCGATGACACAGACGGTGCAGCCCTGCAGATCGTCGGTCCGCATCTGCACCTCGACCCCCGCTTCGACCAGCGCCCGATCCGTTCGGGCCCCGGCAGGGCCGGGGGGTGCCAGAAGCCGCACTTGCGCGCCCCGCGAGCGCGCCCGGCGCAGCGCCAGGCCCAGCCGCCAGGGCGGCGGCCAGCAGGCCAGCGCGATGGCCACCGACTCCCGGGCCGAAGCGACCGCACCCAGCAGCGCACTGCGCCAGGGCCGGCAGGGCTCGAGCGCAGCGGTGGCGCCGATGGGGCCGAGTGCGACCCCCTGCGTGCCCCGCACCGCCAAAGGCGGAAAGTAGCGCGCGTCGGCCAGCGGCACGGCACTGTGTCGCTGCCAGCAGGCGACGAACTCGCGCTGCAGACCCTGCACCACCGGCCCCTCCAGCCTCAGCCGGGTCTGGTTCCAGCCGACTGCGGCGTCGGCCTGGCCGGTGGCCATGAAGCCGATGCGGCCATCCACGCCCAGCAGGCGGCGGGGCCGGTGTCGCTGTGGCGGCTCCAGGCTGAGCCAGCGCGTCCACGAGCTCCGGGGGCGGAAGCGGCCCAGGCGCACGGTGTGGCCGCTCAGCTCCTGCAGCAGGCGCGCGCAGCGCTCGCTGGCGGCAAGGTTGTGCAGCAGGTTGATGCGGATGCCGTCGCGGGCGCGTGCCACCAGCCGCTCGACCAGCCGAAGGCCCAGGTCGTCGTCGGGAAAGGCATCGGTCTCCAGGTTGATGTGGTCGCGTGCCCCGTCCACGGCCAGGAGCAGTTCGGCAGCGGCCCGCGCCGGACTGAGCAAGGTCACCGCATTGCCGCCGGCCGCGCCCGGCAGGGGGGTCGCGCGCCGGCCCGGCGGATCGCGCAGGGGCGGTGACAGGTGCGGGAAGGAGAGCGCCATCGCCCTGGCGGGCAAGCGGCATTCCCAGCTTGAGGCCGGCGGGCACCGTCCTTGCCGTGAGCGGGTTCACGGTCTGCCGGACCGTCGGACGCCCATGTCGCGTCGGGCCGGTCATTCCTTCCGGCGCGTGCTGCGCCTTTACCTGCTTGGATGAACTCCTATGAAGACACTCGCCACCGCACGCCTCCTCCTGCCCCTGGCCCTGGCGCTGGGAACGGGTCTGGCCTTCGCTCAATCCACACCGGGCCCCGGAAACGCCTCAGCCGGCGCAACGGACCCGTCGTCCTCCCGCGCCGGGCCGTCTGTCGGCCAGCGCTGGTCCAATGCCGACGGCTTCTCGCTGCTGCCCTTCACACGCCGGGGCTACGTCGGCCTGAACCTCGGTCGCTCGGAGTTCGACACCGATTGCTCCATCGGCTTCGACTGCGGCAACCCCGACCTGTCCGGCCGCCTCTACACCGGTGGCCTCGTCACCGAATGGCTGGGCGCCGAGGTGGGCTACATGAACTCCGGCACCGCCAGTCGCTCCGGCGGCGACACCCGCGTGCAGGGGCTGGACTTGCTGCTCGTGGGCCGGGTCCCGCTGGGGGCGTTCAACGTGTTCGCCAAGGCCGGCGCGGTCTATGGCGAAGCCAAGGTCTCCACCGCGGCACTGTCCACCACCGTGGCGGGCACCCGTCGCGGCTGGGGGCCGGCCTATGGCGCTGGCGTGGGCTTCGACTTCACCCCTGCCTCAGGGGTGGTGCTGGAATGGACCCGGCACGAAATCCCCTTCCCGGGGCTGGATCGTCGCAGCGTCGACACCACGACCCTGGGCTATGTGCACCGCTTCTGACCGGTCCTGAAGCTTGCGCTCGGCCACGGCCGGGCGCAGCGGCGCGCTGCTCCGCGTCAGCGGGCGCCGCATCAGCGAGCGGATCGACGGTGGCCGCCGGCGGTCACCCTCGAGAAAGCGGCGCAGCAGCCGCAGCTGCCGGGTGCGCTGGCTCAGGATGCGCAGCGCGATGAGCACCGGCACGGCGATCAAGGCGCCGGCGATGCCCCACAGCCAGCCCCAGAACATCACGGACAGGAAGACCGAGATCGGGCTGAGCGACAGGCGTCGACCGACGATCCAGGGGCTCACCAGGTTGCTCTCGACCGCGTGGATCAGCATGAAGGCGGCCGTGGGTGCCAGCATCTGGGCGGGCGTGTCGAAGGTGGTGATGCCCGCCACCGCCAGCAGCCCCATCAGCGCGAGCGGGCCCAGATAGGGCACGAAGCACAGCACCGCCACCAGCGCGCCCCACAGCGTCGGATTGGGCAACCCGATGAACCACAGCGCCACGCCCGTGACCAGGCCGGCCGTGCCGTTGATGATGGCCAGCGCGACGAGGTAGCGGCCGATCTCGCGCTGGGCCATCCGCACGCCGCCCAGCAGCAAGGCGCGGGTTCGCCAGCGCGGAACGGCCTCGACCACCCGGGACAGCATCCAGTGTTCCGAAGCGAGCAGGAAGTACAGCAGGATGAGCGTGGCGCCTGCCGCCACGAAGAAGGTGAAGCCTTGACCGAGCACCCGGCCGGTGAGCGCAAAGCCCTCGGTCGCGATGCGTTCGGCCAGCGGATCGGGTGGCGGTGCCGCACTGGCAGTGGCGCCAGCGGACGCAGGGCCTGCCGCTGCCGGGCGGGCCGCCCGCGACGGTGGGCCGGCTTGCGGCGCTGCGGGCACGGCGGCGACCGGCGGGGACAAGCCGGGAACCCGTTCACGAAGGCGTTCCAGACGGGCGAGCAGTTGCGCCAGTGTCTCCGGCAGCGCCTGCACCCACAGCGCGGCGGGCCGCGCCACGGTGCTGGCCACCGGCACCGTGGTGGCCACCAGGGCCAGCACCATCAGCAAGGCGCCCAGCAACTCGGGAACGCCCCGGCGCTTGAGCCACCGAACGCCCGGTGCCAGCACGAAGGTGAGCACCACCGCCACCAGCAGCGGCGCCAGGAGTGGCCTGGCTTCGCGGATGGTGAAGACGAGGGCGAGCGCGAACAAGCCCTTGAGCGGCCAGCCCCAGCGCCAGGAAGTCGATGGCACGGAGTCGGCGGTGGGCACGGCGGGTCCTGTGCAGGTGCAAGCCGACTCGGACCCGCCCGGGCCCGTTCAGCTGCCGCGCACGATGATGTTGTTGCGAACTTCCTTGACGTCGGGCACCGCGCGGGCGATCTGCGCCGCGCGATCGCGTTCGGCCTGGGTGGTGGCGAAGCCGGAGAGCTGCACCACGCCGTTCATGGTCTCCACCTGCAGGCGCATCGCGCTCACCCCGGGGTCTTCGGCGAAGCGGGCCTTCACCCGGGTGGAGATGGTGGCGTCGTCCACGTACTGGCCCACGCTGCTCTGGCCGCTGGTGACGGCGCAGCCGCCCACTGAAAGCGCGCTCACGGCAATCATCGACGCAAGGATCAGGTTCTTCATGGAGAGGGCTCCCGTTGGTTGAGGTGTTCGGCCTAGGGCAAGCGGCAGGCCCAGGGCACCGGGCCTGCGGGGGCCTGGGCGTGGTCCTTGGTATGGGTGTGGGTGTGGGTCTGGGTGTGTGTGTGTCCGGGAGCCGGCGAGCCGGTGACGCTCGCCGCGCGCGCGGCCACCTGCTCGAGCAGGTCGGCCACGCGGGCGCTGCTGGCCGCCAGCCCGAGCTGGGCCACGGCCCGCGCCCGCGCGGCCTGGCCCATGCGCTCGAGCGTTGCGGGTTCACCGAGCAGCGCGGCGCATCGGTTGCCGATGTCGTCGAAGTCACCGGGCGCCACCAGCCAGCCGGTATGGGCGTGCTCCACCAGATGCGACACGCCACCCACGCGCGTGGCCACCACCGGCACGCCGCTGGCCATGGCTTCCATCACCGCCAGCGGCATGGCCTCGGTGTGCGAGCACGACACGGCCAGGTCCAGCTCGGGGTACACCGTGGGCATGTCGCTGCGGGCGCCGGCCAGGTGCACCCGGTCCTGCAGACCGAAACGCCGGATCAGCGCCGACAGTTCTTCGCGCATCGGGCCTTCGCCGATCAGCACCGAATGGACATCCGGCCTGTGGCTGGCCAGGATGAGGGCGGACCGCACGAACACCTCCGGCCCCTTCTCGGCCGAGAGGCGGCCGATGAACCCCACCAGCGGGGCCTGTGGCGGCAGGCCGAGCGCTTCGTGAAGTGCGTTCGGCCGTGGCAGGCCAGCGGGCTGCGGCTGGAAGCGCTCGGTGTCCACGCCATTGAGCTCGCAGCTCAGCCGCTGAGGGTCCACCCCCAGCGACAGGGCGTGGAAATAGCTGGCGTGGCAGACCACGCTCAGGTGGCTGCGGGCGAAGTGGTGCACCTCCAGGTCGAGCGTGGACAGGAAGCGGCCATGGACGGTGGCCACCACCGGGCGCTGGGTGAGTGCACCGGCCAGACCGGCCAGCAGGTGGGCCTTGGGCAGGTGGGCGTGCAGCACGTCGATGCGGGCATGCTGGACGATGGATGCAGCCATCTGCACCGTCGTCCAGGGAGGATCGTCGGGCAGCGGGGCGACGTGCACGGTGGCGCCCAACGCCCGCAGTTTTTCGGTGAAGGCGCTCTCGAAGGGGCACAGTGCCCAGAACTCGAATCGCTCGCGGGGCAGCTGCTCGACCAGGCGCTGCACCCAGCTTTCCATGCCTCCGACGATGGCGTTGCCCACCACCTGCAGCACGCGCAGCGGTGCGCGGGTGTCGAATCGACGCGGGTCGGACATTCGTTCAGGTGCGTTCACGGCGTTGCTTCTCGTCGAGGTGGAAGAGCTCAGGAAAGGCGCGATGCCCTGGCGCTCAGCAGCAGCGCTGCCAGGCACTGCCCGATGCGCGAAGGCCTGCTGCAGCCGCAGGGCGCCCCATCAGCCAACCGGGCGCCCGGTGCGGCCGGCGCATGGCCAGGGCGGTGGCCCGAGCCGGCGGCAGGCCTTCGTTTCGAACGCTTTCGGGCAGGTCGGGCAGCGCCGGCCCCGCATCCGCTGGACGCTCGGGCGGCTGCAGCCCCAGCCAGGCCGCGGCCGTTCCGTGGAAGAGCCGCTCGCGTGCGGGCGTGTCCACCTCCAGCTCGTCCAGAAGGTCTTCCAGCCAGCCTCGCCTTTCGCGGATGTCCGCGCCGCTGCAGGGAAGGAAGCAGTCGCTGCCGAACTGAAGCAGACCCGCTCCCAGCACCGCCAGGGCACGCCGCAGCACTTGCAGCCGATAGGCCGGCGGCGGCCCGAAGGACAGATCGAAGCGGAAGGCGGCCGCATCGTCCGGCACGCCGTGGATGCGGTCGATCAGGCCCAGTGCGATGGCCTCGTCGGTCCAGGGCCAGCTCAGGTGGGCCAAGGCCACCCGGGCGCCCGGGTGGTCTCGCAGCGCCTCGAAGTTCACCGGACGGCAAAAGCGGCTGGAGCGGCCGTCGATGAAGATGCCGCTGTGAAAGAGCAGCGGCAATTGCAGCCGCGAGGCCAGCGCGAACACCGGCTGCACACGGTCATCGTGGGGGTACCAGCCGCTGGGCACCATCTTCACGCCGCGCAGGCCGGCCGCGATGGCGCGGTCCAGGTCGTCCACCGCGCCGGGCAGCGCCGGGTTGATCACCGCCATGCCGAACAAGCGGTCGCTGCGTCCGCGCACCAGGTCCGCCAGGTAGGCATTGGCCCGTCGCAGCGATGCGGCGTCGTGCATCGAATAGCCGGCGGACAGGAAAGGCGCCAGAACCACGCCCAGGTCGGTCTGCGAATCGTCCAGGGCCCGCAACACGGCGCCTGGGGTTTCGGCCCCTGTGCAGTGCAGGTGGGCGTCGATCAGCATGGCGTGTGCGCCGCGGCCTCTCCCCTGCGCCGGTGCTTCAGGACCGCCAGGCCCCGGCGCTGGCCGGTGCGTTCGCTGCGGCGGGCCAGGCCGCGGCCTTCGCGGCGGCCTGGTTGGCCGTGGTTTCGCTCTCACGCATCGAACGGGCGGACACGCGCCGCTCGGCGCTGCGCGAGCGGGCCTGCATCAGCGCTTCGGCCATCAGCAGGTGGACGCTGTCGGCGCTGCGGTCCCACGAGTGCTGCGCCACGCTGGTGAGCATGGCAATGGCCCGGGTGCAGCGCTCGCTCGGTGACTCGGCCAGCACCCGCTCGCAGGCGCGGACGAAGGCATCGCCCGCCTCGGCCACCTCGACCGCATCGCCATAGAGAGACACGACGTCGCGAACGGGGGTGCTCACCACCGGTCGCTCGCCGGCCATGTATTCGAGCGTCTTGGTCGGGCTGATGAAGCGGGTGGATTCGTTCAGCGCGAAGGGCATCAGCGCCACGTCCCAGCCGGCCAGCAGATAGGGCAGGCGGCCGTAGGGCTGCATGCCCAGCCAGTGGATGTTCTCGCGACGGGGAAGATCGGCGGGGTCGATCTTCACGACCGGTCCGGCCATGACCACCGACCACTCCGGGTGGGCCGCTGCCAGGCGGTCGACCAGCCGGATGTCCAGGCGCTCGTCGATGACGCCGAAAAAGCCCAGGCGCGGGCCGACCAGATGGCCCTGCAGCCGCTCGGCCTCCAGGGCGGCTGGGCTCGCCGCATCGAGCCCTCCCGGCGCGTAGTGGGCACTGTCCACGGCGCTGGGCAGACACACCACCTGCGGGTGCTGGTGACGCCGCGCTTCGTAGAGCGAGGGCCCGCCGGTCAGCACCAGCTGGGCCGCACGCATCAAGGCCGCCTCGCGCTGGCGCAGCTGCGCCGGTGCGTTCTTGAAGGCCGACAGCTCGTCCATGCAGTCGTATACGGTGCACACCGGCCTGAGCGGCTTGACCATCGGCTGCGCCAGGGGCGTGTACACCCAGGCCACGTCCACCGCCAGCCGGTGGGTGGCCAGGTGGTTCTCCAGCAGCCGCTGGATCACCGGATGCTGGGCGTCGTCGAAGCCCGGGGCAGCCACCGGCGTGTGCGGGACCAGCACGGTGAGGCCTTCGTCGACCTCCCGCCGTTCGAGGAAGGCCTCGCCGGCGGTGTGCACCGGCTCCTCGACGAAGAGGATGTTCCAGCGGTCGCTCAGCCGCGACAGCAGGTGCTGGGGGCGCTGGAACACGAAGGACCAGCGCAGATGGGAGAAGACAAGCAGAGTCGGGTTCGACATGGGCATCCAGTCAGGGGTGGGCTGCCGGCGACCGGGGCTGAGCGGCGATCTGTCCGGGAAAGGGGGGGCGAGGGCCGTGACCCTCGCCGCGGGCATCAGCCGCGCTTGCGCGCGGGCGTCTTGCGTTCGGTCTGGCCAGCGCCGCTCGGGCTGTCCGCGTCGTCGCTCTGGCCTTCGGCCATCGCCATCTCGCCACCGGATTCACCCTCGGCCTGCAGATCGGCGCCCTCTTCGGGCATGAGTTCCTCGCGCCGCTTGGTCATCTCCGCGCTGAGCGTCTCCCAGTCCAGCCGAACCCGCTCGAGCTGAGGGAACATCTCGCCTTCCTCTTCCTTCACGTGGTGCAGTACGTACTCGCACAGCACGGTGAAGCGCGCGGCGTACTTCTCGTCGTCGGGCGACATCTCGCGCAGCTGCTCGATGAGCGTCTTGACCGACTCGTGCTCGACCTCGGCCTCGTCCACCAGGTCCTCGTCGGCGATGGCGCCGCGGGCTGCCGGGTAGAGCAGTTCCTCCTCGAGCTGCGCGTGCACCGTCAGCTCATCAAGGACCTGGCGCACCAGCGCCTCGCAGGATTGCGGATCGGCCTCGCTGTCCATCTTCTGGAACTCGCGATAGGCCTTCTTCACCCGTTTGTGGTCGTCCTTGAGCTCGCTGAGGATCTGGTTGCGCGCGGCGGCGGCCGCACGGGAGGTGTTGCGCGAGGCGCTGCGGGCGGTGGGCATGGAATTCTCCGGTTTTGAAGTTGGACCGGTGCGCATCCGGCAAGGGGTGTACCCACCGGGCTCGACCCCACTTCGCGTGGGTTCCCGCTGCCCGCCCCGCGCCCCCGTCCCCGGGCTCGTCATCGGCAGCCTTTACCGCAAGGCCCAGCCCCGGCCCGCGGCCGCTTCGGTAAGAAAGGCCAGGGCAGCAAGGAGCGAGATCAGCCCCCGGCATGGCCTGAAACGATGCACCGCAACGCCCGCAGGTGCTTGATTCCAATGGAATTTCTCGGCCGGTAAGAGCCCCTGGTTCGCCCGCCGAGGGCCCCTTCGTCCAGGGTCGCGAACCCCGCAAGAAACCCGGCACGGGCGTTGCGTACAGACAGCCTGCCGGTGGGCCGATCGCAGCCGCCGCACCGGGCATCAATGCGCTTGAACAGCCACGAGGAGGAGTTGCGTGAATTCGATGGAAATGCGGGCCGAGCACCGCCAGAGCCAGACCCTGTCACCGCGTTTGCAGCATGCGGTGCGCCTGCTGCAGATGTCGTCACTTGATTTCGCGGCGCTCGTGCGCGATGCCTTGGGCAAGAACCCTTTCCTGGAGGCCGAAGAGGGCGATGACGGTGACGACGGCGCCTACGACGCCGGCTCCAGCCAGGACGGCGTGGAAGCGGCCGACGCGGCGCTGGACCGGCTGGGCAGCGAGTCGCTGTCGGGCGGCGCGGACGGCAGCGACGCGGTGGGCAGCAGCAGCGCCGATGGCGACGATGACGGCGGCAACGACCGGGACCTGTGGGCCGCCGATGGCACGGCCGGCACACGAAAGGGCGATGAAGGGGAGATGTCCGCGCTGGACATGATGGCGGTGGAGACATCCCTGAACACCCACCTGCACGGGCAACTCAAGGTGCTCACGCTGCCCGAACGCGACCTGGCGCTGGCGCGCGCCATCGTCGAGTCGCTGGACGACGACGGCTACCTGCGCACGCCGCTGGAGGAACTGGTCGAGGTGGTCGAACTCGACCCGGCCGTGACGCTGGAGGAAATGCAGGTCGCGCTGCGCCGGGTGCAGGCTCTGGAGCCCGCCGGCGTGGCCGCCCGCAGCGTGGGCGAGTGCCTGCTGCTGCAGATGCCCGGCATCGTCTGCCCCGAGGTTCGCGCGCTGGCCGAGCGCATCGTCGAGCGCCACCTGCCCTTGCTGGCCGCCCGCGATGTCGCCGGCCTTGCACGGGCCACCGGTGAATGCGCCGCCCGCGTGGAGGCGGTGTGCGACCGCATCCGCCGGCTCGACCCCCGTCCGGGCTGGCGCTTCAGCAGTGCGCAGATCGCCTACGTCGTGCCCGACGTGATCGTCAGAAAGATCCGCGGGCAGTGGACCTGCCAGCTCAACCCGGCCATCGTGCCCAAGGTACGGCTCAACCAGGTCTATGCACAGCTCTTCCAGCGCCATCGAACGGCGGCCAACGCCGAGCTGGGCGAACACCTGAACGAGGCGAAGTGGACGCTGCGCAATGTCGAGCAGCGCTTCTCCACCATCCTGGACGTGGCCGAGGCCATCGTGAAGCGACAGCGCAACTTCCTCGAGTACGGCGCGATGGCGATGAAGCCGCTGGGTCTGAAGGAGATCGCCGAGGAGGTGGGCATCCACGAGAGCACCGTCTCGCGGGTGACCAACAACAAGTACATGGCCACGCCGATCGGCGTGTTCGAGCTCAAGTACTTCTTCTCGCGGGCGATGATCAGCGCCAATGGAAGTGCCTGTTCAGGCACCGCCATCCGCGGGCTCATCAAGGACATCATCGAGGCTGAACGTCCCGACGATCCGCTGTCGGATGCGGAGATCACCCGCCAGCTGGGCCAGCAGGGCCTGATCGTGGCGCGCCGCACCGTCACCAAGTACCGCCAGATGCTCAAGATCGAGGCGGTCGAGCGCCGGCGCCGGCACGCTGCCTGACCAGAGGCGGCCAGCGCCTGCAGCCGGGGCCGTCAGGCGCTGCGCTTCAGCCCGCGGGCTTGCGCTCGTCCGCCGCGTCCCGGCCCTTGTCCAGTCCGGTTCCGGCCACGCCAGAGCCGCGGCGGTGCGCCGCATTGCCGGTGCTCGGCAGGTCGCCTGGGGCGGGGTCGGTCCCTGGGCCCGCAGCCGGGCCCGCACCCGGGCCCGCACCCGCCGGCGTGGTCGGCCCGCTCAGCACCGACGCGCCGTCGCCCTGCCGGTCGTCCGCGCCGGTTCCCGGCTCGCCGTCGATGGGCTGGCGGTCTTTCGGTCGCCAGTCGCCGTAGGTGCTGCCGGCGGCGCTGCGGGTGCCGCCGCTGGAGGCCGTGGCCGGAGGGGGTGCAGGCGTCGGCCGGGCGCTCGCAGCGTCCTCACGGGATCGGTCGGCGGCGGCGTCACGCGGGGGTGGGGCCGGGGGGCGGCCATCGGGGCCTTGATAGCGGGTCATGGAGATCCTTTCGAGGGGAAGGAACGCGGGCGCGGCAATCGCGATTCCCCGGCGCAGGCAGGCCGCGCCGGCCCGCCGGGGCACCCCGATTGCCGATGCGCGGCTTCATCACTGAAGGGCGGTTCTCCATGCGCGCACTCACCTACCACGGCATCCACGACGTCCGGGTCGAGACCCAGCCCGATCCGGTGCTGCAGGCCCCCACCGACCTGATCCTTCGGGTGACGGCCACCGCCATCTGCGGGTCCGACCTGCACCTGTACCGGGGCAAGGTGCCGGGCATGAAGGCCGGCGACATCCTGGGCCACGAGTTCATGGGCATCGTCGAGGACGTGGGCGCGGCGGTGACGCGGGTCAAGCGCGGCGACCGCGTGGTCATTCCCTTCATCGTGGCCTGCGGCAGCTGCTTCTTCTGCGACCGCGCCCTCTTCGCGGCCTGCGAGACGAGCAACGACGGGCGCGGCGCCATCCTGAACAAGAAGTCGGCCCGCTCGGGTGCGGCCATGTTCGGCTACACCCACCTGTACGGCGGGCTGCCCGGCGGCCAGGCCGAGTACGTCCGGGTGCCCCATGCCGACGTGGGCGCGCTGCCCATCCCGCAGGGCCTGAGCGACAGCCAGGTGCTGTTCCTGTCGGACATCCTGCCCACCGGCTACCAGGCGGCGGTGAATGCGCAGATCGGGCCGGGCAGCACGGTGGCCATCTTTGGCGCCGGGCCGGTGGGCATGATGGCTGCGGCCTGCGCGCGCCTGCTGGGCGCCGCGCGCATCTTCATGATCGACCACCACGACTACCGGCTGCAGTTCGCGCAGCGCACCTGGGGCGTGGAGCCCATCGATTTCAGCAAGGTGGACGACCCGGCCGAGCACATCATCGAGCAGACGCAGTTCCGCGGCGTGGACGCGAGCATCGAGGCGGTGGGCTTCGAGGCCAAGGGCAGCATGCTCGAGACGGTGATGACCAACCTGAAGGTCGAAGGCAGCAGCGGCAAGGCGCTTCGCCAGGCCATCGCGGCCACCCGCCGCGGCGGCGTCGTGAGCGTGCCGGGCGTGTATGCCGGCTTCATCCACGGCTTCCTCTTCGGCGACGCCTTCGACAAGGGACTGAGCTTCCGCATGGGCCAGACCCATGTGCAGCAGTTCATGCCGCGCCTGCTCGAGCACATCCAGCGCGGCGAGCTCAAGCCCGACGTGATCATCAGCCACCAGATGTCGCTGGAGGACGCCGCCCGCGGTTACCGCGTCTTCGACGAGAAGGAGGAGGACTGCCGCAAGGTGGTGCTCACGCCGGGGCTCGCTTCCGTCACCGGCTCCGTCGCTGGCTCCGTCACCGGCTCCGTCGCTGGGGCCGCGCCCGGGATGTCCTGAGGCGGGGCACAGCGCCGCAGTCTCGGGAGCGGGGCTTGCCGACTCGTTGCACGGCCCGCGCAGACCCGTGCGGACGGCAGACAACCCCTCGAACGGAGCAGCCCATGGCAGACGACACCCGATACCTCACCGGCCTTTTCCCCGACCGCGACAGCGCCGAGCGCGCCTACCAGGGCGTGGTCGAGCGCGGCTATCAGCAAGACGACATCAACCTGGTGATGTCCGACGAGACGCGCAAGCGCCACTTCGGCAACACCGCCGGGCAGACCACCGAACTGGGCACCAAGGCCGCCGAGGGCGCGGGCATCGGTGCGGGCATCGGCGGCACGGTGGGCGCCATCGCAGCGGCCATCGCGGCGGTGGGCACGAGCATCGCCCTGCCGGGCCTGGGGCTGGTCATCGCCGGGCCCGTCGCGGCCGCACTCGCCGGGGCCGGCGCGGGAGGTGCTGCGGGCTCGCTGGTGGGCGCGCTCATCGGCTGGAACATTCCCGAGGAGCGGGTGAAGGAGTACGAGTCGGGCATCCAGCAGGGCGGCATCCTGATGGGGCTGCGGCCGCGCAACGACGAGGATGCGACGCACCTGGAACAGCACTGGCGCGATGCCCAGGGCCAATCGGTGTATCGCTGACATGAGCACCGACACCCAAGCCCCGGGCGGGGCCGCCGCCGCCGATGATCAGGGCAGCCTGCGCGCCCGTCGCGCACTGATCTCGCTGCTTCCCGTGGTCGGACTCGGCTGGCTTTCGGCCTGCTCCGAGCGGACCCAGACCCCCAACGCACCGACGCCCACCACCGGCAGCGGCACCGGAAGCACGACCGGGTCAAGCCCGACGTCCGGAACCGCCGCCGGGCCGGGCATGACCGCGGGCGGCAGCGGCAGTGCGGGCAACACCACGGGCGGCAATGCACCGGGTGGCGGCACCACCGCGGCCGGTGCCAACGAGACGGGGGGCGGCGCCCGCTCGGGCAACACCGGAAGCCCGTCCATGCCGGGCTCGACGGGCAACACGCCCACGACGCCCACGGCGGCCGGCCCTGCGGCTGCGCTGCCGCTGGTCAACCCGTCAGATCCCCAGGCCCAGGCACTGGGCTATGTGGCCCAGGCCAGCCAGGCCGACAAGTCGCGCTTTCCGAAGTACACCGCCGGCCAGAGTTGCGCATCCTGTTCGCTCTACGGGGGGCCACCCACCCAGCCCCAGGCGCCCTGCCCGCTCTTTGCCGGTCGCAACGTGGCCGCGCCGGCGTGGTGCAGCGCCTGGGTCGCACGGGCCTGAGTGCAGGCCGGGGTCAGGTCGGGATCAGGCCGGGGCGGCGTCGCTCCGCAGCCTGGCCCGCCTCCGCCCACGGCGCGGTGAAAGTGACACTACGACTTCCACCCATCCTGCCCCCCGCCCGCCTCACCTCAGCGGGTTGCGATCGGTCCTGCCGTTGAGCGGGTCGGCATACAGGGTGCGGATGACCACCATCGACAGCACCATCAGCGGCACCGCCAGCAGCACGCCGGCCAGCCCGAACAGCAGCCCGAACACCAGCACGGCCAGCAGGCCCATCACCGGCGGCAGCCGCACCGCCCAGCGCTGGGCCACGGGTTGCACCACATAGGCCTCCAGCTGCTGAACGGCCAGGCACACAAGGGTGGCCATCAAGGCCATGCGCTCGCCTTCGGTGAGCGCCACCGCAATGATCAGCACTGCCGTGAAGATGGGGCCGAAATAGGGCACGAACTCCAGGATGGCAGCAATCACGCTCAGGCTGAGCACCAGCGGCATGCCGATGGCGCCCAGGCCCAGCGCGGTGAGCAGACCCACGGCCAGCATGGATGCGCCCTGGCCGAGCAGCCAGCGCGACAGGCCCTCCCCGCAGGCGGCCAGCGTGCGGCGTGCGCGCTCGCGGTGGCGGTGAGGCATCAGTTGCAGCAGACCCATGACGTAGACCCTCGGGTCGGCGGCCAGGTAGACGCCGATGGCCAGCACCAGCACCAGGGCCCCGCCGGCGGCCACCGTCGCGTTGACGGTGCCGGTGAACAGACCCGCCAGCTGCTGCAGGCCCTGGGCGTCGCGCGTGGCGGATTGCCACATCGCCAGCGCCGACCGTCCGGGGGCGGACTGCGCCAGCCAACCCTGCAAGGCCTGCCAGGCGCGCGGCAGGGTCTCGTTGAGGGCTTGCAGCTGGGCCGCGATGTTCGCGCCGACCAGCCAGCTGCCGCCCACCAGCAGCAGCAGCAGTCCGATGGCCACCGTGGCCAGCGCCACCGATGGCCGCAGGCCCAGCCGCCGTTCGAAGGGCTGCGCGAGCTGGCGCAGCACCAGCGCGACGAGCACCCCTGCGAAGGCCAGCAGCAGCACCGCGGCCAGTTGCCAGGCCAGCCAGGCCGCAGCCCCCAGCGCCAGCACCGTCAGCACGTCCTGCCGACTGAGGGACTGCCCACCGGCGCGCACAGGGGGCGGGGAGGCCGAGGGGGGGGCCGGTGTGGCCACCGGTGCTGCAACCTGTGTGGCGACCGGTGCGGCTAAGGGGCCCGAGTCGGCCGCCGTATCCGAAGCGGGCTCGGCTGCAGGGCCAGGGAAGCGGTCGGGGGGGTGCGGCATCGTGCAGCGTCAAGGCAGGGGGTGTGCCCGGCACCGCGCTTGCCCCGGTGCGCCGCGCCCCGGAACTCCCGGCCCGTCCTCCTTCATGAAAGCCCGCCATGTCCCCAGACGTCTCGAGTGAACTCTCGGCGCCGCCGCGCGATGTCGTGGCGCTGCTCGTCCAGCAGCACCGCGAGGTCGAGCGCTTGCTGCAGGGCCTGGTGGACTGCGAGGACGAATGCCAGCGCAAGCGCCTGCTGCACCAGGCCACCGACGAGCTGGCCGTGCACGTGGGGGCCGAAGAAACCGTGATGTACCCGGCCGTGCGGGCGGGTCGCACCGAGGACATCCTGCTGGAGTCGCTCGAGGAGCACCTGTCGCTCAAGCGCCTGGTGGCCGATCTGCTGGCGCTGGACCCGACCGACACCACCTTCACGCCCAAATGCAAGGTGCTGGAGGAACAGGCCCGCCACCACCACCAGGAGGAAGAGGAACACCTCTTCCCCGCCGTTCAGCGCCTGCTCGATGCCGAGGCCCGATCGCGGCTGGGCCAGCGCGTGCTCGAACACGAACAGGCGCTGCGCGCCGAAGGCGAACCGCGCCGGCTGATGGCCGCCCAGACCCTGGCGGCCCCCGCCCTGGACGACTGACGCCTGCGCGGTCGCCCCCGGCGCTCAGCCGGGTTGGCCAGGCCGGGAACCCACCTTGCCCGGGGGCGCCGGCACGCCACCCGGACCCCCGACGAGGACAACACCCCATGAACCAAGACGTACGCACGGCAAACCCGAACGCAATCTCCGCCTCCAGCCCAAGCCCAAGCCCAAGCCCAAGCCCAAGCCCAAGCGCCAGCACACAGGCCACTGGACCATCGACCGACAGCGCCGCCTCCGGCGAGCCCGGTCACGGCGACCCAGCGCAGGCGTCGGACCTGATTCCGCCGGCTTCCCGCCCCACCGCGCGAATGGACGCGGCGCCCGCTTCGCTGCTGGACATCTTCCGTGGGCTGCAAAAGGGCGTCGCCCGGGAGCAGGTGAACGACGAGAACGTGCAGGCACTGGTGCAGATGGCCCAGGACGAAGGCGACGCCCAGCTCGAACTGCTGCTGCGCGAGTGGCGCTCGAGCTGTGGCGAGGACGCCGCCTCGGTCACGCTGCAGCGGCGGCTGCCGCCCGAAGCGGGGAGCGATCCCCGTGGCTGAGCCGACCGACACCCTTCGCTCGGACGCCGTACCGTCCGACATCGGGCACAGGTTGCGTTCGCGGGCAGCCGAACTCTCGTCGCAGATCGGCGCGGTGCTTCAGGCCCGTGCCGCCTCCGATGAGCTCAGCGCACCGGAGGTCGAGGACCTGGGCGACGCCGGACAGCGGCTCAGCCAGGAGGCCGTGGTGGACGCCGAGAACGAGCGCGACGTCGAGGAGCTGCGCGCCATCGGACTGGCCCTGGAGCGCTTGCAGCGCGGCGAGTACGGCGAATGCATCGACTGCGGCCTGGAGATCGACCCGCAGCGCCTGCAGGTTCAGCCTGCCGCCGTGCGTTGCGTGGACTGCCAGGGACGCAGCGAGCGGCTGCGCGCGTTGGTGGGCACCGGGGTGGGCGCGGCGGATTGATCACGGCCGATTGATCGCGGCGGATCCAGCGCCGCGCACCCGGCGCCGCCCCATCACAGGCCGAGCGACGCTGCCGTTCAATCCTCCGGTGGCGTCCCGGCGGGCCGCGCCGCCCCCAAGCGCTCGCCCAGGCGGGCGATGCGCCGCAGCGCCTGGTAGCAATGCGCATAGCTCGCGCTGCTGGGGTGGATGCCGTCGGCGGCGAAATAGCGGCCAGGGTCGGCAGCGAAGAGGTCGTCCCGTCGGCGCTGGAAGAAGTCGATGAAGGCCACGTCCTGTTCCCGGGCGGCCTGGGCCAGCAGGCGCACGCGCTGGGCCGTCTGGCGCTCGGCGTACCAGGCGAGCGGGCGCAGCAGGCGCGGCGAGGCCCCCACGTTGGCACTGCCCAACCAGACCACGGTGCTCGCCAGGCCGCGCAAGGCGCGCAGGGTGCCACGCGCTGCGTCCAGCAGCAGCCCGGGCGGCGTGAGCCGAAGCACGTCATTGCCGCCGGCCAGCACCAGCACGAGGTCGAAGCGTTCACCCCGCGCCTTCAGGTCGGCGAACTGCTCGGCAAGGTCGGCCACCCGGGCTCCGTTTCGGCAGCGGTTGACGATGCGCGCCCGGGGGAAGTCCAGGGCGAGCAGGCCGACGAGTGAATGGCGGGGGCTGTGCGCGCCCACGCCCACGCCGGTGCTGTCGCCCAGCACCAGCACGGTCACGGCGGCGCTCGGCGGTCCTTGCTCGAACGCGACGGTCGAAGCCGCCGCGCGGCGACCGATGGCCGTGGCCGAACGCACCTGCAAGGCCTGCCAGGCACTGGCGGCCAGCGCGGCGCCCAGCGGCAGCCACAGTGCGGCCCGCGTCGCCCGGTGCGTCCAGGACGATCGGCTCAGTGCACGCATCGAAGGAGGCGGGTCGGCAAGCGACATCGTCCGCTTTCAGGCAAGCGGGGTTCCATGCGTTCGAACGCCCCTCTGCGGGCAGGGCGCCTGTCAGGCGGCGCCCACAGCGGCTCGGCCGCTTGCCCGATGGGCAGACCGTCGGCTGGGGATCAAGCTCATCGCAACCGCCGCGCGTCGCAGCGGAAACCCCCAGGAGCTGACATGCCCGATTCCTCCAAGCCCACCAGCCCGTCGTCCGTTGCGCAGCAAGGCCCGCAGCAAGGCCCCCAGCAAGAACAGCAAACCCCTTTCCCCCGCAGCGAGGACGCCTTCGATGGCGGGCAGCAGCAGGGCGACCCGACCCCGGCGGGCGCGACGCCCGGCAGTGCCGTTCAAGGCGAGGGCGACTACGAGGCCGCGCGGCGCCACCGCGAGTCGGCCGAGCGTTTCGTCGAGTCCGGCGCCGTGCCGAGCGCCGCGCGGTCGGCCGCACCGGCCAGCGCCGAGGAGGCCGAGGCGCTCGAGGACGCCGAAGCGGCCGGCCGCAAGCCCGCTCGCCACTGACATGGTCCGGGGTGGCGCGGGCGGCGTCGCGCGCCGGTGGCGTCGCACCCGCACCTGGATGCGGCAGCACCCGGCGGCGCGTTGGGCGCTGAGCCTGCTGGGTGGTGCGGTCGTCCTCGTGGGGTTGATGGAAGCCTCGGGCTGGCGATTGCTGCGCGTCCCGGTCGAAGCGGTGCTGGCTCGCAGCATCGGTGCTCCGGTGCGCCTGAGCGGCCAGTTCCACGCACGCTTGGTGCTGGACCCGCGGCTGGAGGTCCAGGGGCTGCGGGTTGCAGCACCGGCCGGCTTCGAACTGCCCCATCTGCTCCAGGCCGAGGAGGTGCTGCTGCGATGGCGCTGGGCCGACCTTTGGCGGGCGCGCTCCGGTGCCGCGCCGCTGCGCATCCACAGCCTGACGGCCCACACGCTGGACGCGCGGCTCGTTCGCCTTGCCGATGGCCGGACGTCCTGGTCGCTGGGCCGCTCGCAGGCGCCAGCGCCTGAGGGTCGGCCCGCGTCTTCGCCCTGGCCGCAGTTCGGGCTCCTGCGGGTCGACCGGGGACGGCTGCTCTTCGAGGATGTGGCCCATCGCACGCAGCTGGTGGTCGGTGTGCAGGGCGGCGAGGGAGCCGCCTGGGCGTCGGCGCAGGGGCGATCGCCCGGCTACGCGGCAACGATCGACGGGCACTACAGGGCGACCGAACTGCACCTGCGGGTGCAGGCCCGGTCGGCGCTGCCGCTGTTCGACGAGACCGGTCGCGGTCAGGCGCTGGCCCCCCATGTGGACCCCGCTGATGGCTTGGTGCCGCTGCGCGTGGAAGGCAGCATCGGCGCGGCTCGCCTGCTCTTCGATGGCGCTGCCGCGGCGCTGCTGGGCGACCGGCCGCTGCAGGGCCGGGTGGAGCTCGCAGGCCCTTCGCTGGCTGCAGCCGGCGAGCCCTTCGGCCTGACGCTGCCGGCAACGCCCGCCTTCGATCTGCGGGGCTGGATGTCGCACCGCTCGGGGCTGTGGGAGCTCAAGGCGCAGCAGGCGCGGATCGGCCGCAGCGAGCTGGGCGGACATTTCCTGTATGACCTGAACGCCCGGCCCGCACGTCTGCAGGGGCAGCTGCGAGGTCGCCGCCTGGTGCTCGCCGACCTGGCCCCGGCCACCGGCGCCCGCTCGCCCGCCGGCGCTCCGGCGGCGTCGCTGCCCGGCAAGGTGCTGCCCCGGCGAAGCCTCGACCTGTCGGCGCTGGGGCGCATGGACGCGCAGGTGGAGGTGGCCCTGGATGAACTCGACCTCGGGCAGGCCCGGCTGCGGCCCCTGCAGGCGCTGAGCGGCCAGGTCGTTCTGCGCTCGGGCGTGCTGCGGCTGCAGGATTTGCGGGCCCAGGTGGCCGGCGGCAGCGTGCGCGGCAGCACCCAGCTGGAGGCATCGAGCCGACCCGCCCAGTGGGCGGCCGCGCTGGAGTTCGAGCGCATCGACCTCGCGCAGTGGCTGCAGGGCTTCCGGGTCCGGCAGGGCCGGCGCTCCACGCCCTACATCAGCGGCGTGCTGGCCGGCCAGCTGGACTTCGCCGGCCGTGGAGACTCCACCGCCCTCGTGCTGGGAAGTCTGCAGGGCAGGGCCCGGCTGATGGTGCGGGACGGCACCCTGTCCCATCTGGTGGTGGAGATGCTGGGCCTCGATGTGGCGCAGGCCCTGGGCGTGCTGGCCCGGGGCGACCGATCGCTGCCCCTGCGCTGTGCCCGGCTGGAGGTCGAGGCCGAGGCGGGCCGACTGTCGGTGCGCCAGGCGGTGATGGACACGCCGGACACCACCTTGCGCGCCACCGGCCAACTGGACCTGGGCAGCGAGACGCTGGACCTGCGGGCCGTGGCCCGTCCCAAGGATTTCTCGCCTCTCAGCCTGCGTGCGCCCATCACCGTCACCGGCAGCCTGGCTGCGCCGCGGCTGTCGGTCCAAGCCGGGCCGATGGCCGGCAAGGCTGCGGGCGCGGTCATCCTGGGCGCCGTGGCCGGGCCCCTGGCGGCACTGCTGCCGCTGGTGGACCCGGGCGAAGGCAGCGCACAGGACCCCTGTGCACCGCTGAAGCCAACCCGCTGAAGCGGGATGGGCACGGGGTTTGCCGATCCACCGCCATGGCCAACCTGTCTGCCCTCGTCCACCCGGCGTCCGAACGCCCCGAGCCTTCCCGCGCCGGCGGACATCAGCCGGAGCGGCGGCGGCGGGAGCGGCGGCAGCGGCCCTGGCGCAGCCTCTTCATCTGGGCGGTCTGCGGGGCGCTGGCAATGGCGGCCGTCGGTCTGCAGGTGGGGGAGGGGGTTTCGCCGGCCGGGCCGGCGCCAGTGGCCGAGTCGGGCGTGGCCATCGGCTTGCTTCAGGCGGTTCGCGGTGGGCGCTGAAGCGGCGGCGGGCCGCTCCCGTGCGGTTCGAGTGAGGCTCCCGTGCCGGTTTCGTGTCGTGCTCAGGCTTCACCAGGCGCAGCCGTGCCTGCAGCTTTTCTTACCTCTGCTTGCATCTGGGCGCTGCCGGAAGCGGTGCTGTTCGGTTGCTGCATTCGGTCGGGCGGGCCACCCCTTGCTGGGCGGCTCAGCGCAGAGCTACATCGCCTGCCGGGCTGATGCACTGGCCATCGCGTCGAGCGTCGCCGCGCCCGGCCCCTCGGGCAGGATGTAGACCGTCGAACGGCCGCCGGACAGCGTGGGCAGCACCACCGCGTCGAAGAACTCGCCCGGCACGACGACACAGCCGTCGGAGACCCGCCGCGCCTCGGCGCGACTTCGAAGCCGCAGTTCGCGCTGCGCCCGGCTCGGTCCGTCGCGCAGCCGGTGGATGGCCAGCGCCGCATCCCAGTCGACCCACACCACCGCCTCCCCGCTGAGGTTGCGCCCCACCCGGGCCTCGAAGCGCCCGGCCGGCGTGGTGCGGTCCTCCGGCCGCAAGGCTCGCCGCTGGGTGCGTTCGCCGACGCCCGGGACGGAACCATCGCCCGAGGCAGAGCCCAGCAAGGCCGGTGAGCGGCCCACCAGGCGGCCGTCCGCGGCGTGCACCCACACCTGGGCGCTGCGCTTGTCCACCACGACGAAAGGGCGCCCCTGGCCGTCGCCGCGCTGCACGATCTCGCGAACCAGACCCTGCGTCGGGCTGGGTGCCGCCGGGTCCGTGCGCGTCTCAGCCGTGTCCAGTCGAAACCTTGCCTGCTCCGGGTTGGGGGAAGCGAATGCACTCGCAGGCAACGCGGCCAGCGCCATCCACAGGCCCACCCGCCCAGGCGAGAAGCTCCGCGAGCGCGCACTGCAGTGATTCGAAGGGGCCTGGAACGCAGCGTGAACGACGGCCCAGAAGCGTTGCGGGCGCTTACACCTGGGGTCAACCCGGAGGGGGTCGCAGCGCGTTGACTGAACGCAGGATCGAGGGAAAGCCAGCATCGTTCGTCCGAGGTGTCGGCGCAGCGGGAAAGCGGGGAAAAACGGGGGAGGGGCTCTGGGTTGAGCACCGGACCTGCAGACGATTCTGTCGGCCCTGCACCCGTGCCATCGCAACAAGAAGCGTCCGAATGCCCTGCACGCCATCGCTTCTTGCAGTCCGCTTCTTCGCGCCCTTTCCTCCGCGCCCGTTTCTCCACGCCGGTCCCCTGCGCCGCCCCGTTCCACAGCTTTCCGGCCTCGTGCCCTCGCCATGTCACACGCTGCCAGTCCTGTCCTCGACCCTGCCACGCCGCTTTCCGATCTCTACCGCGACATGTGGGTCCATGCCCGGGGTGCCCGCGCCCGCCTGGCGCTGGCGCTGTCGCTGCTGGGCGGATCGCAGCTGCTCAAGCTGTCGCTGCCGCTGATGGCTGCGCAGGCCATCAACGCCATCCAGACCCAGGGCCGGGCAGGCCTTCAGACGGCGGCCCTGTGGATAGGCGCGTCGCTGATGCTGCACGGGCTGTCCTGGGCGCTGCACGGCCCGGCCCGGGTGCTCGAGCGCGGGGTGGCGCTGCGCGTGCGGCACAGCGTGGCCGACGCCCTGTTCGCCCGGCTGCTGGCCGCACCGCTCGCCTGGCACGACCAGCACCACTCGGGCGACCTGCAGCATCGTGTCGGCCAGGCGAGCCAGGCGCTGTACGGCTTCACCCAGACCCAGTTCATCTACCTGCAGAACTTCATCCAGCTCGTCGGCCCGCTGGTGGCGCTGTATCTGCTGTCGCCCACGACCGGTGGGCTGGCCTTGCTGGGCTTCTGCGCGGTGGCGCTGGCGGTGCTGCGCTTCGACCGGGCGCTGATGAACCTGGCCCTGCGCGAGAACCTCGCCGAGCGGCGCTACGCGGCGCGCCTGCTGGACTTCGTGGGCAACATCTCCGCGCTGGCCAGCCTGCGGCTGCAGCAGCCGGCGCGACGGCTGCTCGAGGAGCGGCTGCTGGCGGTGTTCAAGCCCCTGGGCCGCAGCATCGTGCTCACCGAATGGAAGTGGTGCACGGTGGACCTGCTGACCGTGGCCCTCAGCTGGGGGCTGGTGGTGGTCTACGCGCTGCACACCCTGGGGGCGGCGGGCGCCGGCGGCACCTTGCTCATCGGCAGCCTGTTCATGGTCCACCAATACGCGCAGCAAGCCTCCAGCGTGCTGGGTTCGATGGCCGCCCACTACCAGGGCCTGGCCCAGACGCAGGCCGATCACGCGAGCGCCGGCATCGTGCGCACCGCGCCCCAGTGCACGCCCGGGCCGGCCTGGCCGCAGCGCTGGGAGCGCATGGAGTGGCGGCAGCTGGGCTTCGCCCACGCGCAGCGCCCCGATGGCCGCTCGCGCGGTGGGGTCGAGCGCGTCGATCTGAGCCTGCGGCGCGGCGAGCGCCTGGCCCTCGTCGGGCCCAGCGGGTCGGGCAAGAGCACGCTGCTGCGCGTGCTGGCGGGGCTTTACGACGCCCAGGAGGGGCAGCTGGCAGTGGACGGCGTGGTGCATCCGGGCCTGCGGCACGCGGCGGGCGTCTCCACGCTCGTGCCACAGGAAACCGAGGTCTTCGAGGCCAGCCTGCGCGAGAACCTGTGCTTCGGCGAAGCCGTGGACGAGACCGACCTTCTCCGCGCGATGCGTGCCAGTGCCTTCGACGAGGTGCTGGCCAGCCTTCCGCAGGGGCTGGACACCCCGATGTCCGAGCGGGGCTTCAATCTGAGCGGTGGCCAGCGCCAGCGCCTGGCGCTCGCCCGGGGTCTGCTCGCCGCGCGGCGCAGTTCGCTGCTGCTGCTCGACGAGCCCACCAGCGCGCTGGACCCGCTGATCGAGCAGCATGTGCAGCAGCGCATCGGCGAGGCCTTCGAGGGCTCCACGCTGGTGGCCGCCGTCCACCGCATGGGCCTTCTGCGGCACTTCGACCGGGTGGGCCTGATGATCGACGGCCGCCTGGTCGATGTGGGCACGGCCGACGAGCTGCAAGCCCGCCAGCCGGTGTTCGCCGCGATGCTTCAGGGGCCGCAGGCCGCCACCGGGGCGGCGCTGAGCGCGGCCTGAGTCGGCGCTTCAGGCCGCTGCGATCTGCAGCCGCGCCAGCAAGGCCTCGGCCAGCTCGGCCGAGCGCCGGCCCTGCGGTCCGAGCAGCATCCCGGTTTCGTCGAAATGGCGCTGCTCCAGCGCTGCGTACACCAGCGGCTGCAGGTGGGGCTCCAGTTCGGCGAAGCCGTACATCAGCCTTGGCGCGGGCAGCCCGGCCAGCGCTGAACGCATCCGCTTGGCCAGCACCCGATAGGCCAGTGCATCCATGGGGATGCGCCCGTTTTCAAGCTCGGACTGACGCCGGGCGAGGTCAGCGATGTAGAGGCGGCGGTTGGCGAGGCGTTGGCGCATGGCGGGTCGATGGGGTCGTGGAGCACCGGGCGTGATGCGTTTCGAGAATGGCGTCCATGGCGGTTCCGCGATCGCTCGAAAAGCGCCGTTCCACGGCCGGCTGCAGAGGTCTCGAGCATGCCCGTGTCGCCCGGCGCGGGCGTGTCGATTGCCCGAATTCGTAACCGACTGGGCCGTGGGGCCCGGCGTCACCACAGGCATGACCATGACCCCCGATACCCAGACCGACCCCGTCGACAACGCCATCGACCTGCTCACCCTGGACCATGACGATGTGCGGGAATGGTTCGACGAATTCGAGGACCTGGTGGACGAGGGCGCCGATGACGCCCAGCGCCAGACGCTGGCCCTGCGCATCTGCAACGCGCTCACCGCCCACGCCGCCGCCGAGGAAGAGGTCTTCTACCCCGCGGTGCGCGCGGCCCTGGGCGACGAAGAGGAGGTCGACGAGGCCGAGTCCGAACACGCGTCGATGCGCGAGCTCATCGGCCAGATCCAGTCGCTCGACCCGTCCGACGACCGCTTCGACAGCACCGTGGCCGTGCTGTCCGAGCTGGTCCGGCGTCACGTGCAGGAAGAGGAGGGCGAGATCTTCCCGCGCATGCGCGAGTCGCAGGCGGACCTGCAAAGCCTGGCCGAACAAATCGCCGCCGTGCGCGAGGACGTGCTGGCGTCGCTGGCCGAGTCGTCCCAGCCCTGAACGGCCCTGGGAGGCGCCCGGGGCGCCCGGCGGTGCTGTGCGGCCCGGGCGCTGCGCTCTGGCGGAACGCCGATTGCTGTGATCCGCCATGCCCTGCCCCTCGAGCGAGTCCATGAGCCCCGCGGCCGCGCCGATCGATGAGCAGCTGCGCCAGGCGCTGGACAGCGCCCTGGCCGACCTCGCCGATGGCGTTCATGTGGGCGGACACGATGGGTCGCTGCACTGCAATGCGGCGGCGCTGCAGCAGCTGGGCATCGCCTCCAACGAAAGCCTTGAGCCCACACCGGCCGGGCGCATCGGGCAGTTCCGCCTTCGTCGTCTGCGCGCGGGCCCGCTGATCGACGAGGCCGACCTGCCCTTCCGACGGGCGCTGCAGGGCCGCAACACGGTGGACGAACTGTGGATCACCCGCCCGGACTCCGGTCGGGACGTGCTGCTCAGAACGGCCGCCGCGCCGATCCGCGTGGCGCAATCGGTGATCGGCGCCGTGGCGGTGACCAGCGATGTCACCGAGCGGGCCCATTGCGCACCGCCCGGGCGCGACCTGCACCGCGTCGAGCGGGTGCTGCACGCATGCACCGCGGAGCTGCGCGCATTGCTCGACGGCGTGCGCGACTACGCGATCTTCACCCTCAACCCTTCGGGGCGCATCACCTCGTGGCACCAGGGCGCCGCCCGCATCCAGGGCTACCCGGCCGAGGAGGCCATGGGCATGCCGGTGGAAAGGCTCTACACCCGCGAGGACCTGGTGGCCTGCCGGCCGGCCGAGGAGCGCCGCCTGGCCGCCGAGCGCGGCGAGTTCGCGGGCGACGTCGTGCGGCAGCGTCGCGACGGCAGCCGCTTCGACGCTGCGGTGGTGCTCAGCGCGCTCAAGGGTCCACGCGACGAGTTGATCGGCTACCTGATGCTCATCCAGGACATCACCGAGCGCCGGCAGATCGAGCGCGCGAGCGAGCAGTCGCTCGCTCAGGCGCAGTCGGCCCGGCTGGCAGCCGAGCGGGCCAGCCGCATCAAGGGCGAGTTCCTGGCGACGCTGTCGCACGAACTGCGCACGCCGCTGGCGGCCATCCTTGGCTGGGCCCATGTGCTGGAGCGGGGCAACCTGGACGCGTCCACGCTGCAGCATGGCCTGCAGGCCATCTCGCGCAACGCCCGGCTGCAGGTCAGGCTCATCGAGGACTTGCTGGACATGAACCGCATCGAGGCCGGGCAGTTGCGCCTTGACCGCCAGCGCATCGACCTGGGGAGCGCCGTGGCTGCAGCCATCGATGCGGCGCTGCCCGCCGCCAGCAACCGGCAGGTGGGCCTGCGAGCCTCGTTCAGCCCCGGGCTGGTCGAGGTGCTGGGAGACGCGGCGCGGCTGCAGCAGATCGTGGGCAACCTGCTGAACAACGCCATCAAGTTCTCGCCAGAGGGCTCGGACGTGCAGGTCTCGCTGAAGGCCGAAGGCGGGCGCGCGGTGATCACCGTGCGCGACAACGGCCAGGGCATCGAGCCGCATTTCAGCGCCCGGCTCTTCGAGCCTTTCCAGCAGCAGGACCCGGGCACCAGCCGACGCTATGGCGGGCTGGGCATCGGGCTTTCCATCGTGCGCCACCTGGTCGAACTGCATGGCGGAAGCGTGTGGGCGCACAGCGCTGGCAGCGGCCTGGGCTCCACCTTCACCGTGGTGTTGCCCTTGCTCGAGGCGGCGCTGCCCGATGAGGCCGGCCGTGTCCCTGCGCCCCTGGCGGACCTGGGCGCCTCGGGCGGGGCCGGTGGGCTGCGCGTGCAGTCCGGCACCGTGCAGCCGGCCCCTGCCGCCACGGCGGGGGGCGCGCGCGTGGGTGCCGCGCCGGCGCCTTCACCCGCACCTTCACCCAGACCCGCCCACTCACCCTCCACCACACCCGCTGTGCACGAACGCCCGCTGGATGGCCTGTCGGTGCTGCTGGTGGACGACCAGCCCGATGTGCGAGCGGTGATCGGACACGTGCTGCAGCAGGCGGGCGCGCGCGTGCTGCTGGCCTCGGCGGCCATGGACGCCCTCGGGCGGGTCACCCGCGATCGGCCCGACCTGCTGGTCAGCGACATCGGCATGCCCGACATGGATGGCTACGAATTCATCCGCCGGGTGCGCCAGCTGCCGCCCGAGGAGGGCGGCGCCACGCCTGCGGCGGCCATGACCGCTTTCGTCCGGCCGGACGATGCCGACCTCGCCCGGGCCGCCGGCTATCAGCTGCACCTGCCCAAGCCGATCACGCCGCCTTCGCTGGTGGACGCCCTGCAGGCGCTGGCGGCCTTGCTGCCCGGGCGGAGCAGCCCGCCCTGAGCGACCGGCGCTGGAGCGGTCCGCACCACCTGGCGCACCTCCCGGCGCACCCCAGCCGCCTCAGGCCGCCGAATCGACCACCCGGCTGGCCAGGCGCCACAGCGCCAGCCGATGGCCCTCGGCCAGGGCGTCGGCGGACGCATCGGGCAGTGCCAGGGCGAAGTCGGCCTCGGCCCCGGGCGCCGTTGCGGTGTGGGCGCCTATCCCCTCGGGCACCGCGCCCTGCGCTCCCGGGAGGGCCGAACCGTTGCCCCTGGCGGCGGTGGGCGCGAGTCGCACCCACCACCAGCGCGCGGCCACACGCAGGCGTTCAGGCTCGGGGCCGGCGTGCAGGGCCAGCAGCGTCACATGCAGCCGCTCCAGGGGCCGAACCTCGCGGGGCGCGGGCGCTGGCCACACCCGATCCGCCGCGGTCAGTGCCTGCAGGTCGCGCAGCAGGATGCGGGGCACCGCGTCCCGCAGGGGCTCGGCCCAGCGATGCCCGACCAGCGGCTCAAGGCCTGCCGCTCCGCTCAGGCGATGCAGCGTGTCGCGCTCAAGCAGGCCGGGCATGTCCACCCGCATCGACAGTTCCCAGGGGCCCAGGCCCGGGCGCCGCGCCGGCAGCAGCTCGCCGCTCGGTGGCAGGTCGCGAAGTGCATACAGGCGAACCGGCGGCGAGGGCGAAGCACAGCCCGCGGCCAGGCCACCCGCGGCCAGGGCACTGCCGGCCAGGGGCAGCAGCCGCTTCAAGCACAGCCGTCGGTGAAGGTTCATGGCTGGGTTCGCCGGCCGCGCAGCCAGGCATCCGGTTGTCGGTCGAGGGTCTCCACGAGCGTGCGCAGCGCACGCGCCGCCGCCGAGACATCGCGCAGCGCCCGGTCGGCGTCCTCGGCCAGGGGCGCTCCGCTTTCGGCGGTCGCCCGCAGGGCCTCCGCGCTGCGCGCCACCTCGGACAGCGCGGTGCGCAGGTCCTGCACCAGCGGGCCTTCCGGTGCCAGCAGCAGCCCCAGGCGGTCGCTGGTCTGCGCCACGCTGCGCGAGGCCTCGCCGCCGGAATGCAGCGCCTGCCGGGCGGATTGCAGCGTGCGCTGCAGTTCCTCGGACAGTGGGTCCAGCCGCCTGTCCAGGCGGGCGGTCAGCCGGTTGACGTTGGCCGCCACCTGCGCGAGGTCTTCCAGGGCCGCCTGCAGCTGCGGCCCGGCGAGCACGGCGCGCGCGGAGGCCGCGATGGCCGACACGTCTTCGGCCAGGCGACGGAAGTCCATGCCGTCCAGCTGGCTCTTCAAGGCCTGGATGGCGGTGGCGGTGGTGGGAATCTCCACCGCAGCGCCAGCGCCGGCGCCCCGGCTGCGGGGGCCTTTCAGGCCGGCGCTGCGACCGGGCCTGAGGTCCAGGTCGATGTAGAGCAGCCCGGTGACGAAGCTTTGCATCTGCAGCTGGGCGGTCAGCCCGCGCTGGACCAGGCGCTCCAGACCCAGCGGCACGCCGGCGTCGTCCGCTGCAACTTGAAGCGCCCTGACCGCCTGCGCGTCCAGGTCGGCGCGCACCCGGATCGAGTGGGTGTCCGCATGGCTGTCGTAGACCACCTCCAGCGCGCTCACGCTGCCCACGCGCACGCCCCGGAAGACCACCGGCGCGCCGGTCTGCAGCCCGTAGACCGAGCCGGTGAAGTGCATCACCGCGCGCTCGGAGCGCACGAAGAGCCGATCGCCCGCGAGCGCGATGACCGTGAGCGCCAGCAGCGCCAGCGCGCCGACCACGAAGGCCCCGATCAGGGCCGGACGACTTCGGCGCGCCATGTCAGGCTGTCCGGCTGCAAGGGCGACGCTGGGGACGATCGGACCGGGGTCCGGCCCTGCCGCCCGAGAAACTCGCGCACCGGACCCGGGCCCTCGTGCATCAGCACGGCGGGCGCGCCCAGTGCGGTCATCGTGCCGGCCTGCACGTCCAGGAAGAGCATGCGGTCGGCCAGCGCGAAGAGGCTTGCCAGCTCGTGGGTGACCATCACCACGGCGGTGTCCAGCTCGCGGCGCAGGGAGTCGATCAGCGCGTCCAGCTGGGCCGAGGCCACAGGGTCGAGTCCGGCGGACGGCTCGTCCAGGAAGAGCACCGCGGGTTGCAGCACCAGCGAGCGGGCGATGGCGGCGCGCTTGCGCATGCCTCCGGAAAGGGCGGCCGGCTCGCGGTCGAAGCTGTCGGCCAGGCCCACGCGCTCGAGCAGCGAGCGGGCCCGGGCTTGCCGTTGCGCGGCGTCCAGATCGCTCAGCAGCTCCAGCGGCAGCATCAGGTTCTCGCCCACGCTCAGGCTGCTCCAGAGCGCACCGGACTGCAAGCTCACGCCCATTCGACGGCGCAGGCGCGACAGGGTGGGCCCGTCGGCCGCCTGCAGGTCCACACCATCGTGCAGCACCTGCCCCGCCGCAGGCGCCTGCAGGCCCACCAGGTGGCGCAGCAGCGTGCTCTTGCCGCAGCCGCTGGTGCCGGTGATGGCCAGCACCTCGCCCTGCCGGACGTCGAAGTCCAGGTTTCGCTGCAGCACGCGCTCGCCGTGCGCGAGCGTCAGTCCGCGGGCCTGGACGCTCACCGCGTGGGCCATGGCCTCACCACCCCAGCCGCTGCAGCATCACCGTGAGCACCGATGCCGCCACGGTGGACCACACGATGGACTGCACCACCGCCGCGGTGGTGGCCTGGCCGACGGCCTCGGCGCTGCGTCCGGCCGCCAGGCCCTGGCGACAACCGGCCAGCGCGACCAGCAGCGCGTACACGGTGCCCTTGAGCAACCCCACCCCCACGTTGGGCAGCGTCATCGCCTGGGCACTGGCGGTGAGGTATTCCACAGCGCCGATGCCGTGCACCCCCACGGCCACCGCCATGCCGGCCAGCAGGCCCACGCCCGCGGCGAACACCGTGAGCAGCGGCCCGCACACCGCCAGCGCCAGCAGTCGCGGCAGCACGAGGTGATCCACCGGGTCGATGCCCAGCACCCGCAGCGCGTCGAGCTCCTCGTTGGCCTGCATGCTGCCCAGCTGGGCCGCGAAGGCCGCGCCCACCCGACCGGCCAGCACGATGCCCACCATCAGCGCGGCCACCTCGCGGACGACGCCGATGGTGACCAGGTCGGCGATGTAGATCTGCGCGCCGAAGCGCTGCAGCTGCGTGGCGCCCATGTAGGCCAGGATGAGCCCGACCATGGCGCTGACCAGCGCCACGACGCCCAGCCCGCGGGGGCCCGCCTGCTCGATGTGCCAGGCCAGATCGGCCCGCCGCATCTGCCCGCGTCCGCGCAGCAGCCGCGAAAGCGCCAGCAGCACCTCGCCCACGAAGGACAGCGTGCCGCGCGAGCGCTCGAGGCTGCGCTGAACGGGGGCGCCGATGCGCGCCAGCACCGCCTGCAGTGGGCCCTCGCCGCGCTCACCCCCACCGCCACCCCCAAGCCGGGGCGTGGGCGCGGGCGCGGGTGATATCCCGCCCCACGGGGCGGGCCTGTCGGGCGGCGTTGGCTGCATGGCCGGCCTCGGCAAGTCGAGTACCTGCGCCGGCGCAGCCCGTTCGCGCCGGATCGACCGGTGTCACGGGTTCGGCCTGAAGCCCAGCCGCTTCATCGGCCGGCTGAGGCCGGCCCTGCTGCGCGCGAAGCCCTCCCAGGGGTCGCCGGGGCGCAGCGACAGGTGCTCAAGTGCGCTGCGCACGTTCCACGGACTGGCCCTGTCCATCGAGGGCAGGTCATCCCAGGCGACGGGCATGGACACCCCAAGGCCCGGCCGTGCGCGAACCGAGAAGGCCGCCACGGTGGTGGCGCCCTCGCCGTTGCGCAGGTAGTCCACGAAGATGCGCCCGACCCTGCGGGCCGGACCGCTGACCGCCACGAACTGAAGCGGCAGCGTGCTGGCCAGGTGGGTGACGACGGCCTTGGAGAAGGCCTTGACCTGGTCGAAGCGGTGCTCCGGCGCGATGGGGACCACCACGTGCAGCCCCTTGCCGCCGCTCGTCTTGAGCCAGCAGCGCAGCCCCAGTTCGTCCAGCAGCGCTCGAACGAGCAGCGCCCCGTCGCGGATTGCCGGCCAGCCCACCCCCTCGCCCGGGTCGAGGTCGAACACCAGGCGGTCAGGCCGCTGCAGGTGCCGCGTGCGCGAGTTCCACGGGTGGAATTCGATGACGTTCATCTGTGCCGCACCCAGCACGGCCTTCGCCGTGGACACGGCCAGCAGCGCGTCGTGCCCCGGCCACAGATCCTGGGGCAGTGCCTCCACACCGGGGATCGAAGCGGCCGATGCATGCTTTTGGAAGAAGAGCGATCCCGTCACGCCGCCCGGGCCTCGCAGCAGCGCCACCGGGCGGTCCTTCAGGTGGGGCAGAAGGAAGGAGGCCACGCTTTCGTAGTAACGGAACAGATCGAGCTTGGTGCTGCCCGTCTCCTCGTCGATCACCCGATCGGGATGGCTCAGCGTCACGGCACGTCGCTGGTGGGGTGTGGCAGCAGGTTTGGCCGCCGGGCCTGAAGCAGCGGACACCCTGGCCCCTTCACGCCGGACGGTCAGTGCCGCCTTGTCCTCGCGCAGCCCGATGAAGCTGGCATGCCGGACGGCGCCGCCAGGGGTCCAGGCGGAAAAGCGCACCTCGGCCACCTCCTCGGGCCTGAGCCAGTGCACCTTGCCGTGGCTTCGGCCCCTGCGCTGGGCACCCGGCGACAGGGGGCTATCGGCCTGCGCCCGGCCCTGCAGGCGGCTTCGAAGCGTCCGGGCCTCCTCGCGGCTCCATCCGGTGCCCACGCTGCCTGCGCCGAGCAGCTGCCCGCGTTCGTCGTGCACGCCCAGAAGCAAGCTGCCCACCGCCTGCGCATCGTCTGCGCGCAAGGTGAATCCGACGATCACGAACTCCTGGCGCTGCGCGCACTTGAGCTTGATCCAGTGATCGTTGCGACTGGCGCGGTAGGGCGCGTCGTCGCGCTTGGCCATCACGCCTTCCTCGCCGGCCTCGCAGGCCGCCTTGAGCACCCGCGCTGCGAGGGCCTGCCCACCACCGCCCAATGCAGGCGAGAAATGCAGCAGCGGGTGGGGCTGCAAAGCCAGCCACTGGCGCAGCAGTTCGCGCCGCGCCGCCAGCGGCTGCGCCCTGAGGTCGTGGCCATCGAACCAGGGCAGATCGAAGATGCAGTAGCGGATCGACTTGCGGCTCGGCCCGTCCAAGGCGGTCTGCAGTGCGTGGAAATCGCTGGACACCGTGCCGCCCTCGGAGGGTTCGCCGCCACCCACGACGATCTCACCATCGAGCCAGGCGTCCGTCGTGCCCAGGCCCGCCAGCGCGCCGGCAAGCTCGGGCAGGCGTTCAGTCCAGTCGCCCCGGTTGCGGGAGAACAGCCTGACGCTGCCGCCTTGCAGGCGCGCCAGCAGGCGATAGCCATCGAACTTCGTCTCGAAGATCCAATGGCCGCTGGCGGGCAGGGTGTCGGCCAGCACGGCCAGTTGCGGCTCCAGCCAGTCCGGCAGGGGATGCGCACGAGCCCCGCTCAGGGACGCGTCACCGGATGGCACGCGGCGCTCCTCGACGGGCGACAGCCGGTCGGGCTCGCAACGGGTGATGTCCAGCAGCTCGCGCGCTCGGGCGTGCGCGTCGCGCTTCTTGAAGAGCAGCCAGGAACTCGAAGCACCGGCCGCATCGGAAACCGGCCGTATCAGCTCCCAGGCGCCGCGCAGCTTGTGCCCTTGAAGCACGAAGGCAAGCTTGCCCGCGCTCAGCCCGGCGTGGGGATCGCCCAGCGGCGTCCAGGTTCCGCGGTCCCACACGATGACCTCGCCCGCGCCGTACTCGCCCGGCGGAATGCGGCCCTCGAACGTGGCATAGGCCAGGGGATGGTCCTCGGTCTGCACCGCCAGTCGCTTGTCGCGCGGGTCCAGGCTCGGCCCCTTGGGCACCGCCCAGGACAGCAGCACGCCGTCCAGCTCCAGCCGGAAGTCATAGTGGAGCCGCGTGGCGGCGTGCTTCTGGATGACGAAGGTCAGCGCCCGGCCAGTGGCGACCGCGGCCGTCGCGGCGGGCCCGGGCGAGGTCGGGTGGGGCCTCATGGAGGCCGCAGCCGCATCGGCTTGCACTTCGACCTCGGGCTCGGGCGTTCGGCCGGCATGGCGCCGTGACCGGTAGCGGCTCAAGGCATCGCGGGTTTCGGCCACGGTGCGCGCAGGCTGGGGGCCTCGGGCCGCTCAGGCCCGCCGCCGCGACGAGGGCTTGGATGCGGCTGCCGGCGTTGGTGCTGGCGCCGATGCCGGTGCAGGTGCCGGTGCCTTCCGCGCCGTCGCGGCGCGGCGACGCGGGCCAGGGTCGGCGCTCGCCGGTCGGGCCCCCCGCTTGTCCAGGCTTTGCCGCAGCAGCTCGGTGAGGTCGACGACGTTGGACGCGGCGCTGCCCGGCGCCGAAGCTTCCAGCGGCTCGACCTCCTCCACCCGTCCCGCGGCAGCGCGCTGGTCCACCAACGACTGCACCGCCTCGGTGAAGCGGTCGGCATAGCGGTCGGCCTGCCAGTCGTAGGTCATGTCGGCGATCAGCTGGCGTGCCATCTGCAGCTCGGCTTCCTTGAGACGCGCGGCCTGCCGGTCCTGCGGCGGCAGCTTCAGACCGTCCGGGGGCTTGACCTCCGCGGCCCAGCGCAGCGTGTCCAGCATCAGCGCTTCGCCCACCGGCACCAGCACGGCCAGGTGCTCCTTGGTGTGCATCACGACCCGGGCCACACCCACGACGCCGGCGTCCTTCAGCGCCTCGCGCAGCAGCGCGTAGACCCGTTCGCCCTTGGGCAGGGGCTCCAGGTAGAAGGGCTTCTCCAGGAAGGTGAAGGGAATCTGCGACGGGTCGACGAAGCCCTCGATCTCAATGGTCTGCACCGTGCGCGGATAGGCCGCCTTGATCTCGTCGTCGCTCAGGACGACGTAGCGGCCATCGGCCACCTTGACGCCCCGCACGATGTGCTCGCCGGCGAGTTCCTCCCCCGTGCGCTTGTTGATGCGCTTGTAGCCCACCGGGTCCATCGTGCGCTGGTCCAGCCAGTCGAAGTCGATGCCGCTGACGCTGGAGGCGGACACGAGCGACACCGGCACATGCACGAGGCCGAAGCTGATGGCGCCTTTCCAGATCACGCGGGGCATGGTGTGCGTTCGGCAAATGACGCGCCCGTGACCGTGACCGTCGCCCGATCGGGTGGTGTCGGCGTGGTGCTGGCCAGCCAGGGGCACGGCCCCGCAAACCGCCAGGTGCGGGCGCACGGCCAGGGCGCGCTGCTTGCCTCAAGCGCGGGGCGCGGGCCACCCGTCCGCGACCTCAGGAGGCACTCGCCCGATGGACTGGATCGCCTTGCTGCAGTGGCCCGCCATGGTCGCCACCATCGCCGCTTCCTGGCTGGTGGCATCCGAACGCGCCGGCCGGCGACGCGCCGGCTTCTGGGTCTTTCTGCTCAGCAATGCCCTGTGGGTGGCCTGGGGCGTGGACGACGGCGCCATCGCCCTGGTGCTGCTGCAGGTGGCGCTGGCTTTGATGAACGTCCGCGGCGCGCGCAAGGCGCGCCGGGCCGAGCAGAACGCCGGATCAACCGAGGGCGGCAGTCGGGACGGAGCGGCTGCGCCCGAAGTGCGCCAGGCAGGCAGTGGGCAGCCGGCGCCGCCGGCTCAGGCCTGAGTCGGCGAGCCGCTGCGCAGGAAGGCGGCCATGCGGCCGGTGTCGTGGTCGAAGGCGGCCACGGTGAGATCGGACACGGGCGCGTTGAGCAACACCGTGCGTGCGATCTCGATGTTCACGCTGAACACCCGCAGCAGTTCTGCCCGCGCCGGTTCGGGCCACTGGCTGATCAAGGCGGACACCAAGGCGTCCAGCGCGACCAGGTTCCCCTTGAGTTCACAGATCTTCTCGGTGGCTTCCTGAAGGTTCTTCATCGTCGGCCCCATGAAAAAACCGCGGACTGGGCCGCGGTTTCAGATCAAGGGCCCTGGCGGGCCCGGGTCACGAACGCTCAGGCCACAGGCCGGATGTTGGACGCCTGCGGGCCCTTCTGGCCCTGCGTCACTTCGAACTCGACGCGCTGGGCTTCGGTCAGGGTCTTGAAGCCCGAACCCTTGATTTCGCTGAAGTGGGCGAAGAGGTCCTTGCCGCCGGTGTCGGGGGTGATGAACCCGAAGCCCTTGCCGTCGTTGAACCATTTCACAGTGCCGGTTTCGGTCGTTGCCATGTCTAGATTTCCTTTCAGATGCTGCGTCGGCACATGCCAACGCAGTGCAGAAGCGCCACGAGATACACCTGAGGGAAGAATCGACCAAGCAACCGGTGGGACCGGCGGACCAGAAGAGACCTACGAGAGACGGTCCTGAGCAAAGCTGCCGTTCCACTATACGCGCGTTGCGCAGCACCGGGTTCGACTTTCGGCGCGTGGGGTGGGCAGCGCTGGCCGACTTCCCGCCGGTGAACGACAGCGCCTTGCCACGGCAGCCGGTCCGGTCGGAGCCGATCAGGTCGCGACAATCGGGGCATGCTGCACGCCGCACCCCCGACTCCGCGGCCTTCGGATGAACGCTCCCCCGATGCAGGGCTGAGCAGCGCGCCTGCGGATGACGCGCCGCGTCTGGCCGGCGATGCCGTCGACGCACAGGTCACGCCCGAGGGCGGCTGGCGTTTCACCGTGTCGGTGCGCAGCCTGTGCGAGTTCACCGCCAAGGCGGGCGACCTGGACCGCCGCTTCACGCCTTCGGCCACCGCGATCGAAGGCCTGCGGGGGCAGCAGCTGGTGGCCCTTCGCCGCGGCCCTGGCTACGAAACCGAAGTGGCGCTGCAGTCGCAGCAGGGGGGGCTGCGCGTGCGCGGGCGGGCCGACGGCTACGACCCCGATCGGCTCTGTCTGGAGGAGGTCAAGACCATCCGCGGCCGGCCCGAAGATCTGCCCGACAACCGCCGCCACCTGCACTGGGCGCAGCTGCTGACCTACGGCGCCTTGTTCTGCCGCGACCGAGGCTGCGACGAACTGCTGCTGGCCCTCGTGTACTTCGATGTGGACACCCAGCAGGAGACCGTGCTGCAGGAGCGTTTCGGCGCGGCCGCGCTGGAGTCGCTCTTCGAGGCCCGATGCCAGGCCTTCGCCGGATGGGCCCGAACCGAGGCCGAGCACCGCACGCGGCGCGACGAGGCGCTGCGCACGCTCGCCTTTCCGGCGGGCGACTTCCGTCGCGGGCAGCGCACGCTCGCCGAGGCGGTCTACCGGGCGGCCATCCAGGGCCGAAGCCTGCTCTGCGAGGCGCCCACCGGCATCGGCAAGACGGTGGGAACCCTGTTTCCGAGCCTTCGGGCCTTGCCCGAGCAGGCCATCGACAAGCTCGTCTTCCTCACCTGCAAGGGAAGCGCCCGTCCGCATGCACTGGCCACGCTCGCCACGCTGAGGGCCTCCCTGCAGACACCGGCGCTGCGGGTGGTGGTGGCCGTTGCCAAGGAGCAGGCCTGCGAACACCCGGGAAAGGCCTGCCATGGCGATGCCTGTCCGCTGGCGCGCGGCTTCTTCGACCGCCTGGCACCGGCCCGTGAGGCGGCGGTCGCGCGGGGCTGGATGGACGGCCATGCGCAGCGCGAAATCGCGCTCGCGCATGGCATCTGCCCCTACTACCTGGGGCAGGAACTGCTGCGATGGGGCGATGTCATCGTGGCCGATGTGCACCACCTGCTCGACCCGAATGGCCAGATCGCCTCTTTGATGCAGGCGCTGGAGTGGCGGGTCTCGGTGCTGGTGGACGAGGCGCACAACCTGGTCGAGCGCACCCGTGCGATGTACGGCGCGGAGGTGGACCTGGCCGAGGTCTCGCGTGTGGCGCCGTCGGCCCCGCCCGAGGTCCGCGCAGCCCTCGAACGCTGGCAGGCCCAGGCGGGCGAATGGGCGGCCTCGGTCGCCCGGCCCCATGCATTCGTCCAGGCGCCGCCCGACGAACTCGGCCAGGCGCTGCAGCAATGCGTATCGGTCCTGTCCGACCACTTCCAGCGTCACCCGCTGACCGTGGGGGCCTTGCTGGACGTGCATTTCTCGCTGCACCGCCTGGCCCGGTTGCTCGACAGCGTCGCCGATGCGTCCTTGCTGGAGGTGCAATGCCCATCGCCCGAACAGGCGCGGCTGTCGATTCGCTGCGTGGTGCCTGCATCGCACCTGCGTCAGCGCTGGAAGGCCCTGCACAGCCTGGTGCTCTTCTCGGCCACCTTGAGTCCGCCCGACTACGCCATTCGCATGCTGGGCTTGCCTGAAGACACCGTCTGGTGCCAGGTGGGTCCGGTCTTTCCCGCCCGCAACCTGTCGGTGCGCATTGCACACGGTCTTTCCACCCGCTACCCCGACCGGGGCCGCACGCTCAAGGCCCTGGTCGAGCGCATCGCTGCTCAATTCGACCAAGCCCCGGGCAACTACCTCGCGTTCTTCAGCAGCTTCGACTACCTCGACCGCGTGGCCGATGAACTTCAGTCGCGCCGCCCCGACCTGCCGCAATGGCGCCAATCGCCTCGCATGGGCCCTGCGGCCCGTGCCGAGTTCCTCGAGCGTTTCCGTGCGGACGGGCAGGGCGTGGGCTTTGCCGTGCTGGGCGGGCTGTTTGCCGAAGGCGTGGACCTGCCGGGCAGGAGGCTGATCGGCGCGTTCATCGCGACGATGGGCCTGGCGCCGGTGTCCCCGCTGCTGGAAGCCACCAAAGCCCGGATGAATGCGCTCTTCGGCCCCGAGCAGCGCTATGCCGATTGGGTGCCGGCGATGCAGCGAGTCGTCCAGGCAGCGGGGCGGATCGTTCGCACGCCGCAGGACTGCGGTGTCCTGTGGCTGCTCGACGAACGCTACGGGCACCAGAGCACCCGCCGATTGCTGCCTGGCGCGTGGTTCGAAAGCGCGGATGACGATGTTCGCACTGCACGTGTCGGGCCGAATCTTGCAATTGACAATCACCCTGGGGATGCGGACGATGATTCGGGTTCGGAGTTGTCATATCCTCCGGTCCCCATTTATCCACAATTTTGAGGAGAAGCGTTTTGTCATCCACACGGAAGAAGTCCCTTGCAGACATTCAAGCCGCGATCGACAAGCTGCAGAAGGAAGCCGAGGCCATCCGCACCCAGGAACTGGGCGAAGTGATTGCCCGAATCAAGACGGCCATCGAGCACTACCAGCTCACCGCAGCCGATCTGGGTCTGGCCTCCCGCAGCGCGTCGCCAAGACCGGGCACCGGAGCCCGCCCCGGCACCGCCAAGGGGCGAGGGAAATCGGGTCGCAAGATCGGGGTCATCAAGTACCGCGACGATGCGGGTCACGCCTGGACCGGGGTGGGCAAGCGCCCGCGCTGGTATCTCGAGGCACTGGCCTCGGGAAAGAAGCCCGAGGACTTGCTGGTCAAGTGAGGGCATCCGCCGGCATCGACGCCCCAGGCCCCGCAAACCGCGCCTGGGCGTCGATGGGTGGCAGCCGTCACCGAAGCCCGCAGGGGCGTCTGGCCGTGGGCGGATGGCGTGGAAGTGGGCTAGCCGAAAGAGACAGGGCTTTTGAGGGCTTGAAATATCGGATAACGGCAATAAGCTGCTCATTGAAGCTAGGTTGCAAACTAGTCAAACGGTCTTGCCGTTACCCGATAATCTTGCCCCATGACTTCGGCCGCCGGCACCCTGCTGACTCCTTTCGCCCAAGCCTTCGACGCCTGGGAGGCCCAGGCCCGCCATCAACAAGGCTGGCGAAGCGAACACACGCCCCAGGCCTACCGACGGATCTGGCAACCCTTCGTCCAGTGGTGCGTCACCCAGCAGCCGCCGCTGTCGCCGCACTCCATTGCAGCGCGGGACCTGGAAGCCTACGTGCTCGGCCGCAGCGCGCGCGACAGGGCGGATGAGCCCGTCACCGCGCGCTACGCCTGGCGCGTGCTCACGGTGGTCGACCATGTGCTGCAGCACGCGGCCTCCCAGGGGGCGACCGGGACGGCCTGCACCGCCGTTCGCGACGCGCTGCTGAGGCACCCGGACTGGCGCTGGGCGAACGCACCCGAGAACGAGCGGCCGCCCGATCACCTGGATGCCGCCTCGGCGGCACAGTTGCTGTCCCACCTGGCGCGGGCACGGCGTGTTCAGTCCGACACGCACGCGGTGCCTGCGCGGTGGCAGGACGTTCGCGATGCCGCCGTCGTCGCGCTGCATCTGGGTGGCGGGGCCACACCTGCCGAGGCCCGCAGCCTGAAGGTGACCGACCTGCTCCTGTCCGACCAGCGCGGTAACCGCCTGAGCGGCAAGGTGCGGATACCGGCCAGCCTGGAAAGCGCGGGGCGTGAGACGCCGCTGGCGGCCTGGGCGCAGCCACTGCTCGCCCAATGGACCGTGGCACGCCGCAGCGCCGGCATCGGCGGCGACTGGCTGTTCTGCGCGACCCGCTCGGGCAAGCCCTGGTCGGCCGATGGCCATGCGCTGGCCGTGCGGCGCGTGCTCGAGGCTGCCGGGCTCGAGCCTGCGTCGGCGACCGGCGCCGCCTTCCGGCTGCGGCACACGTTTGCGCTGCGGCAACTGCGACGGGGCGCTGCCGAGGCGGATGTCGCTTCGTGGCTGGGCGTGAAGGAGGCCAAGGTCATGGCCCGCTACCGGCGGGTGCTGGACACGCCACCCACCGACGTCATCTGACCGACGCAGTACCGCGTCGCGGCGCCTGTACATTCACCGGCCCACGCGTCCATGTCCGTCTTCCCGTCTCCCCGCACGCCCGAACCCCTGGGCGACATTCCCGGTTCCTTCGTGGCGCTCTACCGCGCCGACGGTGCACGAGGGCGGGTGCAGCTCAGCCTGGCCGAGCTGGCCGAACGCTACGACTACTGCGAAGACCTCGCCCAGATGCTCGTCGACACCGCGCGGCAGGCGCACCTGGATGCCGGGCTGCCGCCCTCCGATGTGCTCGAACGCATCGAGCGAGGCCTGGCCGACGGGGCCGCTGGCGCCAGCCCGGCGGAGGCGCAATGGACGCTGCGCCGCCTGGCCGAGCTGATGCGCTGGGACGCGCTGAGCTGATCGGAGAACCTCGACTTGGAAGCCTTCTTCATATCCACCGGTGTCGTCGCCCTGGGCGAGATGGGCGACAAGACCCAGTTGCTGGCCATGATGCTGGCCGCCCGCTTCCGCCGACCCTGGCTCATCGTGCTGGGCATCCTGGTGGCCACCCTGGCCAACCACGCGCTGGCGGCCTGGGTGGGCGACGGCGTGGCCCGGCTGCTCGGTCCGCAGGTGCTGCGCTGGGTGATCGGCGTGTCCTTCCTGGCCATGGCGGTGTGGATGCTCATCCCGGATCGCCTGGACGACACGGCGGTGGAGGGCCGCAAGGGCCTGGGCGTGTTCAACACGACGGTGATCGCCTTCTTCCTGGCCGAGATGGGCGACAAGACCCAGATCGCCACTGTCGCGCTGGCTGCGCGATATGCGGAGATGGGGGCGGTCGTGGCCGGCACCACGCTGGGCATGATGCTGGCCAACGTGCCGGCCGTCTTCCTGGGCGAACGCATCGCGCGGCGGGTGTCGATGCAGTGGGTGCATGCCGCGGCAGCGGCCATCTTCGCCGCACTGGGCGTGCTGACCCTGCTCAACGTCGGGGAGCTCTTCTGAATCGCGGGCGCGGCGGCCAGCCCGACACCTGACCTACGAACGTGTCCAGCAGGCTCACCGGCTGAGCTTCGCGGCGGCGACACTGCACGGCCGAGCCCGCCGACCATGTCCAAACCGTCCCCATCCTCCGCGTTGCCGCCCGGCCTGCTTGCGCTGCACGGCAACCGGCTCGAACACCTCGCCGAGGTCACCTTCGACTGGCTCGCCCGCCATCCACTGGGCCCGCTGGACGAGGAGGTCGTCCTGGTGCAGAGCAACGGCATGGCCGAGTGGGTGAAGATGCAGCAGGCCGAGCGTCTGGGCATCAGCGCGGCCACCCGCGTGGAGTTGCCGGCCCGATTCCTGTGGCGGGCCTATCGGGCGGTGCTGGGTCGCCAGGCGGTCCCGCCTGCCTCGCCTCTGGACCGTCAGCCGCTGGTGTGGCGCTGCATGCAGCGGCTGCCCGCGCTCCTGCAGGAACCCACCTTCGAGCCGGTTGCCCGATTCCTGCAGGCCGATGCCCAGCCGCTGCGCGCGCTGCAGCTGGCCCAGCGGCTGGCCGACCTTCTCGATCAGTACCAGGTCTACCGCAGCGACTGGCTGGCCGATTGGGCTGCGGGCCGAGACCGGCTGGGTCCGGGCGGAGCGCCGGTGCCGCCCGATCAGCGCTGGCAGCCGATGCTGTGGCGCGAACTGCTCGCCGGCCTGCCCGAGGTCGAGCGCGACACGACGCGGCCCGCCCTGCACCAGCGCTTCCTGCGCTCGCTGCAGGCCGCACCGGGCAGCGAGGCCGCCTCCCGCTGGACTTCACTGCCGCGGCGGGTGCTGCTGCTGGGCAGCACCCACATCCCGCAACCCACGCTGGAGGCCCTGGCTGCGCTGGGCAGGCACCTGCAGGTGCTGCTGGTCGTGCCCAATCCCTGCCGTTTCCACTGGGCCGATCTCATCGAAGGCCGCGAAAGCCTGGGCGCCGCCCGGCCGCGGCATCCGGCCAAGGGCGGCATCGACCTCGCCGCCCGCCCGCTGGAAAGCCTCCAGGGCCACGGCCACCCGCTGCTGGCCGCCTGGGGACGACAGAGCCGCGACTTCATCCGCCAGCTCGACGCCTTCGACGACACCCGCCGAAGCCGCGACGTCCTGGACATGCCGCGGGTCGACCTCTTCGACGACGACCGCGGCAGCCGCTGGCTCGAACGCGTGCAGGCCCGCATCCGCGACCTGGAGCCCCCGGGCGAGGTGCCCGAGGCGCCGCTGGACCCGCACGATCGCTCCATCGTGTTTCACAGCACCCACAGCGACCAGCGCGAGGTCGAGGTGCTGCACGACCAGCTGCTGCACCGCCTGGCGCAACCCGAGCCGGGCCGCGCACCGCTCGCACCGCGCGACATCGTCGTGATGGTGCCCGACATCGACCGCTTCGCCAGCGCCATCCGTTCCGTCTTCAATCAATACCCCCGTTCCGACCCGCGCTACATCCCCTGGGGCCTGGCCGACCAGCGCAACCGCGGCCGTCACCCGATGCTGCTGGCCGTCGAATGGCTGCTGGGCGTGGCGCACAGCCGCTTCACGGTCAGCGAGTTGCGCGAGCTGCTCGAAGTGCCGGCCGTGGCGGCCCGTTTCGGTCTGGACGACGCATCGCTGGACCGCCTGTTCGGCTGGATCGACGGCGCCGGCATCCGCTGGGGTCTGGACGCATCGCAGCGTGACGCACTCGGGCTTGGCGCCTGCGCAGATGCCAACAGCTGGCATTTCGGCCTGCAGCGCCTGTTGATGGGCTACGCCACCGGAGACCTGCCCGCACCCCATGCGGGCATCGAGCCCTACGCGGAGGTGGGCGGGCTCGAAGCGGGCCTGGCTGGCCAGCTGGCCGAATGCCTGGCGGCGCTGAAGGTGTGGACCGGCCAGGCCGCCCAGACCCGCACCCCGACCGACTGGGCCGGGTGCCTGCGCGCGCTGCTCGATCGCTTCTTGCAGCCCCGCGACGAGGACGAACGCACGGTGATGGGGGCGCTGCGCGAGGGCCTGGCAGACTGGCTGCAGGCCTGCGAGGACGCCGGCTTCGACCACGCCCTGGAGCTCGCGGTGGTTCGCGAGGCCTGGCTGCAGGCGGTGGACACACCGGGCCTGGGCAGCCGGTTCAAGGCCGGTGGGGTCACCTTCTGCACGCTGCTGCCGCTGCGGGCCGTGCCTTTCGAGCTGGTCTGCCTGCTCGGCATGAACGATGGCGACTTCCCTCGCCAGGCGTCGCGCAGCGATTTCGACCTGATGGCCCTGCCCGGCCAGAGCCGGCCTGGCGATCGATCGCGCCGCGAAGACGACCGCCAGCTGATGCTGGACGCGCTGCTGTCGGCGCGGCGCGGCCTGTACATCAGCTGGTCAGGCCGCAGCGAACGCGACAACCAGGCCCGGCAGCCCTCGGTGCTGGTGGCCCAGTTGCAGGACTACCTGGCCGCTGGATGGGGACGCGCCCAGGTGCAGGCCCGCCACACCGAACACCCGCTGCAGCCCTTCAGCCGCCGCTATTTCGAGCCCCCTGGCGCGACACCCGGGTCGGACCCGCTGTTCACCTATGCGAGCCAGTGGCGCTCGGCCCACGCGGTGCCGCCACCCAGCGCAGGCGCGGGCCTGCCCACGCCGAGCAACCCCGCCAGCGAGGCGCTGCGGCTGGACCTTCCCGCACTCGAGCGCTTCGTGCGCAATCCAGTGAAGGCTTTCTTCAGCCACCGCTTGCAGGTGCGCTTCGACGATCCGCCTCGCCCGACACCGGACGACGAAACCTTCGCGCTGGCAGGTCTGCACGCCTGGCGGCTCGTCGACGAGGTGCTTGAAGAACTCACCGCCCACGACAGCGTGGGGGGCACGCCGGCCGCAGCCGGCGACCCGGCCGCTGCCGTGGCCACGGCCCTGGCGCGCCAGGCCGCGCGCGGACGCCTGCCGCTGGCAGGGCCGGGCGTGGCCGAAGCCCGGCAGATCGGCCGCCGGTTGACGCCGCTGCTGCGCCAGTGGCGGCTCGACGCCGCCGCGCACCCCGAAGCGGCCGAACCGGTGGCGGTGGACGTGCAGGGCGCGCTGGGGGTCACGCTGCAGCACGCCGTCGGCCAGCTGCGTCGCGACGCGCAGGGCCGCAGCTGGCGGCTCTCGCTCAGCGCCAGTCGCCTGCTTCGGCACCGTCCGGGCAGCACCCAGGCCAAGGGCCCGCAGGGCCAGCCCCGCGCGGCGAGCCCCGCGCTGCGCAAGCTGCGCATGGAAAAGCTCGTCGAGCCCTGGCTCGTCTGGCTGGCGTGTGCCGCAGCCGGTCGTCCCGTGGGCGTCATCCTGCTCGGGCCGGATGTGCGGGTGCACATCGAACCCCCCTGCGCCGAGCCGGACGATCCCGCTGGCGCACCGCTGGCCCGGCTGCAAGGCCTGCTGGACGCCGCGCACGACGGCCTTCGACGCGACGCGCCGCTGCCCACGGCCGTTCTGTCCGGGCTCGCCTGGGTGAGCGGCATCGACCGGGTGGACCGGACCTACGACGGCAGCACCCACGCGAGCGGCGAGCGCCAGGACGCCTGCCTCAGCCGGGTCTATCCCGATGCGGAGGCACTGCTGAGCGACTCGGGCTTCGCGCCGGCCAGCGAGCGCCTCTACACCGCGCTGGCCGACTGGACCGACCGCTTCGTGCAGTTCGACGAGCTGGCCGATGCCGAGCCCGGTTCACAGGATTCCCCGGCCGACGACGATGACTGACACCGCCGCATCTGTCTCCCCACGTCCGGGCTCCGCACGCCCAGGATCCACCCCTTCGGACGCCCACACGTCGGCCATCGGCACCGACCCGCTCACGCCGGACTCGCTCGCGCCGGACCTGCTCGAGCCGGACCCGCTGGCCCTGGACCCGCTGACCCTGCCGCTGGCCGGCACCCGCCTGATCGAGGCGAGCGCGGGCACCGGCAAGACCTGGACCATCGCCGCGCTCTACCTGCGGCTGGTGCTCGGCCACGGCAGGGCCGCACCGCTCGCGCCGTCGCAGATCCTGGTGATGACCTTCACCCAGGTGGCCACCCGGGAGCTGGTCGAGCGCATCCGGGCGCGGCTGGTCCAGGCCGCCGAGCGGATGCGCAGCGACACGCCGCCGGGCGGCGCGGCCGATGCCTTCCTCGAATCGCTGGTGCAGGCCTACCCCGATGCGCCGGCCCGGGAGCTTGCGGCCTGGCGCCTGTCGTGCGCCGCGCAGGCCATGGACGACGCGGCCATCTTCACCATCGATGCCTGGTGCCAGCGCATGTTGCGTGAGCACGCCTTCGACAGCGGCTGCCTCTTCGACGAGGAACTCGAGCCGGATGAATCGGCGCTGCGCCGGCTGGCCGTGCACGACCACTGGCGCCAACAGGTCTATCCGTTGCAGGGCGCAGCGCTGGAAACGCTGCTGGGCATCTGGAAGGATGTCGACGCCCTGGAGGCCTCGGTACGCCCGCTGCTGCAGCTGCCCATGCCCGAGGAGGCCTGCGCCGCACCGATGCAGTCCCTGCTGGCCGAGGCCCTGGCTCAGCTCGAGCAGAGCCGCCAGCGTTGCAGGCCACTGGTCGAACCGCTGCGCGACTGGCTGCACGAGCAGTGCACCCGGCCTGACAAACCCTTCCACGGGAACAAGCTCAAGTGGGTCCATTGCGCCGACTGGATGGAAGACCTGAAGCGGTGGGCCGAGGGTGAAGAACCCACGCCACCGAAACTGTCCGACGCCGCCTGGCGCCGCCTGAGCCCGCAGGGCATGGCCGAGGCGCTCAGGAAGGACAAAACGGTGGAACTCCATCCGGCACTGGCCACCATCGCCGAGCTGAACCGCACCCGCGGCGGCTTCGCGCCGCTCAGCTCGCAGCTGCGCCTGCACGCCAGCGCCAGCATCCGCCGTCGGCTGCAGGCGCTGAAGGCGCAGCGCGGACGTTTCGGCTTCGCCGACCTGCTCGACCGCCTGAGCGAGGCGCTCGATCCGCGGCGCGACGCACCGGGCGCACAGCGCCTGCGGCAACGCATCCTGGCGCAGTACCCGGTCGCGCTGGTCGACGAGTTCCAGGACACCTCGCCCACGCAGCTGGCCATCTTCGAACGCCTGCATGGACTGGACGGCCCGGACGACGGCGCCGGCTCGCAGCCGCCCGGCCGTGCGCTGCTGCTGATCGGCGACCCCAAGCAGGCGATCTATGCCTTTCGCGGCGCGGACATCCGCAGCTACCTCCACGCCCGCCGCGCCACCGCCGGGCGCCACCACCGGCTGCACACCAACCACCGCTCCAGTGAGGCGCTGGTGGCCGCGGTGAACCACCTGTTTGCCGCGGCCGAGCAAAGACCGCGCGGCGCCTTCCTGCACACCACCGCCGATGGCCGCAGCGAACTGCCCTTCATGCCGGTGCTCGCCCGCGGGCGGCGCGAACGCCTGGTCGAAGCCGGCCGCGACGCCGACCCGGTGCACCTGGTGCTGGACACCGAACTCGCCAGCCAGGGCGACAGCGCCCGGCGCCTGGCGGCCCTGGCCGCCGAGCGCATCGTCACGCTGCTGTCAGACAGCCGCATCGGGATGCAGGCCGGCGACGAGCCGTTGGAGGCGCTGCAGCACAGCGACATCGCCGTGCTGGTGCGTCAGCGCTCGGAGGCCCAGGCGATGCAGCAGGCGCTGAGCCAGCGCGGCGTCGCCTCGGTCTACCTCTCCGACCGCGAATCGGTCTTTGCGAGCGACGAAGCGCTGGATCTGCTGCGCCTGCTGTCGGCGATCGCCGCTCCGCGCGACCTGCGCCTCGCGCGGGCGGCATCGGCCACCGCCCTGATGGGGCTGGACCTGGCCCGGCTCGTGCAGCTGGCCGACCACGAGAGCGCCTTCGACGCCTTCTGCGACGCACTCGCCGAGTTGCTGCCGCTGTGGCAAGGGCAGGGCGTGCTCGCCATGCTGCGCCAGATGCTGCACCGCTTCGGGCTCGCGGCCCGCTGGCTGGCGCAGGCCGAGCTGGACGAGGGCGGCGAGCGACGACTGACCAACGTGCTGCACCTGGCCGAACTGCTGCAGGCGGCCAGTGCCCGGCTCGAAGGTGAGACCGCGCTGATCGGCTGGCTGGCCACCCGCATCGACGAGGCCAACGCCAACCCGGGCAGCGCCGGCAGCGAGGACGCCGCCTTGCTGCGCCTGGAAAGCGATGCCCAGCGGGTCCAGGTGGTCACCGTGCACAAGTCCAAGGGGCTCGAATACCCGATCGTCTTCCTGCCCTTCGCCTGTGCCCTCAAGCCGGTGAAGCCGGGGCCCGGCACCTTCTGGCGTGAGCCGTCGCCTGGCCAGGGGCTGGGGCCGGGGCTGGTGCTGGAGCCCGATGCCGAGCAATGTGCCGCGCTGGACGAAGAACGCCTGCGCGAAGACCTCCGGCTGCTGTACGTGGCGCTCACCCGTGCGCGCCATCAGCTGTGGGTCGGCGCGGCCGCGCTGACGGTGGGCAACGCCAGTGCGTGTCGTTGGAAGGACAGCGCGCTGGGCCGGCTGCTGACCGGCGAGATGCCGCTGGAAGCACCCTACATCGCGGGCGAGCTCAGGGCGCGTCTGGCGGCCTTGCCCGATGCCGGCTCGGGCATCCGGCTGGAATGCGTCGACGCCCAGCGGGCGGCGGGGCGTGAGCGGCTCGTGCCCCGCGAGGCGCCCGCCCCGCTGGCCGAGGCGCTGGTCTACACCGGCCGGTTCGAGCGCCGATGGGCCATCGGCAGCTACACCGCGCTGGTGAAGGACACCGCATCGCAGCGGAGCCTGTCGCGCCGGCCCTCGGTCCCCGCAGCCGTGATGCAGCGCCCGCCACGCCAGGACGAACCCGAGGCTCAGGCGGAAGAAGAGGCGCAGCGGGCGATCGGGCAGGCTGCCCACGAAGACTGCGCCGCCGCGCCGGCGCCCTGGCACCACTTCCCCCGCGGTGCCTTCGCCGGCAACTTCCTGCACGGCGAGCTCGAGTGGCTGGCCACCGAAGGCTTCGCCCTGACCGCTGGCTCGACGCTCGCCGCCACGCTCGCGCGTCGCTGCGATCGCAAGGGCTGGGGCCAGCGCAGCGACGCGCTCTGCCAGTGGCTGTCGGCGGTGTGCGCCGCGCCGCTGCCCTCGTTGGGCGTGCCGCTCAGTGGCCTGAACGCGCACTGGGCCGAAATGGAGTTCTGGCTGCCGGTGCACCGGCTGGACGCGGCGGCGGTGGATGCCTTGTGCCGGCGACACCTCATGCCCGGTCGCGCACGCCCGGCGCTGCCAGAGCGGTCCCTGACCGGCTTGATGATGGGCTTTGCCGACCTCGTCTTCGAGCACGAGGGCCGCTTCGGCGTGCTCGACTACAAGTCCAACGCCCTGGGCCCGGACGACGCGAGCTACACCCCCGCGGCGATGGAAGCGGCCATGCTGGACAACCGCTACGACGTCCAGGCGGCGCTGTACGGCCTGGCCCTGCACCGCCTGCTGCGGCTGCGGCTGGGCACGGCCTATGACCCCGAGCGGCAGCTGCACGGTGCGATCTACAGCTTCCTGCGCGGCGTGGCCGCGCCCGGCGCGGGTGCCTTCCACCTGCGGCTTCCGCGGGCGCTGCTCGACGCGCTGGACAGTCTGCTGCAAGCGGGGGGTGCGGCAGGGACGCAGGCAGGGGAGGCGCCAGTCGATGCGCCAGTGGATGCGCCGTCCCAGGCGTGCGGCCCCGAATCGGGTGCTGAAGGGCCAGGCCCTTCGCCGGCTGAATGACGCCGCCGCCCGCCCGCCTGCCCCTCAGCCAAGACCCACCGAGCCCTGCCACGATGTCTGCCAGCGACTTGCCGAGCGAGAGCCGCTTCCACCCCGTCCAGCGCGACGCCTGGCGTGAAGCCGGCTGGCTGCGGGCACTGGACGTGGCCTTCACCGACTGGCTGCTGCAGCTCGAGCCGAAGGTTCCCGACTCGCTGCTGGTCGCCGCGGCGCTGCTGTGCCACCTCGAATCGCGCGGGCACAGCAACCTGCCGCTGGGGCCGTTGGCACGGACAGAAGGAGACCGGGCCGCGCCGCGCCCCGGCCCTTGGACTGCGCCTGTCGACCTGGCGGAAGGGGCGGCGGGGCGGGGCGTCGACCTGCGCGCCGTGCTGCTCGGCTGGCCCGCCCCGGGGCTGGCCGAAGCCTCGCAGCGCCTGGCCCGCCTGCCGGCGGACCCGCAGGCCTGCGAGGCCTGCTGGTCCGGCGCCACCCGGGTGCTCGAACTGGATCCGCCCAACGACGCGGGCACCACGCCGCTCGTGCTGCAGCACGGGCGGCTGTACCTGCGCCGCTATTGGCGGCACGAGGTGCGCATCGCCGCGGCGGTCAGCTCCCGGCTCGCCGTCCGGGAGGACTGGTCACCCCACGCGCTGGCGCAGACCGCCCACTGGCTTCGCACCCTGTTCCCGCGGCCCGCGACGACGCCGCCCGCCGGGGCCCCCGCGTCACCACCCACACCCACGCCTGCGCCCGAGCCCGCCGCGCCGGACTGGCAGGCCATCGCCTGCGCGGTGGCGCTGCGCAGCGGCTTCACCGTCATCACCGGCGGCCCGGGAACCGGCAAGACCTACACCGCTGCCCGGCTGCTGCTGGTGCTGCACGCGCTGCGGGCAGATCGTCCGGCGGGGGCGGGGGGGCTCAGGGTGGCGCTGGCCGCACCCACCGGCAAGGCGGCGGCTCGGCTTCGCCAGTCCATCGAACGGGCGCTGAGCGAGCTGCAGTCCACGCTGCCCCCGCTCACCCAGCAAGCGCTCGGCCTGGCAGCACTTGCCACCACGCTGCCGGCGGCGGTGACGCTTCACCGCCTGCTCGGCGCCCGCTCGGACACGCGCCGCATGGCCAGGAACGCGTCCAGCCCGCTTGAGCTCGACCTGCTCATCGTCGACGAAGCCTCGATGGTGCATCTGGAGATGATGGACGCGCTGCTGTCGGCGCTGTCGCCGTCCACCCGACTGGTGCTGCTGGGCGACAAGGATCAGCTCGCCTCGGTGGAAGCGGGCGCCGTGCTGGGCGACCTGTGCGAGCCGGCGGTCCGCCGGCAGGGTGGGCGTCCACCGGTTCACGATGCCGCCACCGCCCGATGGATCGGGCAGCTCACCGGCTTCGAAGCAGGCACAGACGGGGACTCGGCCCTGTCCTCCAAGCCCGACCTGCCCGCCATCGCACGGCAGACGGTCGTGCTGCAGCAAAGCCGGCGCTTCTCCGGCCCCATCGGCGAGCTGGCCCGGTCGGTCAACGCCGGCGACGCAGCCACCGCCCACCGGCTGCTGCGGGCCACGGCCGACGGGCCGGTCGCGCTGCGGGTCACCGTCGACCCGCGCGAGGTCGCCGAGCGGGCGGTGCTCGGCAGACACGGCCAGCCGGGCAGCTACCGCGATTACCTCCAATGCCTGCGGGCAGGGCCAGGCGGCGACAGCCCCGAGGCCAGGGCGCTGTGGACCCGCTCGGTGCTGCGGGCCTTCGACCGCATGCGCGTGCTGTGCGCGCTGCGCGAAGGGCCCTGGGGTGCAGCGGGCCTGAACGCCGCCATCGAAGCCGTGCTCGCCGAGCAGGGCGAACTGCCCCGCCAGCGGGACGAGTGGTACGTGGGTCGACCGGTGCTCATCACCCGCAACGACGCTTCGCTGGGCGTATTCAACGGCGACATCGGCATCGTGCTGCCCGCCGCGCCGCAGGACCGGGCCTGGGCGGGCAGCCCGCAGCGCCGCGTCTGGTTCGACGACGCCGGCGCGCTGCGTTCGGTGTCGGTGAACCGCCTGGCCGGCGTGGAGACCGCCTTCGCGATGACGGTGCACAAGAGCCAGGGCTCCGAATTCGGTCATGTCGTGGTGGCGCTGCCCGACCGCGACAGCCCGGTGCTCACCCGCGAGCTGCTCTACACCGGCATCACCCGGGCGCGCGAGGCCTGCACGCTGATCGCGGGCGACGCCGCGCTCGTCGAGCACTGTCTGGCCCGGCGAACCCGCCGCATCAGCGGCCTGTCGACCCGGCTGGACAGTCCGGATTGACTTCTCGGGGCCCGAACGCTCCACAATCGGCTGCCGCGGAAACCGCCACCCGACGCCCGATGGGCGCGGGTTCCCCCCGTTTCCTCAACAGCCAAAGGGATGGCCTTGCGCCCCTTCACCGTCCGTGCGGCCCTGCTGTGGCTGGTCGCCCTGGCCGTGCTGCCCCTGGTGGCAGGCTCGGCCTTCATCCTGCGCCAGCAGTGGCAGGCCGAGCGCTCGGCTGCCGATCTGCAGCTGCTGTCGCTGACCGACGCCCTGGTCGAGGCGGTCGACCGCGAGCTGTCCGGCCACACCGCCCAGCTCGAGGCGGTGGCGGCCTCGGCCTACATCGACGAGCGCGACTGGTCGGCGCTGCATCGCTTCGCCGGCGCCGTCGTGCGCAACCGGCCGGGCTTTCTCATCAGCCTGCTCGGCCCGGACGGGCAGGTGCTGGTCAACAGCGCGGTGGCGCTGGGCACGCCCCTGCCCAATGTGTGGCGCATGCAGTCCGAGCACCGCACCGCCCAGTGGCTGGGGCGCACGCTGCCCATGAGCTCGCAGGGTCTGACGCGGCGCGTGCTCGAGCAGGGCGAGACGGCCTACAGCCACCTCTATTTCGGCGTGAACATCCAGCGCCCGACGCTGGCCGTCTCGGTGCCGGTGCGACGGGGCGGTTCGGTAGCCTATGCGTTGACGCTGTCCTTCCCGCCCGATTCGCTGCAGGCGCTGGTCGAGCGCTCCAACGTGCCACCCGGCATGCGGGTGCTGGTGGCCGATGTCGATCGCCGGGTGGTGGCGAGCAACGCCAGTTCGTCCTACCGCATGGCCGACCTGCTGCTGCCGCCGACCGCCGACGAGCTCGAGGACCGGGCCTACGAGCTCGTCGGCCGAGACGGCATCGCGCTGGTCGGCGCGATGGGGCGTTCGTCGCTGAGCGGCTTCACCGTGCGCGTGGCCATGCCCCGCGAGCACGCCTATGCGGCAGCGCGCCGCACGGCCACGGCCTGGGGCCTGTTCCTGCTGATGATGCTGGCCGCCACGCTCACGCTGATCGGGCAGGTGTCGCGTCGCCTGGTGCTGCCGCTGGCCCAGCTGGCCCGCCAGGCGCGCACGCCGGAGACGCTGCTGACCGGCGGCCATGCCCAGGTGGACGAGGCCCTGCAGAGCGGCCCCGCACGCAGCGGCATCGTGGAGATCGACATCGTCCAGGAGGCGCTCGGGCAGGGGCGACGGGCGATCGAACTGCAGCGTGCCGACGCCGAGCGGCGCCTGCGCGCCGAGCAGGCCGCGCAGGCCGCCGAGCAGGCCACGCAGCGCATCCGTCAGGTGCTCGACCAGCTGTTCGCCTTCGTGGGCATCCTGCGGCCCGATGGCACGCTGATCGAAGCCAACGCGCCGCCTCTGGCCCTCATCGACGCTCGGCGCGAGGACGTGCTGGACCAGCCCTTCTGGGAGGCGCCATGGTGGCGGGGCGACGCCCATCGCGTCGCCCAGCTCCAGCAGGCGGTGGCCCGCGCGGCCGCCGGCGAGCGGGTGCGCTATGACGTCGTCATCGAGGCCGGACGCGGGCAGCGCATCACCATCGACTTCCAGATCGCCCCGCTCGCGGACACGCCCGGTTCGCTCCTGATCGCCAACGGCGTGGACGTGACCCAGCGTGTGCAGGCCTTCGACAGCCTGCAGCGCAGCCGTGCACAGGCGCTGCAAAGCGAGGAGCGGCTGCGCGCGCTGGCCGAGAACATCGACCAGATGGCATGGATCGCCGATGCACAGGGCCAGGTGCACTGGATGAACCGCCGTTGGGAGGACCTCACCGACCGGCAGCTGCGCACGCCCCCTTCGCTCGACTGGGCCGAGCTGCACCTGCCCCAGCACCGCGAGCGCGTGCTGCGCAAGGCGCGCGAGCATCTGGCCGCGGGCACCGCCTGGGAGGACACCTTCCCGCTGCGCCGCCGCGACGGCGAGCTGCGCTGGTTCCTCTCGCGAACCCGGCCCGTGCGCGACGCCCAGGACGAGCTCAGCCGCTGGGTGGGCACGCTCACCGATGTCACCGAGCAGCAGCTGATCGAGCACGCACTGCGCGAAAGCCAGGACCGACTGATCGCGCGCGAGGCGCTGCTGCGCGAGGCGGACCGCCAGAAGGACCGCTTTCTCGCCACGCTGGCGCACGAGCTGCGCAACCCGCTGGCCCCCATCCGCACGGCGGTGCACATCATCCGGCAGCGACCGGTCAGCGACCCGCTGGTGGGCCAGGCCGCCGCCACCATCGACCGCCAGTCGGCCCAGCTCGCGCGCCTGGTGGACGACCTGCTGGAGGTCTCGCGCATCACGCTGGGCAGCGTGAACCTGCAGCGCAACCGGGTGGACCTGCGGCACACGCTGGAGCTCGCGTTGGAGACCTCCCGCCCCCTGATCGAGCAGGCCGGGCACCACTTCCGCCTGCGCATGCCCGACGAGCCGCTGCCCGCGCAGGTGGACGAGACGCGCATCGCGCAAGCGGTGGCCAACGTGCTGAACAACGCCTGCAAGTTCACGCCCCCGGGCGGCTGCATCGAACTGGCGGTCGAGCGCGAGTCGGACGACCAGGTCTGCATCCGCGTGACCGACAGCGGCGAAGGGGTGGCCGCGGACATGCTCGATTCGGTCTTCGACCTCTTCGTGCAGGAGGGGCGCAGCGGCCAGGGCGGCAACTCCGGGCTGGGCATCGGGCTGGCGCTCACCCGCGGGCTGGTGCAGCAGCATGGCGGCAGCGTGCGCCTGACCAGCCCTGGCAAGGGGCAGGGCAGCTGCTGCGAGATCCGCTTGCCGCTGGACCCTTCGGCCCACTCGCCCGGCGCCGTCCCCGGTTCCTCCGTCGCCGCCACTGCGGTGGCGTCCAAGGCCACATCGCAGGCCCAGGTCCTCGTCGTCGACGACAACGAGGACGCCGCACAGAGCCTTTGCGCCTTGCTCGGGCTGGCGGGGTATTCCTGCGCGACAGCCATCGACGGCGGCACGGCGCTGCAGATGCAGTCCCGGCTGCAGGCCCGGGTGCTGATCCTGGACATCGGCCTGCCGGACATGACCGGCTACGAGCTGGCCCGGCGGCTGCGCGAGCAAAGCGCGGACGGCCACGGGCTGCTGCTGATCGCCGTCACCGGCTGGGGCCAGGACGCCGACCGTGCGCTGGCGCTGGCCGCCGGCTTCGACCACCACTTCACCAAGCCGGTGGACCCGGCGGCCCTGCTGGCGGCCATCGAGATGCAGCCGGCGTGAGCGCAACGCGCGCTGCCCCGAAGCTTCGTAGCTGACCGACGATTCATCTTATGT
>JAIYCR010000060.1 GCA_027487905.1 Rubrivivax sp. | reverse complement strand
GGGCTCGATGGGCTGGTGGTCGCCCGGACGGACGCATGACCACGACAGCTTGGTGCCGACGGCGAGACTCGAACTCGCACAGCTTTCGCCACTACCCCCTCAAGATAGCGTGTCTACCAATTTCACCACGTCGGCACGCGGTCCCTGATGTCCAGCTGGCATGAGGATGGCTCGCTGGACAGCCCTCTATTCTATGCGTGGAATGCCCTCGGATTTGCTGACAGCACCCGCTTTTTCGTCGCTCAACGCGCCGGGATCGAGCCCGCCGGGGCCGACGCCGCAGGCGCCGGAACCGGCACGCTGACCGCGGGTGCCGGAACGCCTGCACCGGTGGCAGGCCGGCTGCCGGCATCGCCCGGAATCTGCGAGCCCACCGCAGCGCTGGCGGCCCCGCCCGGCGTCGCGGCGCGGTCGAGGATGCTCGATCCCGCGGCGCCCTCGGTGCGGGTGTTGGCCATGTAGGCCAGCGCCAGCGTGCACACGAAGAAGAGCGTGGCACAGGCAGCGGTGGAGCGCGACAGGAAGTTCGCGCTGCCCGACGCACCGAACAGGCTGCCGGACGAGCCGGTGCCGAAGGAGGCACCCATGTCGGCACCCTTGCCGTGCTGGACCAGGACCAGTCCGATCATCACGAGCGCCGTGAGGATCTGGACAGCCACGACGATGTTCATCAGGATTTGCATGGGAGCGACCCGGTGTCGGGTGAAGGTTCTCGGGGGTTGCCGATCAGCCGGCGGCGCGGCAGATGGCGTTGAAATCGGCCGCGACCAGCGAAGCGCCTCCGATCAGGCCTCCATCGATGTCGGGCTGGGCGAAGAGCGTGGCCGCGTTGTCGGCCTTGACGCTGCCGCCATAGAGAAGCGCCATGTCGCCGGCCTTCTGGGTGGCCGCGCGCAGCTGGGAGCGCAGCACCGCATGGACCGACTGCGCCTGCTCGGGCGTGGCGGTGCGGCCGGTGCCGATGGCCCAGACCGGCTCGTAGGCGACGACGATCTGCGAGATGCAGTGGCCAAGACCGTGGATCACGGCCGAGAGCTGCCGCTTGACCACGGCTTCGGTCTGCCCGGCGTCGCGCTCGGCGAGCGTCTCGCCCACGCACACGATGGGCGTCAGCCTGTGGGCCAGCGCCACCTTGGCCTTGTCCGCCACCAGCGCATCCGGCTCGGCGTGGTACTGGCGGCGCTCGGAGTGCCCCAGGATGACGTAGGTGCAGCCGAACTCGGACAGCATGCCGGCCGACACCTCGCCGGTGAAGGCGCCCTTCTCCTGGGCCGAGCAGTCCTGGGCACCCCAGGCGATCGAAGATCCCTGAAGGCTCAGCGCCGTCTCGCCCAGGTAGGGAAACGGCGCGCACACCGCCACCCGGCAGGACCAGGGCTGAAGCGACTTCAACGCCTCCAGCAGCGCGGCGTTCGACGCCCGCGAGCCGTTCATCTTCCAGTTACCGACCACCAACTTGTTGGCCATCGCGATCACCCCTTCAACAGCGACCAGTCGATCATCAGCTTGCCCACATGGGTGTTGCTTTCCATCAGCGCGTGCGCAGCGGCCGCCTCGCCGGGCGCGAACACCCGGAACACCACCGGATGGATCTGGCGGCTTTCGAGCCAGGGCCAGACCTTTTCGCGCAGCGAACGGGCGATGGCGGCCTTGAAGGCCACCGGGCGGGGCCGCAGCGTGGAGCCGCACACGGTGAGCCGCCGGCGCAGGATGGCGCCGCAATCCACCGTGGCCTCGCGACCGCCCTGCACCGCGATGATGACCAGGCGCCCGTCGTCGGCCAGGCAGGCCAGTTCCCGCGGCACGTAGGAGCCCGCCACCATGTCGAGGATGACGTCGGCGCCGCGGCCGTCGGTCAGGCGCAGCACCTCGGCGGTGAAATCCTGGGTGCGGTAGTTGATGGCCGCATCGGCGCCGAGCGCGACACAGGCCGCGCACTTGTCGTCGCTGCCCGCAGTGACGATGACCCGGGCACCGTGGGCGCGGGCCATCTGGATGGCGGTCACGCCGATGCCGCTGCTGCCGCCTTGCACCAGCAGCGTCTCGCCCGCCTGCAGGCGGGCCCGGTCGAACACGTTGGACCAGACGGTGAAGCAGGTCTCTGGCAGCCCGGCGGCCTCCAGGTCGGTCCAGCCCGCCGGAACCGGCAGGCACTGGCCGACCGGCGCCACGCACCACTGCGCGTAGCCACCGCCGGCCACGAGCGCGCACACCCGGTCGCCCAGGGCGAAGCCCGCAGCCGACAGGGCTGCAGCGTCGCCCCCGGCGATCACGCCGGCAACCTCCAGGCCCGGCAGCGGCGAGGCGCCCGGCGGCACCGGGTACTGGCCCATGCGCTGCAGCACGTCAGGGCGGTTCACGCCACTGGCGGACACCCGGATCAGCAACTCACCCGCGCCAGGCAACGGCACCGGCGCGTCGTCGACGAGCCGCAGAACCTCAGGCCCGCCGTGACCGTTCAGGGCCACGGCGTGCATGCGCTGGGGAGGGGATGCCTGCACGGGGCCTGGCCTCGCTCAACCGGCGTCGTGGCCGTGGCCGTGACCATGGCCCGCATCACCGCGGGGCTCGCGCTCGAGCAGGGCCTTCATCGACAGCTTCACGCGCCCCTTCTCGTCGGTCTCGAGCACCTTGACCCGCACGATCTGGCCTTCCTGCAGGAAGTCGGTGACCTTCTCGACCCGCTGGTGGGCGATCTGGCTGATGTGCAGCAGGCCGTCCTTGCCCGGCAGCAGGTTGATCAGCGCACCGAAGTCGAGGATCTTGGTGACCGGGCCTTCGTAGACCTTGCCCACCTCGACCTCGGCGGTGATCTCGGCGATGCGCTTCTTGGCGAACTCAGCCTTGTCCCCGTCGGTGCTGGCGATGGTGATGGTGCCGTCTTCGCCGATGTCGATGGTGCAGCCCGTCTCCTCGGTGAGCGCGCGGATGGTGGCACCTCCCTTGCCGATCACGTCGCGGATCTTCTCCGGGTTGATCTTCATCGTGTACAGGCGCGGGGCGAACTGCGAGACCTCGGTCTTGGCGCCACCCACCGCGGAGGTCATCTTGTCCAGGATGTGCAGCCGGGCTTCCTTGGCCTGGGCCAGCGCCACCTGCATGATTTCCTTGGTGATGCCCTGGATCTTGATGTCCATCTGCAGCGCGGTCACGCCCTGCGTGGTGCCGGCCACCTTGAAGTCCATGTCGCCCAGGTGGTCCTCGTCACCGAGGATGTCGGTGAGAATGGCGACCTTCTCGCCCTCCTTCACCAGGCCCATCGCGATGCCCGCGGCCGCCGCCTTGAGCGGAACGCCCGCGTCCATCATCGCCAGCGAGCCACCGCACACCGACGCCATCGACGAGGAGCCGTTGGACTCGAGGATGTCGGAGACGATGCGCACCGTGTAGGGGAACACGTCCTTCGAGGGGACGAGGTTCTTCAGCGCGCGCTCGGCCAGCGCGCCGTGGCCGATCTCACGACGACCCGGCCCACGCAGCGGCTTGGTCTCGTTCACGGAGAACGGGGGGAAGTTGTAGTGGAGCATGAAGCGCTTGACCTGCTCGCCCAGCAGGTACTCGATGCGCTGCTCCGAGTCGGCGGTGCCCATCGTGGCCGTGACGAGCGCCTGGGTCTCACCGCGCTGGAACACCGACGAGCCGTGCGTGCGCGGAAGCACACCGACCTCGAGGGCGAGCTGGCGCACCTCTTCGTGCGAGCGCCCACCGATGCGGCCACCCGTCACCGTCATCTCACGCATGTACTCGTACTTGAGCTCTTCGTAGATCGCCTTGATCTGCCCGAGCTTCTTCGCGAAGGCCTCGTCGCCGAGCTCGGCCTTGAGCTTCTCCTGGAGGCTCTTCG
>JAIYCR010000103.1 GCA_027487905.1 Rubrivivax sp. | reverse complement strand
GTCTTCTTCGCCCCAAACGTCGTCGCGCAGCTCGCCTGCCGCTCCCGAATGATCCGCAGCAGATCCTCGTTCCCCTCGGTCGGATCACCCTCCCACCCCCGGTCCGGCTCGACCGCCGGCGCGCCCTTCGGGTAGCCCCGGGCCCGGGCCTGGGCCTCGGACAACGCCACACGGCTGCACCGGCACCGATGCCCGGCCGGCGGGCTCCACCGCTTCCAGATCGGATCGTCCACCGGGGCGATGTGCCCTTCCATGGCCCGGTGCGTCGGCCGGGTGCGGCTGTCGTTTATCGCGTCCCACATCAGGTAGGGCCGGGACGCCGCGTTCTCGCGCTGCTGGATCGTGCGGCCGATGCCGTAGTGGGTCTGCACCGCGTTCCTGAAGATCAGCTCGCGGCGGGCCGCGCCGAGCTCGAAGACGTCGGACGGAAGCGCCTTCTGCCACTCCCGGAAGGTCTGGCCTGATGCGGTGGCCGAGGCCAGGCTGTCGGCCACGTCCTGCAGCTGGTCGAGCGCGGCCAGGCCGGCGATGCTGAAGGAGCGGGCGCGCACGGCCTGCAGCCGGGCGCCGTAGAACTCGTCGGGGAGGATGGCGCGGCGGGCCTGCGCCCAGGCGATGGCCTCGGCGAAGGGCACGTCGAAGGGCAGGCGCGGCGGGGTGGTCGGGCCGCCAGGGGTGTCGAAGGTCTGCATCAGGGCGCCGATGGGGGATGGGGGGTGGGGGATGGGGTTTCGTCCCCCATCACGTCCGCCGCTCCTCCGCCGCCACATACCCCAGCACCGCCGCCGCGAAGCTCGCCCGCTCCAGCGCCTGCTGGAAGCGCGGATCGGCCTGCGGGATGAGCGTTGCCAGGCGCTCGCGCAGGTCCGCCTCGTCCCGAGCCGCCAGCACCGCAGCTCTCACCAGCTCGGGCGCGATGGGGTCCACCGTCCGCAAGGCGTCCAGCCCGTCCTCGATGCCCTGCTGCACCGGCGTGAAGCGCTCAGGGTCGCCGGCTGCGAAGCGAGCGCCCTGGCCTCCCGCCGGAGGCTCCGCGCCGCCGTCCTCGGGCGGGCCCTGCAGGCTGACGTTGGTGTCCAGCTTGGGGTCCACGAGCGTGAAGTCGCCGGGCTCGAGGTCGTAGCGCTCGGCGATGTACTGCTCGGTCAGCCGCACGCCCACCTTCTCGACCAGGATGGCGTCGCGCGCGGCCCGGTCGGCTTCCAGGCCCGTGTCGTCGGCCATCACGAAAGTCGGCGCCGGACCGCCCCGGCCGTTGAAGGCCCAAAGCGCGTCCACCAGGCGCTGCACGGTGCCGGTGACCAGGCGCAGGTCGGCGTTGCGCCGGTCCTTGCGCACGCCGTCGGCCACCTTCGCGGCCGAGTAGCTACCGCCCGAACTGGCGTCGGTGGTCAGCGTCTGCCCGAGGATGAGCTTCTGGATGCGGCGACAGATGACGCCATCGAAGCCTTCGAAGTGCCCGGTGCCCGAAGCCGCGTTCACGGCCATCACGTCGTCGCCCACGCCCACGGCCAGGGCAGAGCCGGCGAGCGCGGCCGAGATGTTGCGCGCGAAGGCGGTCGGGTCGCCGCTCGTCTTGCCCAGCAGCAGCGGGGTGCCGTAGCGCTCCAGCCAGCGCATCCAGTACTGCCAGCCGTGGGTGCGGAAGAACCAGGGCCAGTACACCCGGGACAGCAGCGCCTCGCCGTAGGGCTGCCGCGCGCTGCCCTGGCGCACGGTCAGCAGGAACTTGCGCGGGTCCACGCGCTCGCCGTCGATGGGCCCGCCCGGGCGCTTCCAGCGTACGTTTACGCCATCCATCTCGGGCACGAACCATTCGAAGGGCTTCTCCACCAAGCTTGCGATACCGGCTCGGCCGTCCGGGCGGTTGGCGTACACGACCTCGATCACGCTGTAGCCGTACAGCACAGCGGCGAAGGTGCCGCGCAGCAGCGCCTCCATGTGCGGGGCCAGCTCGGCGCGCAGCTCCTCGCGCCAGCGGGCGGTGCCGCCTTCCAGCCGCCAGGGCGTGCCCGTGACCGCCTCCCGCCGGGTGTCGACGGCCGCGGTGACCTCGTCGTCCATCTCCACGGCGCGCAGGTGCTGGCGCGCGATGCCGGCCCGGCGCAAGGCCTCGTCCGGGTCAGGCAGGGTGGAGAAGATGGCGAACATCCGCTCCATCGTGGCCTGCTCGGCGGTGAGCGGCCCGGGCGCGGCGAAGCTGGCCAGAGGGGCGACCGCCGTGGTCATCGGCGCGGCCGCGCCGCCGAGGGCCTGGCCGAGGTAGGTGGTGACGTCGTTCGTCATGCTCGATCTCCGGAAGGGTTGGTGGCCGAGGCTTCGGCCAGGATTCGGTACACGTGGCGCTCGGTCAGGCCGAAGCGCAGGGCCAGCTCGGTGCGGGTCTCACCGGCTGCCGCTCGTACGACGACTTCCTCGTCCCGGCGGGCAAGGAGCCAGGAGGTGGCGCGCGGCAGCAGCACCTGGCCGCCGCCGAGCGCCGCGGCCAGTGCCTTGGCCCGGTCCACTCCGATGGCGCTGGCCACCAGGTCGCGGGCCTGCGGCTCCAGCGGCAGGACGACGGTCAGGCCGCCCAGACGGGCGAGGAGCGTGATGGCCGCGTCGAAGCCGATGGCGTCGACGATCAGCTGGGCGGAGCCGGCCATGGACGAGGCGGGAATGGGCGTCATGCGGCGAAGGCTCCCCAGGGCGAAGCGGGCACGCTGGAGCCGGCCCAGCCGACCTTGCCCGGGTTGGCGGCCTGGGCGTGCCAGGCGATGGCCAGGCTCATCACGCCGTCGTCGTGGCCGCCGCTGGGCGCGCCGTAGCGCATCAGCCCGCCGGCGGTGCGCTCCTGGTCGAAGGCCATGAGCTCGTCGATGAGCCATTGCACGGGCGGGATGCGGATCTCGCCCTGCTCGAACGCGACGGCCAGGCCCTCGATGATCTTGGCCTTGCTGGCCTGGGTCGTCTGGAAGGCGGTGACGGGCACGCCGTCGCGGCGCAGCTGCTCGATGAGCGGTCCGCCGATGCTGTTGGCCTCGGCCACGACGGCCGCGTGGGGGAAGCGCTTGCGCAGGGCCTTGAGCCGGCCGATCTGTACCGCGTACTCGATCTGGGTGAACCGGTCGATGGCCACCACGGCGCGGTCCCGGGCGTCCAGGACGGTGAAGACGGTGAAGTCTTGGTGGCGGCCCCAGTCGATGCCGATCACGAAGGCGCGGCCGTCGCCGGTGTCGTGGCTGGTGTCGAGGCGGGCGAGCAGCTCGTGGTCGACCGAGGCAGTGACGCGGCGGAAGACACCGCCGCCGTCCTCCAGGAACTGGGCGAGGTATTCCTGGGCGAAGATGCGCTCGGGCAGGCTCTGGCGGGCGTCTTCCAGCTCGCTGGCCTGCAGGTGGGGGTTCGAGCTGCTGGGCGCGTGGTGGGCCGTCCAGCCGGTGCGCCGCTCTGCGCCGCGCTGGTAGAGCTGCCAGAAGAAGTTCCGCCCCTTCGGGGTGCTGAAGAACCAGGCGCCGCCCTTCAGGTCGGTGAGCGTTGGGCGAATGGCGGCGTTCCAGGCCTGCTCAAGGTGGCGCGCCATCGCGGCCTCGTCGACGATGACCAGGCCGTACTTGCGGCCGCGTCCCGAGTCCGGGTCTTCCAGCGTCCAGAAGTCGAGCGCCGCGCCGTTGCGCATCTCAAGCCGGCGCTGCTGGCTGTCCGAGCGGGCGATGTAGTCGCGCAGGAAGCCCTTCGCGCTTCGCCAAGCCTCGTCCAGGAGCTTGTACTGCGGGGCGAACCAGCCCACGTCCAGGCCTTGGCTTAGCCCGCCAGGAGCATGCGGTGCGCCGAAGTGCGCAAGCGCCAGGCCGAGCGTGGTCTTGCCGAATCGGCGGCCGCAGGCGACCGCGTTGAAGCGCGTGGCGTTGCGCAGGATCGCCTGCTGGCCAGCGTGCAGCATCAGGCCTCCAGTCCCTGAGCTGGGCGCAGCAGCGCGCGCCAGTCCGGGCCGACGGTGCCCAGGTTGTGCGTGACCCGGTCCTCGAAGGCGCCGAGGTGCTTGGCCTCGAGCTCGGCGGCGCGAATGGCTGCAGTGAACTCGCCGGCGTCCTCGGCCAGCTGGCCGCGGCGGCGGATGTCGGCCATGGCGTCGGCGATGGTGCGGCCGATCTGGGCGCTGAGCTGGGCCCGGCGTTCGTCCAGGGCGGTCTGCACCTCAGCGTTCCTCAGCGTCTGCAGGGCGAGCTGGTCGGCCCGCTTCGGGCTGTAGCCGGCGCGGCGAGCGGCGGCCGCTCCGTTGCCATCGACCAGGTACTCCTCGACGAATCGGGCTTGCTTGGGGGTCAGCATCGTTTGCTCTCCAGGGCATCGAGCCGCCAGCGGATCTCGGAGACCATGGCGACGTCGCGGACCTTGCTGGGGTTGGTCTGGGCCATGAGCTTGAGCGCCACGGCCACGAAGCATTCGAGCGTCACCAGTGCGTCCTCCTCGGGGCTTTCGGGGGTGACTGCGGCGCGCAGAATGACGAGCTGGGGCACGACCAGCCGCTCCAGGTCGGTGGTGACGGTGCGGGCTCGCATGGGACGGCTCACGCTGCCACCTCGATGCGCACGAACCCGCCGATCTCGTCAGCCAGGCGGGGTGGCTGAGCCCAGGTGAAGCGGCTGTCGTCCACGCCCATGGCGTCGGCCAGACCGTCGAAGCCAGCCTTCATGGACGCGATGGCGTTGTCCAGGTCGCGCTTGCGGCGGTTGGGCGGGACGAAGGTGATGGTCAGGCTGATCGGGCCGCTGGCGGGCATCTGGGCCTTCCTGGCGCCCTGGCTCAGGGCGGTGACGTAGCAGGCTTCACGGAAGCGCTTGCGCAGGTAGGCGGCCTTGCGCCAGTGGCCGCGGCTGTTGGGACCGATGGCGGCGGGGGGCCAAGGGAGCGTGAGAGTGGTCATGCGGGGCGCACGCCTCATGCAGCGACGAAGGCCTGCCGGTCGCCCTCGCACGCAAGGAACGCCGAAGGCTGGTCGCCTATACCATGAACCATATTCAGATACCTTCTGCATTTGATTCTGCGTTCACATACTCTTGAATCCGGTTCATCGCTGACGCGCCCCGAACAGGGTTGAATTTCAGGCTCATTGCCTTGCTGGATGAGTTCGCCTTCGATCAATAATTCATTCCCCTCCAGCTGGATAGCTCGCAATTCCGCCGGCCCGCCCGCATTTGTCATCCCGGACGGTCGCCCGACGGCCGCGCTGCCTACCTCGGGCCGGACACCGGACACGGACGAATGTCCGGGGCCGGACACGTGTCCGGTCCGCGTAGCGGCGTGCGCGCGCGAGGTGTCCGGCCTGGAAACCGGACACAAAGCCGGACAAATCTTGTAAGGTCCGGACAAAGCGGGTTGGCGTGTCCGGTTCATCGTGCGGCCTCCTGAGCGTCTTTAGATGCGTTAACTGGCGCCTCTGTCGTGGGCATCAGATACCCCATGGACTTGGTGAGCAATCCGTTTTCAAGAGCCCAATTAAGGGACCGCACGAAAGACTTAAGGCGAGTATCCGGAAGGGCATCCTCCATCCCGGAGTAAAAGAGTTTCTTGAGTTCACGCTCATCGATGCCGTGCGCGGGCACCAGGCGGATGAGCATGGCGCGGTGGCCTTCCTTCTTGCCCTGATCGGCGGCGAGCACGGCGCCGGCGTTGTCGACGTGCGTGGCCACGAGGCTGGTGATGGGGTCGCCGTCCTCGTCAGTGCCGAGCTGCTCGGTGGAGAGGGTGAAGTCCACCGGCTTGAAGCGCTCGCCGTCCTTGATCTTGTGGCACTCGAGCGTGGCCACCATGCTGTCGTCGCCCTGGCGGAAGACGCCGAAGAGGAAGTCCACGTTGGCCTGGATGGCCGAGCTGCCGCGGGGCCGCTCGGTGGCGCTGTGGCCGCTGTGGTGGATGACGGTGACGGTGCAGCCGAAGGGCTCGGCTAGGTGGGTGCGCAGGCTGCGCAGGTAGCCGGAGATCTCGTCAGCGGCGTTCTCATTGCCGTCGAAGGTCTGGCTGAGCGTGTCGACCACGATGTCGCTAGGCTCGATGCCACGCAGCCGGATGGCCTGGGCCAGTGCCTCGGCCTGGCCGAGCAGCAGGAGCGGCACGATGACCACCTGCAGGCTGCACTGGCGCCAGTCCAGCTGGCGCGCCTGATGCCAGGCCTTGATGCGGCGGATGAGGCCCGCGCCGCCCTCTGCAGCGATGAAGACCGGCGTGCCCGGCTTGGTGCGCCGGCCGCACCAGGCGAGGCTCCAGGCGCGGTGGCAGCTGTAGTCCAGGCCGATGAAGCTCTTGAAGGAGCCGGACGCGCCGAAGAGCATGCCCACGCTCGCCGCGGGCACCATGCCCTTGACGGCCCAGGTGACGCTCGCGTGGCGGGCGTCGAGCTCGAGCACGTCGAGCAACATCGACTCGGGCGGGATGTCGGGCATGGCCGCGGGCGCCGGTGGCGCGTTCTTCCACCCGGCGCGCTGGGCCGCGGCGAAGATCGAGTTGAGGGTGGTGCCGTCCAGGCCCCGGCGCTTGAAGCTGCGCCACACGCGCAGCTGGTCCTGCGGGTCGTACTTGGCTGAGCGCTGGCTCCACTCGGCCCAGATCTCGAAGCCCTCGGCGCCCGGCATCTCGTTGTGGATGGCCATGCCGCAGTTCAGCCAGGTCTCGCGCGGGTCGCTGGACAGGTGCCCGAGGGCCTGCAGCAGGGAGGCCAGTCGGTCAGGCGCGATGGGCGGTGCAGTCGCCGTGTGAGAGAAGGTCGAGGGGCCCAATGGCCGGCGCGCCAGGTCGCGGATCCAGCCCGGCAGGGTGGTCGGGACTACCCCGTCCAGCGGATCGCTGCTGGCCTCCCAGGCGTAGGGGCGCAGGTGGGCAGGTTCGGCGCGGCTGGCGAAAGTGGGCTCCACCGCGATGTACCCGTCCGCCTTCAGGTCCACGCCCGGGCCAAGCGTGCCGGGCAGGTGCTCGACGATCTGGGCAGCGAACACGCGGTGCTCACCGCCGCCGCCGGTGTAAGCCAGGACGTCGCTGTGCAGCTCGCCGTGCTCAGCCTCCAGGCGCTCCATGGTGAGCAGGCCGCCGTTGCGCGGGTCGATATCGACGACGACCAGGCCGCTGGCCTTGACCGCAATGCCGATGCCGGCATCCGGACACGCTGCCCACCATGTCCGGATGATGTCCGGGTCGGTGGTGGCGTCGTGAAAGCCGTTGGGCACGAGACGCCCGAGCGGCTTCTTGGTGCCGGGCGCGAGCGGCAGGACGTGCCAGCCGAGGAGCGTCGCGTAGCGCAGTGCGAACGCGAGCGGCGTGCGGCCCTCGGGCAGCGGATGGACGTTGCTCACCGCCCGGCCCTCCTGGTCGCGTCGGCCCTGCAGTCCTCATCGCACCAGAGCCCCTGAGGCTCGAGCTGGGTATGGCAATTGCCGCAGATACCTCGCCGGACAGGCAAGCCGCCCTCCGCGTCACGTCGGGCCTGGGCGAGCGCGAGCGTGCGCGCCTGTTCCTCCAGCCGCGTGGCGAGGTCCTCCGGGGAAAGCCGCTCCGAGGCGGCGAGGTCGTCGGGGCCCACGCGCTACTCGTCGCCCCAGACCAGGCGCTGGGCCGTGGCCGCATCGCTCATCGCCTTGGCGGCGATGGAGGTCATTGCCTGGTACATCACTGGGTCGACGCACACCCGCTCGACCGGCACGACCTTGAGGCCTGCGTGGGCCAGCATCAGCGTGAGCTTGTCCAGCGTGTCAGGCGCCAGCAGCCTCGACATGGTGCTCTCGCTCACCCCCATAGCGGCAGCGATTGCGGCTTGGGTTGCATCGCGTTGCGCGCGCTGCAAGATGAGGCTGCTCATCTTGCGGGCCCTCTCGGGCGGAGTGCGAGACAGTTCAGCCATGGAATCACACGCCCCTGATCTTCACTGGGCCCGCCAGGCCGTGCGGCGAATGCTAATCGCCGTGTTCCAGCGCATTGCGCGCGGGGATCCATTGCCCGGCCTGTGGTCCGAGACAGGGGATGCGCCGTGAATGGCGGCCGTCGATTGGCGCCGGGCCCGCCTCGCTACGATGAAGGTCTCCCAACCACCCACCTTCACGAAGGGGCCCGACATGAACTTCGAACCGCCACCGCACCTCACGGGGCCGACTCCGCTGCAGGAAATGCAACGCATGCATCAGCAGTTGATGCAGTCCCAGGCGCAGACGAATGCGCTGCTGGGCGAGATCCTCGCGCTGCTTCAGCAGCACGCCACCAGGCCTGCGCCTCCGCCAGCCGCGTAGGCGACACGTACTCTGAGCCGGTCAAGAGCATCAGCACGAGCTTCAGGTCGTCGAGCTGGCGGCAGATCTGCTCGAGCTTGGCGTCGAGGGTCTCAACTGTCATTGGTCGCGACCTCTCGCTGCGGCACTGCGGCACGCTGCAACTCTTGAGCCGCGCTGCCCCGCAACACGCCCCATTCGATGTCGGGGCGCAGTTCTTCGCAGCGCACGGCGCCGCCGGTGGCGCGCTCGATCAGCGGGCAGTACTTGGCCGGCACGCCGTCGCGCATCCAGCCCTGCACCGTCTGGTGCCGGTGGCCCTTGACGTTCAGCGTGCGCGCGGTGGCCACAGGGCCGCCGAGCATCGTGACCGCGCGTCGCACGGTCGCGTTCGGGGGAGAGGCGATGGTGTCCATGGGGGTGGAGGATACAGAAGGTTTTTCTTTCTAGGAAGTATTTCCTTCGTTGCCCTTCTCAGTCGAGGCAAGAAAAATTTGCTTATGTCCATCCACTCAGCCATCAAAGCCTTGCGTGAGCGAGCGCACCTCAGCCAAGAAGAGCTGGGCAAACGCGTGGCGTTGCTGGAGGGCCTCCCAAAGCCACTCACAAGGCCAGCCGTCGGCCAGTGGGAAAAAGACGGCGGTACCGCCCCAAAGCGCAAGCGCCTGGACTACGTCGCTCAAGTCTTGGGGACCACTACTGAGCGCCTGCTGGCCGGCAACCCCGAGCCGCTCGGGGCAGAGCCCGACCCGGCGCGACAACGCCTGCTCGAGCGCCTGCGCACGGCCGATGCCGCCACCTTGCGCCTGGTGGAGCTGGCGCTGCTGGAAGATGACGAGGCGGCAGCGGCGCGCCTGAGCCCCAGCCTGCGAGGCCTCGTCGGCTTTCTGAAGCAGCAGATCGCCGCGGAGATCGACCCCCATGACGGCACCTGAGCCTGCATTGCCCGGGCAGGCCCAGCCAGCAGTGTGTGAGCCGCTGGACCCGGTCGACCGCATCTCCGGCCAGCGCAACCTGAACGAGGCCTGGGCGGGCGACGTGCTGGAGGTGCGAGGCCCAGACGCCGGGGCCGTCTACCACTGCGTGTTCAAGCGGCTGCCGGCCGACAGGCTGGCCGTGGAGCTGGCGTGTGCCGCTGCGGGCACCTTGCTGGGCAACGACGTGCCGCGCCCCTGCCTGGTCTGGGCCGATCCGGCGCAGCTGGCCGCGGGCGTCGCCACCCCGCAGAGCGCTGGGCCAGAGCTGATGTTCGGCAGCGCCTTCGTCACGCAGGACGCCTTCTTCGAGCACCTGGCCAGCAGCGACCGGGACGACGCTCTGAACCACGCCGTGTGGAGCCACTTCTGCGGCGAAGCTGCGCGCGCCGCCCGGGGAGCCGCGTTCGACGAGCTGGTGGCCAACTGGGACCGCCACATGCGCAACCTGCGCTTCGACGGTGCACGCTGGTGGCTGATCGACCACGACAACGCTTTGGCGCCCGTGTGCGGCACACCCGACCTGGTCAGCGCCGACGCCGCGTTCAAGGCCCATGTCAACCTCATCGCCGCCGAACTGGCCACGCGGCGACGAGACGACCACGACATGCTGGCCACGGCTCGCCGGGTGGGTCAGGCGCGACACAAGGTGCAGGCTCTGGCCGTCGTCGCTGGCGGCTGGTCTGACCCAGACCCGGCGGTTCAGCAGGTGCTGCGGCGCGCGGCGCAGCTCCTATCGGTCCTGGCGCGGCGAATGCCGATGCTCGAACAGATGGTCGGTGACAGAATCGGCGCGACCACACCAACGCCGCTGCAGTGGACGCCCCCCAAGCCCTGAACCTCGCTCCCGCCGCGCGCGTGCGTGGCGAGTTCGCGCCTGTGTACTGGGAGCCGCTGGGCCGCCGCGCCGAGCGCCTGGTGGCGGGCTTCCTGCTGGCTCAGCAAGACCGCCCGGCCGCGGCGGTCATCACGCTGCAGCACCGACGCCTGCTCGACTTCATCTCGGCCGGCCAGGCCAACTCGGCGCAGGGCATCCTGGACTTCGCGTTCCAGCACTTCCGCCGCACCCTGGATGCCGGCGGCATCATCGAAGACCTGCGCACGCCGTTCGCGAACATGCACATCGGGCGCATCGAGCCGATCAGCGCCGCAACCGAGCAACAGCTGCAGCAGCGCGCGCTGCGCCTGTGCACGCTGCTGGGCCAGATGCCCAACAGCTCGCCGGAGGCAGACTCCGGCGCCCGCGCCGCGGCCCGCACCATGACCTTCCTGAAAGGCGTGCGCCAGCGAGTCCGCTCAGTGGACAAGGACCTGGCCAGCCTGGCCATGAAGTCCCGGCAGACCCTGATGCTGCACGGCGCGGCCATCCGCACGCACTTCCAGTTCCGCGACCACCTGGTGCAGTTCTGCAGCCTGCCGCTGCCCAACGCCCGAGCCGAAGCCGCCACCGAGTGCAATGCCCGATTGGCCGAGCTTGCGGCACTGCGCAGCGCGCAGGTGGTTCAGCACGTGGCGCTGTGCATCAACACCCAGGCGATGGAAGCCGCCGGGTCGTGGCAGGGCCGGTCCAACGCCACACGGTTGATCCTGGCCAAGACGCTGGGCACGGCTCAGGCCCTGGGCATCGAGACCCATCAGGAACAAGACCCCATGGCCGCGGCCGCGTTCCTGCGAAAGCGCATCGGGCGCTCGGCGCTGGCCTGAGCCGTCGTCAGCTGTGGCCCCTCCCCGCGGAGGGATCACCCGAAGCGCTGATCGACCGCGGCGTGTGCCTCGCGCCTGAGCTTGCCGAACCCGCTGTGCCCGAGCTTGGCTTTGGGCCAACCGTTCATCTTGTTCGGCTTGCACATCAGGCAGCCAGCCCGGCGGTTCTTCGGACGCCTGCGCTTGTGGTTCATGCCTTGCCTGCCCTCAAGCCAGTGCGGCCAGCACGCGCTGAGCTGGCCGCAGGTGCAGCCTGAGGTCAGGGCGGCCAATCTCCCCCATCACGTCGTTCCAGGCCACGTCGCGCAGGGGCTCGACCTCTGGCACGTCGGAGGCCCGGGCTTCAGCCAGAGCAGCAGCAAGCCCAGGCCCATCGAGATGCTGAGCGCGGGCGAGCAGCTCCGCGTATTTGCGAGCATCCGCCTCGTTGACAGCCGCTTTGTCTGCGGGGCGAACGACCAGGTGCGCAGCGCCGATCGCGGCCAGCAGCACCGCCCCAGCCACGGGAAGCCAAGCCGGGACACTGGCCACCACGGCTGACACCGAAGCGCTTGCTGCCAGCACGCCGACGAAAGTCGCCATGGTGTCGATACGCCGGTACAGACGCGCCGTGCGCTGACACAACCGCTGGGCGTAGCGGGCTTCGTTGTGGTGCTGCCACCACTGGGCGGAGTGTTCGTCGCTCATCGAGATGGGCTCCTGGGTGGCGGAGGTGGAGGCACCGGCGGGTGCCTTGGCATCGGCGCTGGCGGTGCGTGAAACCGCTCGCCACCAGACGGGCGAGGCGCTTGAGGCGGCGGCGACGGCGACTTGCTCACAGGCAAATTGTGCCGAACGCGGCAAGTCATCCGCGATCTCCTTCCCGAAAGCCGCCGTCAGGCCTGGCGGGCCGCTCACACCCACCACAGAGGCACCGCCGCCCCGACGAGGCCAGCCGCCACGAGCGCGGCCCGCCAGCCGTAGGCGGCCAGCGCGTAAGGCACTTCGGTCTTCCAGCCGTGCTGCTGCTTGCGCGCGTGAACCAGCGCCCAGTCCATGGGCAGGTGGTTGTCGGGGCACGCGGCCACGATTTCAGCGTAGCGCGCGGCCGCCGCCTCTGCTCCAAGAGCGGGTGCCTCGCGCATCAGGGCTCTCAGGCGCAGGGCGCAGGCATGCAGCCGCTCGCTCTTCACGCCGTGGCTCGCGCTGGCTTCGATCAAGCTGAACGCTAGAGCGGCCGCGCTGGCCAGCATGGCCGCCAAGGTCAGCGCGGCACTGGGCCTCAGCATGGTCGCCGCCCCCAGCATGGTGGCGGCCAGGCTCAGTGCCGCGCCAGCGTAGAGGCTCAGCGCGCTCTGCCGGGCCAGCCGCTCCGCCGCATTGAAGCGCGCCCCGCTGGTTTCCCAAAGGTTCTTGTCCAAGGTCTGCAGTTCCATCTGCGCATCGTGGGAAGTCATCCGCCATCTCCTGCCACCCGACCACCGGGCCGCCGCCCGAATTGTGGGGGTCTTTCGTCCCGACGGTAAGTTTGTCTTGCGTGTTAGTTTTTCTTTCCTTATGATTCTCCCCATCGCCCCACCGAACCCCCGCGCGTTGCGGGACGGGGCGCGGGAGACGCGATGCAGAGCACTGTTGGCCGGCTCAGCCTGGCCGATCTGGAGGCGATGACCCTGGACGAGGGGGCGCACTCTTCGCCCGAGGCGGGCCACTGCCTGTTGGAAGTTGTCAGCCTGTTTTCCGGCGAGCCGTTTGGGGACGATCCTGAGTGCGTGTGCCCCACGCTCGCGGCCTTTGGCCGTAGTTGGAACGACGGCCTGCCCGACGACGAGCGGCAGCAGCTTAAGCAGTACATCCCCCGTCTGGTGGGCACGGACGGCGGCGACGAGTTGGCCCTCGTGCGGAGCTGGATGGCGGGCGACTGGCTGGTGCGGGAGTTCACACCCGCATGGCTGGAACTGAGCCCGTCGCTTGCCGAGCATGCGGCGAAGCTGCGTGCGCTGGCCCCGATCACGAGCGAGCAGACGCTTGCGGCTGCGAAGGTCGCATTCCATCACGCTGCGCGTGATGCGGCCGCCGCCTGGGCCGCCGCCTGGGCCGCCGCCAGGGACGCCGCCTGGGACGCCGCCTGGGACGCCGCCAGGGACGCCGCCAGGGACGCCGCCAGGGCCGCCGCCTGGGACGCCGCCTGGGACGCCGCCAGGGACGCCGCCAGGGACGCCGCCAGCGCCGCCGCCAGGGACGCCGCCAGGGCCGCCGCCTGGGACGCCGCCAGGGACGCC
>JAIYCR010000094.1 GCA_027487905.1 Rubrivivax sp. | reverse complement strand
CGCCTACATGCCCTACAACCTGCTGACCAACCCGAAGCTGATGCGTTCGGTCGGCTTCTTCCTGGTGCGGCACACCGGCAACGACAAGGACTTCCTCACCACCCGGGTGTCCTATGCGCTGAACCTGCGCGGGCCGAGCGTGAACGTGCAGACCGCGTGCTCGACCTCGCTGGTGGCCATCCACATGGCCGCCCAGAGCCTGCTCAACCGCGAATGCGACATGGCGCTGGCCGGGGGCGTGACCATCGAGCTGCCGCACCGCCATGGCTACCTCTACCAGGACGGCGAGATCCTGTCGCCCGACGGCCACTGCCACTCCTTCGATGCCAACAGCAAGGGCACCGTCTTCAGCAGCGGTGCCGGGGTGGTGGTGCTGCGCCGGCTGTCCGACGCTCTGGCCGATGGCGACCACATCCACGCGGTGATCAAGGGCTCGGCCGTCAACAACGACGGCTCGGGCAAGGTGGGCTACCTGGCGCCTTCGGTGGATGGCCAGGCGCAGGCGATCGCCGAGGCCATCTCGCTGGCCAACGTGCCGGCTGACAGCATCACGCTGGTCGAGGCGCACGGCACCGGCACGCCGGTGGGCGATCCCATCGAGGTCAGCGCGCTGACCCAGGCCTTCCGCCAGACCACCGACAAGACGGGCTTCTGTGCCATCGGCTCGGTCAAGAGCAACATCGGTCACGCCGACACGGCCGCTGGCGTGGCGGCCTTCATGAAGGTGGCGCTGGCGCTGCAGCACCGGCAGATTCCGCCGTCGCTGAACTTCCGCTCGCCCAACCCGGCCTGCCGGTTCGACAGCAGCCCCTTCTTCGTGGCCGACACCCTGCGACCCTGGACGCCGCCGCGCGGCGTGCCCCGGCGCGCGGGGGTGAGCTCCCTCGGCGTGGGCGGCACCAACGCGCACATCGTGCTGGAAGAGGCGCCGCCGCGCGGGTCGGGCAGTGCGCCCACCCGGGCGCTGCAGGTGCTGGCGCTGTCCGCGCGCACCCCCACTGCGCTGAAGGCCGCCACCCAGCGACTGGCCGACCACCTCGAGCGCAGCCGCCAGGAGGCGACGATGTCGCGGCCGGCTCCTTCGCTGGCCGACGTCGCCTACACGCTGCAGCAGGGCCGGCAGCCCATGGCCCACCGCCGCGTGCTGGTGGCCGACAGCCTGGACAGCGCCGTCGCGCGCCTGCGCGAGACCGAGGACGGGCCGCTGCGCGCGGCAGCCATCGCAGAGGACCTTCGTGAGGTGGCCTTCCTCTTCGCCGGCGGGGGCGCCCAGCACCCGCGCATGGGCGAGGGCCTGTACCGCGGCGAGCCGGTCTACCGGGCGGTGATCGACGAGGGCCTGGCGCTGGTGCGCCGATTCGCCGGCCTGGACCTGGCACCGCTGCTGATGCCGGCAGCCGGCGATGAGGCGGCCGCGGCCGCCGCGCTGGAGCGACCCTCCCGCGCGCTGCCGGCGTTGCTGATGGCGCAGGTCGCGCAGGCCCGGCTGATGATGGCCTGGGGCCTGGAGCCTGCGGCCATGATCGGCCACAGCATGGGCGAATACACCGCCGCGCACCTGGCCGGCGTGTTCTCGTTCGAGGATGCGCTTCGCCTGGTGTTCGAGCGCGGCCGTCTCTTCGAGACCCTCCCGGAAGGCGCGATGCTGTCGGTGCCGCTGCCGGTGGACGAACTGCGCCCGCGCCTGTCCCGCGCGCTGTCGGTGTCGGTCGTCAACGGTCCGCGCATGACGGTGATCGGCGGGCCGGTGGCCGACATCGAGGCGCTGCAGGCGGGGCTGGCGGCCGACGAGATCGAGGCGGTGCGGGTGCGCATCTCGGTGGCGGCACACTCGTCGATGCTCGAGTCCATCCTCGAGCCCTTCGCCGCCTTCCTGCGCACCATCCGCATGCGGCCGCCCGAGCGGCGCTTCGTCTCCAACCTGTCGGGCACCTGGATCACGCCGCAGGAGGCGGTCGATCCGTCCTACTGGGTGCGCCACCTGCGCGAGACGGTGCGCTTCGCCGAGGGCCTGCAGTGCCTGCTGGACGACCCCAGCCGCGTGTTGCTCGAGGTGGGTCCGGGCCGCGTCATGGGCAGCCTGGCCCGCCAGCATCCGGGCCGTTCGCCGCGGCAGCCGGTGCTCAGCGCCTCGCGCCATGTCGACGACGTCGTGGACGACCAGGCCCATGCGCTGGCCGTGTTCGGCCGCCTGTGGGCCCATGGTCTGGCAGTGGACTGGTCGGCGCTTCGCCCCGACGAGCGTCGGCTGAAGGTGCCGCTGCCGACCTACGCCTTCGATCATCAGCGCCTGTGGATCGAGCCGGGCGAGGGCGCTGCGGCGTCGATTCCGGCCGCCGAGCGTTCGCTGACGCGCCGGCCGGACCTGGCCGACTGGGTGACGGTGCCCACCTGGCTTCGACGCCCGCTGCCCATCGCGCCGCCGGTGCCGGGCAGCGCGCCGGTGCTGGTGTTCTGCGACGGCCGTGGTCTGTCGGACCGCCTGGTGGACACGCTGCGGCGGCAGGGTCGCCGGGTGGCCACGGTGCGCCCGGGCGCGCGCTTCCAGCGCCGGGGCGAGGCCGACTTCGTCCTCCCCGGTTCCGGCCCTGCCGACCATGAAGCGCTGGTGGCGGCCCTGGGTGGCGCCATCGGTGCCCGCAGCGACCAGCCGCTGGAGATCATCCACGCCTGGAACGTCAGCGGTGACGCTGCGATGGGCCTGGATGCGCGGCAGGCCGAGGCCTGGCTGCCCCTGGGCTTCTACAGCCTGCTGCACCTGGCGCAGGCGCTGGGCAACGAGGACTGGTCGGCTGCGGTGCGCTGGCTGGTGCTGTCCGACGGCCTGCAGCGTGTGGCGGGCGAGCCGGGCCTGAGCCCGCTGAAGGCCACGCTGCTGGGGCCTTGCCGGGTCATTCCGCAGGAGTTCCCGCACTGGAAGGTGCGCAGCCTGGACCTCGAACTGCCCTCACCCGAAGGCGGTGCCCGGGCCTGGTCGGCTTGCGTCGATCAGGTGCTTGCCGAGGCCGCGGCCCTGGCGGGCGAGCGCCCGGCCTCGGGCTCGCAGCGCCACGACGAGCACGGCGCCAGCGGGGTCGACGATGACCTGATCGCGCTGCGCCAGGGCGAGCGCTGGGCCTTGGGCCGTGCCGCGCGGCCGCTGCCCCTGGTGCCGGCGGATCGCTCGCCGTGGTCCGCGGGCCGCACCGTGCTCATCACCGGCGGCCTGGGCGGCGTCGGCCTTGCACTGGCCCGCCAGCTGGCCGACCGGGGCGGCGTACGGCTGGCCCTCGTGGGCCGCTCGGCGCTGCCCGAGCCCGCCGGCTGGGCAGGCTGGATCGAATCGCACGCGGCCGACGACCCGGTGTCGCGCCGCCTGCAGGAACTGCAGGCAATGCGCGCGCAGGGCGTGCAGGTCAGCACGCACGCGGCCGATATCACCGATCTGTCCCAGATGCAGCGGGTGCTGCGCGAGGTGGTCCAGGTGCATGGAGGGCTCCATGGCGTGCTGCATGCAGCCGGTGTGCTGCAGGACGGACCCATACAGCTCAAGGAGGCGAGCGACGCTGCCGCGGTCCTGGCGCCCAAGGTGCAGGGCACGCTGGTGCTGGAGCAGGCGCTTCGACAAGCCGGGCTTGCCGATGGCCTGGATTTCGTCGTGCTCTTCTCGTCCATTTCCTCCTTCGCCGGCCTGGCCGGCCAGGTCGACTACGCGGCGGCCAATGCCTTCCTCGATGCCTTCGCGCAGTCGCGCGCGCGCCGATCGGCGGGCAGCTGGATCGCAGTGGACTGGGCGCAGTGGGCCGAGGTGGGCATGGCCGCCGAACTGGCCAGGCGCCTGGGCATCAGTGCCGACGACAGCCTGCCCGAGCCGGGCGCTCCGGGCACCCGGCCGCTGGGCCTGTCGCTGCTCGGGCATGTGCTCGTGTCGGATGCCCGCCAGCGGGTCTACCAGACCGCCTTCTCCATCGACACCCACTGGCTGCTGTCCGAGCACCGGGTGCGCGGCGGCGAGGCCTTGATCCCTGGGACCGGCTTCCTCGAGATCGTCCGCACCGGCTGGGCGCAGACCGTGCCCGCCGGAGCTGCACTCGAGCTTCGCGAGGTGAGCTTCCTCGCGCCGTTCGCGGTGCCGCCCGGGGTGTCGCGCGATCTGCGCGTGCACTTCGAGCCGGCAGGCCGATCGGACCGCAGCAACGGCAGCAAGGACGCGTCGCTTCAGACCTTCACCGTCAAGGGCCGTGCGCTGGATGGCACGGGCTGGGTCGAGTGCGTGCGCGGCGTGGTGGGCAGTGCCGACGCCTCGGCCCAGGCCGCCCGGGCGGCGGTGGACGTCGCGGCCATCCGCTCGCGCTGCGCCCAAGGCGGCGCGGTGGACCCGGCGCGCCAGCCGGCCCACCTGGTCTTCGGCCCGCGCTGGGCCAACCTGCACCGGCTGGACCGCGCGCCCGGCGAGGCGCTGCTGACGCTGGAACTGGCCCCGGCCTTCGCCGCGGATCTGCGCGAGCACGCGCTGCACCCGGCGCTGCTGGACCTCGCCACCGCCGGTGCGCAATCGCTGCTGCCGGGCTTCGACGAGGAGCGCGACTTCTTCGTGCCCGGCTCCTATGGCCTGCTGCGCCAGTGGGCGCCGCTGCCCCAGCGCCTGGTGAGCCATGTCCGCCTGAAGGCCGGCGCCGAGGCGGTGCCGGGCAGTGCCCGCGTGGCCGTCTACGACGTCACCTTGATGGACGAGCAGGGTCGGGTGGTGGTCGACATCGTCGACTTCGCGATGGTGCGCATCCAGGACAAGTCCTTCTCGTCCCTGTCCGCCACCCCGACGCCGGCGGGGGAGCCGGCGCAGGCCCGCGCGGTGGCCAATCCGCTGCTCTCGCTGGGGCTGCAGGAGGGCATCCGTCCGCAGGAGGGACTGGAGATTCTGGAACGGGCCATCGCCTGGCAGGCCGGTCCGCAGATCGCCGTGTCCCCGCACGACCTGGACGTGCTGCTGGCCCGCCTGAGACCCGATGCGAGCGCGACGCCGACCGCAGCGGAGTCCGTTCCGGACGGCGACGACCCGAGCTGGCGAGCCCCGTCCACGCCCATGGAGAAGCTGATCGCCCAGCTGTGGGCGGATCTCCTCGGACTGCCCCGCGTCAGCGCCACCGGCAACTTCTTCGACCTCGGCGGGCATTCGCTGCTGGCCGTGCAGGTGATCACCCGGCTGCGCAAGCGCACCGGCAAGCCGCTGGCGCTGACGGCGCTGATGCAGGCGCCCACGGTGGAGACGCTCGCCGCGCTGATCGACCCTGAAGGCGCGGCGCTGGCCGCCGCCGGCGCCGTGCCTGCCAACGCGTCCGGCGCGCCGGGAGCCGCAACGGCGGCGAACGCGCTGACGCTGCGCACGCCTTCGCCGATGGGCAGCCGCATCATCGTTCCCATCCGTCCGGGCGGCGACGGGCCGCCACTGTTCTTCGTTCACGACGGCAACGGCGAGACGCTGCTGTACCGAACGCTGGCCCTTGCCCTGGAGCCGGGGCGACCCGTCCTCGGCCTGCAGCCGCTGCAGCGCGAGGACGGCAGCTTCGTGCACACCCAGATCGCCGAAATGGCGTCGCACTACGTGCAGGAGATCCGCAACGTCCAGCCCGATGGTCCCTATCACCTCGCGGGCCTGTGCGCGGGCGGCGTCATCGCCTTCGAGATGGCGCGCCAGCTGCAGGACGCGGGACAGACCACCGCCTTCCTGGGCATCATCGACGCGGCCGACGTGCACGCCGCCGAGCGGCGATTCCGCATCGCCCGCGAGCGGCTGAACCGATTCGTCGACACGCTGACCACCCCGGCCGACCTGGACGGGCCGGTGCACCGTCGCCTCGGCGCGGCCTTGCCCACCATGGCGCGCAAGGCGGTCAACGCGGCCCGGTGGGAGCTGGAGTCGCGGATGAACCGTCGGCGCAACCAGCAGCTCGTCGAGGCCTTGCGCGACGGGGTTTCCGGCCCGCTCAGCGACCTGCCCCCCATCGACTTCCTGCCCCTGTATGAAGTGGCCCATCGCCAGCACCGCCCGTCCGGCCTGTTCGCGGGTGGCCAGGTGGTGCTGTTCCGGGGGCAGAAGGGCGACGGCACGGTGGCCGACATTCCCTACATCGAGAAGTACAGCGACCCGCTGTTCGGCTGGGCGCCGCGCACCCGCGAGAGCATCGTCGTGCACGACATTCCGGGGGGGCATGCGAGCCTGTTGCAGGCCCCCAACGTCAGCGTGCTGGCCGAGGCCATGCGCCTGGAACTGCGCCGGGCGCACGCCCGCCACGAGGCAGAGCGGGCGACGACGGCGGCCTCGCGCGGCAGCGCCGCCGGGGGCGATGGACCCAGCGTTGCGGCATCGGCGGCGGGCGTTGCGGCGCCGTCCGTGTCGCCATCCCCACCGGCCGAGGTGGCCCGCCCGCGCCCCGACGAAACGACCATCAGCTGAGCGTCGCCGCCCTGCAAGGGGCGGTGGGCCGAGGCCCGCTCAGCGCGTCAGCGCCCTGCAGCCACCAGGCGGTGGCGCCCGTCCCGCACCCCCGCCTCGCATTGCCGCTGCAGCTTGAACTGCTTCCAGCGTGCACCCGGCCAGCTCTGGCCGTCGGCCTGGAACCGGGTGGCCATGTAGGACCACACGACCGGACACAAGGCCTGCAGGCGGGCCTGGCAGGCTTCGGCGGGCGCCTCGGCAAGCGTCTCGCCCTGGAGCGCGGCATGCGCCTGGGCGGCCGCAAGCCGCAGCGCCCGGTCCAGGGCAGGGTCCAGGCCCGCTGGCGCCGGCACCGGGGACGCGGGGTCCGCCGAGGCCGGCTTGCCGTTCACGAAGGCCCAGGTGACCAGGGCCATGTAGTGGAAGCCGGCCTCGGTGAGGTGCACGTTGTCGGTGAACAGCCGCTCGACGGTGGCCCGCGGCGTCGCTGCGGAAACACCGGGCAGCCCCTCGGGCGAGGTGGCGCGCTCGACCAGCAGTGCGAGCGCCCGGGCGGCCGGCAGCGAGTGGACGCGGTCGCTGCGCCCTTCGGCCTGGAGCGAGCGGTTGACCTCGGCAGCGACGCATTGCCAGGCCCCGGCCGCGGCCCGCTCGTAGGCCGCCCATTCGGCGATGCGCTCGGGCGAGAAGCTCTGCCAGGACTCGTAGAACCAGGTCCGCCCCTGGGGGCGCCCCTGCTGCCTTTGGTCGTGCATCGCCCGCAGGTGGCGGGCGGTCGACTCGTTCTGCATCGCCCACAGGATGTCGTGCCTTTCGGTGACGACCAGCACGTCGAAGGGCTCGAGCCCGCTCACCCGACCGGACAAGGCGGCCTCCACGTCCAGGCCGCTGCCTTCGCGGTTGTCACCGTTCGTCCATCCCGACTGGCCTGGGGCGGCGGGCTGGGCCCGTTCCCGCAGCAAGGAGCCCAGCCGGTACTGGCGGTCCCATTGCACCGGCTGCCCTTCGCCGCGTGCGATGGCCTCGACCCGGTCCGGCAGCGGCCTGTCCATCAGGCTGTGGCCGGAGTAGAAGATGCGCTGGGGCATGGCAGGCGTCGTGGGGGCGGGGGGTACGAGGGGTGCGGGCTTCGCCAGCGAGGGCCAGGCGCTGCCGGCCGGCTGGCTGGGCGCGCAAGCGCTCAGCAGGGACGTTGCGGTGGCCAGGCCCGCGAGCATCGGGATGGCTCGGCGCCAGAACGGGCCGGCTTGACCTGGGTGGGAGGGCCGGGCGGGCAGGGCTTGCGATGGCCGAGTGGATGCAGGACGGGAGGGTGCAGGCATGGGCGCGAACGGTAGCCCAGGAGCGCGCGTTGCGAGCGCGTTCGGGGACATGGCTTCAGGGGCATCGAGGCGCCGAAGACGGCGCTGGGCGCGCGGGTATTGAGCGGATATTGCGCCGCCTTTGCGCCGCCTTTGCGCCGCCTCAAGCGCGCCTCGCGGGCGCCCGGGCACACTTGCGGCCCATGACTGCCACCATTGCCTGGAACCCCGAGCACACCCTGAACCAGCCGGAGATGGATCGAACCCACCATGAGTTCGTCGATCGCCTGGGCGCCTTGCAGGAGGCGGTGCGCAACGCCCCGCACGAGGCGGACGATTGCCTGGACGAACTGCTGCGGCACACGCGCGCGCACTTCGAGCAGGAAGACCGCTGGATGCAGGCGCTGGGCTTCGATGCCCAGAACTGCCACGCGCTTCAGCATGCTTCCGTGCTGGAGGTGATGGTCGAGGCGCGCCGCCGCCATGCGCAGGCGCAGGACCTGGGACTGCTGCAGACGCTGGTGCAGGCGCTGGACGAGTGGTTCGCGGTGCATGCACCGTCGATGGACGCCGGGTTGGCGCTGGTGATGCAGGAACAGGGCTTCGACCCGGCGACCGGCCTGCGCGCTGCACCTGCGGCGGCAGCCGCCCCGGCGATGACGGGCTGCGGCAGCGCCCGCTGCTCGGGCTGAGGCGGAACCTCCCAGTCGGTTGGCGGCCCCGCCCGAAGGGCCTGCGACGTCAAACGGCGCCGTCGTCCTGCTCTGGCCCAGACCCCGACCCCGGGCTTGCCCGAGTGCCCGAACCGCACACCGGGCAGCCCTGCCGCCGCTTCACCGTCAGGCTGTCCCATTCCATGCGGCGGGCATCCAGCATCAGCAGCCGACCCGCCAGGCCGTGCCCGGCGCCGAGCAGGTGCTTCAGGGCCTCGGCTGCCTGCACGCTGCCGACGATGCCCACCAACGGGGCGAACACGCCCATGCTGGCGCACGCCACCTCCTCGACGGCCTGGTCGGCGGGAAAGAGGCAGGCATAGCACGGGCCGCCCGCGGCCGCGTGGAACACCGACACCTGCCCGTCGAAGCCGATGGCCGAGCCACTCACCAGCGCCCGCCCATGGCGCACGCAGGCGGCGTTGACCGCCTGCCGGGTGGGGAAGTTGTCGCTGCAATCCAGCACCAGGTCGCAGCGGGCCACCAGGCTGTCCAGCAAGGCCGCGTCGGCGCGTGTGGCAACGGTCTCCACCTTCACGTCCGGATTGAGCTCGTGGATGCGCTCCCGCGCGGAATCGACCTTGGCCCGGCCCACGCTGGACGTCCGGTGCGCGATCTGCCGCTGCAGGTTGGTGAGGTCCACCGCGTCCGGATCGACCAGCGTGATCTGGCCCACGCCGGCCGATGCGAGGTAGAGCAGGGCCGGCGAGCCCAAACCGCCGACGCCGATGATCAGCACCCGCGCCGCAAGCAGGCGCTGCTGGCCGTCGATGCCGATGTCGTCCAGCAGGATGTGCCGGGAATAACGCAGCAGCTGGTCGTCGTTCATTCTCGGACCCGGGCCCGGGCGAGGGCGGGTGTCGGTGGGTGTGTGGGTGTGGGTGTGGGTGTGGAATGCGGCTGGCCGGGCCGCGGCTGGCCCGCGCCGGGGTGGGGCGAACAGCCTGGCATCTCCACCACCCGGCGCCGCCAGTCGGCGCTGCGCAGCAGCGCCGACAGCGAGCGCTGAGCCGCCGGCTCGGTGCCCTCCGTGCGGCAGACGATCCACAGGTCTTCGGTCTCCAGGGGCAGGAACTGCAGGCCCAGCGGCTCGGCGACGGCCTGCCAGCCGATGGCGAGGTCGGCGCGACCCAGCGCCACCGCCGTGGCCGCGGCCAGGGGCGTGGGTTCCGGATCGCTTGCCTGCATCCCGTGCAGACCGAGCCTTGCCCGCCCCAGCACGCCCGCCGCCTGCGGACCGGTCTCGCTGCCCACGAAGCGCAGACGCCGCGCCTGCGCGCTGGCCAGCGCCGCCAGGGTGTGCGTGTCGCCCGGCGCGAGCATCAGCCCCACGCTGCGTCGCAGGCAGGGCAGCAGCGTCCAGGCTGCCAACTCGACGGCGTCTGGCTGGGCCTGTCGCTCCGGCAGGGCGGCGCCCGGCGGCGGCGGTTCGGCCTGGACCGCTTCGCTCCAGGCCGCCGCCTCGCAGCCGCCCCGGGCCAGCGTGTTCATCGCCTCTTCCGCAGGCTTCGCCTGCAGGCGAAGCACCGGGCCGCCGGCGTGGGCCGCCGCCGCGGCTCTCAGGCCCAGCAGCGCCGGGTCGTACGGCCCGTGCAAGCGCAGCACCGGGGCCGCGCCGGGTGCTTGCAGGTCCATCGCGGCGGCCAGTTCCTGACGGATGGCATCCACCTGTGCGGCCACGCGGGCACAGGCCATCCGCTGCGCATCCAGCCGCTGGCGCGCCGACTCGGTCAGGCGGGCCGGTTGGCCCCGCACCCACAGCACCAGAGGCTCGCCCAGGCGCTCCTCCCACTGGCGCAGGCTGCCCCACAGGTGGCGGTAGCTGATGCCCAGTGCCGGGGCTGCGTGCTGCACGGAGCCCTCCCGCGCGAGCGCGTCGAGCAGGCGGTAAAGGGGATGATCGAGCGCCGTCGCGCCGCTCTCGCCTGCCGGAGCATCGTCGCCTTCGAACCGGTAGTGCAGGTGGATGCCTTCAGGGCGCATGCCGCCGATGTTGCCAGCGAAGCGAACGCCCTATCGGCGGCCCTGTGCCCGGCCAGCCCGCCCGCCGCAAGGGCCAGCCCTAGCTGTGGATGGCGATGTAGTGGCGGATGGCCGATGCCGAGCGGGCCTCCAGGTCGACGAACTGAAGGCCGATCTTGAAGCCTTCCTCCCGGCGGCTGAGCACGCTGTGCACCACCGTGACCGGCGCGTCGAAGGTGGTGGTGCCCACGGGCCGCACCGGAAGCGTCAGCCGGATCGACACCCGGGTTCCGATGCGGGCGTTGGCCGGCGCCAGCACGCCCACGCCGCCCACGCTGATGTCCACCGTCTGCACCGGGAAGGTCATGCCGCCGGGCAGCAGCAGCGTGGCCTGGCTGCGCAGCGCCCGCCGTTCGTGCCGCCGGTTCTCTGGGGTGGGTGTGGGGGATTCGTCTGCCATGGGGCTGCCTTGGGGGGCTTTCGGCGCCGTCGGCTGCGACTTGAATCGCTCAGGGCCGGGCCGGGTCGGCGGCGTCGAAACGTTCACGACCGCAGTAGCAGAGGAAGTGGCGGTTGAAGGCCCGCCCGAACAGCGTCATGCCCAGTTCGCGCGCGATGCGCAGGCCCATGGCCGTCACGCCATTGCGTGACACCAGGATGGACACGCCCATCTGCGCGGCCTTGATCACCATCTCGCTGGTCAACCGGCCCGTCGTGTAGAAGACCTTGTCCGCCCCCGCGACGCCGTGGACCGCCATCCAGCCGGCGATGGTGTCCACCGCGTTGTGCCGTCCCACGTCCTCCACGAAGACGAGCAGGCGGTCCTCCTCGAAGAGAGCGCAGCCGTGCACCGAACCCGCGCGCTTGTGAACGCTGTCGCGCAGCCGCAGCCGCTCGAGCATCGAGAGCAGGGTGGACTGCCGCAGGCGCACCTGCAGCGCCGCTGGCGCAAGCGACGCCAGCCGGGCCATGGCCTGGCCATAGACCGTGCCCTGGCCGCAACCGGTCGTGACCACCCGGCTGCCAGTCCGCTCGGCCAGGTCGGGAACGCCGCCGCGGGTGCGGATCGCGGCGCTGTCCACCGACCAATCCACGGTGATGGACGCCACCTCGTCCATGCGGTCGACGATGCGCTGGTTGAGCAGATAGCCCAGCGTCAGCAGCTCGGGCTGGGCGCCCAGCGTCATCAGCGTCACCAGCTCGATGCGGTCCAGGTAGAGCGTCAAGGGACGTTCGCCCGGGATGTCGATGCGGCGTGCGCGGCCGGTCTCGTCGACCACTTCGATGGATTCAAGCTGCAGGCCGGGGCAGTCGGTCATCCGGGGGGCACCGGCTGCCAGGGGCGGTGCTTGAACGGCCTCGAAGGCCAGGACGGGTGCGGGTGGGGGTGCGGGTGCGGGTGCAGAACTCGTGGCCGTCATGGGGCAAGCTTAGGCCCTGCCTAGACTGAGGGTCTGCCGGCCCGCTTCAAAGGCCGATTGCGTTCCCTGACTCGTGCCCACCGCCATGAACCCGCCTGTCCCGATGTCGCCTTCCTCGGCCGAGCCCCTGGCAGCGCCGGGGCTCGGTCCCGCGCGAGCGCAGGTCACCGGGCTGGTGCTGGCCGGCGGACAGGGCAGCCGCATGGGCGGTGTGGACAAGGGGCTGGTGAACTGGCGCGGACAGCCGCTGGTGGCCTCGGTGCTGCACCGCCTGGCGCCGCAGGTGGGCCCGATGCTGATCAACGCCAACCGCAACCACGAGCGGTATGCGGCGCTGGGCCTGCCGGTGCTGCCCGACCCCTTGCCCGACCATCCCGGCCCGCTGGCCGGCCTGCTGGCGGGCCTGCAGCACTGCTCGACGCCGTGGCTGGTCACCGTGCCTTGCGACGGCCCGGTCTTCCCGGCCGACCTCGTCGAACGCCTGGGCGCTGCGGCCGTCCGGGAGCGCGTGCCGGTGGCCATGGCCGCCACGCTCGAAGACGGCCAGCTTCGGGCTCAACCGGTGTATGCGCTGGTCCGAACCGACTGCGCGGCGGCGCTTCTGGCCTGGCTCCAGGCGGGAGAGCGCAAGGTGGACCGCTGGTTCGAGCGCCAGGGCCGTGTGACCGTCCGCTGGGACGACCCCGCTGCCTTCCGCAGCGCGAACACCGTCGAGGAACTGGACCGGCTCCAGCGCGAGGCACCCGGGCGGCGCGACTAGAGCATCCCTTCGAAGGGCCAGACCTCCACCCAGTCCCCTGCGGCGATGGAGGCCTGCCCATGCCCGAGCACCAGCAGCGCGTTGGCCTGGCTCATGCTGCTGAGCACGCCCGCACCCTGGCTGCCGGTGGGGGCGACGGACCAGCCCGCGTCCGGGCTGGCGCTGAGCACGCCGCGCTGGAACTCGGTGCGGCCAGGGCGCTTGCGGATGGCCACAGCGCACCGGGCCTGCAGGCGCACGCGCGGCAGCTGCATCGCGCCCGCTGCACACAGCAGGGCATCGCGCGCCAGCGCGTAGAAGGTGACCAGGGCGGCGACCGGGTTGCCTGGCAGTCCGAAGAACAGCGCGCCTCCCGCAAGGCTTCCGAAGGCGAAGGGCCGTCCGGGGCGCATCGCCACTTTCCAGAAGTCCACCGAGCCGCCACGTTCGAGCACCGCGCGGGTGTGGTCGGCATCGCCCGCACTCACCCCCCCGCTGGTGACCACCGCATCCGCATCGGCTGCCGCGGCGCGTTCGAGTGCGGCCTGCAGTGCATCCGGATCGTCGGGCACCTGTCCGAGGTCGATCACGTCGAAGGGCAGACGCGACAGCGCGGCCCCCAGGCTCACCCGGTTGCTGTCGTAGATGGACCCGGGCTTCAGCGGCTGGCCAGGCTCGACCAGTTCGTCGCCGGTGGAGAACAAGGCCACCCGAAGCCGGGGCCAGACCGGCAGGTGGGTCAGGCCCAGCGACGCGGCCAGCCCCAGGTCGGAGGGTTGGAGCCGGCGCCCGGCCCGCAGCGCGACCCGCCCTGAGGCGAGATCCTCGCCGCGCCGCCGTCGGTTCTCGCCCGCGCGCAGCCGGTCGGCGGGAATCTCGACCTCATCGCCGAGCCGGTGGCAGAGCTCGAAAGGAACCACCGTGTCCGCGCCTTCGGGCATCACCGCGCCGGTCATGATGCGCACGCAGCATCCCGCCGGCAGGGCCTCCTGGGCAGGGGCAACGCCTGCCATCAGGCTGCCCGTGCAGCGCAGGCGGGTGGGCTGACCGGGCTGCAGGGCCGCCCCGGCAAAGGCGTAGCCGTCCATGGCCGAGTTGTCGTGCGGCGGCACATCCAGCGAGGAGTGCAGGTCGGCCGCGAGCACCCGGCCCGACGCCTGCAGCAGCGGCAGCGACTCGGGCAGGCGGATCCGGCGATGGGCCCGCACGGCGTCCAGCAGCCGGGCCTGGGCCTGGTCGACCGGCAGCTCGGCGGCGCCGGCCGACAGGGGGCTGGGGCCGAGTGCCGCGGGTTCGAAGCCGGGCGTCGGTGCCGGCGGGTTCGGCGCTGCGGAAGGCGGATCGGTCGTCATGGCGGGCAGTCAAAGCTGCAGGCATTGTCGCGGCGCCCGGACCGTGCATGCGCCGTGCCCGCCGGCGCAGCCGGGGCGTTCCGGCCCGCCAGGGTCCCGCCCAATGCCATCATCCGTCGATGATCCGATTCGATGGCTTCACTGCACAGCGCGTGGCCGGCGCCGGCGCGACCCTGCAAGTCCAGGTGGGCGGGCAGGGCCCTGGCCTGCTGCTGCTGCACGGACACCCGCAGACCCACGCCATCTGGCAGCGCGTGGCCGCAGGCCTGGCCCGGCACTTCACCGTCGTGGCAGCGGACCTGCGCGGCTATGGCGACAGCGACAAGCCCCCGTCGACGCCCGACCACGCGCCCTACGGCAAGCGGGCGATGGCCGCCGATTTCCCGCCCCTGATGCACTCGCTGGGCTTCGAGCGCTTCAGCGTGCTGGCGCACGACCGGGGCGCGCGCGTCGCGCACCGACTGGCCGCCGACCATCCGCACCGCGTCGAACGGCTCACGCTGCTGGACATCGCGCCGACGCTGGCGATGTACGAGCAGACCTCGATGGCCTTCGCCACCGCCTACTGGCACTGGTTCTTCCTGATCCAGCCCGCGCCCTTTCCCGAGACCCTGATCGCCGCCGATCCGGCCTTCTACCTGCGCTCGCTGATGGGCGGACGGCATGCCGGCCTCGCGCCCTTCACCGAGGCGGCTCTGGCCGAATACGAGCGCAACCTGCGCGACCCGCAAGCCTGCCATGCGATGTGCGAGGACTATCGCGCTGCGGCCACGCTGGACCTTCAACACGATCGAGCGGATCGCGATGCCGGGCGCAGGCTGCCAATGCCGCTGCCGGTGCTGTGGGGCGAACAGGGCGTCATCGGCCGGTGCTTCGACCCGCTGGCCGAGTGGCGCCGCGTGGCCGACGATGTCGTGGGTCGGGCACTGCCCTGTGGCCACTACATCCCGGAGGAAGCGCCGGACGCGTTGCTGCGCGAGGCCTTGCCCTTCCTGCTGGCGTCGTCGACGATCTGACGGGCCGACAGGACCATCCAGGCCTGCGTCCGGGCGATCAGTGCCTCGGTCGGCGGCCCCTGGCCGCAGGCCATCACGGCCAGGGTGTCGGTGGCCTCGCCTTCCGCGTCCACATGGGTGCTGCCCGGCCAGCGCTCGATGCGCAGCGGGCCTGCTCGCGTCGACATCGACTCGGTCGTCCGACCCTGGACATTGCATCGCCCGGGTTCGGCGGCGAGCACCTTCACCGGCACCGGCGGGGCGCCGGTCCGCGCGTCCGCGTCCAGCAGGCTGGCCAGGGCTGGGTCGAAGTCGGCACCCCCGGACACCGGATCGAGCAGCAGCACCCCGGCCAGCGAAGCCGCCGCGGGTCCGCGTCGAAGCGCAGCGGCCATCCGCACCGCCCAGGCGCCACCGGCCGAGTGGCCGGCGGTGATCCAGGTGGCGGGCAGGGCACGCCCGTCGGGCAGTCGGAAGTCAGGCGCCCCCTGGCCCAGCCGGGCGGCCCATTGCCGGGCGAGCCCGGGCGCCCCCCGCGCCATGTCGGCATTCACGCACACCACGGCCAGATCGGCTTCGGCCAGCGCCTGCAGCAGCGGTCTGAGGTTGGCGCAGCGCCGCGCGAAGCCATGCTGCAGCAGCAGCAGCGCCGAAGGGTTCACCTCCGTCGGCAGCCACCATTCGGCGTCGAGCGGCTCCGCGCGGTCCCCGTCGATCTGCGAGAACCAGGCCTGTGCGCTGGCCCGGCCTGGGGGCGAGGGCGCGTCGTTGGCGCCGGCCCGCGCGCCGCCTGCGCTCAGCGCTGCGAGCGCCAGCAGCAGCGCGCCGGCGGCCGCGGACCTCACATGCCGGCGTAGTTCGGACCGCCGCCGCCTTCGGGCGTGACCCACACGATGTTCTGCGTGGGGTCCTTGATGTCGCAGGTCTTGCAGTGCACGCAGTTCTGCGCGTTGATCTGCAGCCGGTCGGCGCCATCGTCGGACTTCACGTACTCGTACACCCCGGCGGGGCAGTAGCGGTTCTCGGGCCCGGCGTAGCGGGCGAGGTTGACCTGCACCGGCACGGACGCGTCCCTGAGCGTCAGGTGGGCCGGCTGGTTCTCCTCGTGGTTGGTGTTGCTGATGAACACGCTGGACAGCTTGTCGAAGCTGAGCTTGCCGTCCGGCTTCGGGTAGGCGATGGGTGCGCACTCGGCCGCCGGGCGCAGGCATTCATGGTCGGCGCGGTGGCCGTGCAGCGTCCACGGCGGGCTTTGCACGCCCAGCCTGGGCAGCAGCCAATGCTCGATGCCGGTCATCAGCTGGCCCAGCCGCGGGCCCTTCTTGAACCACAGCTTGAAGTTGCGGGTCTGCTGGAGCTCCTCGTGCAGCCAGCTCTGCTCGAAGGCGGCGGGGTAGGCGTGCAGCAGGTCCAGGCTGCGACCTGCGGCCAGCGCATCGACGATGGCGTCGGCGCAGAGCATGCCGCTCTTGATGGCCGCATGGCTGCCCTTGATGCGCGCCGCGTTCATGTAGCCGGCGTCGCAGCCCACCAGCGCACCGCCGGGGAACACCGTGCGGGGCAGGGCCTGGGGGCTGCCGTTGTTGATGGCTCGCGCGCCGTAGCCGATGCGCTTGCCGCCCTCGATGTGGGCGCGGATGGCCGGGTGGGTCTTCCAGCGCTGCATCTCGTCGAAGGGACTGAGCCAGGGGTTGGAATAGTCCAGGCCGATCACGAAGCCCAGCGTCACCTTGTTGTCCGCCAGGTGGTAGAGGAAGCCGCCGCCGAAGCTGTCGCCGTCCATGGGCCAGCCGGCGGTGTGCACGACCTTGCCGGGCTGGGCGCGGTCGGCCGGCACCTCCCAGAGTTCCTTGATGCCGATGGCATAGGTCTGGGGGTCGCGGCCTTCGGCCAGCTTGTAGCGCGCGAGCAGCTCGCGCCCGAGGTGCCCGCGCGCGCCTTCGGCGAAGACGGTGTACTTGCCGCGCAGCTCCATGCCCAGCTGGAAGCCGTCGTGCGGCTGGCCGTCCTTGCCGATGCCCAGGTTGCCGGTGGCCACGCCCACCACCCGGCCTTCATCGTCGACGACGAGTTCGGAGGCCGCGAAGCCGGCGAACACCTCCACGCCCAGCGACTCGGCCTGCTGGGCCATCCACTTGACCACGTCGCTCAGCGAGATGGCATAGCAGCCGTCGTTGTGCAGCGTGCGGGGCACCAGCCAGTCCGGCGTGCGGGTGCTGCCGCCTTCGGACAGGAAGAGGATGTCGTCGGAGGTGACCGGCTGGTTCAGCGGGCAGCCTCGCTCCTTCCAGTCAGGGAAGAGTTCGGCCATGGCGCGCGGGTCCATCACCGCGCCGGACAGGATGTGGGCACCCGGCTCGGAGCCCTTCTCCAGCACGACCACCGACACCTCCTGGCCCGCCGCCGCCGCCTTCTGCTTGATGCGGATGGCGGTGGCCAGGCCCGCCGGCCCTCCGCCCACGACGACGACGTCGTAGTCCATCGCCTCGCGCGGGCCGAACTGCTCAAGAAGGGAAGAGGGCGTTTTCATGGGGTCAGGTCCAAGGCGACGGCAACCCGAAATTCTAGGAGGCTGCGGCAAGGCCCGCGCCCGAGGCGGTCGGCGGGCCCGCGCAGGCGGTTTACCATCTTCGGCAAACCGAACAGCGAAGGCGACCATGTCCTATCCCATCGATCTCTCCGGCCGCGTGGCCCTGGTCACCGGCGCGTCCAGCGGCCTGGGGCAGCAGTTCGCCAAGACGCTGGCCCGGGCGGGCGCGGCCGTCGCGCTGGCGGGCCGGCGGGCCGAGCGCCTGAAGACGCTGCGCGCGGAGATCGAGTCGACCGGCGGCGACGCCCACGTGGTGCACCTGGACGTGACCGACGTGGCCAGCATCCGCAGCGCCGTGGCCCACACCGAGACCGAGCTGGGCACCATCGACATCCTGATCAACAACTCCGGCGTCAGCACCACGCAGAAGCTCGTGGACGTGACCGAGGACGACTACGACTTCATCTTCAACACCAACACCCGCGGTGCCTTCTTCGTGGCGCAGGAGGTGGGCAAGCGCATGCTGGCCCGCGCCCGCGGCTCGGCACCGGGCACCTTCACCGGCGGGCGCATCGTCAACGTCGCCTCGATGGCCGGCCTTCGGGTGCTCAGCCAGATCGGCGTCTATGCGATGAGCAAGGCCGCGGTGGTGCACATGACGCGTTCCATGGCGCTCGAGTGGGGCAAGTTCGGCATCAACGTGAACGCCATCTGCCCGGGCTACATCGACACCGAGATCAACCACCACCACTGGCAGACGGAAGCCGGCAAGCGCCTGGTGGACATGCTGCCGCGCAAGCGCGTGGGGCAGCCCCAGGACCTGGACACGGCCTTGCTGATGCTGTGCGCCAACGAAAGCCACTTCATCAACGGCGCCATCATCCAGGCGGACGACGGCTTCGGCGTTTGAAGCCCTGGCCATGAACCTTCGCCGCCTCACGCCGCTGGAACTGCGCGTGCTGGGCACGCTGGCGGAAAAGCAGCACACCGTCCCCGACAGCTATCCGCTGTCACTGAACACGCTGACGCTGGGCTGCAACCAGAAGACCGCGCGCGAGCCGGTGATGAACGCCTCCGAGGATGAGGTCCGGGAGGCGCTGGATGCCTTGCGGGCGCTGTCGCTGGTGGTCGAGGTCAGCGGCTCGCGCGTCAGCCGCTACGAGCACAACCTGGGCCGCGTGCTCGCGCTGCCCGCCGCCTCGGTGGCGCTGCTGACGCTGCTGTGCCTGCGCGGGCCGCAGACCAGCGCCGAGCTGCGCAGCCATGCCGAGCGGCTGCACCGGTTCGCCGACATCTCCTCGGTCGATGGTTTCCTCGAGGAACTGGCGGCCCGGTCGCCTGAACGGGGCGGACCGCTGGCGGTCAAGCTGCCGCGCGCCCCCGGGGCCCGCGAGGCCCGCTGGGCCCAACTGCTGGGTGGCCCGGTCGATGTCGCGGCCTTGGCGGCAGCGTCCGCCACGGCTGCTCAGGCCTCGGGCGTGTCCATCGCCGAACTGTCCAGCCTGAAGGCGGAGATCGACCGCCAGCGCGAGGAACTCGCCGCGCTGCGCTCGCTGGTGCACCGCCTGGCCATCGGCCTGGGCGTGGACCCGCAGGCCGGCGACGCCGCCTGATCCCGGCGTACCCACTGAAGGTCTCCCATGCGTTTCACCGTTCCGGTCGACAAGAAGCTCACCCTGGAGATGGTCATCCCGGTCCGCTGGGGCGACATGGACGCCATGGGCCATGTCAACAACACCCTGTACTTCCGCTACCTGGAAATCGCCCGCCTGGAATGGCTTTTCAAGATCGGCGCCACGCCCAACCCCGAGGGCGAAGGGCCGGTCATCGTGAACGCCTTCTGCAACTTCATCCGGCAGGTGGAGTTCCCCGGCGAGCTGCTCGCCCGGCACTATGTGGCCAACCCCGGTCGCTCGAGCTTCGACACCTACATCACGCTGGAACGCACCGACCAGCCGGGCGTGCTCTTCGCCGAGGGCGGGGCCAAGACGGTGTGGACCGACTTCAAGGCGCAGAAGTCCACGCCGATGCCGGCGTGGCTGCGCGATCTCATCGCCTGAAGGCGCGCGGGGCGCTGCTTCAGCGCGCAGCCGGGCGAGCGGCCCGCCAGCGACGCCGCAGCCGATCCCCCAGCAGCACGGCCAGCACCGCGGCATAGACGCTCCATTCGGCGAAGTCGTTCTTGCCCGAGCGCATCCAGAAGAAGTGCAGCAGCGCGAGCAGCGCGCTGGCATGGACCAGCCGGTGCAGCGCCTGCCAGCGACGGCTGCCCAGCTGCCGGATGGCCGCGTTGAAGGACGTGGCGGCCAGCGGCAGCATCAAGAGCAAGGCCAGCGTGCCCACCAGGATGAAAGGCCGCTTCGGGATGTCCTGCACGATGGCCTGCAGGTCCAGTCCCATGTCCAGCCAGGCGAAGCAGGCGAAATGCAGCAGCGCGTAGAAGAAGGTGAAGAGCCCGAGCATCCGGCGCAGGCGGGCGAGGGCGGTCCAGCCGGTCCACAGGCGCAGGGGCGTGACCGCCAGCGTCGCGCACAGCAGGCGCAGCGTCCAGTCGCCGGTGCTGCGGATCAGCGCTTCGGCCGGGTTGGGCCCCAGCGTGTTCGTCGCGACGCCGGCCACCAGCCCCAGCAGCGGCAGCAGCGCCAGGCCGAAGGCCGCGGGCTTGGCGTAGGGGCCGGCGATCAGCCGGCCCACGGCGGGCCAGGACACGGCCTCAGAAGTCCTTCTTCAGGTCCATGCCGGCGTACAGCTGCCCCACCTGGGCCTCGTAGCCGTTGAACATCAGCGTGGGCCGCTTGCGGGCGAGCAGGCCGTCCTCGCCGATGCGCCGCTCGGTGGCCTGGCTCCAGCGTGGGTGGTCGACGTTCGGATTCACGTTGCTGTAGAAGCCGTATTCGCCCGGGATGGCCTTCTGCCAGCTGGTGCGCGGCTGCTTCTCGACGAAGCGGATCTTCACGATGGACTTGCCGCTCTTGAAGCCGTATTTCCAGGGCACCACCAGGCGCACCGGCGCACCGTTCTGGTTGGGCAGGATCTCGCCGTACAGGCCGAAGGCGAGCATCGTCAGCGGGTGGCGCGCCTCGTCCAGTCGAAGGGCTTCCAGGTAGGGCCAGTCCAGTACGCCGGACGACAGGCCCGGCATCTGGCTGCGGTCGGCCAGGGTGACGAACTCGACGAAGCGCGCATTGCCGGTGGGCTCCACCCTCCGGATCAGCTCGGCCATCGAGTAGCCCACCCACGGCACGACCATGGACCAGCCCTCCACGCAGCGCAGGCGGTAGATGCGCTCTTCCATCGGCGCCAGGCGCAGCAGCGTCTCGATGTCGTAGGTGCCCGGGCGGGCCACCTCGCCCTCGACCTGCACCGTCCACGGGCGCGTCTTCAGACGTCCGGCGCTGCGGGCCGGATCGGCCTTGTCGGTTCCGAACTCGTAGAAATTGTTGTAGGTGCTGATGTCGGCATAGGCGGTGGCCCGCTCCATCGTGATGCTGCCGGGCACCGCGCTTCGGGCGCCGGGCAGCGCGGGCAGCTTGCCCGGCGGCGTGGCCGCCGCCTGGGCGAAGGAAGCGCCCGGCAGGGCCAGTGCCGCCGCACCGGCGGCCAGGCCTCCCAGCCATTCCCGCCGCCGCAGGTGGACGGCCCGGGGCGTGATCTCCGACGACAGCGGGTGATCGAATCGGTGGTGTTTCAGCAGGCGCATGGGACCTCCAGAGGGCAGGCGGCGGTGCACGGCGGAAGGGGATGGAGCCGGCGCAGCGCCACCCGAGGGTAAGGTAAGCCGGCGCCTCGCGCCGACGGCCGGGTTGATGGCGCGGCGCACGCCGGGCGCTCAGGGCGCCGCGCCGTCCGGGGCACTGAGCAGGCGCTTGACCAGCTCGCCGCTGGTGGCCGCCTCGTACTTCTTCATCAGGCGGCTGCGATACACCTCGACCGTTCGGGGGCTGATGTCCAGCCGCCTGGCGATGCCCTTGCTGGTCAGCCCCTCGATCAGCAGCGCTGCGATCTCGCGTTCACGGCCGGTGAGCTTGACCGACAGGGGCCTTCGGGCCGACAGGTCCTCGAAGGCCCAGATGCCCGCGGCGTGCGGCCGCGCCGGGTCGAGCGATCGCCCGCTGACGTGGCACCAGAAGAGCTCGCCGCCCTGGCGCTTCATCACCCGCTCATCGGCATAGTGGCCCTGCGGGTCCAGCCGCGCGGTGATGCGCTGACCGGTGCGTTCGAACTCCTCGCCCGTGGGGTAGAGGATCTCGAAGGACTGGCCGATGAAGTCGCCGGCCTCGCCGCGGAAGATCGCCCGCAGCTGCGCGTTGCAGTCCACGATCAGCCGGTCCCGCGACAGCACCAGGCCGATGGGCGCGAGTTCGAAGGCGGTGCGGTAGTCGATCGCCGCGATGGCCTCGATGGGCGCCAGCGCCGACGGCGCCGCGGTCACAGCAGCGTGTAGGTGGTGGTGGCGTGGGCGGCGGCGCTGCCGTCGGGGCGGCGCAGCCACACCTCGCCGAAGCACAGCCGCCGGCCCAGCCGGGTGACCCGGGCTTCGACGCGAAGGCTCTTGGCCTCGGGCGGCACGGCGGCCATGAAGCTCGTGGACAGCTGCACGGTGGTCATGGGCCTGAAGCCGCCGAGCTCGGCGATCAGCGCCACCAGCATCGCAGTGTCCGCCGCCGCCAGCACCGCCTGCCCGCTGAGCACGCCGCCGCCATGCACCAGCTCGGCGGTCACCGGCAGCGTCAGGTCCACGCCTTGCGGCACGCGGGCTTGCACCGTCAATCCCAGCGACCGCACCCAGGGTGCCAGCACCGCATCGAGCGCGGCCTGCAACTGAGTGATGGACAAGGGCCCGGCGGACAAGGGCTCGATGGACACGGTTTCTGTAGCGGGCATGGCGACTGCGGAGCAGAGGGTTCCGTTCGAGGAGGGGCGGGATGGCTGCCGGCCCGGTGCGGGCCACGCCTTACGAAATTCTACGTACCGCCTACTTAAGCCCTTACGTAGTACGCTCCCGCGCCGGTGGTTTCCACCGCGTCTGCCCCTACTCCTGCGGAGACCCTGCATGAACAAGATCTTCCCGAGCGCCGCCGCCGCCCTGGACGGCATCGCACGCGATGGCCAGCTGCTCGCCGTGGGCGGCTTCGGCCTGTGCGGCATTCCCGAGGCCTTGATCGCCGCGCTGCGCGACACCGGCGCGAAGGACCTGACCGTCATCTCCAACAACGCCGGCGTGGACGGCTTCGGCCTGGGCCAGCTGCTCGAGACGCGGCAGATCCGCAAGATGATCTCCAGCTACGTGGGCGAGAACAAGGAGTTCGAGCGTCAGTTCCTGGCGGGCGAGCTGGAACTGGAGTTCACGCCCCAGGGCACGCTGGCCGAGAAGCTCAGGGCCGGTGGCGCCGGCATTCCCGCCTTCTTCACCCGCACCGGCGTGGGTACGCAAGTGGCCGAGGGCAAGGAAACCCGTGAGTTCGATGGCCATGTCTACGTGATGGAGCGTTCGCTGGTGCCTGACATCTCGCTGGTCAAGGCCTGGAAGGCCGACCGCAGCGGCAACCTCGTGTTCCGCCGCACGGCCCGCAACTTCAACCCGGCGGTGGCCATGGCCGGCCGCATCACGGTGGTGGAGGTCGAGGAGATCGTCGAGACCGGCAGCTTCGACCCCGATGCCGTCCACCTGCCGGGCATCTACGTGCACCGGCTGGTGCTCAACGCGACGCCGGAAAAGCGCATCGAGAAGCGCACGATCACCGAACGCGCCGCCGCCTGAGCCCGCCCGCCACCGCCCCACCGAACCCGAACGAGGAACACCCCATGGCCTGGACCCACGACCAGATGGCGGCCCGCGCTGCCGCCGAACTGCAGGACGGCTTCTACGTCAACCTGGGCATCGGACTGCCCACGCTGGTGGCCAACTTCGTCAGCCCAGACATCGAGGTCTGGCTGCAAAGCGAGAACGGCATGCTGGGCATCGGCCCCTTCCCCACCGAAGACCAGGTCGACGCCGACCTGATCAACGCCGGCAAGCAGACCGTCACCACCATCCCGGGCAGCAGCATCTTCGGCAGCCACGACAGCTTCGCGATGATCCGCGGCGGCAAGATCAACCTGTCCATCCTGGGCGCCATGCAGGTCAGCGAAAAGGGTGACCTGGCCAACTGGATGATCCCCGGCAAGATGGTCAAGGGCATGGGCGGCGCCATGGACCTGGTGGCCGGCGTCAAGAGCGTGGTGGTGCTGATGGAGCACGTGGCGAAGAAGAAGGACGGCAGCTTCGACCTGAAGATCCTGCCGGCCTGCACCCTGCCGCTGACCGGCGTGGGCGTGGTCGACCGCATCATCACCGACCTGGCCGTGCTCGATGTGACGCCGCACGGCCTGAAAGTGGTGGCGATGGCCCCCGGCGTGACCCGCGAGGAGCTTCAGGCGAAGACGGGCGTGCCGCTGCAGTGAGCCATGCGGCGCGGCACGCGCCGCCCTGAGACCCCTGTCACTTGCCGTTGCGCTGCCCCGGCGGCGGCAGTTCGCGCAGCAGTCCCCAGTCGGTGACCGCCTGCTCGAAGTCGGACACGCTGGCCTCGCTGACCTCGATGTGACCGTCGGCGATGTAGCTGCTGATGCGCTCGCGCACCAGCACCGCCGGCTGGGTGTCGGGTGCGGCCTGCGCCGGCGCCAGCGACGAGGATGCCAGGCGTCCCGAACCCGGGGATCCCGGACGCCGCGGCTGCGGCGCCGGCGGCGGCATCGGCAAGGTGGTCGCAGCGATCGGCGGCTCGCCGGCCACGGTGACGCGCTCGCGTGCCAGCAGCGCCACGCCCAGCCGCGACCTCAACGCGGCCACCCCCACCGGCACCGGGGGCTCGATCAGGCTTTCGAGTTGCAGCGCGGCCTTCTGCAGCACGCCCAGCGGCAGGTCCTCGAAGGCCGCATCCCCCTTCTTCTTCATCTCATGCTCGAGGGTGGCGAGGTGGCGAAGCACATAGCGGCTGCCGTTCACCCGTGCGAACACCTCCTTCAGATCCGACCGCATGCGCTCGCACCGGCTGTCGGCGATTTCCGCCCGGGTGTCCGGACCTGCCGCAGCGGACGATCGGATGCGGCGGGGCCGGCTTTCCTCGCCGACGTCGCGCCGGCCGGAGGTGTCGCCCACCAGCGCCCGCCAGACGGTGCCCATCACGCCGGTCGGACCGGAGGGAGCGGATCCGGAGTTCCCGGAGTTCGAAGGCGTTCTGAGCTTGGCGGGAGCAGGCATGGGCTGGGTCCTGGAGGCCGACGCGGAAGCGGCGTGTCGTCAGGACTTCGGCCCTCCTTCCCCCGACTTGAGGGGTGTTTCAACCCGATACCGGTGGGCGCCGCAGCGCCCGTGCGCATTCCGTCACGAGCGGCGGGCCCGAGTAGATGAAGCCGGTGTAGACCTGGACCAGGTCGGCGCCCGCGTCGATCTTGGCCTTCGCATCGGCAGCGCTCATCACCCCACCCACGCCGATGATCGGAAAGCCCGGACCGAGCTCCGATCGCAGCTGCCGGATCACCCGGTTGCTGGCCTCGAACACCGGCGCGCCGGACAGGCCGCCGGTTTCCTGGCCGTGGGGCAGGTGGGCCACCGCCGTGCGCGACACGGTGGTGTTGGTGGCGATGACCCCATCCAGCCCGTGCCGGCGCAGCGTCGCGGCGATCAGCCCGACCTGGTCGTCCTCCAGGTCGGGCGCGATCTTCACGAACATCGGCACGCGTCGCCCGTGCTGCACAGCCAGCCGCTCGCGCTGCGCGGCCAGCGGGGCGAGCAGGGCGTCGAGGGCCTCGTCGGTCTGCAGCGCGCGCAGGTTCTTCGTGTTGGGGCTGGAGATGTTCACCGCCACGTAGTCGGCGTGCGGGTAGACGCCCTGCAGGCCGATGGCGTAGTCGTCCACCGCGCGCTCGAGCGGCGTGGCCGCGTTCTTGCCGATGTTCAGGCCCAGCACGCCGCCCGAGCGACGGAAACGGCGGGCCTGCTGCACATGGGCCAGGAAGGACGCCAGGCCCTCGTTGTTGAAGCCCAGGCGGTTGATCAGCGCGCGCGCCTCGGTCAGCCGGAACATGCGCGGCTTGGGGTTGCCCGGCTGCGCGAGCGGCGTGACCGTGCCCACCTCGATGAAGCCGAAGCCGAAGTCGCCCAGACCGTCGATGCAGCGGCCGTTCTTGTCCAGCCCTGCGGCCAGGCCGATGCGGTTGGGAAATCGCAGGCCGGCCACGGTGACAGGGTCGTCCACCCGGTCCTGCCGCCAGGTGCAGGCCAGGGGTGTGTGCTGAAGGCGTTCGATGGCACCCATCGTGAGGTCATGGGCCGCCTCGGGGTCGAGGCCGAAGAGGAAGGGGCGGGCGAGGGCGTAGGGCAGCAGGGCCATGCGGACAGACGGTTGGCGGCGGGAAGCCCCGGCTTCATCCGGGACAATCGCGGCATTGTCGATGCGCCAGCCGCCCCTTCCTCTCCAACCGATCTTCTGCCCCCATGAACCAGGACCAACTCAAGGAAGCCGTCGGCCGTGCGGCCGTCGAACACGTGCCCCGCGGCTGCATCGTCGGCGTGGGCACGGGCTCCACCGTCGACCGCTTCATCGACGCCCTGGCCGCGGACGCCGGTCGCGTCGCGGCCGCGGTGTCCAGCAGCGAGCGCAGCACCGAGCGGCTGCGCGCCGCGGGCATCCGGGTGCTGTCGGCCAACGAGGTCGAGCGCCTGCCGGTGTACATCGACGGCGCCGACGAGATCGACCCGCGGGGCTGCATGATCAAGGGCGGTGGCGCCGCGCTCACGCGGGAGAAGATCGTCGCCGACCTCGCCGAGCGTTTCGTCTGCATCGCCGATGCGTCCAAGCAGGTGGACCGGCTGGGCCGCTTCCCGCTGCCGGTGGAGGTCATCCCGATGGCATCCGCCCAGGTGGCCCGCCGTCTGGCGGCGCTGGGGGGCCAGCCCACGCTGCGCGAAGGCGTGGTCACCGACAACGGAGGCCACATCCTGGACGTGCGGGGCCTGCACATCGACGATCCGCTGGCGCTCGAAGGCGAGATCAACCAGTGGCCGGGGGTGGTCACCGTGGGCATCTTCGCCCGCCACCGCGCGCAGCTGTGCCTGCTTGGAACCTCCGAGGGCGTGAAGACCCTGCACTTCTGAGCCCGTCCGCGCGGGTGGCCCCGCCGGCAAATGGGCTTACCCTCTCAGATCCGCCCGATCCTTGGGGCGCCACGCATTGCAGAGGGTGCTGAATGGCCAAGCCGAATTACTCGTTCGAGAAGCGCCAGCGCGAGCTGGCCAAGAAAAAGAAGAAGGAAGGCAAGCTGGCCGAGCGCGCGGCACGCAAGTCGGGCGACGGACCGGACGACCCTTCCGCGGCGGACGATGGCGCCGTGCCTGCGCTGCCTGCAGCCGGCTCCGCGCCGTCGGACGACGCGCCGGCCAACCCCGCTTCGGCGGCCCTCAACCCCCAGGCCGCGCCGTCGGCTGGCTGAGGCCGGACGCTGTCAGCCCTTCGCCCGGCTGCCGCCTGCGCTTCACCTCGAAACGTCCCGGGTCGATGCGTTCGAGCAGGCTGCTTTCCACCGGAGCGGCCAGGCCGGCCAGCGCCGAGGCCAGAAGCTCGGCGCCCCAATGCGCCCAGGCGATGCCGCGCGAACCCAGTGCGGTGAAGGCATAGAGACCCGGCGTGCGGGGCAGGAAGCGGGCACTGTCGCCGCGCGTCGGCCGGGCCTGCGGTTCGGCGGGTGCCAACACCGCACCGATGATGGGCAGGCGATCGGGCGTGCGCCAGCGAACGCCGCAGCGGTGCTGGTCGCCCGGCAGCGTCGACGGCAGGGGCGCAGGCTGGGGACTTCGGGCCTGCGGCAGCACCCCCAGGTCACGGGCGATGCCCGCCAGACGCTGCGCATCCTCCTCCCGCGTCGCCGTGTTGTCGTCGCCCGGCTGACTGGTGGCACCCACCAGCACCCGCCCGTCGTCCAGCGTGAGTGCGTAGGGCCCGCCGCTGATCGCCATCGCCGGGCCGATCAGGCCCGGGGTCTGCGCAGACCACACCCGCAACTGCCCCCGCACCGGTTCGATCGGCCACAGAGCGGCATCACTGTGGGGCGCGAGCAGTCGCTGGCTGGCCTGGCCCGCAGCAGCCACCACCACCGCGTCCAGCGTCACCGACGACAGCTCGCCAGCTGGCTGACCTTGCTGCGACGCCTGCAGTCGCCAGCGGCCGCCGTCGCGCTGCAGCGCCTGCACTTCGGTGAGCGGGTGCCACGCGATCGACCCGCCGCCGGGCGTGTGCGCGCCGCGCGCCATCCAGCTGCGGCAGCGCGCCACCGGGTCCACCCACCCGCCCCGGGGATGCAGCCAGCCCGCCTGGCCTTGCACCGCTGTCCCCCGCAGCCCGGTGGCTTGCCGCACCCCGTCTGCATCCACCGCCTGCACAGACCCGGCGGGCAAACCTGACGCGGCGAGGGCCGATCGCATCGATTCGGGGCTCGTGGCCCCCTGCAGCTGCAGCAAGCCCGGGCGCAGGCCATCGCCCGGCACCGCGTGGAGGGCCTCGCCGGCGTCGAGGGCCGCATCGACCGCGGCGGCGCGCAGCAAGCGGGCGTGCGGGGTCGCCGGATGGTGGAAGACGCTGTGCACCAGCCCGGCCGGGTTGCCTGAGGTCTCGGCGGCTGGACGGTCCTGCCGGTCCATCAGATGCACCCGGGCACCCAGGCGCGCGAGCGAGGCGGCAGTCGCGCAACCCGCCAGGCCGGCGCCGACGACGCCGATGACCATTCCCGACAGCGGAAGCAGGGGAGCAGGCGCTGCGCGATGGGTCGAGGCGATGGGAGCGTGGGTGTGGGTGTGGGTGTGGGTGGACGCGTGGGTCGCCGCGATCGCCCCGGCGTCCGCCACGAGCGGCCGCCACCGGTGGTCCACCACCACCGGCTGCCGAGTGGGCCGGGCCTTGAAGGCGAGAACCGGGACGTTCGACGCCGATGCCAGCGCGAGTGCATCGACGCCGCCGGTGAAGCCGGTGAAGCCGGTGAAACCGGCCGCCGAGACGGCATCCGTCGCCGGCTGGGCCGAATCGCTTCCGGCGGCGTTGACCAGCGCCAGCGAGGCGTCCGGACGGCGTCGCCGGGTCAGCGCGGCCACCGTCGAGCGAAGTCCTCGGCCCAGGCCCGGCGCAGCCTCCAGGTTGAAGGCATCGGCCTCGCCCACCCGCTCACCGGCCAGGTCCGCGAGCGGCCCGACCGCCAGGTAGAGGCGCACCCGCCCGTCCTCGAAGCTTCGGACCTGCACGCCGGCGAGCAGGCCGGACAGGGAACTGCGCCAGTGGTCGATCGCGCGGGCGGGTTCCCCGGTCGCCGGCGAACCGTCCGTGGCAGCGAGCGCGGCCGCCCACGCGGGTTCGACGAAGATCCAGTAGACCAGGCAGGCGCAGGCCTTCGGGTCGGCCTGCCAGGCCCGCCAGGTGGCCTCGAAGCGTTCTGCTGCCCCCGACCCCGAGTCGACCAGCACGAAGGCCAAGCGGCCCTGCCAGCGCCGGGGCAGATCGTGCGCGGCGAGGTGGGCGGCGGCAGGGGCGGGCGCGGGCATCAGGACAAAAAGCGAAAGGGCACCCGTGGGTGCCCTCCGAAGATGAAGGACACCCGTCGGTGCCCTCCGCAGAAAAAGGACACCTGTCGGTGTCCGTGGATCCTGCCAGCTCCGATTCCCGGCGCCCGGTCAGACGCGCTTGCGGTACTCGTGCGTGCGGGTGTCGATCTCGATCTTGTCGCCCTGGGCGACGAAGATGGGCACCGGAATCTCGAAGCCGGTGGCGATCTTGGCCGGCTTGAGCACCTTGCCCGAGGTGTCACCCTTGACCGCGGGTTCCGTCCAGGTGATCTCACGGACCACCGAGGTGGGCATTTCCACCGAGATGGCCTTGCCGTCGTAGAACACCACTTCGACCTGCATGCCGTCTTCCAGGTACTGGATGGCGTCGCCCATGTTCTCGGCCTCGACCTCGTACTGGTTGTACTCGGTGTCCATGAACACGTACATCGGATCGGCGAAGTAGGAGTAGGTGCACTCCTTCTTGTCCAGGATGATCTGGTCCATCTTGTCGTCCGCCTTGAACACCACTTCGGTGCCGGAGGCGTTCAACAGGTTCTTCAGCTTCATCCGGACGGTGGCCGCATTGCGGCCGCCGCGGCTGTATTCGGTGCGGAGCACGACCATCGGGTCCTTGCCCTGCATGATCACGTTGCCGGCGCGGATTTCCTGAGCGATTTTCATGGTGGCGTTGGCCTGTCCGTCGCGAGGCGGGCAGGGCCTGGTGGCCATTCGCCCCGGCCCGATCAGGCGCTGGCGCGGCCGCTCGAGCCCCCTCGCAGGGTGGTGGGATGCAGCAAGACCGGACCGGCCCCGCGCAAAGCCCTCTATTCTAGCTTCGCAGGAAAGGCGTTCCCGCGTGCCGTGACGGCGCGCCGCTTTTCCGCCACGAAGTCGATCAGCTGGCGGGCCAGATCCGGCCGCTGGCGCAAGGCCCGGTTCCAGGCTTGCGCGTGAAGGCGCCAGTCGCGCAGAAGGGCATCGTCAAGCGCCTGCAAGGCGCCGCCGGCCGGAACGGGACCAGCGCCCGGCACCTGGTTCCACCACCGATGCACGCGGCGCACCGTGCCAGCCAGCGTGCTCGACGCTCCGTCCAGGTAGAGGTCCAGCCAGGCTTCGAGCTTGGCCGCGTGCGCCCCGTCGTGCTGCGGATAGATCTGCCACAGCAGCGGCTTGCCGGCCCATTGCGCGCGCACGAAGCTGTCTTCGCCGCGCACCAGGTTGAGGTCGCTCGCAGCCAGCAGCGCGTCATAGGCAGCCTGCGTCAGCCAGGGGCGGGCGTGCAGGCGCAGCCGGCACGGCGCGCCCGGCGGAGTGGACGGCGTGTTCGGGGGTTCGCACGCCGCTTCGTCTGCGTGGGTGGCCTGGCCTGCAGCTTTGGCCGCGCCCGGCACCACCAGGTGAAGCACACCCTGCGGCCGGGCCCGGGCCCACCCGTGCAGCCAGGGCAGCGCGTGGGGCGGGTCGTAGTCGAAGCGGCTGACCTGCAGGTCAGCGGGGGCACGCGCCACACGGGGCTCGGATGGCGCCCAGGCATCTTCGCGCATCAGCCCGCCGGTGCCCTCGGTGAACCCCGGATAGAAGAACCAGGTCACCGCACCGGCGCCAGGTCCGTCGTTGCGGGGCGAGGCCAGCCGGTGGGAACGCCGCACATAGGGCTCGGCGCTCAGGTATTCGAGGTTCACCCAGACCGGTGCGTCCGGCAGGGCCAGCCAGCGCTGCACCGCCGACGGCAAGGTGCAGCCGAACAGTTCCACCACCGCCTGCGTGCCCGGGCGGGGCGACCACTGCGTAAGCGTCGCCTGGAGCGCGCCGCCGCAGCCGCCGTCCGGCTCGCTCGGCCAACCCCGCACCTGGACCTGCCCGGCCGCGACGAGCTGCAGGTCGACCGCATCGGCCATGCCCTCCAGGGCCTGCGGCTGGTCGATCCACAGCCGCACCGACTGACCCCGCCGAGCGAGGTTGCGGGCCAGCCGCCAGGCCACGCCGGCATCGCCCCGGTTGTCGATGACGCGGCAGAAAAGCTCCCAGCCCGGCAGGGTGCCGGCGGCGGGCGCGGGTTCGGCAGCGTCGGCTGAGAGGGGCATGGCGTCGGGCGGCCGGCTTGCACAATCCGGCCCGATGAGCAACACGCCGATTCTTCCTCCTTCCGAACCCGCGGCGCCCGACCCCCACGCCCGCCTGCTGGCCGAAGTGGCCGGCCTGCCCGGGCTGCCCGGCGTCTACCGCTATTTCGACGCCGAGGGCACGGTGCTCTACGTGGGCAAGGCCCGCGACCTGAAGAAGCGCGTCTCCAGCTATTTCCAGAAGAACCACGGCGGCACGCGGATCGGCCACATGGTCAGCAAGATCGCGCGGATGGAGACCACCGTGGTGCGCTCCGAGGCCGAGGCGCTGCTGCTGGAGAACAACCTCATCAAGGCGCTGGCGCCGCGCTACAACATCCTCTTCCGCGACGACAAGAGCTACCCCTATCTGCAGATCGCCAGCCACGCCTTCCCGCGGGTGGCCTACTACCGGGGCGCCGTCGACCGCCGCCACCGCTACTTCGGGCCCTATCCCAACGCCTGGGCGGTCAAGGAAACCATCCAGCTGCTGCAGAAGGTGTTCCGGCTGCGCACCTGCGAGGACAGCGTCTATGCCAACCGCACCCGGCCCTGCCTGCTCTACCAGATCAAGCGCTGCAGCGGCCCGTGCGTCGGGCTGATCGGGCCGGAGTCCTACGGCCGCGACGTGGCCAACGCCGAGCGTTTCCTGCAGGGCGAGCAGCAGCAGATCCTCGATGCGCTGCAGGAGCAGATGATGGCCCACGCCGACGCCCTGCAGTTCGAGCTGGCCGCGGAGATCCGCAACCAGATCGGCGCGCTGTCCCGGGTGCTGCACCAGCAGTCGGTGGAAGACAACACCGGGGCGCCCACCCGCGACGCGGACATCCTCGCGGTGAAGGTGTCCGGGGGCCGGGCCTGCGTGAACCTGGCCATGGTGCGCGGCGGACGCCACCTGGGCGACCGGCCCTACTTCCCGACGCATGTGGAAGAGGGCACCGAGCTGGCCGAAGCCCTGGACGGGGAGGCTTCGCCCGACGCGGCCTCGCCCCCGGCTGCCGCCGGCACCGGCCCGGATGACGACGCGTCGAATCCACCCGGCCGCTCGCCGGCGGCGCGGCTGGCGCTGCTGGAGACGCGCGTGCTGGAGGCCTTCATCGCCCAGCACTATCTGCAGGCGCCGGTGCCGCCGCTGCTGGTGCTCAGCCACCCGGTGGACGCTGCGCTGATCGACGCGTTGGGCGACCAGGCCGGCCACCGGGTGCAGGCCCAGCACCAGCCGCGAGAGATGCGGCGGGCCTGGCTGGACATGTGCATCAAGGGCTGCGACCTCAAGCTCGCGCAGCTGCTCAGCGAGGAAGGCTCGCAGCAGGCGCGAACCCGGGCCCTGGTGACCGTGCTCGACCTGCCCGCGGACGATCTCGCCGCGCTGCGGGTGGAGTGCTTCGACATCAGCCACACCGCTGGCGAGGCCACGCAGGCGTCCTGCGTGGTCTTCGAGAACCACGCGATGCGGCCCGACCAGTACCGCCGGTTCAACATCCAGGGCATCACCGGCGGCGACGACTACGCCGCCATGCGCCAGGTACTGCAGCGGCGCTATGGGCCGCTGGCGGCGGCGATGGCCGGCGCCGGTGCCAGTGCCGGTGCCAGTGTCAGTGCCAGTGCCAGTGCCAGTGCCAGTGCCAGTGCCAGTGCCGATGGGGCTCCTGCGGTCGATGCCCCGCCTTCCTCGACCGGGTCCGACGCCGATCCGGCCGCCGCCACGCCCGCCGCCTCGCGTCGCCGCACCTCCGGCCTGTCGCGCCTGCCGGATGTCGTCCTGGTGGACGGCGGACGCGGCCAGGTTTCCATGGCCCGCGAGGTGTTCGAGGAGCTGGGCCTGGACATCGGCGCCATCGTCGGCGTGGAAAAGGGCGAGGGCCGCAAGGTGGGCCTGGAAGAACTCGTCTTCGCCGACGGCCGCCCCAAGGCGACCTTGCCGCCCGACTCCGCCGCGCTGATGCTGGTGGCGCAGATCCGCGACGAGGCCCACCGCTTTGCCATCACCGGCATGCGGGCGCGCCGGGCCAGCGTTCGCACCGGCGGCAGCCGGCTGGAGGACATCCCCGGCGTCGGTCCGCGCAAGCGGGCCCGGCTGCTGCAGCGATTCGGCGGCACCCGGGGCGTCACCCAGGCCAGCGTCGAGGAACTGGCCGGCGTCGAGGGCATTTCGCCGTCCCTGGCCGAGGCCATCTACCGGGCGCTGCACTGAGCGGCAGCGGCCATTGCGGCAGGCGTCCTGGCGGCGTCAGCCAGGGCCCTGCCATGCCCCTGCACAATGCGGCCATGTTCTTCAATCTTCCGACGTTGCTGACCTGGGCGCGCATCGTCGCGATCCCCCTCATCGTCGGCCTGTTCTACCTGCCGATCGACACCCTCACGCAGAACCGCGTGGCCACGGTGCTCTTCGTCGTCGTCGCGCTCACCGATTGGGCCGATGGCTACCTGGCCCGGCGCCTGAAGCAGACCTCCTCCTTCGGCGCCTTCCTCGACCCGGTGGCCGACAAGTTCCTCATCTGTGCGGCCCTGCTGGTGCTGGTGCACCTGAACCGGCTGCATGCGCTCGTGGCGCTGGTGATCATCGGCCGCGAGATTGCCATTTCCGCGCTGCGCGAGTGGATGGCCCAGATCGGCGCGTCCGGCAGCGTCGCGGTCCACATGCTGGGCAAGGTCAAGACGGCCACGCAGATGGTGGCCATCCCCTTCCTGCTGTGGCATGACCCGCTGTTCGGTTTCATCGACACCCATTTCTGGGGCACGGTGCTGATCTACGCCGCGGCGGTGCTGACCATCTGGTCGATGGTCTATTACCTGCAGAAGGCCTTGCCGGAGATCCGGGCCAAGGTGCGTTGACCGTGGCCGCGTCTGCGGGCCCGACATCCTTCGATGCCCGCTGGATCGCGGCCATGCCGGCGGTGTTCGTGCTCATCTGGAGCACCGGCTTCGTCGTAGCGCGCTTCGGCATGCCGCATGCGCCGCCGCTGAGCTTCCTCGCCTGGCGCTATGCGCTGTCGGTCCTGGCCTTCGCCGTCTGGATCGCCTTCACCCGGCCGACCTGGCCCCAGGGCCGCGGGCAGTGGTTGCACCTGGCCGTCACCGGGGCCCTCATCCACGCCGGCTACCTGGGCTTCGTGTGGGCGGCCATCAAGGCCGGCGCCCCGGCGGGCACCGTGGCCCTCATGGTCGGCTTGCAGCCGGTGCTCACCGCGCTGTGGGTCACCTGGAGCGGCCACGAGTCGCGCCTGAGCCGCCTGCAATGGCTCGGGCTGCTGCTGGGCTTTGCCGGTCTGGCCATGGTGGTGTGGCGCAAGCTCGGGCTGGGCCAGCTGAACGCGCTGACCATCGGCTTGGCCCTGGCGGCCCTGGCGTCCATCACCATCGGCTCGCTCTACCAGAAGCGGTGGGTGCGGCCCTGCGATGTCCGCACCGCGAACACGGTGCAACTGGCCGCCGCCTTCTGCGTCACCTGGCCCCTGTCGTGGCTGGAGACCGAGGCCGTCCGTCTGCATCCTGAACTGGTCGGGGCGATGGCCTGGTCGGTGCTCGTGCTCACGCTGGGCGGCAGCTCCATGCTCTACCTGATGCTGCAGCGTGGTGCCGCCACCCGGGTCACCAGCCTGATGTACCTGGTGCCGCCTTGCACCGCCGTCATGGCCTGGTGGCTGTTCGGCGAGTCGATGACCCCCCTGGCCCTGCTGGGCCTGGTGCTGTGCGCCACCGGGGTTGCGCTCGTCGTGCGCACCGCGCCGGTGCCTGCCGCGGCCGCGCGCGGCGCCGTCTGAGGCCCTGCGCGGCACAAAGGCCACACGCCTCTGAGCGCTAACCCGTATCCCCGCCTTCCCGGAGCGCTCCGCGCTTGACACCTGCGGTGCGGGGGGCGGTAAGCTTCTCGGTCCCGCAGCGCCCGGCGCCATCGAAGGCCGTGCCGTCCGCAGAACACAAGACTCGAAGAAACAAAGACACACAAGAGGGGTTAGCGCGTGAACAAGTCCGAACTGATCGAACACATGGCCACGCAGGCCGACATCTCCAAGGCTGCGGCCGGCCGCGCGCTCGACGCGCTCATCGGCGGCGTGCGGGTCACGCTCAAGAAGGGCGGCACCGTGTCGGTGGTCGGCTTCGGAACCTTCTCGGTCACCAAGCGCGCAGCCCGCAGCGGCCGCAACCCCCGCACCGGCGCCACCATCAAGATCAAGGCCAGCAAGGTCCCCAAGTTCCGGCCCGGGAAGGCCCTGAAGGACGCCCTCTAAGCTTTCCCCGGCCCGGCACCCCGCGCGGGCCGGTCAGCTATCCTCGGCGGCACCGGGGTGCTTAGCTCAGCCGGTAGAGCGGCGCCCTTACAAGGCGTAGGTCGGCGGTTCGAACCCGTCAGCACCCACCACATCGCGACGGCAAGGCCCACTCCCGGGCGTTGCCGCCGGCCTGCCGCCCGTTCCGGGCTCTCACCTTCCACGCCGCCATGTTCGAGTTCTTCCGGTCGCACACCCGCCTGCTGCTGGCGCTGCTGGTGCTGCTCATCATCCCGTCCTTCGTCTTCCTGGGCATGGACGGCTACACCCGGATGCGCGAGGGCGCGAATGCGGCGGTCGCCACGGTCAAGGGCCAGAAGATCACCCAGGCCGAATGGGACAACGCCCACCGCAACCAGGCCGAACGCATCCGGCGCCAGATGCCCAACGTGGACGCGGCGATGCTCGACTCGCCGATGTTCAAGCAGCAGACGCTCGATTCGCTGATCCGCGAGCGCGTCCTGCTCGCCGCGGCCAACGACCTGCACCTGGTCACCACCGACGAGCGGCTGCAGCGGCTGTTCGTGCGCGACCCGCAGTTCGCCTTCCTGCGCAACCCGGACGGCAGCGTCAACCGCGACGTGCTGGCCGCCCAGGGCATGAGCTCCGAACTCTTCGCCCAGCGGCTGCGCCAGGACTTCTCCGTCCGCCAGGTCATGGCGGGCATCGGGGGTTCCGCACTGGCCACCGACGCCGTCGCCGGTGCCGCCTTCGATGCCCTGCTGCAGCAGCGCGAACTTCAGTTGCAGCGCTTCGAGCCTCGCACCTTCGCGCCGAAGATCGTTCCCACCGATGCGGAGATCGAGGCCTACTATTCTGACCCCGCGAATGCCGAGCGTTACCGCGCGCCGGAGCAGGCGAGCATCGAATACCTCGTGCTCGACCTCGCCTCGGTGGAAAAGGGCATCAGCGTCTCCGACGACGATCTGCGCAAGTACTACGCCGAGAACGCGGCGCGCTTCGCCACACCCGAGGAGCGCCGTGCCAGCCACATCCTGGTGAAGGCCGAGGCCGGCGCCAAGCCCGAGGAGCGCGCCGCCGCCAAGGCCAAGGCCGAAGCCATCCTGGCCCGGGTGACCGCCAAGCCTGCGAGCTTTGCCGACGAGGCGCGGCAGAACTCCGACGATCCTGGTTCCAAGGCCCAGGGGGGCGACCTCGATTTCGTGGCCCGCGGGGCGATGGTCAAGCCCTTCGAGGATGCGGTGTTCCGGCTGGCGGCCGGACAGACGAGCGGCATCGTGGAAACCGACTTCGGCTTCCACATCATCCGCGTCACCGCGGTGCGTGGCGGGCAGAAGAAGGGCTTCGACGAGGTCAAGGCCGAGCTGCTGGCCGAGGTGCGGGGTCAACTGGCGCAGCGGCGCTTCGCCGAGCTGGCCACCGAGTTCGGCAACCTCGTCTACGAGCAGCCGGACAGCCTCAAGCCCGCCGCCGACAAGTTCGGCCTGAGCATCCAGACCGCTCCCGTCGTCACCCGCAGCCCGGCGCCGGGCGCCGCCGGCCCCTTGGCCAATGCCAAGTTCATCGAGGCGCTGTTCTCGGCGGAGAACCTTCGCAACAAGCGCAACACCGAGGCCATCGAGATCGGCAGCAGCCAGCTGGCGTCCGGGCGTGTGGTCCAGCACCAGCCGGCCCGCGTGCTGCCGCTGGCCGAGGTGCGCGACCAGGTCCGCGCGGGCGTCGTCAACCGCAAGGCGGCCGAGCAGGCGCGCGCCGCAGGCGAGGCCCGGCTGGCCGAGCTGCGCAAGGCGCCCGAGACGGCGCTCGGCCCCAACGCCGTGGTGTCGCGTGCCCAGGCCCGCGACATCCCGCCCGCGCTGCTGGACGCCGTGCTGCGTGAACCGGCCGACAAGCTGCCTGCCTTCATCGGCGTCGACCTGGGCACCCGCGACGGCTATGTGGTGGTCAAGCTCACCCGGGTGCTGGGCCGCGACCCGATCGCGGCCGACGCCGGGCAGGTCCGGCAGCAGTACGCCCAGGCCTGGGCTGCAGCCGAGGCCGAGGCCTACTACACCGCTCTGAGCCGACGCCTGGACCTGAAGATCACCGCCGGCAGCACCGCCGCCGCAGCCGGTGTGAGCGCCGCCAGCGCGCCCCGCTGATCAGGCCTTGATCGGCGCCCGCGGAGGGCTTGGATCCGCCGCGGGAGCCGCTATACTGTCGAGTTCGGTGGTGGCTGTAGCTCAGTTGGTAGAGTCCCAGATTGTGATTCTGGTCGCCGTGGGTTCGAGTCCCATCAGCCACCCCAAAAATGCCAGTAAAAACAAGGACCTGCGGGTCCTTGTTTCGTTTCAGGGACACGCCAGGGGCGAAGCGGAAATCGCCGACTGTTGTCCTGATGCTTGGGCGGCCTGATCGGAATTCCAGTCTGAGGCGGGTCTTTACTGCCTCGGCGCAGATCGACTCACTCAAGAATCGCCGGCAAGCAATGCCTCAACAGGTCATGCGGGACGCATGTCGCCTTTGTTGCGGCCATCAAGGCGTCGCGTTTTCTGACAGCCGAGCTCTGCTTGCGAGATAATTTTAAAGTGATATCACGTTAAAATTATGATGGCGGCAAGATCTAAGAAATCGTCGTCGGCGTCGGAGCCTGCCGTACCGGCACCCTCGGAGAAGTGGGAGGTAATCTTTCACGATGAGTTCCTGCCGGAGTTCCGCGCGTTTGACTTGGACGTACGCCGCGAACTGGCTGCTGCTGCCAAGGCCATCGAACTGGCAGGGCCGAAGACAGGACGACCTCATGTCGACACGCTGAATGGCTAGAAGCACGACAACATGAAGGAGTTGCGCTTCAAGGCCCACAACGGCTCGGAGATCTGGCGGGCGGCTTTCGCCTTCGATCCCCAGCGAAAGGCCTATGTGCTGGTGGCTGGCGACAAGCAGGGGCAGGACGAGGCAGCGTTTTACAAAACCCTGATCAAGACGGCCGACAAGCGGTTCGACGCCCACCTGAAGAAGCTCGCCAAGGCGAAGAAGGAATCACCATGAGCACCACCCTGCAAAGCATCATCGAAGAGTTTTCCGCTGAGGATCAGAAACTCATCCGGAGCAAGGCGAGCGTCCTGGCCGAGGAGATGGTTCGCCACGCGGACTCGCTGGCCGAGGTCCGCTCGGCATTGGTCAAGACCCAGGACGAAGTGGCACGGGTGCTCAATGTCAAGCAAAACGCCGTGGCCCAGCTGGAGAAGCGTTCGGACCTGCTGCTCTCGACGCTACGCAAGTACGTGGAAGCCATGGGCGGAGAACTGGCCGTGGCTGTCAGAACAGGCGCTGGTACCGTGATCATGCTTGATAGCCTGAGCTCCCTCGCCAAGCCATCGACACCGCATCGCGCGCGCGCTTCCGGCGTGGCTCGCAAGTCGGCGGCTCGCCCTGCCAGCAAATCCAAGCTCAAGGTCAAGCACGAAGGAACAGCGGTTGCCTGACGTCGGCCTCGACGGCGTGACACAGGAGTTGCGTACGTTGTAGTCAACAGCGCCACCGCGAGACTGCTGCGCTCTACTACCCGGGCTCAAGCCCAGTCCGACGGGAACCCGCAGCCCAGCGACTTCAACTCGCGCACCAGCCGTTCGCGTTCCTAAAAAGGGGGTTGCACGGCCGATGTCGTCGAAGGTCGAGGTCTCGTGGGCGAACTTCGACTGCGCCTTTGCAAGCACCGCCTCCGCCGCTTCGCAGGGGACGCAGACGATCCCGTCCTCGTCTCCGACGATGAGATCCCCGGTCGCACCACCATGCCGTCGATCGCGATCGGCACGTTGACCTCCCCCGACCCGTTCTTGTAGGGGCCCCGGTGCGTCACCTCGGCTGCGAACACCGGAAACGCATTTACGCCGACCCAGGCGAGGTCACGGATGGCGCCGTCGACCACCCAGCCGGCCAGTCCGCGCCGCTGGGCCTTCACCATCATGCGTTCGCCGATGATGGAGTTGGTGAGGTCGCCGCCGGCGTCCTCGCAGTCCCTGCATCAGCTCGTCCCTGGACACGATGCGGCCCGCCGCGGACGCGAGCGTCCACAGCAGGTCGAACTCGGCGGTGGTCAGCTGCACCGGCTGACCCTGGACCCTCACTTCTCGGGCGGAGGCGTCGATGGTTACGCCTGCGGCGCACACGCGAGCTACACCACGGGCGCCGTCGCGTCGGCTCGGGCGGCGCCTATGCGACCCGGCGGACGGACAGGCCGCGGCGCGGAAACGACATAGGGGTTCCCCTCGTCGGTGGAACCCCTTGTGCAAGCCCCCCTTGGGGGGCCCATTCGACCGCCAGATGGCCCGAAAGGGCTGCGTGGCAGCGGCCCGCGTCAGACCGCCATCGGCTGCTGCTGGATACCGGCGATGGCCCAGTTGCGGCTGTTATCGATCGGCTTGACCAGGTGCCACACTTCGTCGAAAGCCTCGGCGGCTTCCTGGTCCTCGCGGATGCGGCCGTGGAAGCGGACGCTGACCACCTGCCGGTCCGCATCGGTGGCGACGTCCAGAACCTCGGCATTCACCTGTTCGACTTCGGTGTACTGCGCAGCACCGGAGACGCGGTCCTGAAGGTCCATCTTCACCGCGGCGAACATCTCCGGGGTGGTGAAGGTGCGCAGGTCGTTCAGGTCCGCCGCGTCGTGCGCCGCCTGCATGCGGATGAAGATCATGCTGGCCACGCGCTCGAAGCCGGCGGTGTCGAAATCGGCCGGGATGCTGCCGCGCTGGAAGGCGATGGGCGCGCCGGCAGTGGCAAGACCGGTCGGAGTGGCCGCTTGCGCCCCGTCCGCAGTGGGCCAGGCCGGAACGAAGCCAGCATCCCGGGCGGGCACAGCAGCGCCCGAAGGCTCAGCCTGGCGCTGCATCGGCGTCTCGGCGGCGGGGGCCATCCGCTCGAAGGCGGGCCGGCCAGCCGCGGCGTCGGCACCCGCTGCGGCGTAGGCCGGGGTGGAGCCGGCGCCGGCCTTGCGACCGAAGCGGCGAACCGCCCACAAGACGAGCGCGAGAACCGCCACGGCCAGCAGGGCCATCATCAGGAAGTTCGCGAAGGCCTCTCCGAGGCCGAGGCTGCTCATCAGCGCCACCAGGCCGACGGCGGCTGCAATGCCGGCGATCGGGCCGAGCCAGGAGCGCTTGGATGCGGCAGCAGCGGTACCGGCCGCGGCAGCGGTGGCACCAGCCGTGGCGGGCGCCCCGGGCGTGTTTGCCGGCGCCGGCGTGGCGGGCTTGGCCGGCGGAGCATCGGGTGCGTTGCGGGTCGGCATGTCGCGCTGCATACCCGAGGAATTGCCGCCACCGAAGCGCTTCTTGGCGTCGGCGTCGACGGGCACGAAGCTGAGGGTAGCGGCCAGGGCCGTGATGCAGGCTCCGACGATCCAGGTTTTCATCGAGTTCCTCGAGGGGAAAGGGTTTGGGAAGGCGCGGGCACGCGCGAACCGGACAACAGTGTCCTTGACCCGGGATCCAGCGGAAAGTTCCGCAGCCTGAAAAACCCTGGCGGTGGTGGCGCCATCCCGGGTTTCGGGCATGACGAGAGCCCGATCGACCCGAGTTCCCCTGGTGGAGGAGGGTTCTTGCCAGCGTGGCGTCAAGGTCGGTGCGCGAAACTCCGGTCCTGATTTTCAGGGTCGCCCCGACTTCGGGGCTTGTGCGGCGCGCCCGCTGGACCGTTCACGGCAGGAGTTTCACCGATGAACCCGCGCGATCACGATTCACATCTGCAAGTCCGTCTGGCGCAGCCGGACGACATCTTCGACATCGCCGGCCTGCTGCGCGACCTGGCGGGCCATGGGCTGGGCTGGGCCTGGCGACCTGCGCGCATCGAGGACGCCATCCGCGATGCCGAAACCGACGTCATCGTCGCCACCGATCCGGGCGGTGCCCTGCACGGCGTGGGGATGATGTCGCTGGGGGAGGAAAACGGGCACCTGCAACTGCTGGCGGTCCGTGCGGACTGTGCCGGGCAGGGCATCGGCCGGCGCCTGGTCGAGTGGCTGGAGGCCTGCGCGCGAGCGGCCGGCATGGCGCGCATCACGCTCGAGGCGCGTGAGAGCAACCACGATGGCATCTGCTTCTACCGCCACCTCGGCTATGCCAAGGTGGGCAGTGTGATGGGCTACTACGGCGGCCAGGAAACGGCGATCCGCCTGCGCAAGGTCTTGCGCTCCGAGGCCATGGCCTGACCCCCACCCCAGGCCGGCGGAACGCGCCGGCACGCACAGGGGGTCAGCGGTCGTCCGCAGTCTTCAGCGGTAGTCGGACACCGGCACGCAGCTGCAGAAGAGGTTGCGGTCGCCGTGGACGTTGTCCACCCGGCCCACCGGCGACCAGTACTTGCCTCGCCGCAGGGCCTGCAACGGATAGGCGGCCTGCTCGCGGCTGTACGCATGGGCCCAGACATCGGCCGCCACCGCAGCGGCGGTGTGGGGTGCATGGCGCAGCGGGTTGTCCTCGCGGGGCCAGGCGCCGCGCTCGACTTGCCTGATTTCCTCGCGGATGGCCAGCATCGCGTCGCAGAAACGGTCCAATTCGGCCAGCGGCTCGCTTTCGGTGGGCTCGACCATCAGCGTGCCGGCCACCGGGAAGCTCAAGGTGGGCGCGTGGAAGCCGTAGTCGATGAGCCGCTTGGCCACATCCTCGGCGGAAATGCCGGTCAGTTCCTTCAGCGGGCGCAGGTCAAGGATGCATTCGTGCGCCACGCCGCCGCCCGCCAGCGTCTCGATGCCGCTCGAGAAGTGGATGTCGTAGGCACCGGTCAGGCGAGCGGCCACATAGTTGGCCGCCAGGATCGCCACTTCAGTGGCCTCCCGCAGGCCCCGTTCGCCCATCATGCGCATGTACATCCAGCTGATGGGCAGCACGGCGGCATTGCCCAGCGGTGCGGCGCTCACCGCGCCCACGCCCTGCGGCGTGCCTCGCCCGCTGCTCTTGTGGTCGGGCAGGAAGGGCACCAGGTCCTGGACGACGCACACCGGCCCCACGCCGGGACCGCCGCCGCCATGCGGGATGCAGAAGGTCTTGTGCAGGTTCAGGTGGCTCACGTCGCCTCCGAAGGCGCCCGGCGCGGCCACGCCGACCAGCGCGTTCATGTTGGCGCCGTCCACATAGACCCGACCACCGTGGCGGTGGACGATGTCGCACAGCTCCCGTACCCGGGTGTCGAAGACACCGTAGGTGCTCGGGTAGGTGATCATCGCAGCCGAAAGCGTGGCCGAATGCTGCTCGCAGCGGGCCTTCAGGTCGTCGAGGTCGACATTGCCCATCGCATCGCAGCGCACGACGACCACGCTCATGCCGGCCATCTGGGCGCTGGCCGGGTTGGTGCCGTGCGCGCTCTCGGGGATCAGGCAGACATGGCGATGGCCCTCGCCGCGCGACTCATGCCACGCCTTGATGACCAGCAGCCCGGCGTACTCGCCCTGCGAGCCGGCGTTGGGCTGCAGGCTGATGCCGGCATAGCCGGTGGCCTGGCCGAGGCCCTCCCGCAACTGGCGGTCCAGCTCGGAATACCCGGCCAGTTGCTCAGGCGGCGCGAAGGGGTGGATGTCGGCGAACTCCGGCCAGGTGATGGGGATCATCTCGCTGGTCGCGTTGAGCTTCATCGTGCAGGAGCCCAGCGGAATCATCGTGCGGTCCAGCGCCAGGTCCTTGTCGGACAGGCTGCGGATGTAGCGCAGCATCTGGGTCTCGCTGTGGTGGGTGTTGAACACCGGGTGGGTGAGGAAGGCGCTGGTTCGCCTGAGCGCCGGCGGGATCAGCGGCTCGATGCCCTTGTCGAAGCGTTCCAGCGACGGCAAGGCCGCACCGGACGGCGCGAACACATTCCACAGGGCCAGCAGATCATCCCGGGTGGTCGTCTCGTCCAGCGCCACGCCGACGCGGCCGTCGGCGGCTGCGCCGGCCGCATGGCGACGCAGGTTCATGCCAGCCTCTGCGGCGCGTTCGATCACTGCGTCGGTGTGCTCGCCGGTCTGCACGGTCAGGGTGTCGAAGGCCGAGTCGTTGCACACCGTCCAGCCCAGCGCCTGCAGGCCTTCACGCAGGATGGCCGTGTAGCTGGCCACCCGCTGGGCAATCCGTCTGAGGCCGGCCGGCCCGTGGTAGACCGCATAGAAGCTGGCCATCACCGCCAGCAGCACCTGGGCGGTGCAGATGTTGCTGGTGGCCTTTTCGCGGCGGATGTGCTGTTCGCGCGTCTGCAGGGCCAGGCGGTAGGCGGTCTGTCCGTGGCTGTCGATGCTCACGCCCACCAGTCGACCGGGCAGCGAGCGCTTGAACTCGTCGCGGCAGGCCAGGAAGGCCGCGTGCGGCCCGCCGTTGCCCATGGGCACGCCGAAGCGCTGGCTGGTGCCGCAGACGATGTCGGCCCCGTACTCGCCGGGAGGCACCACCAGCGTCAGTGACAGCAGATCGGCCGCGACGATGAAGGCGGCCTGGCGCTGGTGGATGAGCGTGGCGGCCAGCGCGGGAGGGTGCAGGCTGCCGTCGGTGGCCGGCATCTGCAGCACCGCGGCGAAGTAGTCGTCGGCCAGCAGCCGCTCGTCCCAATCCGCCGGCGATGTGGCCACCCGGACGGCGAGCCCCAGCGGCCGGCAGCGGGTGTGCAGCACCTCGAGCGTCTGCGGGTGCAGGCCCGCAGCCACCAGAACCGTCGATCCCTTGGCCTTCACGCTGCGTCGCGCCAGCGTGACCGCCTCGGCAACGGCGGTGGCCTCGTCGAGCATCGACGCGTTCGCGATGGCCATGCCGGTGAGATCGCACACCAGGGTCTGGAAGTTCACCAGGGCTTCCATGCGGCCCTGGCTGATCTCCGCCTGGTAGGGCGTGTAGGCGGTGTACCAGGCCGGGTTCTCCAGCACGTTGCGCAGGATGACGCCCGGCGTGAGCGTGCCGTGGTAGCCCTGGCCGATGAAGCTCTTCATCACCCGGTTGCGGCGGGCGATCGACCGAAGCTCGTCCAGCGCCTGGCGTTCGCTGACCGGCGCGGGCAGGCGCATGGGCTCGTTGCGGGCGATGGCCCGGGGCACGACCGCCTCGATGAGGGCCCGTCGCGACGCCGCCCCGATCACGCTCAGCATGTGCTGCTGGTCGTCCTCGCTCGGCCCGATGTGACGGGCGCTGAACTCGGACGGGTTTTCCAGTTCGGCTAGCGGCTTCAGGGCAGACATCAGCATGGCGGGCTTCCGGTGCGTTCGATGAAGGGGCGTCAGCGGGGGCGCTTGGCGATCAGAGCGTCTTGAGCAGCGCGTCGTAGGCGGTCTCGTCCATCAACTGGCTGCGCTCGGACGGGTCCGCCAGGCGAACGCGGAAGAACCAGCCAGCGCCCAGCGGGTCGGTGTTGGCCAGCGCCGGATCGGCCCTGAGCGCCTCGTTCACTTCGGTGACTTCCCCGGTGACCGGCATGTACAGGTCGGCCGCTGCCTTGACCGACTCGACCACGCCGGCGACCTCTCCCTTGCGGAAGGTCCTGCCCACCTCGGGCAGGTCGACGAAGACGACGTCGCCCAGTGCGTCCTGGGCATGAACGGTGATGCCCACCGTGGCGGCGGCGGCATCGCCGTCAATGGATTCGATCCACTCGTGGTCGGGGGTGAACTGTTTGGTCATGGGTGAAGGGCCTCGGGGCCAGGGGTTGAGGAGCAGGGAGTGTCGGACGAGGAGACCCGGCAGACGCCGCAGGGTGGGCAGGCGCCTGAAGCCGCCTCAGCCTCGGTGGTAGCGGTGCGCCACGAAGGGCAGGGCCACGACCTCCAGGGGCAGCAGACGGTTGCGGACGGCGGCGAAGACCGTGCTGCCCCGCTCGGAGCAACGCGTGAGCACATAGCCCATGGCCACCACCCGGTCAGCCGTCGGGGCCAGGGTTCCGCTGGTGACCGCGCCGATCACCTCCCCGTGGGCATCGTGCAGCACCGCGCCTTCGCGCACGGGCACCCGCTCGGCGCCGAGCAAGCCCACGCGGCGGCGTGCCGGACCCTGCAGCAGTTGCTGCTCGATCACCGCGGCGCCCGGATAGCCCGCGGCCCTGGCGCCTGACGGTCGCCGCACCCGGGGCAGCGCCCAGGCCAGGGCGGCTTCCACCGGTGTGGTGGAGGTGTCGATGTCGTGGCCATGAAGGCACAGGCCCGCCTCGAGCCTGAGCGTGTCCCGCGCCCCGAGCCCGGCGGGCCGAACCTCGGGCATGGCCAGCAGCGCGCGGGCGAGCGGCGCTGCATCGTCGGCGGCCACCGAGATCTCGAAACCATCCTCGCCGGTGTAGCCGCTGCGGGTCACGGTGGCGGGCCAGGGCCCCAGGGTCAGGTCGCAACCGTCCATGAACTTCAGGCCGCCCACCCGATCGTTCAGCCGCGCGAGTGCCTGCACGGCCTGCGGCCCCTGCAGGGCCAGGAGCGCCCGGTCGGCCAAGGCCTCGACACGTCCGTCGTTGCCGATGCCCTGCTGCAGCCATTGCAGGTCGGCCGACTTGCGCGAGGCGTTGACCACCAGCAGCAGGTCGTCCGCGCGTCGCAGCACCATCAGGTCATCCAGCAGTCCGCCGTTGTCGTCGGTGAACAAGGCATAGCGCTGGCGACCCACGGGCAGATCGACGATGTCCATCGGGACCAGCCTTTCCAGCGCCAGGTCCACCCGCGGACCCGTCAGCCGGATCTGCCCCATGTGCGAGACATCGAACAGCGCAGCCGCCGCGCGCGCATGCCGGTGCTCGGCCACGATGCCGGCGGGGAAACTGACCGGCATGTCGTAGCCGGCAAAGGCAACCCGGCGGGCGCCCCACTGGCCATGAAGGTCGTGCAGCGGCGTGCGAAGGAGGACAGCCCCTGGGGCGCTCGCGGACTCGGCGGAAGCGGAGACGGGGGTTGAGGCGGACATGGCAGGCGGGCCCATGGGGCTGGCGAGGGCATCGGCCCGGCCGGATGAACGGCCGGAAAGGGGCCCTCGCTGTCCGCTTTACCTGAGAGATTCGTCCTCGCCGCACCCGGCCACCCGTGGCCGCGTCGACGGAACTTGCCCCTTCGGTGGGCTGCATCGCCGAACCGGCCGGCAGCCTCTCTCCAGTGAGGTTGGGCATCAGTCCTTTTGCCTGAGCGTTCGGTGGGCCTGCGCCGTCGGCGGCGACCGGGGGAAGTCCCCTTCGGTCACGCTCTCCTGATGTGGGGCCAGTGTATTGCACGGTCAGGCTCTGGCGCGGTGCCCTTCGATGGGCCGGCGCCTGCGCCGTCCAGGCGGAAGGCGGCGGCTGCGCGGACATCCGGACCCACCTGCAGATCGAGCACGAACAGCCGCGCGGAGCCGCCCAGCGAATCGGCCAGTTCGGCCGGGAAGGCGACGCTCAGCTCACGCGCCGGTGTGTCCAGGCCGACCTGCAGGAGGCGCGGCGCCAGGGCCAGCCCGGTCCCGATGGCCTTGATGCAGGCTTCCTTGCGGGTCCACAGCCGCAGGAAGGCTTCGTCCCGGGTGGCCGCCGGCATGGCCTCGAGCGCCCTGCATTCCTCGGCCGTGAAGACGCTGTGGGCGACGGCGTCGCGGTCGCGCACGGGCCTGAGCACCTCGACGTCCACGCCGCACTCGAGGTCATCCGGGACCCACAGCAGCAGCCCGACGTCGCCGCTGTGGCTGAGGTTGAACCCCCCACGCTGCCGGCCTCGCAGCGCTGGCTTGCCCCAGGGGCCGGCTTCGAATTGCAGCTCGCCGGGGGCGACGCCTGCTTGCCGGCCGAGCAGGTGGCGCATCCCCAGGTGCGCGGCTTCGAAGCGCTGGCGATCGTCTTCGAAGACGAAGCGCTGGGCCCGCTGGCGCTCTTCGGCGCTCAGCAGCAGCCGATCGGCAGGCCCCAGCGGCAAGGTCAGATCCAGCCGCCACAGGCGCGGCGTCGCGGTCTGCACGACCGGCGGGCCGGCGCGGACATCCGGCCACTCGACGGCAGCGGCTCCGGCGAGCGCCGACGGAACGGGCAGAGCAGGGGCCTTCATGCCCGCCCCTCAGGCTTCGGCCCACGGCTGCCGTGCCCAGGATCACCGTCCAAGGCCCCTGGATACAGGCGGCCCAGCAGGTCCATGCCGACCGCTTCCACCAGCGGTTGAAGACCGTCGACCAGCGACTGTCGGGTCGAAGCCTCGGGCGAACGGCCCTCCTGCGCCGCACGCCATTGGGTCGTCCAGGTCAGCCAGGCGACCCGGCGGCGATCCAGGCAATCGCGAACCAGCGGCGGCCAGATCGGCGGGTGCTCCGCATCGCGCCATTCCCCCCGCCCGCGGCCGTAGTGAGCAACGGCCAGGTAGTGCAGCAGCCCGTCCTGCAGCGCCAGTTCCAGCGCCTGCTCTGCCCAGGTGATCTGCGCCTGCTGCCGTCCGCGCAGCTGGTTCCAGCGCCGCGCCAGTCCGGCACCGCCCGCCGCGCCGAGCAGCGCGCCCGCCAGCAGACCTGCGCCCAGGGTGAAGCCCCCGCTCGCCAGGTCCACCTTGAGGCCAGCCACCGCACCGGCCACCGTGGTGGCGAGCGTGCCGCCGACGACGGCTGCCCGGCCTTCGCTCAAGGGGCGCTGAAGGTCGAAGCCCGCGGCCATCCGGCGCATCACCGCTTCGGTGGCGCTGCCGTCCAGCCCATGCAGTCGGATCATCGCGTCGGTGGCTGAGCGCAGCCGGGCCTGCTGCCGGCGGACCAGCGCACCGTGCGCAAGGCGCTCCGCGGCATCGAGTTCGGGCCCGGCCGCGTCGCCGGCCGCGCCGGCCGTCGAAGCCCTGCCGAGCACGGAGTCCAGCCCCTGCTTCAGCCGATCGCGCAGCTCGGGCGGCTGGACCGGCTCGCTGTCCAGCGCCGCCTCGACCACATGGCGTGCCAGCAGGCTCATGCAGGCCGCGTGGACGGCCCGGTGACGCCCCATCCACGCTGCTTGAACCCGGTCGAACGCAGCTCGCTGCCCGGCGGGCAGCACCGCGGCGATCGCGCGCATCAGAACCGCTTCCTGCACCCAGCAGCGGGCGAAGGCGTCGAAGGCCAGCACCGTCCGGACACAGCCGGGCGCGGCCGCCGCGGCGCGTTGCTGCCACAAGCGCACCTCCTCGGCATCGGCCTGCGGCCCTCGCGGCACGCCGAGCTGGTTGAGCAGCATGAGAACGGGCTTGCCCAGCCGGGCCAGCAGGCGAAGCTCGGCCTCAAAGGGCCCCCCGGGTTCCGGCACCCCCGAGGCGTCGACGAGAAACAGCACCACATCGGCCTCGTCGACCACGGCGCGCAGGGCTTTCTGGGTCGACCAGAAGGCCCGGTCCCGGAAGCGGTCCCAGACCTCCGTCAGGAACCAGCCGATGGGGTCGCCCAGGTGGCGAAGGCGCCGCTCGAGCCGGACGCTGTCGCCGAAGCCGGGGGTGTCCCACAGGTCGAGGCGGTCGCCCTCCGCGGTCGAGATCAGTTCGTGAGCCTGCGCGGACTGGGTCACATGTGCCGCATCACGGACCTCGCCGACGTCACGGCCGAGCAGCGTGCGCGCAGTGGCCGTCTTGCCCACGTTGGTGTGGGAGACCAGCAGCAGGGCGAACCGTTGCACGGCTTCAGTCCGCGGTGTCGGGCGGCGCGAAGGCGCGGACCAGGGCGGCGCGTCGGGCGTCCGCCAAGGCGGGCTCCGTCGGTTCCGACAAGTCGACGAAGACGGCTTGATGGCCGATCTCCTCGGCCAGCGCGGCCCAGGCCTGCCGCCGCTCGGCCCGACGCAGGCGCGCATCGTGAGCCGTCAGGCGTGAGCCGAATCCGGTTTCGTCGACGATGAATCGGCGTGCGGCGCCCGTCGCGCGGCTGGCCGCGGTGAGCGCCAGGATCAGGCGCCCGTGGGTTTCCCGCTCGGGGGTCTGTGCGGCTGACATCCAGGCCAGCGGGGTGGACGGCCCGTCGCTTGCGCTGGAGGCGGCCTTGGGGTGCGATGCCGCGCGCGCTGCACAGACCTCCTCGTCCCCCTCGGCGGCCGCCGCCATCCAGTCCAGTGTGGGCGCGCGGCCCAGTGCGGCCGTCAACTGCTCGCGCAGCGCCTGTCGGGCCTGGTCGCCCGGCTCGATCCGGTAGGGGAGCAACCGAACACGCACATCGCCGCGGCCGTGCTGGGTGGCCAGCGCGGCAAGCGCCGGTTCGTCCAGCCACGCGATCGGCATCGAACGGGCAAGTCGATGCGCCTGCAGGCCGGCCACGCTGGCCAGCAGCAGGCGGGGCAGCACGACGAAGATCGCCAGGGTCACGGCCCACAGGTGAATCCAACGTGCCGCGTTCTCGCCGGAGCCGACCGAGCTTCGAAGGGAGGCAAAGGCATCCACCGAGGGCAGGGTCAGGCCGCTGAGGGCACTGGCCGGCCCCAGCACCCACCCCAGCACCGTCAGGGCCTGCTGCGGAACCAGGAAGGTGCTGTCCCACACCGCCCTCAGTTCGAAGGCCAGCCCTCTGAGATAGAGGGCGCCCAGCGCGCCCAAGGCCACCGCCGCCGCTGCCAGGTGAAGGGCAAGGGTCAGCCGCTGCTTCCACAGCGGCATGCACCACCGAGCCCACTGGCCGTGGAAACGAGCCAGGGCCGCCGCCGGCTCGGCCTCCAGGCCGAGGGCGGAGGAATCGCCCGCCGACCGGCCCAGCGGGTCGCGCCAAGCCCGCTTCAGCCGATGGATCATCCGGACCAGCGCCGCGGCGAAGCCGGCGTCGCCGCGGGCGGCGGAAGCACCTTCGGTGCGAGAGACCGATCGTCGCAAGACCAGGCCCACGCCCCAGGTCAACAGCCCCGCATAGACCGCGAGGTTCCAGGCCAGCAGGCCCACGAGAGGGGGTGCGAGCAGGTCGAACCGGTCAAGGCGACCGATCGAGCCCAGCGTAGCGCCTGCGAACAAGCCGGCAAGCGCCACTGCGGCACCCAACCCGCGCAGGCCCAGCCGCATCGGGGTAGCACGGGCCAGCCAGGCGCCGAGACCGGGCGAACGTTCGGCCAGCCGCGTCAAGCCACATTCGGCCCGCGCAGCGGCCCAGCGGTCCAGCGAAGCCTGTGAGCCGCAACGCCTGCGGGCTTCGTCCGATGCCCACAGGGCGTCAGCCTCGCGCCAGGGCGGCGTCATCGGGCGCTCGAAAGCAGCCAGGAGACACACACGGCGCAGATCGGATTCGGTCATGAACCCGGATGATCGCAGGCGCAGATCAGCAAGGCCTGCCGAACCCGGCAACTTCAGCCACCGGGTGAAGGAAGCCTGGAGGGCTCAGGAGCCGTCGCTCGCCTGCACGACCACCCGGCGCCGGTGGGCGGCGATCTCGTCGGCCGCTGCGAGCTCCAGGCGACGCCGTTGCGACCTCGCCGTGCTGCGCAGCTGCGCGAAAGCCTGATCGATGCTCAGGTGCGCCCGCTCGGCGATCAAGCCGACCGCCGCGCTGATCGACCGGGCGTCGGCGATGGCCTGACGCTGTTCATGGTCGCGCTGGCGGGCAGCGCGGCGCTCGGCGTGCTGGGCCATCCACAGCGGAAGGCTGGCGGCCCACCAGGCCGGGTCGGCCGACATGTCGAGCAGCGCGCTGGCCCCGATGCCCATGGCCTGCTGAGCCTTCTCCGGACAGGGCGCGCGGCTGAGCAGCACCGTCGGTCGATGGTGGCAGACCCGGGCGAGCATCTCGTCGCCGTCGTCCAACCACTCCGCCACGAGCGGCGTGGAGCCAGGCAGCGAATCGGGGTCGAGCGCTTCCTCGAGTCCTGACAGCGGCTTCACCTGCCAACCCAGGTTGGCCAGATAGTCATGTTGGGCCAGCACGGTTTGAGCCGGCTGGCGCAGAACCAATCCCAGAATCATCTCTTTACCCTCATACCTCGGGCTTCCGGGGGCTCTGGCGGCACCGGTTAACCCATGACTGCGCGGCGAAGTCTAGTGTCGTCCGCCGCGGACTGCTCCCTGATCGGGGATTGCCCCGTGTGCTCGATTCCCGTCCTCAACTCCAACGCGATGGATCGTGCCTCCAGGCACGCGTGCAAGGTCGAACTCAACCCACAGACCACTCCAGCGGCATGGGCACGGTGGGCTCGCCCTGGGTGCTGTCACTGTCCAGGTTGAACCCGAAAGGGCGCATGTTCCGGTCGAACAAGGCTTCGAAGTGACCATGCAGCGCGAGGATCTCCTGGGTCACCTCGCGGGGAAAGCCCTGGCGATTGCCGCGCCGGTCGACCATCAGGTCGTCGAAGTAGCGGCTGACGAGGTCGCGCTTGCCCCACAGCAGCGCCATCCGGTTGACGACATGCGGAAAGCGGGCGGCCAGTTCGCGCGGCCTGTGCCGACGGGGGATGGACAGCATCCAGCGAACGCCCAGCCGGGTCAGTTCGCGGTCGAAGGGGGCGGGCGGGCGCCGCATCGCCAGGACGGCTGGTTCGGGCCTCAGGCCGGCGCGGATGGGGGGCGGATTGGGCCAGTGGTCCTGGGAGCGACCGTGCACCCGGCGGTCCGCCGGCGGCAGCTCCTTGACGCCGACCGGGGAGAGGGCGGGCATCCGGACCGGCGCCGTCGGGTCCGGTGGCAGGGGTTGCGGCGCGGTTTCCGGCCACTCGAGCGAGGGGAACTCCAGCGGCTCGGACAGCCGACGAAGCGCCGCGGACTCGAAGGTGCGCTCGGGTGCGGGCTTGTCGGCGGCGAAGCCGTTGCCGGTGTAGGCGGTGGGGTTCTTCTTGAACATGAATGGGCCTCGCGCCACGAGGGGGCGCCATGCCCGGGCCGGGCAGAACGGCACCGCCTTCGAAACAACCGTGATCGGATGTCGGCGCCTTCCGGCGGAACTTGAGCCGAAGGGTGGGGCCGCAGGGGCGACGCAGGGGTCAGCCGGCCAGTGTGGCCAGCAACTCCCGCAGCACCCGCCGATTCTCCTGCAAACCGTCGCCGGATGGCAGCCAGTCGGACACCCATCTGTGGGTGAGGAGAACCTGCCCCATCGGCGCGGGGATCACCTTGAGATCAGCGCCGGCACTGCGCTGGAAATGGGTCAGTGCCCTGGGCATGTGCCAGGCATGCGTCACCACGACGACCGTCCTGATGCCGGCGGCGCGAAGCGGCGGCAGGCTCAGGGCCGCGTTTTCCCGGGTGTCCCGGGAGGTCGCTTCGAGCCAGCGGATGGGCTGGTTGAACTCCGACCTGGCCACGCGCGCGGCCACTTCGGCCTCGGTGGCGCTGCTGCCCTCGCGTCCTCCGGCCTCCCAGCCAAGGCCGCCGCTGAAGGCCAGGTCCGCCCCGATGCGCCGCGAAAGCCAGACGCCGTAGCGCAGGCGCTCCAGTGTGGGCGGCTCCAGATCGGCCACGCCGTACTCCGGCGCGTAGGCCCGGCGGCCACCGCCCAGAACCACGATGGCCACCCGTTCGCCCGCCTTCACCCGCGCCTGCAGGTCGGCCAGGGGTCCTTCGGCCAGCGCGGGTGGCGGACGCAGGAACTGGTCGCGCAGGATGACCGCCGTTCCGCGCAGCGAGAACAAGGCGAGCAGCAGCAGGCCGACGAGCACCAGCAGCCAGCCCCGCACCCGGTGACGCAGGATCAGGCGCGCGCCGACGATGCACAGCAGCAGCAGGGGCACGGGCGGCAGCAGCAGGGCGGCCAGCGCCGGTTTCCAGGCGTCCAGCGCCAGCAGCGAGAAGAAGGATTGCATGGTCAGGTGGAAGGTCCGCCGGCTTGCACAGCCGGGCTTTCCGCATCATCGTTTTCCCGGCGATGTTCGCCCAACTGCGGGTGCACCCGCAGCGCCGATCGCGCGCTTAGCCAAATACTGCACTCGCGGCGACCCGGCCTTGCGCTTCGTCAAGCCCGGCGTCGACGCCACGACAACCAACCCAGGAGACTTCATGACCCGATTCCGTCAGCACGCCCTTGCCGGCGTTGCCGCCGCCTTGGCCCTTGCCACCGGTGGCGTGGCGGCCCAGCAGGCCAGCGGCGCAGCCCGCCCGTCCAACCTCGAGACGCTCAAGCAGATGAAGGTCGCGACCACCGACCTGAACATCCCGACCGTCGCCCAGGATGGCCCCAAGGCCAACCAGCTGCGCGAGAACCTCAAGCGGGTGAAGCTCCCGCCGGGCTTCAAGATCGACCTCTACGCGATCGTTCCCGACGCCCGCCACATGGCCGTCGCGCCCAGCACCAACATGCTGTTCGTCGGCACGCGCAAGACCACCGTGTGGGCCGTCACCGACCGCGACAGCTCGGGCCGCGCCGACGAGGTCAAGAGCTTTGCGCCGAGCCTGAAGTTCACCAACCCCAACGGCGTGTGCTGGACCAAGGACGGCTTCCTCGTCGTGGTCGAGCACAACCGGGTGCTGAACTTCCCGGCCGCCGAGTTCTTCTACGAGGGCCCGGACGTCGCGGTGATCGAGGTCGTGCCGCAGGGCAAGCTGATCCCGCCGGAAGAGGAGAGCTTCAACCACGGCGCGCGCACCTGCCGCGTCGGGCCGGACGGCATGCTCTACGTGACGCTGGGCCAGCCGCACAACGTGCAGCCCAAGGAGAAGATCGACCTGTACGACAAGGTCGGCATCGGCGGCATCGTGCGGATGAACGCCTTCGACGGCAGCAAGCGCGAGGTCTTCGCGCGCGGCATGCGCAACTCCGTGGGCCAGGACTTCAATCCGAAGGACGGCTCGCTGTGGTGGACCGACAACCAGGTCGACGGCCTGGGCGACGACATCCCCCCGGGTGAGCTGAACCGCTCCACCAAGGTGGGCGAGCATTTCGGCTTCCCCTGGTTCAACGGCAAGTTCCGCGTTGCCGGATCGCCCGCGGCGCCTGACCTGAAGGACGTGCCGCCGCCGGCCAACACGCCGCTGATCGCGCCGCAGATCGAGTTCCCGGCCCACCAGGCCCAGCTCGGCATGACCTTCTACACCGGCAACATGTTCCCGCAGAAGTACCGCGGCGGCATGTTCGTGGCTGCCCACGGTTCGTGGAACCGCACCAAGCCGAGTGGCGCGCTGATCAACTTCGTGCCGCTGAAGGCGGACGGAACGGCAGCGGGCAACGAGGTGTTCGCCGAAGGCTGGCTCGACGAGAACGGCATCTACCGGGGTCGTCCGGTGGACGTGGCGGTGATGAAGGACGGTTCGCTGCTGATCAGCGACGACTTCGCCGGCGCCATCTACCGCGTCACCTACTCGGCGCCGTGATGAGGCGGGCTTCTCTGCAGACCGTGGCCGGCAAGGCGTCGGCCCGGCTGCACGGGGCCCGCGGGGCGGGCCCGGCTCCTCGCAGCCTGGGCCCGCTGGGCGCCTGGCTGGCCCTGGCCTGCGCGCTTGGCCTGGGCCTGCTGTCGCCCCAGGCGGCCCAGGCCCAGTCGGCTGCGCAGATCAAGGCCGGGCAGGACAAGGCGCGCAGCTGCGCCGTGTGCCACGGCCAGCTGGGCATCAGCAGCGTGCCCAATGCGCCCAACCTGGCCGGACAGCCGGCGATGTACCTGGTGGAGCAGCTCAAGGCCTATCGAAGCGGAAAGCGTCCCAACGAGATCATGTCCGTGATCGCGCGGCCGCTGACCGACGACGACATCGCCGATCTCTCCGCCTGGTACTCAGCCATCCGGCTGGAGGCCACCGCACCCAACTGACGCCAGCGCTCCCGTGCGCCTGCTTCTGGCGGGTGCATCGGAGCACCGCCTCGCCTCCCGTGCAGGGCGGGGCGGCCCCGACCTCCATGAGTTCCGACATGCACAACTCCTTCGCATCCGAAATCCGCGGTTCCGCCCGGCGCGGGCCGCCTGCTCGACGCGCCGTGGCGCTCGCCGCCGCGCTCGCCCTGACCGGCCCGGCAAGCCTGCAGGCACTGGCGCAGGCAAATGCCGCCAGCAGCCCGGCGTCCGCAAGCCCGGCCTCCACGCTCGACCCGGTGGTGATCAGCGCAGGTCGAAGCCGCCAGTCCAGCTTCGACGCACCGGCGTCGATCAGCGCGGTGACCCGCGACACCATCGAAGCCGGGGGCCTTCAGGTCAATCTTTCCGAGGTGCTCAACCGCGTTCCGGGCATCGCCGTGCTGAACCGGCAGAACTACGCCCAGGACCTTCAGCTGTCCATCCGGGGCTTCGGCTCCCGCTCGACCTTCGGCATCCGCGGCGTGCGGCTGCTGGTCGACGGCATTCCGGCGTCCATGCCCGACGGTCAGGGCCAGGCGTCCAACGTCGCCTTGAGCTCGACCGGGCGCATCGAGGTGCTGCGCGGCCCGCTGGCCCAGCTTTACGGCAATGCCGCCGGCGGCGTCGTGCAGGTGTTCACCGACATGACCGGCGGCATCGAGGGCGAAGGCAGTGCGCTGACCGCCGTCGTCGGCGGCGGTCGTTTCGGACAGGTCAAGACCGGCTTGCGCTTGAACCGGGTCGGCCCGAGCGATGCCCTCGTGCTGGACCTGGCGGACTTCCGCACCGATGGCTACCGGCCCCACAGCTCGGCCGAGCGCCAGCAGATCAATGCCCGCTGGCAGGGCGACTTCGCCACCGGTACCCGGGTGGGCGTGACCTTCAACAACCTCGACCAGCCCGACTCCAAGGACCCATTGGGGCTGACCCGGGCGCAGTTCAACGCCAACCCTGCGCAGACGGTACCGCTGGCGCTGCAGCAGGATGCGAGCAAGAGCGTCGAGCAGCAGCAGGCGGGCGTGACGCTGGAACAGGCGCTGGGGGTCGACACCACGCTGCAGGCCCGGCTCTATGGCGGCACCCGCAAGCTGGACAACAAGCTCAGCATTCCGCCGGCCGCGCAGGCGGCGGCCACCTCGGCGGGTGGCATCGTCGCCTTCGACCGCCGCTATTCCGGCTTCGGGCTGCAGGTCAACCACCGAATCCCGTTGAGCGCCGACCAGAGTGCGCGGCTGGTGGCCGGCATCGAGACCGACCGCCTGGTCGAGGACCGACAGGGTTACCTGAACACCAACGGCGTTCGTGGCGCGCTCAAGCGCGACGAACTCAACACCGTCCGCAACCAGGACGTGTTCCTGCAAGGGTCGGTCGACCTGAGCGGCACGCTGGCGCTCACCGCCGGCTTGCGCAGCAGCCAGGTCCGATTCACCAGCCAGGACCGGTTCATCGCACCTGGCAACCCCGACGACAGCGGCAGCGTCGACTTCTCCGCCACCAACCCGGTGCTCGGGCTGAGCTGGCGGGTGCTGCCCAGCGTGAACCTCTACGCCAACCTGGGCCGGGGATTCGAGACGCCCACCTTCACCGAGCTGGCCTACCGGCCCGGCGCGACGGGGCTGAACTTCGGCCTGGATGCCTCGCGCAGCCGGCACGCCGAGGTCGGCGCCAAGGTGAAGCTGGCCGACTGGCTGCGAGGCGACCTGGCGCTCTTCGACATCCGCACCCAGGACGAGATCGTCGTGGACACCAACACCGGCGGGCGCTCGACCTTCAAGAACGCGGGCCGCACCCAGCGGCAGGGGGTTGAAATCGCCGCGTCGGCGCGCCTGCCGGCGGGGCTGCAGGCCAGCGTCGCGGCCACGGTGATGACCGCGCGCTTCGCCGACTCTTTCGTCAGCGGCAGCGGAACCGGTGCGCAGCCGGTCGCCGATGGCGCACGCCTGCCCGGCACACCGGAGAAGTACGGGTTTGCCGAACTGGCCTGGAAACCCGCATCGGCCTGGGGCGGCCTGACGCTCGCAGCGGAGGTGGTGGCCACCGGCGGCATCCTGGTCAACGACGTCAACACCGACGCGGCGCCGTCGTGGGTGGTGCTCAACCTGCGCGCCGGGCTGGAACAGCGCTGGGGTTCATGGCGCTTCGCGCAAGGCCTGCGCCTGGACAACGCCACCGACCGGCGCTATGCGGGATCGGTGATCGTCAACGACGCCAACCAGCGCTTCTTCGAGCCGGCGCTCCCGCGCAACGCCTCCGTGCTCGTCACCGCCCGATACGCCTGGCGCTGAGCAGGGGGCAGCCCCCCGGGGCGACAATGGACTGACCCGCCCGCCCTGGAGCCCAGATGACTTCAGCCCCTGCCCGCCCCGACGCCGCCCGAGAGGAAACCATCACGCTCGGCGGCGGCTGCTTCTGGTGCACCGAGGCCGTCTTCGAGCAGGTCGACGGCGTGCTGGCGGTCGAGTCGGGCTACTCGAACGGCCACGTCCACCGGCCCACCTACGAGCAGGTGTGCAGTGGCAGCACGGGCCATAACGAGGTGGTCCGCGTGCGCTTCGACCCCGACCGGATCGCCCTGCCCGAGATCCTGGCGATCTTCTTCGTCATCCACGACCCGACCACGCTCAACCGCCAGGGCAATGACGTCGGCACGCAGTACCGCTCGGGCATCTACTGGCACGATGCTGACCAGGAAGCGGTGGCCCGCGCGGTCATGGACGAACTGCGAGCGGCGGCGCCGGCCGGGGCCACCCCCATCGTGACCGAGCTGATGCGCGAATCGAACTACCACCCGGCCGAGGCCTACCACCAGCACTACTTCGCCCGCAATCCTGGCCAGGGCTACTGCGCCTACGTCGTGGCGCCCAAGGTGGCCAAGTTCCGCAAGGTCTTCGCCCAGAAGGTGCGAAGCACCTGACGGCATCGACCGCGGCGCCCCGGAGTCCCTTCAACCCGGCGGGAACCGCTCGGACAGGCTGCGCAGGAAGGTGCCGAAGTCGATCGGCTTGGTCCAGTAGTCCTCGAAGCCTGCCGCCAGCGCCTGATCGATGTCCTCCCGCATGGCGTTGGCCGACAGGGCCACGCAGCGCAGCGCGGCGGTGGCCGGATCCTGACGCAGGCGTTCGAGCACCTGGTGGCCGTTCATGTCGGGAAGCTGCATGTCCACCAGCACCAGGTCAGGCCGCTCGCTGGCGGCGCGGGCCAGGCCTTCGGCACCGTGGGTCGCCACGGTCAGGGTCAGCGCGGTCTGCGTTTCGATGAGTTCGCGCACGAGCAGCACGTTCACCGGGTTGTCCTCGATGTAGAGCACCGTGCCCGGGCCGGTGCGCGCCGAGCGCGTGCCGGCCATTCGCAGCGGTGCGCGCGAGCCGGGCTTGGCGTCCGATCTCGCCGAGGCCACCGGGCCGCCCCGGGGCGCGGGCTCGACGGACGACGGCGCCGCCGCCGCCGCCGCCCCGGGAAGGCTCACCTGCACCGAGGTTCCACCGCCCGGCGGCGACAGCACCTCGACCTGCCCGCCCATCGCTTCGCACAGCGCCTTGACGATCACCAGGCCGATGCCGGTGCCTTCGATGCCGTGCGCCTGCTGGCCCAGCCGGTTGAAAGGCTCGAAGAGATGCTGGCGCTGTTCGGGGGCGATGCCCGGACCCTCATCGGCGACGCAGACCCGCACCGAGCCGGCGTCCATCGAGGCGGTGACGCGGACCTTGCCCCTCGGACGGTTGTACTTGACCGCATTGCTCAGCACGTTGACCAGGACCTGGCGCAGCCGCATCGAGTCTGCCCGCAGCCACAGCCCGGTGGCGGGCGCGAGCAGCTCCACGCCGCGCCGGGCGGCCAGGGTCTGGACCAGCGGCAAGGACTGGGCAATGGCGGCGTCAAGCTCCAGGGGCTGGATGTCCAGCGACAGCGACCCGGTCTCCACATGCGTCAGCGCAAGCACGTCGTTGATCAGGGCCAGCAGGTGCTCGCCCGCATCGTGGATGTGGTCCAGCTTCATCCGCTGGCTGGCCGGACTGCCGGCGAGTTCCTCGCGCAGCAGCTGGGTGAAGCCGAGCACGGCGTTCAGGGGCGTGCGCAGCTCGTGGCTCATGCGGGCCAGGAACTCCGACTTCGCCCGGCTGGCGCGCAGTGCGGATTCCCGCTCCTCGCGCACCCGTTCGGCCATGCGACGTTCGGTCACGTCCCAGTTCACGCCCACCGAACTCAGCGGGCGGCCTTGCTCGTCGAGCACCCGGTGCGATCGTGATGCAAGCCAGCGGACCTGTCCATCGGGCCACACCACGCGGAACTCATAGGTCTGTCCCTCGGCGACCGTGCTGTCCACGCGGCCCTCCGCGCCCATGAACAGGGTTCGATCCTCCGGGTGGACGAACGCCAGCCGCGCCAGGCGGTCCGGTGCGGTCGGGGCGGGCGGCAGGCCGCGCAGGCGGAACATCTGCTCATCCCAGAAGGCCTCGGCACTGGCGTGGTCGACCGACCAGGTGCCCATGCCGGCGCTGCGCGCCGACAAGGCCGCGCGGTCGTTGGCCGACCGCAGTGCAGCCTCGGTCCGCGTTCGTTCGGTGACGTCCATCGTGATGCCCGACAGGGCCGCCGAGCCGGCCGCACCCACGGTGCAGGTGGCCCGTTGCTCGAGCCATCGGACCTCGCCACCCGGCCATCGGATGCGGAACTTGCTCTCCTGGCTGAGGCCAGGGTGTGCGCGCGCGCGCTGCATGGCCCCCAGCGCCGTCGAACGGTCCTCCGGGTGGACCCGGTCAAGCCAGGCGGCGCGCGACAGCGGTCCGTCTCGGGCGTCCACGCCGTAGATGCGGAACATGCGCGGGTTCCATTGCGCCTCGTCGCTGACGAGATCACGGCGCCAGGTGCCCACCCCCGCGGTGTCCACGATCTGGTCCAGGCGCGTGACCAGATCCTGGGTGCGCAGCCGCTCGTCGAATCGATCGGTCACGTCCATGGACACGCCGAGGAAGGCCACCGGGCGCCCGGCATCGTCGCGCCGGACGACCCGTCTGGACAGCACATGCCGCCAGCGGCCATCGGTTCGCCGGTAGCGGGCCTCGAAATCGACCGGCTCGGGGGTCTGAAGCGCCCGCACCGCCGAGTCCTGGACCAGTTCCAGATCATCGGGGTGGATGATGTCGCGCACCTCGGCCAGTGACAGGCCCTGCGGCTGGGGTTCGCGGCCCATCAGGCGGAACAGTTCGTCGTTGTAGTGCATGCGATCGGTCGCGAGGTCGTGCACCCACAGGCCAACCGCAGCCATCTGCACCGCCAGCCGAAGCTGCTCGGTCATCACGCCGAAGCTGCGCGACAGGCCCTCCAGCTCGGTCTCGTCGCTCATCACGCCGATGATCCTGCGGGGCTGTCCGTCGGCACCCGGCAGCACCGTCCACTGGGATCGGACCACGCGCTGCGAGGCGTCGGGCAGCATCACCCGGTATCGGGCCTGGTAGTCGCCCACGCGCCGGGTGCTTTCGTTGAACGATTCGATGAGCCGGTCCTCGGGGTTGACCCGGTCGACCGCCTGCTGGAAGTCCGGTGTGCCGCCGCGCGGGTCGAATCCGAAGAGCCGGAACACCGTGTCGTCCCAGTGGCCACGGCCCGAGGGGATTTCGCGCTGCCAGACGCCCACCCGGCCGAAGCGTCGGACGGCATCGAGGATCTCCGTCTCCTCGCGGATCCGCGTGCGTAGCGTTCGCACCTCGGACGCATCGTCGGCCAGTGCCCACAGCCGCCCATCGCCGGTGGGCAGCAGCCGCAGCCGCCAGCCAGCCATCGGGTGAGCCAGGGGCCGGTCCTCGGCCGCCGTCCGCAGTGCCCAGGTGGGTCGATCGGTCGGCGTGGCAGCGGCTTGTGCCATCCAGCGGGTGCCCTGCTCGATGGCAGCCTGCAGGGCAAGCCTGAGCGGACGCCCGTCCAGGTCGAGCGGCTGCGCTTCCTGCAGCCCCAGGGCCTCGTGCCAGGGTGTCCCGGGTCGTGCATCCGCCGCTCCCGCGGCACGGCGCAAGGGGTGCTCGGCAGACCACAGGATGCGGCCCTGCGCATCCAGCAGCGACGCCCAGGCATCCAGCCCGGCGGCCAGCGCCACCGCGGCATCGGGCGGGGGGAGGGGTTCGGTCGGTGGAGCCGTCGAGGGCGGGGTGGTGGTCATCGGGATCCTGACCCGTGTCGGGCTTCAGTCTAAGGGCCGACCAGGGGGCGCGTGGCCTCGCCTATGCTTCGAACAGCGGGGGCTTTGCCGCGTTGACAGACGATGCGGTCGGCGCCGCGAGCCCGTGCCCGCCCCCACGCCTCATACCGCGCCTGTTACCGCGCCTGTTACCGCGCCTGATCCCTTCCGCACCGATGACCGCCTGGCTCACTCCGACCCTGCTCCCGATCTCCGATGCGATGGCGGCCCTGCGCCAGGACGGCCACGCGTGCATCGCCGCATCGGAGTGGATGCAGGCCTGGGATGTCGACCCGCGTCGGCTCGACGCCCTGGCGCAGTCCTGGGACCGGCTGCCGCCGGACGCCTATCTGAAGGACGGTGGCCGCTACCGCCGCCGCCGCCATGCCTGCGTGCTCGGTGACGGCGCCTTGCGGTCACCCGTACGTCCCGTCGCGCACCGGGCGCACTGGCAGCCGCTGGACTACAACGCGCTGCACGGCGGCATCGAGCGCTGGTTCGAGCCGGTCGAGGCATGCGTCTGCGAAGCACCCGACTGGCAACGGCTGATGCAGGGCCTTGCAGGCTGTGCCACCGCGCTGCGTGGTCCACCGCCGGGCGGGCTCTGGTCGATGGAACTGCACCAGTTCCGCATCGACACCACGGACGGCATTGGCCGTCCGACGCCCGAGGGCGCGCACCGTGACGGCGTCGACCTGGTGGCCGTGCTGCTGGTGTCGCGCTGCGGCGTGAAGGGCGGCGAGACCCGGGTTTTCGATGCCCACGGCCCGCTGGGCCTGCGCTTCACCTTGACCGAGCCCTGGACCCTGCTGCTGCTCGACGACGAGCGGGTGATCCACGAAACCACGCCCATCCAACCGCTGCAAGCCGGGACGCCGTCCCACCGCGACACCCTGGTGGTGACCTGCCGCGCCGCAGGCTTCCAGGGGCCGGCTGTGCCCGAGCCTTGAGGCCTTGGCCGCCCGCGGGCCAGCGGCCCCAAGCTTCAGCCGGTCGGGTTCTCGCGGTCGCGGCGTGAACGCGCCAGCGCAGCGGCGATCACCGCCCGCCGGCGCTGCTGCTCGGCCTCGCCAGCCGGGACGGTGGTCTCCGTGAGGTGCTCCAGCGCGTGTCGGGCAGCGGCCTCGCGCTCAGCGGTGCGCTCCGCGTCAAGCCGTTCGCGCCGCTGATTCCGGGCCTCGTAGGCCTGCCGGGCCGCCAGCGCCTGCTCCTCGCCCCATGCCGCCCAGCCGGTGCGGGTGTCCGAGCGGAGCTCCATCCGGATGCAGTCCACCGGACAGGCCGGCGCGCACAGGTCGCATCCGGTGCAATCGGCCTCGATGACGGTGTGCAGTGCCTTCGGTGCGCCGACGATGCAGTCGACCGGACAGGCCTTGATGCACAAGGTGCAGCCGATGCACCAGGCCTCGTCGATCCAGGCGATGCGCCGCGGGCCCTCGCTGCCGCAACTGCGGTCCAGGGGCCGCTCGGCCTGCCCGGTGAGGGCGGCCAGGCGCTGAACGCCGGCCTGACCGCCTGGCGGGCATCGGTTGATCGCGGCGCCCTCGTCGACGATGGCCACCGCATAGGCATGGCAATCGGCGTAGCCGCAGCGCGTGCACTGCGTCTGCGGCAGGGCCTGGTCGATCCGGAAGACCCGCTGCTCGCGGGACGTCCCGGGATTGCCTTGCACGCGCCGGGCCGCCTGCGCGCGCTCAGCCGCGCCTGCCGCGCGGCCCGCGCGGCCTGCGCAGTGCTTCGCTGCCGTCCGTGGTCTCGCCTGCAGCGGCGCCGTTCGACTGATGGGACGCAATGAAGTCGCGCACCACCGGGTACACATGCTCGCGCCAGCGCCGGCCCGAGAAGATGCCGTAATGCCCGGCGCCGACGGCGTCATAGTGGAACTGCCGCGGCTTGGGGATGCCGGTGCACAGCTCGTGCGCCGCACGGGTCTGCCCGGCACCGGAGATGTCGTCGAGCTCGCCCTCCACCGTCAGCAGGGCGCCGTGGGTGATGTCCTGGGGACGGACCGGCTCACCATGGACCTGCCAGGTGCCGTTGACCAGCGCGAAGTCCTGGAACACCGTCTGTATGGTGTCCAGGTAGTACTCGGCAGGCATGTCCAGCACCGCGTTGTACTCGTCGTAGAAGTCCCGGTGGGAGTCGGCGTTGTCGCCGTCACCGCGGACCAGATCGAGGAAGTAGTCGTAATGCGACTTCAGGTGCCGGTCCGGGTTCATCGCGATGAACCCGGTGTGCTGCAGGAAGCCCGGATACACGCGGCGGCCGGCGCCGGGGTAGTTCACCGGGACCCGGTGGATCACGTTGTGCTCGAACCATTGCAGGCTCTTGTTCATCGCCAGGTTGTTCACCGCCGTGGGCGACTTGCGGGCGTCGATGGGCCCGCCCATCATGGTCATCGTGCGCGGCGTGGTCTCGCCGCGGCTGGCCATCAGCGACACCGCCGCCAGCACCGGAACGGTGGGCTGGCACACCGAGATGACGTTCACCTCCGGGCCGATGTGGCGGATGAAGTCCTGGACATAGGTGATGTAGTCGTCCAGGTGGAAGGCGCCGGCTTCCAGCGGCACCATGCGGGCGTCGGTCCAGTCGGTGATGAACACCTTGTGGTCGCGCAGCAGGCAGCGCACGGTGTCGCGCAGCAGCGTCGAGTGGTGGCCGGACAGCGGTGCCACCACCAGGACCGTCGGGTGGGCCTTCATGGCCCCGAGCACCGGGGAGTTGTCGGTGAAGCGCTTGAAGCGCAGCAGGCGACAGAACGGCTTTTCCAGCGCCACCTGCTCCTGGACGGCCACCTCCACGCCGGCGACGTCCACGCTGCGGATGTCGAACTCGGGCTTCTCGTAGTCCTTGGACAGGCGGTGCATCAGGTCCAGACCGGCAGACACACGGTCGGCCATGGGCGTGTGGCTGAACACCGACAGCGGGTGGCTGTACAGCTTGGAAGAGGCGCTGGCGAACTCGGCGAACGGGCTCAGCAAGGCGCGTTGCGCCTCATACCACTGATACAGCATGGAATCTCCTGGGTGGATCAGACATTGCGGAGCTTGACGCTGCAGTGTTCCAAAAGCCTGACACTGTCGCTGCGAGTCCACGGCCCCCGGGCGTGGTTTTGCTGCAGTGCAGCATAACCGGCGGCCGCTGCGCTGGCAATCGCTGCGCCTGCGTCAGGCCGCTACGGCTGCAATGCCGGCGATCACCCGGGGCAGGTTGGCGGGGTTCAGGGCCGCCACGCAGATGCGCCCGGAGTCCACACCGTACACCCCGAACTCGCTGCGCAGTCGCTGCATCTGGGCGGCATTCAGGCCCGAGTAGCTGAACATGCCCTTCTGCGTGGTGATGAAGGACAGGTCCCCGGCCACGCCCGCGGCCTTCAGGCCATCGCGCAGCGCCTGGCGCATCTCGCGGATGCGCTGGCGCATGCCGGCAAGCTCCTCTTCCCACAGGGTGCGCAGGGCCGGTGTGGTCAGCACGGTGGCGACCACCGTGGCGCCGTGGGTCGGCGGGTTGGAGTAGTTGGTCCGGATGACGACCTTCAGCTGGCTGAGCACGCGTGCCGCCTCGTCGGCATCGGCACACACCGCGCTGAGCGCGCCGACGCGTTCGCCGTACAGCGAAAAGCTCTTCGAGAAGGAGGTGGACACCAGGAAGTCGACGCCCGACTCGAGGAAGCGCGCCACCACCCGGCCGTCTTCGGCGATGCCGTCGCCGAAGCCCTGGTAGGCCATGTCGAGGAAGGCCACCAGCCCGCCGGCACGAACGGCTTCGACCACCTGGTCCCACTGCCCGGCGTCCAGGTCATAGCCCGTCGGGTTGTGGCAGCAGGCGTGCAGCACGACGATGGTTCCGCGCGGCGCGGCCTTCAAGGCGCCCAGCATGGCGGCGAAGTCGACGCCGCGCCGGGCCGCGTCGTAGTAGGGATAGGTCGAGACCTCAAAGCCGGCCTGGATGAACAGCGCCCGGTGGTTCTCCCAGCTCGGGTCGCTGATCAGCACCCGGGCCGACGGGTTCAGGCGCTGGAGGAAGTCGGCCCCGATCTTCAGGCCGCCGGTGCCGCCGATGCCCTGCACGGTGGCGATGCGACCGGCGCGGACCGCGGCGCTGTCGCCCCCGAACACCAGCTCCTGCACCGCGCGGTCGTAGGCGACGATGCCGTCGATGGGCAGGTAGCCGCGCGCCTTGGGCGCTTCGGCGAGCTGGCGCTCGGCCTCCCGCACGCAGCGCAGCAGCGGCAGCTTGCCGTTCTCGTCGTAATAGACGCCCACGCCCAGGTTCACCTTCTGCGGGTTCGGGTCGGCGGCGAATTGCTCGTTCAGGCCGAGGATGGGGTCGCGGGGGGCCCGCTCGACGCGGGCGAAGAGGGATTCAGCCATGAGGACCTCGAGTAGGGACAAGGAGCACAGGGGAGGCGGTGGGGGAGGGCATTGGCGGGAGGCGAGCTTGCCGCAGGGCCTCCCGGTGACGCGGCGAGCCCGAAGGCCCGCTGCGCTACCCTCGAATGTCGTCGTCTGCCCACGGCCGACCTGCACGACGCAGGCCCTGCGAGCAGCGTGGACAAAGCCCCGGAGTCTATCCGCCATGCCCGTGACCGAAGCCCCAGATCCCGCCACCGTGGCCGCCACCCAGGCCGCCTCCGAGGGCGCGCCCGCGGGTCGCTTCGCCCAGTTCGAAGGGTCGCCCTTCGTCCTCTACGAGCCCTATCCGCCCGCCGGAGACCAGCCTGCGGCCATCGAGGCGCTCGTCGAGGGCATCCGCGACGGCCTGGCCTACCAGACCCTGCTGGGCGTGACCGGATCGGGCAAGACCTTCACCATGGCCAACGTCATCGCCCGGCTCGGGCGCCCGGCCATCGTGTTCGCGCCCAACAAGACCCTGGCCGCGCAGCTCTACTCGGAGTTTCGGGAGTTCTTCCCCAGGAACGCGGTCGAATACTTCGTCAGCTACTACGACTACTACCAGCCCGAGGCCTACGTTCCGCAGCGCGACCTGTTCATCGAGAAGGACAGCTCCATCAACGAGCACATCGAGCAGATGCGGCTGAGCTGCACCAAGAGCCTGCTCGAGCGGCGCGACGTGGTCATCGTGGCCACCGTCAGCGCCATCTATGGCATCGGCAACCCGAGCGACTACCACCAGATGGTGATGACGCTGCGGGTGGGCGACAAGCCCGGGCAGCGCGACGTCATCGCGCAGCTGATCCGCATGCAGTACCAGCGCAACGAGGTCGATTTCAGCCGGGGCAGCTTCCGGGTGCGGGGTGACCGCATCGACGTCTTTCCCGCCGAGCATTCCGAGCTGGCCATCCGCATCGAGCTCTTCGACGACGAGATCGAGAGCCTGCAGCTGTTCGACCCGCTCACCGGCACCATCCGGCAGAAGGTGCCACGCTTCACCGTCTACCCGTCCAGCCACTACGTCACGCCGCGCGACCGGGTGGTCAACGCCATCGACTCCATCAAGGAGGAGCTTCGCCAGCGATCGGCCGAGCTGGTCGGCCTGGGCAAGCTGGTGGAGGCGCAGCGCCTGGAGCAGCGCACCCGCTTCGACCTGGAGATGCTGCAGGAGATCGGCCACTGCAAGGGCATCGAGAACTACACCCGGCACCTGTCCGGTGCGGCGCCGGGGGAGCCACCTTCCACGCTGGTCGATTACCTGCCCGGCGATGCGTTGATGTTCCTCGACGAGAGCCACGTGCTCATCGGACAGCTCGGCGGCATGTTCAACGGCGACCGCGCCCGCAAGACGGTGCTCGTCGAGTACGGCTTCCGCCTGCCCAGCGCCATGGACAACCGGCCGCTGAAGTTCGACGAGTTCGAACGCAAGATGCGCCAGGCCGTCTTCGTCTCGGCCACGCCGGCGAACTGGGAGAACGAGCATGCCGGCCAGGTGGTCGAGCAGCTGGTGCGGCCCACCGGCCTCGTCGACCCGGAAATCGAGGTGCGGCCCGCGGCGCATCAGGTGGACGACGTGCTCGGGGAGATCCGCATCCGGGCGGACAAGGGCGAGCGGGTGCTGATCACCACGCTGACCAAGCGCATGGCCGAGCAGCTGACCGACTACCTCACCGACAACGG
>JAIYCR010000039.1 GCA_027487905.1 Rubrivivax sp. | reverse complement strand
GGGCGGTTACACTGCGGGTTGGCCTGGAGACGTGACCGAGTGGCCGAAGGTGCTCCCCTGCTAAGGGAGTATGCGGTGATGAGCTGCATCAAGGGTTCGAATCCCTTCGTCTCCGCCAGCGAGCAAATTGAGAACGGCCCCTGCGGGGGCCGTTTTTTATTTCACCATGACTCCAGCACCGAAATTCGCTGGACTACGCTACAGCCCGATACAGCAGGTTTATCAATGACTTAAGCGAGTTCAACATATGCCGGTGCTTTCCGAAACCTGACCTGACTTCCGACCGCCTGACTCCTATCCGGCCCTTGGAATCCAGGTCTTTCCAAGGAGTCATCATGGCTAAGATCAAACTCACTAAGTCCGCTGTCGATGCGGCGCAACCCCAGGCAGAGGCCGTCGAACTCCGGGACACGCTGGTCCCCGGCTTCCTGTGCAAGATTACCCCGGCGGGTCGCAAGGTGTTCATGCTCCAGTACCGGACGAACGCTGGCGAGCGCCGCAAGCCCTCGCTAGGACTGTACGGGGAGCTGACCGTCGAACAGGCGCGGTCGCTGGCGCAGGAATGGCTGGCCCAAGTCCGCCGAGGCGGAGATCCCGCCGCAGAGAAGGCGGAGGCGCGCCAGGCACCTACGGTCAAGGAGCTATGCACGAAGTTCATGGAGGACTACTCCAAGAAGCGCAACAAGCTCAGCACCCAAGCCGGCTATCAGGCTGTCATCAATCGCAACATTATTCCGCTGCTGGGACGCAAGAAAGTTCAGGACGTGAAGCGTCCTGAAATCGCCGGACTGATGGAAAAGCTTTCGTACAAGCAGACCGAGGCGAACAAGGTATTCAGCGTCTTGCGCAAGATGTTCAACATGGCCGAGGTATGGGGCTATCGGCCCGACGGTACCAACCCTTGCCGTCACGTCCCGATGTTCCCTGCCGGCAAATCGACTCACCTCATCAGCGACGAAGAAATGGGCAACCTGTTCCGACAGCTCGACAAGATCGAGTCGGAGGGGCTGGAGAACTACGTCGTCCGCCGTGCGCAACTCCTAACCCGTTGTCACGTAACGACTTTCGGGTGATTTCGGATGTTCAGATCTCCCGGGAATCAATGTAATGGCACGCAGTTCCTGGGAGATCAAGGACTGCTACCGATGGCCACCGACGACTTCTTTCGCGCCCGTCTGGACCAGATGATCGACCTGCGTCACCCGTTGGCGATGCTGGCCACTCGCATGCCGTGGACGGACATCGAGGCCGCGTTGGCGCCCGCGTTTGCGCATCGCGACCGCAAGGGCCGGGTCGTCGAAGGCGCCGACATGTTCGGCCCGACGCTGGCGGTGGCCGGCGCCGGTGTCAGCAACGCGGGTCGGCCGCGACTGCCGATCCGCTTGATGGTGGCGCTGCTGTACCTGAAGCACGCCTACAACGAGAGTGACGAGTCCCTGGTCGAACGCTGGGCCCAGGACGTGTACTTCCAGTTCTTCAGCGGCCAGGTCTACTTCGAGCCGCGTCTGCCCTGCGACCCGGCCCAGATCAGCCGCTTTCGCCGCGTGCTGGGCGAAGCCGGCGTGGAGCAACTGCTCAAGACCACCATCGAAGCCGCTGTGGCGATGGGTGCCGTCAAGAAGACCGAGTTCGAGCGCGTCATCGTCGACACCACGGTGCAGAGCAAGGCTATCGCCCACCCCACTGACAGCCGGCTGCTGGAAGTCGCCCGCGAGAAGATTGCCAGGCTGGCCAAGCGCGCTGGCATCCAACTCAAGCAAACCCACGAGCGCGAAGGCAAGACGCTGCGCCGTAAGGCCGGCGGCTACGCCCACGCCAAGCAGTTCAAGCGGCTGCGTGGCGTGCTCAAGCGGCAGCGCACGATCCTGGGCCGGCTTCTGCGCGAAGTACGCCGCAAGATGGGTAGCCTGGCGGCCGAAGCCCGCACACAGCTGGACATCTGGGTGCAGCGCGCAGAGCGCATCCACCAGCAACAGCCGAAGGACAAGAACAAGCTGTACGCGATGCACGCGCCGGAGGCCGAGTGCATCGGCAAAGGCAAGGCGCGCCAGCCCTACGAATTCGGCGTGAAGGTCAGCTTGGCTGTCACGCATCAGCACGGGCTGATGGTGGGCGCTCGCAGCTTCCCCGGCAACCCGTACGACGGGCACACCCTGGCCGCGCAGATCGAACAGACCAACACCTTGCTCCAGGATATCGGCGTGAAGCCGACGACCGCCATCGTGGACCTGGGCTACCGGGGCGTCGACAAGGAGCTGGCACCGGTTGAGGTCATTCATCGTGGCAAGTTCAAGTCGCTCACGCCCAAGCAGCGCAGTTGGCTGAAGCGCCGCCAGGCCATCGAGCCGCTGATCGGCCACACCAAGGCTGATCACCGCATGGACAGATGCTGGCTGAAGGGCGCAGAGGGTGACGCCTTGCATGCGGTGCTGTGCGCGGCGGGCTTCAACATCCGCTGGCTGCTGCGGGCGATTACCCGTCTGGGCCTCCCGGGCCTTTTGCTGGCCTTGTTCGGCCTGGCCCTGTATGCCGCCAACAGCGTTGCCCGCTCCATGCCACCGAAGGGACCGCGGCCTGGTTGACCAGGCCTTGGCACCTGCGGTCGTCTTGCGGCGTATGACTCGCGAGTGAATTTCGCAAGTCCGACCAAGTACGACCCCACCGATAACAAGCCCGCGCCCATCACGGAAAGCCAAATCCTGATGCCGCGCCGGTTCGACGACCGCCGCCCGGACTTGTGGAGCGTGTTCAACCGCACCCAAGAAAACCTGACCAAAGGCGGATTGCATGGCCGCAGCGCCAACGGACGCCGCCAGCAGACCCGCCCCGTGCAGGGCATTGATTCCGATGTGCGCCTCAATCGCGCCCTCTGGATGTTGGCCGATGGCCTGCGCCAGTTGAAGGCCTGATTCCCCACGCGGCAGGGGCAGGCAGCAGCCCTTGCCGCTTTCTTCGCTGCTGCATCCCTGAACCGATAGGAGTTATCACCATGAACGCCATTACCCAAACCGAAGCCCGCGCCCTCAACACCGCCGCCGCTATCCCGCTGGAAGCCGCCGACCCGACCAAGAACCTGATTTTGGTTCCGCTGTCGCGGCTGGTGTCGCGTCCTGCTGGCCGCAACGTGCGCAAGACCCCGCGCATGTCCATTCCCGAACTCGCCGCGAGCATTCAGCGTGTCGGCCTGCTGCAAAACCTCATCGTCATTGCCGCCGCCGATGGCGAGCATTACGAAGTCGTGGCCGGTGGCCGCAGGCTGGCCGCGTTGAAGCTGCTGGCGAAGAAGCGCCGCATCAGCAAGGAATGGGAAGTGCCTTGCCTGTTGGTGGCCGATGGCACCGCCCGCACGGCCAGCCTCACCGAGAACGTGCAGCGCGAAGCCATGCACCCCGCCGACCAGTTCGAGGCATTCGCCGCGCTGGTGGCCGAAGGCCGACCCATCGAGGACATAGCCGCCGATTTCAGCGTCACGCCGCTGGTGGTGCAGCGCCGCTTGAAGCTGGCGAACGTCTCGCCCCGGCTGCTGGCCGACTACCGCGCCGAAGCCGTGACGCTCGATCAGTTGATGGCCCTTGCCATCACCGACGACCACGCCGCGCAGGAAACCGCGTTCTACGACGCGCCGACGTGGCAGCGCAACCCTTCCCAATTGCGCGACCGCCTCACCGAGCGCGAGATTGACGCATACCGGCATCCGCTGGTGCGTTTCGTGGGGCTGGATACCTACGGAGCCGCAGGCGGTGGTGTGCGCCGTGACCTGTTCGCGGAAGGTGACGCGGGCGTGTATCTGACCGATGCCGCGCTGCTGGAACGGCTGGCGCAAGACAAGCTGGCAGGTATCGCCGCCGAGGTGAAGGACGAAGGCTGGGCGTGGGTGGATGCCACCCCCGCCGTGACCCATGCCGACCTGCACGCCTTCCAGCGTGCGCCGAGGGAGCGCCGCGAACCGAACAAGCGCGAAGCGCAGCGCATCGAGAAGCTGCAAACCAAGATGCACGAACTGGCCGCCGCCGTGGATGACGCGCTTGATACCGAAGACGAGGAAAAGGCCGATGCCTTGCAGGAAGAAGGCGAAGCCGTGGGCGAGCAGTTGCAGGCGCTGGAAGATGGCTTGCAGGACTACGGCACGACCGTGAAGGCCGCAGCCGGTGCCATCGTCACCATCGACCGCAACGGGCAGGCAGTGATTCATCGCGGGTTGATGCGCGAGGCCGAGGCCAAGGCGCTGCGCACACTGGAACGCCTGCGCCAAGGTTTCGGCAGCGAAAGCGAAGCCGGGAACGACGACGAAGGCGAGGACGACGAGCAGCCCAAGACCGCCGCCATGTCCGACAAGCTGGCGCAGCGGTTGAGCGCCCACCGCACCGCCGCGCTGCAAATCGAAGTCGCCCGGCATCCGCAAGTGGCGCTGGCCGCGCTGGTGCATGGCATGGTGCAGACCGTCTTGCAGGGCAGCCACTACGGCCACGACTTGCCGCTGGGCGTGAGCCTGAAAGCGCAAGACCGGCTGGAAGGCATCGCCCCGGATATACCGGATTCGCCCGCCGCCGTGGCGCTGCGCGAGTTGCAGCAGGTAGCAGGCGAAGGCTTGCCGGAGGACAGCGCCGAACTGTTCGCCGTGCTGCTAGCGAAGTCGCAAGATGAACTGGTGCGGCTGCTGGCGATATCCGTGGCCGTCACGGTGGACGTGGTGACACCCCGCGCCACGCCGCAGCAACCGGGCGCGGAACTGGCGCAGGCTGTCGGCTTGGACATGGCCGCATGGTGGAAGCCCACCAATGAGGGTTATTTCCGGCATGTGCCGAAGGCCGCGATTCTGGAAGCCGTGGAGCAGTACGCCCCGGCGCACGTCACCCGGCTGGCGAAGTTGAAGAAGGCCGACATTGCCAGCGAAGCCGAGCGGCTGGCCGATGGCACCGGCTGGATGCCTGCCATCTTCAAGGCCGAAGGCACCGACGACACCACGGCGCAGGATGCGCCGCAGGCGGTGACGAACGACGAGCCGGAAGCCATCGACAACGACGACGAGCAGCAGGCCCACGCACTCGCCGCCTGACCTTCACCACCACCGAGCGCCCCGGTTTCGGCCGGGGCGCTTCGCTGTTCCATCAGCATCGGCCCCAGGCCGTTCCGCCCTGGTGCCGATGGTCAAAAATCCGGGCGCGGCGGTGGCCGCGCCCGGTTTCCAAGCCCAAAGCCAGAACGCCCCTTCGCCGCCTTCGGGCGGACGGCGAAGGGGCGGCGCACAAGTGACCTTGTGCGCGGGAAACCCTCGAAGCCCATAAGTGCGTCGGCGCACAGCGCCGACGACATTCCGAACGCGCCCCACCGCAATGGACGGGCGTGTGGGGCTACGCCCCGGCTTGCTGCCGCAGGTTGCACGAAAGCGTGCCGTCCTCGACGCTGGCGGTTCGTCGCCTGTACGTCACGAAGGACGGTTCACCGACACGCCGCCCGGCCTTGCAATGGAGCTTCCACGCCACGCCTCACGCAAAGGGCCGCAAGCAGCAGTAGGGACGCTTTCACCTTGTCGCTGGGCATTGTCCTTGCCCGTGTCAGGGCGCAGGCCGGTGAAGCCGTCGCGCGGGGATGCCGAGTCGGCCATGCCTCCATTCGGGAGCGGGCGGCCAGTACGTCCTTGTGTTGTTGTGAATCCTGGCGGTGGCTGGGCTTCATGGCCGCAACCTTCCAGCGAAAACAATTCCCCCTGCGCTGCGCGCATTCCTCGCGGGACAAATTCTTTTCGCTTCCAGGTTCTCCACGGTGTTGCGACCGCTGCGCGGTGCGGCCAGCCCATCCCCCGCCGGACGGATCACAACAAGGACGCACTGGCGCGACCTTGTTCAACCCGAAAGGAGAAATCATCATGGCTAACATCGGCACCTTCACCGCAGAGAAAGACGGCTTCACCGGCCAGCTCCGCACCCTGACCCTCAACTTCAAGGTCAAGCTGGTTCCCAACGACAAGGGCGAGAACGAAAGCGCCCCGGACTTCCGCCTGCAAGCGGCCGGCCACGACTTCGGCGCGGCGTGGAAGAAAACCAGCGAGGCCGGGCGGGATTACCTGTCGGTGGCCATCGACGATCCTTCATTCCCGGCGACGGTCTATGCCCGCCTGATCGAAGGCGAGAATGACACGCACGACCTCATCTGGTCGCGCAGCAAGCCCAAGGCGGCCTGACGGCCGCCCACCGCGCCCCGCCCATTGCGGCGGGGCGCGGTGCTGCTGATCGCAGCATCGCACGCACAGGGTTTCGGCAGTTGCCCCATGTCCCGCATGTCCAAGGCCAGCATTGCATTGGTGATGGTCGAATGGCTCGAAGCCCGTGGCAGTAGGAACAGCATGGCGTGTCGGCGCATTGCGCCGCCGGGCTTTCGGGCTGCGCCCCATGCCGCCAATGGCGTCATGTCCATTCGGCTTCAATCCCTCACGCCTTCGCGCCTGGCGGCGCTGCGCGCTCCGCTTGCGGGCATTCAGACGCGCTAGGGCGCGTCGCGCTCTTTCAGCACGGCCTCGAACTCCTGGCGCACCCGCGCCAGCAGTTCGTCGGCCTTGTGCGTGTCGTCGCCGGCGTAGGCCAGCGTCAACAGCGTCAGCGGATGCACTTCCATGACCTCGCACAGCTCGGTCAGCTTGTGCAGGGTCGGACTTTTCAAGTCGCGCTCCAGCGTACTCATATAGGTGCGGCTGGACACGTCGGAGAACGCTTCCTGGCTCAAGCCTCGCGCCTTCCTGACTGTCCGTATTGCCGTTGCCAATGAGTGTTTCGCTGTCACTAACTTGGTTTCCCCATAAAAACCAAGATGACAGCCCATTGCGCCCTATAGGGCTACAATCTATAGTGTTCATTCATGGCTGAAAGGCCCGCTTTCGTGCTTTTACGGAAATCCGCAGATGCGGATTCCGACAGAACCGGGGAATCGCATCCGTGTCTTTCCGGCTTCCGACAATTCCGCTTCGGCGCTTCTGTTCTTCTACGGATGCGATGGCTTGCACATCGGTGCTTCCACACGAATGCACGGATGCGTTTCGGCAGTTCTGCGCTTCGGCACCAAAGCGCATTCGCGCATCGTCGGTTTCGTGGAGAAGCTGCCCATGACCCTGCCGCTTGTCACCGCTGATGAACGCGCCCGGCTGCTGGCCCACGGCGCGGCGCTCGCCGCTGGTCAGCGGCTCGACCCGCTGCCCGTGGTGCGCTTGTTCACCCCGGACGCGCATGTGACCTGGCTGCTGGTGTCGCTCGACCCGGCGGATGGCGACACGGCCTACGGCCTGATCGACCTCGGTATCGGTATGCCTGAGCTCGGGATGGTCAAGCTGTCCGACCTGGCGGGCATCGTCGGGCCGCGCAAGCTGCCGGTGCGGCGGGATCGGTATTTCCAGGCGGTGCGCCCGTTATCGGAGTACGTCCGGCTGGCGCAGGAGAACGGCGCGATCACGGACTGATGAAAACCAGCGCGGCCTAGCCAGCCGGGGCGCATCGTGACTATTTCAATCTTGATCAAGACCGTGCAGGTCTGAATCCGCATTCTTGCACCGAAGTGGTGCGATCCTGTTGAAAACAGTCCTGATCTTGGGCGCGGGCTGCGGCACGGTGTTCGGTGCTGCGCGTCATTTTCCTGAAGGCGTAGCCGTCGCATTCAGACGATTTCCGCAACACGCAGAGCCAAATGGTCTTGACACCGACAGTTACAGCCTAACCAATTTTGATGACGACCTGATGGCATTTCGATAGTTCCCGCATCGCGGAAATCGTGGCGACGCATCCCAAACAGAGGGAGGTTTCGCCATGACTGATCGCAGCGCCGAACACTGGTATCCGACAGCGGCCTATCTCTACGTTCTGCACCTTGACGGCCCTGCGCTGGCGTGGGAATACCTGCGCCGAAATCCCGACTACCGCCGCGACTGGCTGCGCCGCCGCCGCCGGCCGGACACGGCGCAGGCGTGGGGCCTGCGCCTGCTGGAAGACCCAGCCCTGGATGCGCGCGACGCGCATCCGGCCTGGTTTCCCGATCACGATGCCGTCGTGCAGGTTTACCCGGACGATGACCCGCCACCCGAAGCCCATGCCTTCGAGTTCTGGCGCGTCCCTGGCCGCAAGCAACTGATCCACGACGGCAAGCGCCTGGTGCTGGTGTCGCATTGGCCCGGCTGCTGCCTGCGGCTCGCGCTCGCGCCGGGCCTGGAAGACGGCATGGCCTACCTCTACGCCACCCGCGCCTGCGCCACGCCCTGCGCGCGCTATCGCACGCTCGCGTCCGAGCTGGACGCATTGGCCGTGGCCACGGTTGCCACGCCTGCGGCGGCGGCCCGTTCCAGGCCCACGACGGCCGCGGTGCTGGAACTGCACACCTTGCAGACGCTCGACGCGACCCTGGCGGGCGCGTCATTGCGCGAAGTGGCCGAAGGGCTGTTCGGCGCCGATGCCGTCGCCGCCGACTGGCACAAGGACAGCGCCTTACGTGCCCGCGTGCGGCGGCTGGTACGTCGTGGCGATGCGCTGATGCGTGGCGGCTATCGCCGCCTGGCACAGCTTCCGCCGCCGTTGCAGTAGGGGGGGACGTTTCGCGTCCCCCGTAGATCGTCCCTTAGCAAGCAGCCTCGCTTTCTTGAAAGTGCCTCTAACCGGCCGCGTGGTGTGGCCGGGCTTGATGGAGGTACATCCCATGCGACCCGCTCCCTTGCGGCCTGCCGCCGCTGCTGTCGCTGCGCCTGCGCAGCCCCAACGCTACCTGACCAACGACGAAGCCGCCGAGTACCTGCGCCTGTCGCCACGCACGCTGGAGAAACAGCGCGTGATCGGCGGCGGCCCGAAGTTCCGCAAGTTCGGCCGCCGCGTCATGTACGCGGTGTCCGACCTCGATGCCTGGGCCGACCAGCGCAGCTACGAGGCGACTTCCGACCCGGAATATGCCGAACGCCACGCGGGCGATTACCGTGATGGCCGCTGATCGCTGGCGCGTGGGTGGCCGTCGCCATGTCCAGCCCGCCAGGGCAAGCCTTGCAGCGCGAACAGCTCGACCTGTTCCGCGCGCTGCCGGGCGACATGGCACCCCGCGACAGCCAGGACTTGATGGCCTTTCCGTTCTTCTCGCTGGCGAAGTCGCGGCGTACCGCGCCGATCGACTTCCGCGCCGGCGGCATCACCATCCGCGTGGAGGGTACGCAGGAGCACGGCATCGCAACGATATGGGATGCCGACCTGCTGATTTGGGCCGCCTCGCAGATCGTGGAGGCGCGCGACGCGGGCTTGCGCCCGTCGCGCTGGATACGCGCCACTCCCTACGAGATCCTGCGCTTCATCGGGCGCGGCACGTCTCTCAACGACTACCTGCGCCTGAAAGCCGCGCTCGACCGGCTGCAATCGACCACGGTGGCCACGTCCATCCGCGAAACCACGGGAAGGCGATTGCATCGCTTCTCGTGGATCAACGAGTGGAAGGAACTGGCCGATGCCAGCGGCGTGCCGCTGGGCATCGAACTGATCCTGCCGGACTGGTTCTATGCGGGCGTGCTCGATGCCGCCTTGGTGCTGACCATCGACCCAGCCTATTTCCGCTTGAAGGGCGGGATCGAGCGCTGGCTGTACCGCCTGGTGCGCAAGCACGGCGGCAAGCAGCCGGGCGGCTGGCAATTCGACTTCCGGCACCTGCACCGCAAGTCGGGCAGCGCTGCGCGCTTCTCCGACTTCGCTTACGACCTGCGCGTCCTGGTGGCGCGGCAGTCGCTGCCCGGCTACGTCCTGGGCATCGAGCGAATGCCGGACGACGGACAAGAACTGCTGACCTTCCGGCCCGTGCTGCACACGGCACGGGGATAACTCGTGGAAAAGGTGTGGACGGCCTCGTGCTATCAGGAGTACCGGGTATCGTGCTATCGGGAGTACGCCTATCGTGCTATCAGGAGTACGAAAACGCCGGAAAGCCAATAACGGCGCGGGTTTGCGGCCCCTCTAACTTCCCTAACAAGAAATACATAACTTTTAGTAGAAGCGCGCCGTTTCGGTGGACAACCGAGAAACGGCACGGCGAACAGCGTTTTGCACGGCAGGTAAAGCCCGGCTTTCCAGCAGGGAGGGCCGCGCCATGATCCTCGCTCTGCTCAACCAGAAAGGCGGTGTCGGCAAGACCACGCTCGCCACGCACATCGCGGGCGAACTGGCGATGCGCGGCCAGCATGTCGTCCTGCTCGATGCCGACCCGCAGGGTTCATCCCTGGACTGGACGCAGCGCAGAAGCCAGCAAGGCTTGCCACGGCTGTTCAGCGCCGTGGGCCTCGCACGCGAAACGCTGCATCAGGAAGCGCCAGAACTCGCCAGGCGGGCCGATCACGTCATCATCGACGGGCCGCCGCGCATCGCCGCCTTGGCGCGCTCCGCGCTGCTGGCGGCCGAGCGCGTGCTGATCCCGGTGCAGCCCAGCCCCTACGACCTCTGGGCCAGCTCGGAAATGGTTTCGCTGATCCGCGAGGCGCAGGTGTTCCGGCCGCTGCTCCGCGCGGCCTTCGTCATCAACCGGCGCGTCAGCACCACCATCATCGGGCGCGAGGCGCGGCAATCGCTCGCCGAACAGCCGCTGCCCGCGCTGCGCTCGGAGGTGCATCAGCGCATCGTCTTCGCCGACAGCGTGGCCGCTGGCCGGCTCGCACGCGAGACAGCGCCCGACAGTGCCGCCGCCCGCGAAATCACCGCCCTGGTGGACGAACTGCTGCGGTGGCCGACATGACAGCGCAGCAGCCACCCAACAGCAAACGCACGGGCAAGCGCGTCGGCATCGGCGCACGTCCGCCCGCGAATCCGCACGCCGAGGCGTGGATTCGTCAGGGCGATGCCGACGCGCTGGGCAAAGGCGACCTCTACACGGCCCGCCTCACGCTCGACATCACGCCCGCCATGCGGGCGCGCATCAAGGTGTCGGCCTTCACGCAAGGCGTGACCGTGGCCGACCTGCTGCGCGGCCTGCTGGAGCGGGAGTTTCCGCCGGAGAACACACCATGAACGCATTCGCTTGGCCTGCCGCGAACGCGGCACCGGCTGCGCCGCTGCCTGCGCTTTCGGCACTCGCCGGACAGGCCGGCAATGTGCCGCTGACGCGCGTTTCGCTGGCCTACCTCGAACATCGCTTCAAGCTCTACCTGCGCTTCGGCGAACCGGCGCGCACGCTTCAGCTCGACCGCTGGCGGCGCTGCGCGGTGTTCCTGCCGGGCGCGATGCTCTGCCGCATCCGCTGGCAGGCCAACGACTACGGCACGATCCGCTGGCAACTCATGGTGATGCAGGCTTGCACACCGCTGGACGCGGCGCAGCGCATCCCCGGTGTTCAGCCGGGCGCGCGCTTGCTCCTACACACCGAAGGCGATGCCAACGTGCGCGCCGTGCTGGAGCGCATCGACGGCATCGAGGCGCTGGGCATCGCTGCCATCGACGTGTCGCCGGCGTACTGGCGCACGCTGGGCAACCGTCTTGCGGCTCGCCTTGCGCTGCCCGAATACACCACCGAGCGGCATACCGCCTGGCTGGCCGGGAAGGTGCTGCCATGACCGCCCCGACCACCACACCCAACGCGCCCGACGTGGCGCCGCGTCCTCGCTCACGCCTGCGCGCTCGCATCGTGCTGGCGACACTGGCCGCCATCGGCTTCGCTGCGCTGGCCTGGGCGGCTTTCGTGTCGCCGCTGCCGCGTCTGACCTACAACCCGTCCGACAGCGTGGCGGTCGGCTGGTATCGCATTGACCCGTTCGACCCGCGCACCGCCTCGCTGCCACGTCCGTTGTCCGTGGACAGCATCGTGCTGGTGCCGCTTCCGGCCACGGCTGCCGCGCTCGCTGCGCAGCGCGGCTACCTGCCGACGCGCGTTCCGCTGCTCAAACGTGTGGGCGCGGTCGCGCCGCAACACGTCTGCATCGTCGCCGGTCAGGTACGCATCGACGGCGTGCCTTCGGCCGCCGTACTGCCCGCCGACCGGCTGGGCCGGGCGCTGCCGTCCTTGCAGCTTTGCCGCCGCCTTGAACCGGGCGAACTGCTCCTGTTGAGCGTGACGAATCCAGCATCGTTCGACAGCCGCTATTTCGGCCCGGTCAGCGCATCCGCCGTGATCGGCGTTGCGCATCCGGTGTGGCCGGAGATACGCCCATGATGGCCGCCGATTCGCTGCGCTCTGACGTGCCATCGGGCATGTCGTTCTGCTGGCTGCTTCAGTGTCGCTGCGCCTGTCGTGCCGGTGCATTCGCACCGCACGTCGCGCAGCATCCGGCGCAGCCGTCCAACGTTCAGGCGTCTTGCCTCGAACGCGCCCGGCCTGCGGCCATTGGCGCTTTCGCCGGCGCGCTGTCTGTTCACGCAGCAGCGCCGCCGGGCCGCCGTTGCCTGGAGCGACAGCGAAGGGCAAAGGCGGAAGGCAAGACAAAAGGACGCGGCACCTGGCCGCGTCGAAAGCCAGTCAGCACATGGGGGGAACGCGGCACGGAGCGGCTTCGCCACCGTGCCGCGTTTGGCGCGAGGGTCGCGCCAATGCTGGCATGTCCGCGTGCTTCGCACGACAGGACACGCCCAAGCTTGCGGGGAGCGCAGCCATGACCGACAGCCGCGACGACGACTTTCGCGTGCGCCCCAGCGCCCCGAAGAACCGGGGCAAGGGCCAGGGGCAGAGCTTCGTTTCCAAGGTGCTCAAGCAGGCCGGCAAAGCCAGCAGCGGCAAGTCGGCAGTACGCCGTCCTGGCGCGGCTGGCACCGGCCAGCGGCCCGGCTCTCGGCTCGGACGTGGCCACACGGCGGCGCGCTTCGCCGGGGCGAAGCTAATGCCCATGTCGCGGCGCGTGACCATCAAGACCTTGCTGGTCAATCACCAGCGGGCCAGCCCGCAATCGCTCGCCAAGCACCTGCGCTACATCGAGCGCGACGGCGCGGGTCGCGATGGCGAACCGGGCCGGGGCTACGGGCCACAGGCCGACGAAGCCGATCTGGACGCCTTCAAGGAACGCTGCGCCGACGACCGGCACCATTTCCGCTTCATCGTCTCGCCCGAGGACGGGGCCGAGCTGGACGACCTGCGCACCTACACCCGGCATCTGGTGAGCCGCATGGAAGCCGACCTGGGCACGCGGCTGGATTGGGTGGCGGTGGATCACTGGAACACCGACAACCCGCACACCCACCTGATCGTGCGCGGGCGCGACGACACCGGCAAAGACCTCATCATCGCGGGTGACTACATCGCCCACGGCTTCCGCCATCGCGCCGCCGAGCTGGCGACCGAGTGGCTGGGGCCGCGCACCGAACTGGAGATTCAGCAGACCTTGAGGCGCGAGGTGGAACAGGAGCGGTGGACGAGCCTGGATCGCACCTTGCAGCGCGAGACCGGCGAGGATGGCCGGGTGCATGTCGAACGGCTCAACGAGCCGAGGTTGCAACGCCAGCGCCTGCTGCTGATCGGCCGCCTGCAACGCTTGCAGCGCCTGGGCCTAGCCGACGAGGTGCAGCCCGGCACCTGGGCCATTCATGCCGATGCCGAGAAGACCTTGCGTGCCCTGGGTGAGCGTGGCGACATCATCCGAACGATGCAGCGGGCCATGAGCGGCCAGCCGCGTGAGCTGGCGGTGTTCGAGCCGGGCGACGATGGTCGCAGCCTCATCGGCCGCGTGGCCGCGAAGGGGCTTGCCGATGAGTTGCACGACCGAGGCTATCTGATCATCGACGGCACGGACGGTAAGGCCCACTACGTTGCACTGAACGCCCGCGACGAACTGGCGAACTATCCCACGGGCGCTGTGGTAGAGGTGAAGGGTTCGACTGAGGTGCGCACGGCCGACAAGAACATCGCCTCGCTGGCGAGCGATGGCCTGTACCGCACCGATCATCACCTGGTAATCGAGCAGGGCCGGGCTACGCCCGGACGCGACCCGCAGGAAGTCGTCGCCGCTCATGTCCGGCGGCTGGAAGCCCTGCGCCGGGCTTGCATCGTGGAGCGCGTGGCCGAAGGGCTATGGAAGGTACCGGACGACCTGGCCGAGCGTGGCCGCCAATACGACGCGCAACGGCTGGGCGATGTAGCCGTAGAGCTGAAATCACACCTTCCTATTGAACGGCAGGCCCGCGTCATCGGCGCGACTTGGCTTGACCAGCAACTGATCGGCGGTGGCCGTGGGCTGGGCAACTTGGGCTTTGGCGGTGATACCAAGCAGGCCATACAGCAGCGAGCCGATTTCCTCGAAGAACAGGGGCTGGCACAGCGCCGCGGGCAGCGCGTCATCCTCGCGCGCAACCTGCTGGGCACGCTACGCAATCGGGAACTAGTGCAGGCCGCGAAAGACATTGCGGCGGAAACCGGCCTAGAGCATCGCCCGGTGGCCGACGGGCAGCGCGTAGCCGGTATCTACCGGCGTTCCATTATGCTCGCCAGCGGGCGCTACGCGATGCTCGATGACGGCATGGGGTTCAGCCTTGTGCCGTGGCGGCCGGTAATTGAGCCGCGACTGGGACAACAGCTTGCCGCAAAGGTTATCGGCGGAAGTGCCTCTTGGGAACTTGGACGAAAGCCCAGTATCGGTATCAGTTAGATATCAAGGGAAGCTGAGTACCAGGCGCAGTCTGCTTGGCTGCTGTGATTCTTCTTAGAGATTCAATCAATGCCATAAACTCCTTGGATTGCCTCAGTGCTTCGCCTCCCGCAGTTTGCAGGTCCAAGACATCCGTAGCCTCGATCGTGAAGGCTGTGGGCACGCGCAGCAGCGAATGCCGGATCTTGTCGTCCGGCACGTCGTTCAGACTTACGCTTACTACGTAGATTTCTGCGTCGGCCGCAAAGGGGCTGTCCGCTTGGCCACGGGTGCGGACAATCTCGGAACGCCAGTGTTGCAGGTCGTCGTTAAGCATGGCCAGCGTCACCTGGGTCTCGCGAGCGCCGGCACCGAAGATCAGCGACTCAAGTACTTGCGTCGTGCTGGGAACTCGGTCGCTACTGTCCACTCTCTCGCTCAGTCCTCGTTCGGAGTTCACCGTCACCAACACGAGTCGGCGCAAGCTTCCGGGCTTGACCTCCGAGAAATTGGCGCTCATTGAGCCCGAAGCTACTAGCCGGTCTAGCATCAGACGTACGCCGAGGTTGTCGGAGACACCACCGTCCACGAGGTGGATATAGGGCCGATCGTGCGCATTGAGGTAGCTGTCTATGCCGCTTTGCAGGATGCGTGATCTGTAATTTTGCCCTCTGACAGGCAAAGATCGGAGAGGCGGCGGACAGGTATTGGCGTTGTTTCGCACCGTTACGGGCGACAGCACCAGCGGTACTGCCGACGAGGCCGCCACCGCGAAAGACAGCGGCGTTGCATCGAGGTCGGAACAGATTAGCCGGAATTGCTCGGTGGTGAAATCGAAAGGGGCACCGGTCGTGAGGTCGGTTGCCGTGATCATCAGTTCGGGCGCGCCCGGTCGTCGGCGCACGTCACCAAAGGTGCGGCCTTCAAAAAGTTCGTCCAAGCGTTGAGCCAGGATCTGGCTGCGCCCAAACCAAGGTGAAGTTAGTCTATAAAGACGCTCAGGCCACAGAGCTTCACGTATGAGTCGCCCCTCAAAAGGCACAAGCAGAAAATCCGGCTCGAAACGAGTCAGCGTGGCATCGCCGAAGGCCGCGAAGTGCGCGGCAAGGATGCTGCCCCCCGACACTCCGCTGACCAGGAACACCTGATCCAACAGAGTGGTCTCCTGGCCCTCTAGCGCGAAGCGTGTGGCCTTGAGTTCGCGCAGCACGCCCAGGCCGAAGGCCGCCGCCCGAGCGCCCCCGCCTGACAGTGTCACCGCTACAACCACCGGTTGGTTGACCTCCGACGGCCTGATGCGTTGGTCGTTCTCGGCGAGAGACATTAAGGCGGCGTCGGAAAGTGTCGGGTTGATCCAAGGACGGTAAGTGGAACACCCTGTCAGAACTACCGTTGCCAGCACACCGGCCAAACTCCATCGTGTGAATTTACACACCTCCAGGCGCTTTACCTCTGCAAGCAGCACCACGCAGCGTTTCGAATAGACAAGAACGAGAAACGCCGGCAATTTTGCGACGAAGCAGAGCCACTCCAGAATGCTGCAGACGTTACAAGAACGGCACCCTACGAATCCCCTTGATGAGGCTCCTCGCGATCCGCGCGAAGTTATGGAATAGCAGCTATTCACGAGCCAGCACTTCTCCAAGCGCTATTGATCCGTTCAAGGCAGGTGGTGATTGCAGACTTTGCATGCCCGAGCAGTGTGTAGGAGCCTTTGAAATCCGCGAGAGCGTTGCCGTGCTCGAAGCAGCTAGCAGCAGCCACCCGACGATCTGTTTGTTCATCTACTGCCTCAAACTCCAAACTAGCTCCCCCAGTTGTCACTGGTCCAACAAGCAACGTCGTTAGGGTGTTGACTGCTCTATTGGGCGTCTCAATGGTCGTAATTGCCACACGCACACGTATGCGGCCTGACGATGCGGGAGCTTCGGACTTAGTTTGGAGATGTCGCAGTTCACTGTTGACGTGATCGAGAAGCTCTCGCACTTGCTCAGCTTCAAGCCCACCTATGCGTCCAGTTGCCGTCACTACCTGAGCATCCTCGACTAATATTTCCCGGTAACGACTGGGTTCAAAGCCTGGCGCCTTGAAGAGCAGAACATTTTCGTACTTCGTTTTTCCCAATACATCGTAATCACCAAGAAACCCTGATCGAGTCATTCCGTTTGAAGCACAGCCAGATAAGGTTGCCGTGAGGCCTGCCAGCAGCACAAAATGGATTAATGAAATAGGGCGTTTCATATATATTTTCATTTATCCCATTTTCAGACAGACGATGCCAGCAACAACCAGCGCAATTCCAACCCAACGTATCAAGGAGGCGGTATCGCCGAACACATACACGCCCACGAAAAACGCGCCCAGCGAACCGATGCCGGTCCAGACCGCATAAGCTGTTCCTATGGGGATCTGTTTAAGAGATAACCATAGGAAAAAGCCGCTGGCTGCCATACAGGCAACTGCAATCGCCGGCCCCACGTAGCGCATCGCTGCATTGGCCGCACCCATCTTGAGGCCTAGTGGCCAACCGATTTCGAACAGGCCGGCAATCAGTAGAACCAACCATGGATTCCATGACAACGGGTTCATATATTTCTCCAAATCTATTCAGTGAAAATTGATTATCAAAGCATCAAAGCATCAAAGAATAGGCAGTAGGCGGTCAATTCGCTCTGCTTCTGATTTCTTCTTAAACTCTCTGATGGCGAGAATCTGTCTCCCCGATCTCTCCGGCCACGAGAGAGATCGGGGGAAGCGTGTGGACAGTTACGCTGAGGGATCAGACCGGTTGCACTGGTTGTTGTACCGCCTCGTGACTCCGTTTGCTGCCCGGCCACTTCATTCCGAACAGCACCTCGTAGAGCAACGGAATCAGGCCAAGCGTCACGAGCGTGCCAAGTGCGAGACCACCGATCATGCCGATGGCCATGCCCTTCCACAGCGGCCCCGCAAACAACATCAGGGGCACGAGACCCGCGATACAGGTCACCTTGGTCATCACGATTGGACGCAGCCGCTGCATCGCAGCTCCCACCAGGGCTTCATGTCGGGCGAGACCTTCCGAGAGGCCGTGTTCAATTTGTTCGAGCAGAAGAACGGCGTTGTTGACGATGATTCCGAACAGCGCAAGCACCCCGAATGTCGCCATGAAGCTGAAAGGAGTGCCTGTTGCCTTCAGTGCAATCACGACCCCAATCAACGTGAAGGGAATCGTTGCGAGAATCACGATCAGCTTGCGGAAGGAGTTGAACTGCCAGATGAATAGCAGCAACATCGCCAGAAGAGCGAACGGCATGTAGTGCGTGAGCGATGCATTCGATTCAGCCGATTCCTCAATTTCTCCACCAAGCTCTATGGCATAGCCTGCAGGTAGTTCAATTGCGGCGATCCGAGGTGCGAGGTGATCCACGATCTCTTGCGCGGTGTATGCGGTGTTCTGCCCCTGAACTGTGACTGTACGAATGAGATTGCGGCGCTGGATCACAGACGGCTCGCTAGCGAGCGTGACATCGGCCACTTGCGCCAGGGAAACCGGCTGGCCACCCGACGCTGGATAGATGGTCGTCGAACCAACGTCCGCAGTGCTGCGCCGATCATTGGACGTCCCGCGCATCACGATTGGCACGCTGGTATCGCCATCTCGGATCACAGAGATCGACTGGCCGATGTAGCGGGTGCCAAGCCAGGCAGCTATGTCGTCGGTGGTGACGCCAGCACGTCGCGCACGATCTTGATCGACCCGAACATCGAGACGGCCGACACGGGTATCCCAGTTGTTCTTGATGTTGGCCGTACCTGGCAGCTCCCGTAGCGCGGACTCAATTTTCGCCGCCGCATTCATCAGCACCTCATGATCCGGCCCACTGACCCGGTAGACGGCTGTGCCGGCTTCGGTAGTGCCTAGCGAGAACCGCTGAGGCTCTGCGCGTACATCTCCATGATGCTGCGCGAAGTAAGCCCGAGTTCGGGCAATCACGACGTCAATGTTGGTGCCTGCCTTGACCGTCACGACAAAGTACGCGATGTTCGATGCTGGCAATGGGGGATTGAGCCCAAGGATGAAGCGCGGCCCACCGTCAGCGACGTAGCCAATGTGATCCGTGATTTCGGGGTTGATTTCTTGATCACCGAGCCAGCCGCTCACTTCCTTCACTTTGGCAAGAGTGAGCCGTGAATCCGTTCCAGGGGCGAGCTGCACCGGTATTTGGAATTGAACTCGGTCGGACTTCGGCAAGAAGTCGTATGGCAGTGTCGTGAATCCGTACAGAGCTACGGCCAATGCACCCGTCATCACACCAACGTAGATCGCCTTGTGGTCAAGCACCCACTCAAGCAACTTGCGATAGCCGCGATAGAAGCGTGTGTTGTAGGTTTGCGCGTCATTCGCCGGTTGATGATGCACTTTGGTGAAGTGGTAGCACAGCAGTGGAGTGACGGTCAGACACAACAGCCAAGATCCGAGTAACGTGAGCGCGAGGACAATGACGAGAGAGCGCAGATACTCACTCGTCGCACTCTGGCCGAAGAAGAACGGGGAGAAGGCGATGACGATAACCAATGAGGACGTCAGCAGCGGCAGTGCGAGGGTACGACCCGCTTCGAGACAAGCCTGTTTGCGGTCTTCACCGGCTGCCAAGCGCCGTTCAATGTCTTCGGCAATCACGATGCCGTTGTCTACCAAGAGCCCCAAAGCGATGATGATGGCTGCCATCGAAACACTTTGCAGCTCGATGTTCAGCGCGCGCATCACGATCAGTGCCCCCAGAATGGTAAGCGGCACGATCATCCCGACGATGAATCCTGTGCGCCATCCCAGGAAAAGGACGACGACGCCGAGCACGATGACAATCGTTTCGATCATCACCTGGTTCATCTTGCCCATTTCACGTTTGACGACGTCTGCCTGGAATGTCACATAGGAGAGCTCGAAACCTGCGGGCAGAAGTTTCTCAAGCTCGGCCACACGGGATTTGAGGGCTACGCCGAATTGCTCCACGTTCTGGCCCGAGGTCATGGACACTGCCATCACTACGGCAGGCTGGCCCTTATAGACTGCAGCAGACTCGGGAGGATCTGCAGGTTGTACCTGCACGCGCGCAAGCTCTCCCAGTGAGATTGAAGGAGCAGGCGAAGCACCGCGCGCACCCTGAGCTTGCGCCATCATGATCGGCAACGCGCGCAGCGAAGCGGCGTCGCGAACCTCTCCACTAACAGCCAGCGAAGCGTTGATGCCACCGATGGCGATTTGCCCGCCTGAAAGCACGACGTTTTGTTTAACGAGTTGATCGATCACCCCTTGTGGGGTCAATCCAAGCTGGGCTAGTTTTGGTCGATCAAATTCGAGATAGACGCGCTCTTCCTGCAAGCCGTAGAAGCTGATGCGATCAACGCCGGGAAGCGCGTATAGGCGATCGCGCATCTCTTTCAACGACACACGCATTTCGCCCATGGAGTAGCCCGGCGCGGTCACCGCAATGGAGGCCACGGCAACACGGCCGAAGTCGTCGTTGACAAATGGCCCCAACGTACCCTGTGGAAGCAGAGGCTGAGCATCGGCAACCTTCGCGCGAACGCGCTGCCATATGGGGGCTAGGTCGGTGTACCGCTCCCAGATCGTGACCTGTATGACGGCCCCGCCCGCGCGAACGGTTGTGGTTACACGCTTGACCTCGGCCAGCTCCCGCAAACGCTCCTCGATCGGACGCGCGATCAACTGCTCAACACGTTCGGCTGGCATGCCAGGGTTCAGAACGGCAACAACCGCATCTCGAATCGTGACCGATGGCTCTTCCTGCGAAGGGAAATTGAGAAACGTGGCAATGCCGGCAACAAGAATGATGACCGCGGCAAGGTAGGTGAGTCTGCTGGCGCGCAGCGCCATTTCTGTGATCTTCATAGCGAAGTCTTCCTGTAGCGGGTCAGCGTCCGGCCAATTGGGTCGTGGCCTTGAGTGGGGTGACTTGTTGCTCGTTCGTCAGCCAACTCGCGCCAGCCGCGACTACCATCTCGCCGCGCTTCAGGCCGCCCACAACGCGAACGTTGTCGCCGCCTGGCTCGCTCTGGAATTGCACTTCCCGGCGGTGCACCTTCTTTCCGGTCACGTCATATACAAACACTGCGGCTTGTCCTGCTTTCTCACTGAGCACCAGTGCCGAATAGGGAAGCATCAGACGATCTGGTGAGGCATCCTTCGCTTCCGGTGCCTTCAGCAATACTTGAACGGCAGACCCGGGTCGAAGACTGCGCGCAAGAGTAGCATCTTGAGGAACGAGCACGACAGGTAAAAGTGAGCCATTTTCAGCACGCAAGCCGATGCGTTGTACCGAAGCACGAACGGGACTTGCTGACTCGCTCAGGCGCAGTTCGGCGACCTGCCCAATTTTGATATTTGCCGCCTGGGTCGTCGATGCAGTCGCAAGGACTTCTACGCCGCTGCGTAGTCCATCCACTTGAAGCACCGGCGCTCCGGCTGCAATATCTGTGAACGGCAGAGCGAGTTTCTCCGCGACGACGCCGTCGAATGGCGCATGAATGGCGGCCCCCCTTCGCGCACGCTCGGCAAGGCCGAATGCGGCCTTTGCATTGCGCACCTGGCCTTCAGCTGCAACCAACTGTGCTTTCACACTCTCGAATGCAGCCGGGGAGATTACGTTGCCCTCAAGCAGCCCCCTTTGCTGCGTTGTCTGCACGATTCTGTCTGCCAATGCGGCTTCCGCAGCAGCGAGTGTCGCCCGAGCCTGTTCTAGGCGGAGTTGCTCGGGCTGAACATCCAACTCAGCCAGAAGCTGTCCGCGAGAGAAGCGATCTCCCACGTCCACATGAAGCTTGCTGATACGCCCGCCAGTCTCGAACCCCAAGGTACTCCGCTCACTGGAGCGAGCTAGACCACTCAATTCAATGCGATTGGCCACAGAACCTACATCCCCCACCGTGAGCAGCTTGACCGCTCGCGGTGGATCGGAAGCAGGCTCCTTCTGACTACCACAGCCGGCAAGCGATGCGAGCAGAACAAACGCGAGGCCGACTTTCTGCATTTGCCAGGACTGGGATTTAAAGGGAGTGCAAGACACGGGAAGGCCTTTCATCAGCGTTTATCAATAGGGGTGAGTTCCAGTTCGCCGCGGGCGAGCGCCTGGAGGGTGTGCATGAGTCGAGAAAGGTCTTCGGCAGCAAACGTCGGAAAACCCATCATTTCGGCGAGGAAGACTCCGTCCAAGGCAAATAGAACGATTCCGGCGATATCGGTGCCGCGTGGAGATTTGCTCGCGTTCTCGTACTGCCTGCGGTACCAGCCGCGCACAGGCTCAAGCAGCGTGGGGTCTTCAGCCACGGCCGCCAGCAATGCAGCGCTCATCTTTTGCATCCCGCCGTCAGGCATAGCCGAGACCTGGCTGGATAGCCAAGGGTCTGGATCGCCGACGAATGGCAGCTCTCGCTCTTCCTGCCCGCCATCAAACGCCGAGACCTGGTCATCAATCATCGTGAGGAGCAGATCGCGCTTGGTCTTGAAGTGGTACAGGAACGCACCTTTGCTCATTCCTGCCCGTGCAACGACCGCGTCAAGCGTTAGGTGCCCGGCACCTCCCTCCATGACTACGTCACGCGCAGCTTGAAGGATGCGCTCCCGTGTTTGTTGCGCTTTCTTAGAGATGGAGGGGGCTTCAGCGCCGTTGTCCGCCGAATGCGACTCCTCTGGGCTTGATTTCATACGAGTTGCCATGGTGAAACTCCAAAGATGCTTGATTTTTGAACCGTCTGAACGGTATAGTACACGCCATGAACTATGCCCGTCAAGACGGCCTCCTCAATTCACAACCTAGTGGCTCAACATGTCCGATCCCTACGCCCGCCGCGGCCTTACTGCTGTTGCATTCCTATCGATCACGCTTCTCGCCGCGTGCAGCCACTCGCCTCACAGGGTGGAGACATCACGCGTTGAGGTTCCGGCCAAATTCATGAACGAAGCGGGTCTGGCTGTGCAGCAGGTGCCAGCACAAGCACTCCCGGCCGAGTGGTGGACGGCGTACGGTGATCCGCTGATTGACGCGCTGGTGCGCAACGCGCTGGAGCACAACACCGATCTCGCTATTGCAAGAGCGCGGATTGATGAAGCTGTGGCGATCACCCGACGTACACGCGCTTCAATGTTCCCTAGCTTGGCGCTCACGCCCCAAGCAACGCGCGAGCGCGACTTTTCTTTGGCACCGACCATCAGCAGCGATGCCAGGCTTCCGCTGTCGGCTTCATGGGAAGTTGATCTAGCGGGCCGCCTCTCGCATGCCGCTGATGGCGCACGGATGGACGCAGTTGCTGTCGAACAGAACTGGTTCGCGACACGTTGGCAGATCGCCTTTGAGACAGTGTCCGCTGCACTGCAGCAGCGGCAGGCGGCAGAGCTGGAAGATCTGGCAAAAGAGCGACTTCAAGTCGCCGAGCGCCTTGAGCGTCTGACAGAGCAGAAGTTCAAGGCAGGTCAAGCTACGGGCTTTGACATTGAACGCACGCGTTCCGAGGTCATCGCCCTCCGGGTGGAGCAAGAGCAGTTGCGACGCGTACGCGGCGAAGCAACGCATGCCTTGGATGTGCTCGTTGGCCGGATTCCGGGGGCGCTTGGCAGCGGTCCTGCGCTTGCCTCTCTCACCATGCCCGATTGGACTCCCAGAAGCGTGCCAGGCGAATTGCTGCAGCAGCGCCCCGACGTCAGAGCCGCGCAGGCGCGTCTTGCAGCGGCGACGGCGCGATGGAACGCAGCAGAAGGCGAGCGGCTCCCCAAACTTGTGCTCGATTTGAGTGGTGGGCGCCAACGCTTCGAGAACAACGGAACACGTGTGGCAGGGAACATTTTCTCTCTGGGCTTGGGTGTGACGCTTCCGATCTTTGACGGTGGAGCAATACAAGCGGGAATCGACGAGGGCTCAGCACGCAGTCGCGGCGCACAGGCTGACCTGGAACGCACGGTTTTGCTTGCGCTTCAGGATGTGGAGAACGCTTATCTGGGCTGGCAGACCCAGCGGACTTCTCTGCAGCATCAGGTCGATGGTCTTGTCGTCGCTGATCGACTCCTTGACCGCAGTCGACGCCTCTTTGAGGCGGGACAGGTGGATGCGACCGTTGTTGCAGAAGCGGAGCGTGGCACCTTGTCCCAGCGAGCGGCTCTGGTCCGTGCTCGCGCCGACGCAGCCGTGCAATGGGGTGTTCTCGCTAAAGCGCTTTCTGGTTCGCCAGAGCATGTGAATCTGCAATCTTCACCCTGAGTCCTTGAGTTGGAAGAACGCAGCATGGCAGCGAGTTTTAAATACTGAATAGATCGACGATTAGTAGGGGACGCATGGAAATTCGACATCTACGTTGTTTTATGGCGCTCGCCGAGGAACTTCACTTCGCTCGCGCCGCTGCGAAACTGCATATTGAGCAGTCCCCACTGTCTCGCACGATCAAAGAACTCGAAGAGGAGTTAGGAGCACAGCTCTTTATTCGGAACACGAGAAGCACGCGTTTGACACGAGCTGGGTTGATGCTCATGGAGCACGCACCTCGGGTGTTCGCATCCTTGCAACAGGCGCGGGACTGCGTGAAGGCAGCAAAAAATGGCTTTCATGGACAACTCCGCGTCGCCTTGTCAGACGGCGCAACACTACTGTGCTTACCAGCCCTATTGGCGTTGTGTCGCGAGGAGGAGCCCGAGGTTGAGATTCGCTTTTTTGAGGTGCCACTATCCCAACAAATCAAAGGATTGCACGACGACCTGTATGACGTCGGCTTTGCACAGTCCGACGACGTAGGTGATGGAATCGTCGCACTTCCCGCGTGGACTGACACGCTTATGGTGGCGCTGCCAGCTCGGCATCCGTTGCTGGCTCTTAAGCGAATTCCATTGGATGAACTGCTGCGCTACCCGCTAGTGCTATCTGATCCTCAAGTGTGCGAGGGCCACGCCAAGCACATTGAGCGAGTACTTAGCCGGGCTGAAATGCAGCCTCTAGTTGCCGAGCGGGTTACCACTTTCGACCTGATGATGGCGTTGGTATCTGCCGGTTTTGCACTCGGACTTACAGGGGCTGCACACATTGCAGCCTCCCGAGAGCCAGGAGTCGTGGCGAGGCCGCTTTCGACACGCGTACCACCTTTGACGACCTATCTACTCAGACTTGAAGGCGATCCGTTTGACGAGCTTGCGCGCTTCATTCAGCGAGTACAGGCCATCGAATTGCCAGAGTTTCTCAGGTCAACAAAAAGCCGAAATCCCGATCTTCCGGAGGAATTGATGCCATGAGACTCGCCATCACGCTCGTCGCTGCAATGCTAGTCGCATGCGGTCAATCTGATAAACCGCACAAAGCCACTAGTGCAGAAAAGAAAACCCCGACAGTAGAAGAGCTGGTGGCAGACCCGGAACAGCTCAAGAAGTTGCGCCAGCAATGCAAGACGGATCGGCCTACTTTGGGCGAACTGCTTTGCAACCGGGTAGCGGAGGCAACACGTAAGCGGTTCTACGGTGACGGAAAAACGCCATACACACCGCCCAAAGAATCCCCCAAATTCTGAAATTCAGCAATTCAGCAATTCAGCAATTCAGCAATTCAGCAATTCAGCAATTCAGCAATTCGCTAGTCTGCCTGAATCTTCTGTTCGGCACGCTGATATTCGCCGGCGCTTACGGAGTCACTCCCTGGCTAGACACAGCGCGAATTCATTCTTTCTTATCGACCTTTCTGCCCCAAACGGTCTTTGACCGGCACTAAGCCAGCACCGATCCTGACGCCTGCGGCACATTTCTAAGCCGCGTTTCCCAAGGGAATCAGCGTAGGAGAGATTGGAGGCGGGGCTATGCAAGGTACGAATGTGCTGTTCGGTCAGATAGCCGTGGTATTCGGCATCGTGATCGCGGGTGTGTGGGGCGCCACACAATGGACGGCAGCAGCCCTTGGCTATCAGGTACGCCTTGGCTCCCCCTGGTTTGATTTCCTCGGCACACCGATCTACCTCCCGTGGAAGCTGTTTGAGTGGTGGTTCTTCTTCGATGCCTACGCGCCACGCGTTTTCGACACGGGCGGTGCCATAGCGGGTGGCAGTGGCTTGCTGGCGGTGGTGGTCGCAGTCTGCATGTCGATCTGGCGCTCTCGTCAATCACGCCTAGTCACGACCTATGGCTCGGCACGCTGGGCAAGTACGGAGGACATTCGCAAAGCCGGCCTTACGCAGCCGATCGGCGTGTTCCTCGGTCAGCACGATGGCAAGTACCTTCGGCATGAAGGCCCGGAACACATCCTCACTTTCGCGCCCACGCGCTCAGGCAAAGGCGTCGGCCTTGTGGTGCCGACGCTGCTTTCTTGGCCTGCATCCGCCGTAGTCCACGACATCAAGGGCGAGAATTGGCAGATCACCGCAGGTTGGCGCTCACGCTACTCACACTGCCTGCTGTTCAATCCGACCGATGCGAAGTCGGCGGCCTACAACCCGCTGCTAGAAGTTCGGCGCGGCGCACATGAAGTGCGTGACGTACAGAACATAGCCGACATTCTGGTCGATCCAGAAGGCGCGCTTGAGAAGCGCAACCATTGGGAGAAGACTTCGCACGCGCTGCTGGTCGGGGCCATCCTGCATGTGCTCTACGCGGGCGAGGACAAGACGCTGCGCGGCGTCGCCAATTTCCTCTCCGATCCGGCCAGCCCCTTCGAGCTGACCTTGCACCGGATGATGACCACACAGCACCTCGTGAACGTGGAAGGTGGTGGCCCGCATCCAGTCGTCGCTTCGGCGGCGCGCGAAGTGCTCAACAAGTCGGACAACGAGCGTTCCGGCGTGTTGAGCACCGCCATGTCGTTCCTGGGCCTCTACCGCGACCCCACGGTGGCCGAAGTCACCTCGCGCTGCGACTGGCGTATCGCCGACCTGATCGCGTCCGAGCATCCGGTGTCGCTTTATCTGGTAGTGCCACCTTCGGATATTTCGCGGACGAAACCGCTCATTCGCCTGATCCTCAACCAGATCGGCCGACGGCTCACCGAATCGCTCGACGGCAGCGACGGCATCGAACGCCGCCACAAGCTGCTGCTGATGCTCGATGAGTTCCCGGCGCTGGGCCGCCTGGACTTCTTCGAGACGGCGCTTGCCTTCATGGCGGGCTACGGAATCCGCAGTTTTCTTATCGCCCAATCGCTCAACCAGATCGACAAAGCCTACGGCCAGAACCATTCGATTCTGGATAACTGCCATGTCCGCGTGACGTTCGCCACCAACGATGAACGCACTGCGAAACGGATCTCCGAAACGCTTGGCACCGCTACCGAACTGCGCGCGCAGCGCAACTATGCCGGGCACAGATTGGCACCGTGGCTGGGGCACCTCATGGTGTCGCGGCAGGAGACGGCCCGCCCGCTACTGACGCCCGGTGAAGTGATGCAGCTTCCGACTGAGGAAGCTGTGGTGATGGTGTCCAGCGTGGCACCGATCAAGGCCAAGAAGCTGCGCTACTACGCCGACGCGAATTTCAAGAACCGCGTTTTACCGCCGCCTGTGCTCGCGGCCGGGCAATACGCGGACGCGCCACCGGCCCGGCCCGACGACTGGAGCGGCCTATCGATCCCAGCCGTGTCAACGGTCCGGGCTGCGGGCCTGTCCGGCGATGGCACAGGCACCGCCGATGACGGCGGCCCACGCCGACAGCCGGAGCTATCCGAAGTCAGCGAATACAGCCCCGAACCGCTGCTCGCCGGCCATGACCTGACTCTGCTCGATGACGACGACGACCTGCCGCTGCCGCTTCCCGGCCAGCTCGACCCGGCCATGCAGCGCACGGCCCGGCTGGCTTCCCTCGACCCCAACGACGGAATCGACTTATGAGCCAATACCGCCTCAATCTGTTCATTCAGCCCGAGCACGCCAAGCGTCTCGAAGAACTGGCCGCCAAGAAAGGCGTGTCCAAGTCGTCCATTGTCGCGGCGGCGCTCGCGTCGTGGCTATCGCCCGATGCTGGCGACCAGCGCGAGGCGGCCATCGCCAAGCGGCTCGATCGCCTGTCGCGGCAGGCCGAGCGCATGGAGCGCGACCAGAACATCCAGATCGAAACACTGGCGCTGTTCATCCGCTACTTCCTGACCGTCAGCACCCCGATTCCCGAAGCCCATCAGGACGCAGCTCGCGCCCAAGGCAAAGCGCGTTTCGAGCAATTCGTGGAGCGGCTCGGCCGCCACCTGCTGCGTGGCCGCAGCCTGGTGCGCGACGTTGTGGAAGAACTGCACCCAGACCCGGCGCGAATGGATGACGCGGAGGCACTGGCTGAAGCGCAGGAGCGTGCCTCATGAGCGCCATTCCGCAAACCCCGCCCGAACTCTCATCCGCCGCAACCTCTCTGGATCGCCGTATCCAGATGCTGCGCACGGCAATGGGGCCAGTCATCGCCGCTGCGCTGGCCGACCCCGACGTGGTGGAAATCATGCTCAACCCCGACCGCACCCTATGGGTGGATCGGTTGTCATCGGGCCGCATGCCGCTGGGCGTGGAGCTGTCCCAAGACGATGGCGAACGCATCATCCGGCTGGTGGCTGCGCACGTCGGCGCAGAGGTGCATCGCGGGCGGCCGCTGCTGACCGCCGAGCTGCCCGAAACCGGCGAGCGGTTCGAGGGCATCTTGCCGCCCGCAGCGCCCGGCCCAGCCTTCGCGCTGCGCAAGCGCGCCGTGAGCATCATCGGGCTGGATCGCTATGTGGCCGACGGCATCTTGACCACAGGCCAGGCCGAGTTCCTGCGCCGCGCCGTGCGTGAGCGCCAGAACATCCTGATCGCCGGGGCGACGAGCAGCGGCAAAACCACACTCGCCAATGCCTTGCTTGCGGAGATCGCCGCCACGGGCGACCGCGTGCTTGTGCTCGAAGACACCATCGAGCTGCAATGCGCAGCCCGCGACCATGTGCCGCTGCGCACCCGCGCTGGCGTCGTGTCTATGACCGAGCTGGTGCGGGCCACGATGCGCCTGCGCCCCGACCGCGTGATCGTCGGCGAGGTACGCGGCGGCGAAGCCCTGGACTTGGTTAAGGTGTGGGGCACCGGCCACCCCGGCGGCATCGCCACCATCCACGCCGGTTCCGCGCTGGGCGCGCTGCTGCGCCTCGAACAGTTGATTCTTGAAGTGGCGGTGAACCCACCGCGTGCGCTGATCGCCGAGGCGGTCAACGTCGTGATCCACATCGCCGGGCGTGGCCGCAAGCGCCGCGTCGAAAGCATCGCCCGTGTCGTCGGTTTCGACGGCACCGGCTATCGCCTGGCGGACGCGCTGGAAACACCGTTTCCCGAGCTGATGCCGGTTCCTCTCGCAGCCGATGCCGCTGCGCCTTCCTCGTCCCTTGACCTACCTGGAGAACTGCCATGACGCAGATGCACGTTCACGCTTTCCGTAATTCCGTAAATCCGGTTTCAACCATCGCACGCCTGCGGCGGCTGGCCGGCCCCGCGCACCACGGCCTGCTGCTGGCCGCAGTCATGCTGATGACGGCGGGCACGGCGAAGGCATCCGGCTCCTCGATGCCGTGGGAAGGCCCGCTGCAATCCATTCTGGAGTCGATTCAGGGGCCGGTGGCACGCATCGTCGCGGTCATCATCATCATCGCCACGGGCCTCGCGCTCGCCTTCGGCGACACGTCGGGCGGCTTTCGCAAGCTGATCCAGATCGTGTTCGGTTTGAGCATCGCGTTCGCCGCGTCCTCGTTCTTCCTGTCGTTCTTCAGCTTCTCCGGCGGGGCTGTCGTATGAGTGGCCCGGATAGCTTCGCGGCCGGCTTCGAGGTGCCGCTACATCGCTCGCTGACCGAGCCGCTCTTGATGGGCGGCGCACCGCGCACGGTGGCGATTGCCAACGGCACGCTAGCCGCTGCCGTCGGGCTGGGCCTGCAACTCTGGATTCCTGGCGTAGTGCTCTGGATCGTCGGTCACTCGCTGGCCGTGTGGGGCGCGAGGGTCGATCCGCAGTTCATGCAGGTCTTCGCCCGGCACATCAAGCACAAGCCGCTGCTGGACGTGTAGGAGACGCCGCCATGCTTAACCTTGCCGAATACCGCCAGCGGCCCGCCTTGCTGGCCGACTGGCTTCCCTGGGCTGGGCTGATCGCGCCGGGCGTGGTGCTGAACAAGGATGGCTCGTTTCAGCGCACGGCGCGCTTTCGCGGGCCTGATCTGGACAGCGCCACGCAGGGCGAATTGATCGCCACGACGGCACGGCTAAACAACGCGTTGCGCCGGCTGGGTTCGGGCTGGGCGCTGTTCGTGGAAGCCGAGCGCCAGTCGGCCGCGGACTATCCGCATTCCGACTTTCCCGAACCGCTGTCCTGGCTGGTGGACGAAGAACGCCGCGCTGCCTTTGAGGAATCGGGGAACCACTACGAAAGCAGCTATCACCTGACGCTAGCCTATCTGCCGCCGGAGGAATCCCGCGCTCGTGCAGCCAAGCTGCTCTACGAGCACGCGCCGGGCGATGGTGTGGACTGGCGCGGTCGGCTTGACGCCTTCCTGGCAGAAACGGATCGGGTTTTCGACCTGCTCGATGGCGTGATGCCAGAAATCGTCTGGTTGGACGATGCCGCGACGCTGACTTATCTTCACGCCACGGTGTCCACGCGGCGCTACCGGCTGGCCGTGCCCGAGGTGCCTTTCCACCTCGACGCACTGCTGGCCGATTCCGCCCTAGTCGGCGGCCTTGCGCCCATGCTGGGTGACCAGCATCTGCGCGTGGTGTCGGTGCGGGGCTTTCCGACCTCGACCTGGCCGGGCCTGCTGGACGACCTCAATCGCCTGGGCTTTGCCTATCGCTGGAGTACCCGGTTTCTCTGCCTCGATAAAGCCGAGGCGGAAAAGGAGCTGGGCCGCCTGCGTCGCCAGTGGTTTGCGAAACGGAAGAATGTCATTGCGCTACTGCGCGAAACCATCTTCCAGCAGGAATCGCCGCTGGTGGACACGGATGCCAGCAACAAGGCGGCCGACGCGGATGCCGCCTTGCAAGAGCTTGGCAGCGATCAAGTCGCCTTCGGCTACCTCACCGCCACGGTGACGGTGTTCGATGACGACCCTGCCGTAGCCGACGAAAAGCTGCGCATGGTGGAACGTGTCATCCAAGGACGTGGCTTCGTCACCATCCCCGAAACCTTAAATGCAGTCGATGCGTGGCTGTCGTCCATACCAGGCAATGCCTATGCCAACGTGCGCCAGCCCATCGTCTCGACGCTGAATCTGGCGCACATGATGCCGGTGTCCGCCGTGTGGGCTGGGCCGGAGAAAAACGCCCATCTCGACGGCCCGCCGCTGATCGTCACGCGCACGGATGGCGCGACGCCGTTCCGGCTGGTGACGCACATCGGCGACGTGGGGCATACGCTGGTCGCGGGGCCGACGGGCATGGGAAAATCTGTCCTGCTGGCGATGCTCGCCTTGCAGTTCCGCCGCTATGGCGGCTCGCGCATCTTCGCCTTCGACATGGGGCGATCCATGCGGGCGACGGTGCTGGGCCTGGGCGGCGAACACTACGACCTCGGCGCGGACGGCGCCATTGCCTTTCAGCCCTTGGCCCGTATCGACAGCGAAGGCTATCGCACCTGGGCCGCCGAGTGGATCGAAGGCCGCCTGCTGCATGAAGGCGTGACCGTCGGCCCCGACGAGAAAGCCGCCATTTGGTCGGCGCTCGGCAGCCTCGCTGGTGCGCCGGTGGAGCAGCGCACGATGACCGGGCTTTCGGTGCTGCTGCAATCGAACGCGCTGCGGCAGGCATTGTCGCCGTATGTGCTGGGCGGCGCGCACGGCAAGCTACTGGATGCCGACCGCGACCGGCTCGGCAGCGGCGACGTGCAGGGCTTTGAGATGGAAGAGCTAATGCACAGCCCCGCCGCCGTGCAAGCGGTGCTGCGCTACTTGTTCGCCCGCTTCGATGCACGTTTCGACGGTGCTCCCACGCTGCTGATTCTCGATGAAGCCTGGCTATTCCTTGATGAACCGTCCTTCGCGGCACGCATCCGGCAATGGTTGAAAACTCTGCGCAAGAAAAACGTGTCGGTGATCTTCGCCACGCAGTCGCTTGCCGACATCAAGGATTCGACCATCGCGCCCGCGATCATCGAAAGCTGCGCGAGCCGGATTTTCTTGCCCAACCCGCAGGCGACCGAGCCGCAGATTCGCACGGTCTACGAGGGCTTTGGCCTCAACAGTCGGCAAATCGAAATCGTCGCCACCGCGCAGCCCAAGCGCGACTACTACTACCAATCGCGCCTGGGCAATCGTCTGTTCGACCTCGACCTGGGGCCAGCCGCGCTCGCCTTCTCGGGCGCATCCACACCGCAAGACCAACGCGACATTGACCGAGTGCTGACGCAGGCCGGCGCTCCCGGCTTCGCCGGTGCGTGGCTACGCCATCGCGGCCTCGATTGGGCCGCCGACCTGCTGCCGTCCTCGCCGTCGGCGGCTTCTTTCCTCGCTACTCAACCCCTGGAGATTTCGCCATGAAGACCCGTGTACTTTCCGTTTCGCTCGCCGCCGCGCTGGCCGGCTCGCTGATGCTCGCTCAGCCAGCGGCGGCGCTCACTTTCGTTGATCCCGTCAACTTGGTGCAGAACACGCTGACTGCCATCCGCACGCTGGAGCAGATCAACAACCAGATCAACCAGCTCCAGAACGAAGCGCAGATGTTGATGAACCAGGCGCGCAACCTGGCGAATCTCGACTTCAACATCGTCAACCGGCTGCGCTCGACGCTCGCCACGACTGAACGCCTGATTGCCGAGGCGCAAGGGCTGGCCTACGACGTGCAGAGCATGGATGCCACGTTCTCGCGCCTGTACCCGGAGCAGTACGCCGCCACCATCAGCGGCGACCGCATGGCACAGGACGCACGCGAACGCTGGAAGAACACGCTCGACGGCCTGCACACCGCGATGCGGATGCAGGCGCAGGTGTCGCAGAACCTGACGCAAGACGAAAGCGCGCTGGCCGACCTCGTGAGCCAAAGCCAATCGGCCACGGGTGCGCTGCAAGCGATGCAGGCAACGAACCAGCTTCTCGCCTTGCAGGCCAAGCAGTCCATCCAGGCCCAGCAGCTCCAGATCACACAAGACAGGGCGGCCTCGCTGGAGCTGGCGCGGCAGGCAGCGGCCACCGAGCGCGCCCGCGAAGTGCGGCGGCGCTTCCTGGGCACCGGCACGCCGTACACACCGCAGTCCGTCAACTTCTACAACAACTGACGGGAGGCGGCCATGCGATGCGTTCCTGTCCTGCTGGCCGTGCTGCTGACCGCATGCGGCCAGCAGCCGGCTGAAGACCTGACCGCCACCTTGGCCGCCGATCCCGTGCGGCTCAAGGCGCTGCGCGCCCAATGCGCAGCCGACCGGCAAACCGCAGGCGAAGACACCTGTCGCGCCGCTGCCGAAGCCTTCCGGCGGCGCTTCTTCACCGGCCAGACTGGGCCGGACGAATACCGGACGCTGGCAGAACTGCCGCCGATTCCGGCGAGTTTCGACACGCCAACCGACGACGCGCCGGAAGGTGATGCGTCGCTCGCCGCTGCGGAGGACACGCCATGAACGACGTAACGATCATCGACAGATTCCTCGATACCTTCTCGCGCTACATCGACTCCGGTTTCGGTCTGCTGCAAGGCGAAGTCGCGTTCCTGACGGCCACTCTCATTGTCATCGACATGACCATTGCCGGTCTGTATTGGGCCATGAGCCATGCGACCGGCCAGGGCGAGGACGTGATCGCCAAGCTGCTGCGCAAGGTGCTTTACGTCGGTGCCTTCGCCTACATCATCGGTAACTTCAATTGGCTGTCGAGCATCGTGTTCCGCTCGTTCGCCGGGCTAGGCATCACCGCCACTGGCTCGGCCATAACGATGGAGAACTTCTTGCAGCCGGGTCGGCTTGCCAAGACCGGCATCGACGCCGCTGCGCCGATCCTCGACCAGATCGGTGACATGGCCGGCTTCCCCGAAGTGTTCGTGAACCTCGACCCCATCGTGGTGCTGTTCATCGCTTGGCTGGTGGTGATCCTCTGTTTCTTCGTGCTCGCGGTTCAGCTTTTCATCACGTTGATCGAGTTCAAGCTGACCACGCTTGCCGGCTTCGTCTTGATCCCGTTTGCGCTCTGGAACAAAACCTCGTTCCTCGCGGAAAAGGTGCTCGGCAATGTGGTTTCGTCAGGCATCAAGGTCTTGGTGCTGGCGGTAATCGTCGGCATCGGCTCGGGCCTGTTCGCGGAGTTCCAGGTTCATCCCGACGAGCCTTCCATCGACCATGCGCTTGTCGTGATGCTGGCTTCGCTTGCCTTGCTGGCGCTGGGCATCTTCGGCCCCGGCATCGCCACGGGCCTTGTGTCCGGTGCGCCGCAGCTCGGCGCGGGTGCGATGGCGGGCGCTGCCGTCGGCGCGGTAGGCACGGGTGTTGCCATCGGTGCCGCCGCGACCGGCGTGGGCGGTGCCGTCATGGCGGGCGCACGCATGGCCCCGGCCGCCGCAAAGCTGGCCGGGAGCGGCGCACGCGCCGCCACGTCGGCGGCCAGCAGCGCCAAGTCCGCATTCCAGGCCGGTTCCGCCGCTGCGGGCGGCGGGGCTAAAGGCGCGGCTGCGGGCCTCGGCAATGTCGCCAAGACCGGCGCGCAAGCGGCAGGCCGCCGAGCTGCATCGGGCGCTTCCGCTGCCGGTCAGAAGGTGGCCGACTCCTTCCGGGCAGGATGGAACGGTGCGGATGTCGGCGCTGCCGGTTCCGGCCAGGCCGCCGCAGGCGAAGGCGCAGCCAGCGCGCCGAAGCAAGAGCAACCCGCCTGGGCAAAGCGGATGCACCGCCGCCAGCAGATCACCCATGCCGCAACCACCGCAGCCCACACGCTGCGCAGTGGCGACGGCGGCGGCTCAGGGCAAGGCCCAAGCCTGCGCCCCGATGCGTGACCCGATACCTGACCACCAAGGAGAACCCTATGCGATTCAAACGCCCGCAGGTGCGCTATGCCGACACGCCGCAGCCTGCCACCCCGTACCAATCCGCCGCGCAGGTGTGGGACGAGCGCATCGGCTCGGCCCGCGTCCAGGCCAAGAACTGGCGTTTTATGGCCTTCGGCTGCCTCACGCTTGCGCTGCTGATGGCCGGTGGCCTGGTGTGGCGCTCGGCGCAGTCCATCGTCACCCCTTACGTCATCGAGGTCGATCAGTCGGGGCAGGTGCGCGCCGTCGGCGAAGCCGCCACGCCGTACCGGCCCGCCGATGCGCAGATCGCGCACCACCTGGCGCGCTTCGTGACGCTGGTGCGCTCGCTGTCTATCGATCCCATCGTGGTGCGGCAAAACTGGCTGGACGCCTACGACTACACCACCGACAAAGGCGCGGCGGTGCTCAACGACTACGCCAGCAAGAACGATCCTTTCGCCCGTGTTGGCCGCGAGTCGGTGACGGTGCAGATCACCAGCGTGGTACGCGCCAGCGATGCCTCGTTCAACGTCCGTTGGACGGAGCAACGGTTCATCAACGGTGCCCCCGCCGGGACCGAGCGATGGAACGCGGTGCTTTCCACCGTCCTGCAAACCCCGCGCACCGAACAGCGCCTGCGCAAGAACCCGCTGGGTATCTACGTCAACGGCCTGTCGTGGAGCCGCGAACTGGATTCTTCTGAAGGAGCCAAGCCATGAACCTGTCTTTCCGCTTATACGCTTTCGCGCTGACCGTGGTGGCCCTGTCGGGCTGCGCTTCGCAGGGCAAGCCGCCTCCGTCCATTTCGCTCGATGAGCCGGTGCAGGCACAGCCGCTGCCGGAGCCGCCTGCTCCAGTGGAAGTCGTCGCCATGCCCGAGCCGCTGGCGCTGCCAGCGCAGTTGAAGCCGCTGCACGAGTTGGACGCGGCCCCGGCTAAGCCGGAGCCGGCCGATGAGAAGGTGCGCGTTTCCCGTGCCAATGCCGAGGCGCGCATCGCGCCCACGCGCGAGGGCTACGTCAATGCGATTCAGGTGTGGCCCTTCACCGATGGTGCGCTCTACCAAGTCTATGCCGCGCCGGGACGCGTGACCGTGGTTTCCTTGCAGCCGGGCGAGGAACTAGTGACGGTCGCAGCCGGCGATACCGTGCGCTGGATCGTCGGTGACACGTCCAGCGGCAGCGGCGACGCGATGCGCATCAATGTGCTGGTCAAGCCCATCCGCTCAGGCCTCAAGACGAATTTGGTCATCACCACCAGTCGCAGAACATACCTGCTGGAACTGACCTCGACGGAAAAGGCATGGATGGCGTCGGTGTCCTGGGACTACCCAAAAGACCGGATGTTGGCCTTGCAGCGCCAGTCGCAGGCGGCTAGCGCCGCCGCACCGGTCGATACCGGACTGTCGCTGGAGAAGATCCGCTTCCGATATTCCGTCTCAGGCAGCAATCCGCCGTGGAAGCCGCTGCGCGCCTTCGACGATGGCGAGAAGGTCTATATCCAGTTCCCGCCGGGAATCGCCCAAGGCGAGCTGCCACCGCTGTTCGTCATCGGCGCGCAGGGCGACGGACAACTGGTGAATTACCGTTTTCGCTCGCCTTACTACATCGTGGATCGGCTGTTCGGCGCGGCCGAACTGCGCCTGGGCGGCGACAAGGGTGACGTGGTGCGTATCGAACGCACGGATGGCTTGGCGCGGAGGAACTGACCATGAGCCAGGACGACACTCCCGACCTCGCCACGCCGCATGCGGGCAAGGTGGCACCCGAGGCAGTTGCGCTGCGCGCCCAACCGCGCCCGGTCACGCGCCTGAACCGGCGCACGCTGGCCATCCTCGTCGGCGGTCTCTCGGTCGCTGTGCTCGGCGCGCTGATGTGGTCGCTGCAACCGCAGCGGCGCGGTGCAGGCGAGCAGACCGAGCTTTACAACGTCGATCGCGTCTCGAAGTCCGAAGGGTTGGACGCGCTGCCGGCGGACTACTCGAAGCTGCCGCCCCCCTTGGCGGCATCCGTGCCGGAGTTGGGGCCGCCGCTGCCAGGCGATCTTGGCCCGGCCATTGTGAAGTCGCAGCAGCCGGTGACGGCCGCCTACGCGGCCCCCGGCAACGACCCCAACGACGCGTTGCGCAAGGAAGCCGAAGCAGCAGCGGCATCGGCGGTGTTCTTCCGCTCTGGTTCGCAGAAGGCCGCGCCGGTGGCGCAGACACAGGTAGCCGCTGCGCCGGGCTTCACCGCCAATGCGGCCTTCGACCCGCTGGCGGCCGGGCCTGCGTCGACGGCGGCCCAGCCCGCCGACCCGACCGCCGTGCAGAACCGGCAAGACCAGAAAGAGGCATTCCAGAAAGCCGGAACCACGGAAGCCCGTGATTCCGGCAACCTGACGCTGCCGGCGTCGCCGTATCAGGTCATGGCCGGAACGGTGGTCGCCGGGGCGCTGGTGACGGGCATCAAGTCGGACTTGCCGGGCGATGTGATCGCCACAGTGACGGAGCCGGTCTATGACACGGCTACCGGCAAGTTCCTGCTGATCCCGCAGGGGTCACGCATCCTGGGCAAATACAACAGCCAGGTCAGCTACGGGCAGAGCCGCGTGCAAGTGGTGTGGAACCGGATCATCCTGCCCGACACGTCTTCGCTCAAGCTCGACAACTTGGCCGGCACCGATCCGGCCGGCTACGCCGGCTTGGAAGATGATGTGGATTGGCATTGGGATCGCGTCTTTGCCGGTGCGGCACTGACGACGCTACTGGGCATCGGTGCCGAACTGGCTGCGCCGGAGAACCGGCAGGACGGTGATCGCGTCATCATCGCCGGCCGCGATAGCGCCCAGGACAGCATCAATCAGGTCGGTCAGGAGATGACCCGGCGCAACCTCAACATCCAGCCCACCTTGACGGAGCGCCCCGGCTTGCCGGTTCGCATCATCGTCAACCGCGATCTGGTGCTGCGGCCGTACCAGCCACTTTTCTTCAACAGGGGGACTTCGCGATGACGACGCGCAAGCTACGGCTCGGGCCGCTGCCGAAAACGGAATCCACGAAGCTGACTTTTGCTTGCCCGGCCAGCCTGAAAGCCGACCTCGACCGCTACGCTACGCTGCACGCGCAGACCTACGGCGAGGCGGTCGATGCCACGGTGCTAATTCCGCACATGCTAGAAGCCTTCATGGTCGGAGATCGGGGATTCAGGAAGGGAGGCGCGGGCAAGGCCGCGCCGCCGAAGCCAAGCTGATGATGCCGGTTTCCGCTGGCGGCCATCCCTCAAACGCGCAGCCCAAGGCTGCGCGTTCTTCATTCTGGAGGACGGCGACCGATTGGGCTATGAAGACCAAACGCGGCTACCGCCTGCAGGCAACCGCCCCCGATGCAGCACGCTCGGGCTTTCTACCGCGAAGCTCCTATGTGGCTCCCAGCCCACAACGCCACAGCCCCGCAAGGCGGCCCGAAGTAGAGCCAAACCCGCACCCCATATAGACTTCCGGCCATCAGGCTGATTTCAACAATCGCTTGACTGCGGACATTTTTTATGGCCTGTTCGAGGTCTTCGAACACCGCGATGACGACTCACGTCGCTTAGCGCATAGGTCGTTCGTGACCGTAAGCGTGAAGCATGGTGATTGGCACGACACCGCCCGCCTGTGATTGTGGAACCGGCTGAACCAGGCGCCCCGATCGACCTCGGCCGCATTGAACTTCAAGACGCTGCAGGTCAGCTACACAAAGAGCGCTCGGTTTTGAATTCCGGAGGCAAGCGCCGGTCTTGCCGAACGCGGCGCGCCCCTTCAGCTACCTGACAAACCCGATGACCCAAGGTGCCGGCGCAGGAACGCTTCCGGGCTGATGGCCGGAACGGGCGACCCTTTGAAGTCCCGCTCGTTGCGGGTGACGATGAACTGGGCGCCGCAAGCCATGGCAGCTGAGACTTGCAGCGCGTCCTCGAAGTCGCGCATCGGTAAGTCGAGCGCCGCCAATGCCTCGGCCCGCCCGGTGTTGGCCACATCGGCCCAGCCCAAAACGCCTCGGATGAAGTCACGCCCAGACACCGACGACAGCTGCCGTTCGATCAGGTACGACAGTGTCGCGATCGAATGCCACGCCAGCCAGCCTTCATGCTCTCGCCCGCAGGTGGCGATCAAGCGCGCAGACCCTGGCGCCCCGGAGCGCTGCAGGGCCACGTCGAGCAGCACGTTGATGTCGATCAGCAGGCGCATGCCGGGTCAACGGACATGCTTGGCGAGCAGGTGGGCCAGCCGGGGGTCCGCGGCTTCGACGTCGCCTGCCGCAGGCAGCTGCAAACGGCCTTGCCATTGCGCCACCCAGCGCTCCGCCGCGCTGGCGGCTTCGCCCTGAGCCAACAGGGCCTGCTCCAGAGCCTCACGCACCACGGCCGACTTGGACAGCCCGCGTTTGCGGCTGACTTCCTTCAAGGCAGCATCGAGGTGGTCTGGCAGCTTGAGGGTGAGGACGTTCATGGTTTACTCCGCGTCATACCAGGCGTTCGGGCAGGTAATACTAACTCCGGGTGCATCGGCAAGCGATGACAGGGAGCCTGAGCACCTTGAAGTCGGTCGTCCCGCGAGAGCGCTGCGGGGTATCGAATCGGCCGGCTTCTCTCAGCTGTAGGTCGCCTCAGCCCCCGCCCCCTCAAGGCACCACCCCATCCACCAGCACCTTCACCCCATTCACCCCTTCCACCCCCACCTTCACCCCCACCACCCGCCCCTCCAGATCCCCCGGCTGCGCAATCGGGTTGCCCGAGGCCGAGATCCGCGCCACCAGCGTCACCTCCCGCTGCTGCGACAGGCTGTTGCCCGGCACCATGGCCATGCTGTCGTCCAGCGAGAAGCGCAGCGGCAGGGCGCCGACGGTCAGGCGCTGCGCCGCAAGCGGCGGGCCGCCGGCGGCGCTGCGAGCCAGCACATAGACGGTCGCGTTGGCTGGAATGCGTGCCTTCAGCGCCTCGCTCACCTCCACCACGCCGCTGATGCGGGCGGCCACCGGCGCGGCGCTGCTGCTTGAAGCCGAAGCCTGAGCCGAACCCTGAGCCGAACCCTGAGCCGAACCCTGACCCGCAGCGGGCTGCCCCTGCCCAGCCGCCCCCGCCCCCATCGCCTGCGCCTTCCGCTGCGCATCGTCGCGCAGCGCCAGCACGTCCCGCGCCTGCGGGGTGTCCGGGCCCAGCTGGCGGCCCAGTCGGTCCAGCAGCACCACGGCCTGGGCGAAGTCGCCGGTCTGGTGGGCGTGGATGCCGGCCAGGTGCAGGGCCTTGCGGTTGTCGGGTTCGGCCTTCAGGGCCTGGCGGATGAGTTCGATGGGCCGGCCGCTGAGCTGCTGGTTGCCGGCCATGGCCAGGGCTTCGGCCAGGCCGATGAGCACCGAGGGCTTGTCGGGCGACAGCCGGTGCGCCTGTCCGAAGGCCTGCACCGCTTCGGGCCAGCGGTTCAGCAGGCCGCGGGCCATGGCCAGAGCCTCCCAGGCGGCGGCGTCGGTGGGGTGGCTCTGGGTGCGGGCCTCGATCTGCTGCACCACCTGGGCGATGTCCTGCGCGCCCGGCTGGCCTTGCGCGCTGGCGGCGTTGGCACCGCCGCTGCTGGCCACGGCGGTGAGCACCTCGGGGTTGCCCAGCCAGAAATAAAGGCCGAAGGCGGCGGCGGGCAGCAGGCCGGCCAGCGCGAAGCCCAGGCGGCGGCTGGGTGTGGCCACCTGCGGCGCGTCCTCGGGCGCCAACGCGTCTTCGGCGGCGCGGGCGTGCAGTTCGAGCTGGTCGGCCTGGAAACGCTCGGGGCTGAGGCCCGCTTCGCTGCGCTCGGCCTGCAGGTCCTGCAGCTGGTCGCGGTAGACGGCCAGGTTGATGTCGCGGCGCGCGGCTGGCGCCAGGCGCTGCGTGGGGCTTCGCATCAGGCCGGGCAGGAAGAAGGCCAGCGCCAGGGCGACGCCCGCCACGGCCAGCGCGAGGAAGCCGCCGATGGTCCAGAACTCATTCATGTCTTTTCTTGCAGCAGGCGGGCGGCGTCGGCCAGGCGGGCCGGGTCGAGGGGGGCGCCCTGGAAGCGCCGTCGCGCCCGCAGCGCGACGACCCACACCAGCGCGCCGAAGGCGAGGAACACGAAGGGCCCGATCCACAGCAGGTAGGTCACGGGCTTGAAGGGCGGCCTGAAGAGGACGAAGTCGCCGTAGCGGGCGGTGAGGAAGTCGATGACCTCCTGGTCGGTCTTGCCGGCCTTCATCAGGTCGCGGATTTCCTGGCGCATGGCCCCGGCCAGCTCGGCTGGAGACTCCACCAGCGCCTCGTTCTGGCAGACCACGCAGCGCAGCTCGCGCGACAGGCGGGTGAGGCGCTCCTCGATGGCCACGTCGGCATGCAGCGGCTGCGCGGTGGGGGCGGGCGCCGGTGCAGGCGGCGTGTTCGCATCAGCGGGGAGGGGCGGCAGCAGCCACAGGGCCAGCCCGAGCACCAGGCCCGAAGCCAGGCCCGAAGCCACGCCTGAAGCCCTCGCCAGCATGCCCCGCAACCCCGGCCGAGGGCCCATCACCCCAGCATCGTCGCCGGTCCTCATGCGCCCAGCTCCCTGAGCTTGGGGATGAACTTGGTCTCCCACACCTGCGCGTCGATGGGCCCCACATGCTTCATCCGCACGATGCCGGCGCGGTCGATGACATAGGTCTCCGGCGTGCCGGTCACGCCCCAGTCGATGCCGGCGCGGCCGGACAGGTCGTCGGGCACGGCCACATAGGGGTTGCCGGTGCGGGCGAGCAGCCGCTGCGCGTCGCGGTTCACGTCCTTCCAGTTCAGCCCGACGATGGGGGGCGCCTTCTTCCCCTGCGACAGCGCCATCAGGATCTCGTGCTCCTGCAGGCAGGACACGCACCACGGCGCCCACACGTTGAGCAGCCACACCTGCCCCTTCAGCTCGGCCGGGCTGAAGGCCTTGTCGGCCTGGCCGACCACCGGCAGGTTGAAGGCCGGCGCCGGCTTGCCGATGAGGGGCGAGGGCACCTCGCGCGGGTTGAGGAAAAGGCCCTTGGCGAAGAAGCCCACCAGCACGACGAAGAAGACGAGGGGCAGCCAGCGCTTCATCGCTCAGGCCCCCTGCGCGGCGGCCGAGGCTGCCGAGGTGGCCGGGGCGCGAAGCTTCGCGCCGATGCGGTAGCGGCGGTCGAAGGCGGCCAGGAAGCCGCCCACCACCATCAGGAAGGCGCCGAGCCACAGCCAGTTGATGAAGGGCTTGTAGTAGACGCGCACCGCCCAGGTGGTGAGCTGCGGGTTCAGCGGTTCGCCCAGCGACACGTAGAGGTCGCTGAACGCGCTGGGCCGCACGGCCGCTTCGGTCATCACCGAGCGCGAGGCGTCGTAGATGCGCTTTTCCGGTTGCAGCGTGTAGCGCTCCACGCCGTTGCGGCTCACCACCACCGTGCCTCGGGTGGCCTGGAAGTTGGGCCCGTCCACCTGGCGCGTGCCCATGAAGGTGAGGGTGTAGCCGGCCATCTGCGTCTGGTCGCCCACGTTCATGCGCACGTCCAGTTCCTGCTCGTAGTTCACCACCAGCGTGATGCCGGCCACGCCGATGGCCAGGCCCAGGTGCGCCAGGTGCATGCCCCAGAAGGCCCGGGGCAGCGTGGCCCAGTGGCTGCGGTGTTTGACCCGCTCGCGGAAGGCGATGAGCACGGTCAGCACGATCCAGGTGGCCAGGCCCAGGCCCAGCACCGCCCAGGGCTTGTAGCCCTCCAGCGTCAGCGGCAGCAGCAGCCCGGTGGCCACCGCCACCCCCAGCGCCCAGCGCAGCCGCACCAGCACATGGGGCAGTTCATCGCCCTTCCAGCGCAGCAGCGGGCCCACGCCCATCAGGAAGAGCGCCGGGGTGATGAGCGGCACGAACACCGCGTTGAAGTAGGGCGGCCCCACCGACAGCTTGCCCATGCCCAGAGCGTCGATGAACAGGGGATAGAGCGTGCCCAGCAGCACCGCGGCCACCGAGGCCACCAGCACCACGTTGTTGGCCAGCAGCAGCGATTCGCGGGAGAACCAGGTGAAGGCGCCGCCGGCGATCATCCGCGGCGAACGCCAGGCGAAGAGCGCGAGCGAGCCGCCCACCACCAGCACCATGAAGCCCAGGATGTAGGCGCCGCGCTCCGGGTCCACCGCAAAGGCATGCACCGAAGACAGCACGCCCGAGCGCACGAGGAAGGTGCCCAGCAGCGACAGCGAGAAGGTCATCAGCGCGAGCAGCACCGTCCAGGCCTTGAAGGCGCCGCGCTTCTCGGCCACCGCCAGCGAGTGGATGAGCGCGGTGCCCGCCAGCCAGGGCATGAAGGAGGCGTTTTCCACCGGGTCCCAGAACCACCAGCCGCCCCAGCCCAGTTCGCGGTAGGCCCACCAGCTGCCCAAGGCCACGCCCAGCGTCAGGAAGGCCCAGGCCACCGTGGCCCAAGGACGCGACCAGCGCGCCCAGGCGGCGTCCAGCCGCCCGGACAGCAGCGCGGCCACCGCGAAGGCGAAGGCCACCGCAAAGCCGACATAGCCCATGTAGAGCATGGGCGGGTGGATGATCATTCCCCAGTCCTGCAGCAGCGGGTTGAGGTCGCTGCCCTCGGGGGGGCCGGGGAACTGGCGCTCGAAGGGGCTGGAGGTGAGCAGCAGCAGCGACAGGAAGCCGATGGACACCAGGCCCAGCACGCCCAGCACCCGCGCCACCATGTCCAGCGGCAGCGTGCGCGAGAAGCGGGCCACCGCCACCGTCCAGGTGGCCAGGATCAGCGACCACAGCAGCAGCGAGCCTTCATGCGAGCCCCAGGTGGCCGTGATGCGGTAGAGCGCCGGAAGATCGGAATAGGAGTTGCTGGCCACGTTGACGACGGTGAAGTCGTTGCCCAGGAAGGCGTGCACCAGGCAGCCATAGGCCAGCAGCGTGAAGGTGAACTGGCCCCAGGCCGCCGGACGCGCCACCGACATCCAGGTGGCGTTGCGGCGCTGCGCGCCGGCCAGCGGCAGCACGGCCTGCACCACCGCCAGCAGCAGCGAGATGATCAGCGCGAAGGTTCCGATTTCCGGGATCATGGTCGACCTGTTTCCTGCGGGAGTTTCAAGGGGCTTGGCACTGCGGCGACCTCAGGGCACCTGCAGCGTCTTGCCCGCCTTCTTGGCCTGCTCCAGCGCGTGCGCGGCCTCGGGCGGCATGTAGTTCTCGTCGTGCTTGGCCAGCACGCGGTTGGCAGTGAAGAGCCCGTCGGGCCCCAGCTTGCCGTCGGCCACCACGCCCTTGCCTTCGGCAAAGAGGTCCGGAAGGATGCCCGTGTAGACGGCGGGTATGAAACCGGATGTGTCGGTGACGACGAAGCGCGTGGTCAGCCCGTCGCTCTGGCGCTGCACGCTGCCTTCCTTGACCAGCCCGCCAATGCGGAACACCCGGTCCACCGGCGCCTTGCCCTGGTGCACCTCGCTGGGCGAGAAGAAGAACACCAGGTTGGACTGGAAGGCATTGAGCACGAGCGCCGTGGCGCCGGCCAGCGCCGCCAGGGCGAGCGCAATGAGGGCGAAGCGCCGGTGGCGGGGTTTCATGACCGCTCCGACGCGGCCGCGTCGTCCCACTGCTGCAGACGGGCCAGACGGGCGCGATTGCGTGCACCGGACCGCCGCAGCCACGCGACCTCGGCGGCAATGCTCAGCGCCGTCACGCCGAAGGCGCTCCAGACGAAGAAGCCCCGACCACCCATGTTCCAGAAATCAGCCCAGCTGGCCCATTGCATCTCAGACCTCCTGTTGCAGGATGGCGCGTGCCCACTGCGTGCGCCGTTCTCGTTCGAGGATGACCTGCCGCACGCGCGACAGCGTGGCCGCGATGGCATAGAGCCAGGCGGCGGCCGTCATCACGAACAGGCCCTGCATCATCGTGGCGGCCATCTTCGGGGCGTGGGTGACGCCGATCGTCGAGCCCTGGTGCAGCGTGTTCCACCACACCACCGAGAACAGGATGATGGGCACGTTGACCACGCCGATCAGCGTGAGCAGCGCGCCGGCCCTGTCGCCCCGCTGCGCATCCTCGATGGCCGACCACAACGCCAGTGTGCCCAGATAGAGAAACAGCAGCACCAGCGTGGATGTGAGCCGGGCGTCCCAGACCCACCAGGTGCCCCACATGGGCTTGCCCCAGACGGCACCGGTCCACAGCGCGATGAAGGTCATCACCGCGCCGGTGGGCGCAAGGGCACGCATCATCATGAAAGGCAGCCGCGCCTTGAAGGCCAGCCCGATGGCGCCCCACAGGCCCATGGCCAGGTAGATCAGCATGCCCATCCACGCGGCGGGCACGTGGATGAAGATGATGCGGTAGGCCTCGCCCTGCTGGAAATCGGTGGGCGCGACGAAGAAGCCGATGTACAGGCCCACGGCGGCCAGCAGGGCCGCCGCCCAAGCCGCCCAGGGCGTGATCCGGCCGGCCAGGTGGTAGAAGGTGGCGGGCGAGGCGTAGTGGTAGAGATTCATTCCAGCGAGACTTTCAGCGAGGCGGCCGCGATCCAGGGTGCGACGGTGAAGGTGATGAGCAGGAAGGCGCCCAGCAGCGACAGGTGGGCCTCGGCACCGGTGCCGGCCGTCGCCGCCGCCACCGCGCCCGTGCCGAAGATCAGCGCCGGCACGTACAGCGGCAGGATGAGCAGCGCGAGCAGCACGCCCCCGCCGCGCAGGCCCAGCGTCAGGGCCGCACCGGCGGCGCCCAGCAGCGACAGCACCGGCGTGCCCAGCAGCAGCGACACCACCAGCACGCCGATGGCCGCGCCGCTCAGGTGGAACTGCAGGCCCAGCAGCGGGGTGACCAGCAGCAGCGGGACGCCATAGACCAGCCAGTGCGCGGCCGTCTTGCCCAGCACCAGGGCGGTCAAGGGGGCCGGCGACAGCACCAGCTGCTCCAGGCTGCCGTCGCGGTGGTCGTCGTCGAAGAGGCGCGACAGCGACAGCAGCGAGGCCAGCGTGGCCGCCACCCACAGCACGCCCGGGCCGATGCGGCGCAGCAGCTCGGGCTCGGAGCCGATGCTCAAGGGGAAGAGGCTGCTGACCACCACGAAAAAGGCGAGGGTGGTGAGCCAGTCGCCCCGGCGCCGGCTGGCCAGGGTGAGGTCCCGAAGCAGGACGCTGCGCAGGAAGCGGCCCATGTCAGGCAAGCGCCCCTGCGGGCTCGGCGGATGGTGTGGCCGCGGCGGCCCCGATGCGCAGCGCCTGCACCTCGCCCTGCGGCAGGTTCAGCGGCTGGTGGGTGGTGAGCACCACCAGGCCCTGGGCGGCCAGGTGTTCGCCGATCACGGCCTCCACCAGCGCCACCGCCTGCACGTCCAGCCCGGTGAGCGGCTCGTCGAGCACCCACAGCCGCGCCTGCGCGAGCATCAGGCCGCACAGGGCCACGCGCCGCCGCTGGCCGAAGGACAGCACCCGGCAGGCCAGGCCCCGGGAGCGCGCCAGCCCCAGGCGCTGCAAGAGCGAGGCGGCCCGTTCTGCGTCGAAAGGGCGGCCCTGCACGCCGGCGGAAAAGCGCAGGTTCTCCTCGGGCGTGAGGTCTTCCTTGATGCCGTTGGCATGGCCGAGGTAGGCCATCTCGCGGTGGTAGGTGTCGCGCACCCGCTCGATGGCCTGGCCCCGCCAGCGGACCTCGCCCGCGTGGGGCCGGCCCAGCCCGGCCAGCAGCCTCAGCAGGCTGGTCTTGCCCTGGCCGTTGCCGCCCTCCACCCGCAGAAGCCCGGCCGGCTGCAGCGTGAACGACAGCCGCTGGAACAGCAGCCGCTCGCCGCGCTCGCAGGCAAGGTCGTGGACGGACAGGGTGGGCGCGGAGGAGGAATCCATCATCAGTGAAGGGCGGGGGCAGCTTCTGGGGCGGGTGCCGACGTCCTCTGCGCTCGCCTCAGAGAAGCCTGGACCGGAATAGTTCCCCGGATTGAACCTTTGACGCTCGGCAACCTCCATCCGGACTTTGCCCCGCGGCACACCGGCCGGCACTGTGCCCGGCGGCGCGCCGCACGCGCCCCACTGCCATGAACAACCCTCCTGACCGTGGCCCTGGCGCCGCCCCATCGACCCACACCAGCACCAACGCCCGTGTTCGCTGGAACCGCTGGTGGATCGGGCTGCTGATCGTCGCAGGCGTCGCTGCACTGGCCTGGAGCCAGCTGCCCCGTGGGCCCTACTCCACCGATCTCACCCGGCTGGGGCAGGGCCGCGCAGCCATGGTGCTGGCCTACGACAACCAGTCGATGGGCGGCATGGAGGTGATGGCCATGATGGACAAGCTGCGGCCGGTCTATGAAGACCGCCTGCACTTCCTCGTCGCGCCCCTGGGTGCGCCCCAGGGCCAGGCCTTCGGCCAGCAGCACGGCGCGGTCAACGGCACGGTGGTGTTCTTCTCACCCTCCGGCCGGGTGTGGCGTCAGGTGCATCTGCCGCCGGATGCCGACGCGCTGCGGGGTCACCTGGAGGGCCTGCTGGCTTCGGCGCCCTGAAGGCCGCTGCGCCGCCCCCCTTGCTGGTTCAGAACGGCGGCGGGTCGGCGAAGTGCAGCGCCTCGCCCGATGCTGGATGGGTGAACTCCAGGCCGCTGGCATGCAGCATCAGGCGGGAACCGGCACCGGGGAGGGCTTCGTCTTGCGCATAGAGCGTGTCGCCCACGATGGGATGGCCCAGCGCGGCCAGGTGCACCCGCAGCTGGTGGGTGCGGCCGGTGATCGGCAGCAGCAGGAGCCGCGTGGCGTGCTGGCAGGGCGGCTCGCCGCCAGCGAAGGTTCGCCAGTGGGTGAGGGCCGGGCGGCCGCTGTCGGTGCAGACCTTCTGCCGTGGCCGGCGCGGCCAGTCCGGCGCCAGCGGGAAGTCGATGCTGCCTTCGCTGCCATGCGGCCAGGGCCCGCCCACCCAGGCCTCGTAGCGCTTGACGACCTCGCGCCGTTCAAAGGCGCGCGACAGCGCCACCTGCGTCGCCGCATCCAGTGCGAAGACCATCAGCCCGGAGGTGGCCATGTCCAGGCGGTGTACCACCCGCACACCCGGCCAGCGCAGCGCCAGCCGGCTCACCATGCAGTCCTGCAGCGAGGCCGGGCGACCCGGGACGGCGGGCAGCCCTGCCGGCTTGACGGCCACCAGCAGGCTGTCGTCGGCGTGGATCACGCGGGGAACCAGGGCTTCGGACATGCGCCATGATCGCAGCCCCGACCCTTCCGCGATCCAAGGACACCCATGAGTGCGCAGACCTTGCTCGAGCAACTTCTGAAATCCGGCCTGTCGATGATCCAGAACGGCAACCTGCCGGGTGCGTCGCTGCCCACGGCCGCCCCGGGCCGGGCGCCCGCGCGGCCCGGCAGCGCGCCGCCGCAGGGGCAGCCCGGCCAACCGGGCCACCCGGGAGGCAGCGGCCGCAACGATGGCTTCGCCTGGGGCACCTTCGGCGCCGGCGCGGCCTCCGGCGGGGCGCTGGCGATGCTGCTGGGGAACAAGCGCGCGCGCGGCCTGGCCGGCAAGGCGCTCAAGGTGGGCAGCGTGGCGGCCATCGGCGCGCTGGCCTACAAGGCCTACGGTGCGTGGCAGGCCCAGCAGCGTGCAGCGGCGGCCTCCGCTCCTGCTCCGGCTGCCACTGCCGCTCCCGCTCCCGCTGCCCTGCGCATGGCCGACCAGGTGGTGGGCGCCGAGCTCGAGCAGCACAGCCGGGCGATGCTGGTGGCCATGGTGGCCGCGGCCAAGGCCGATGGCCACCTCGACGAACGCGAGCGCGGCCTGGTGGAGGACGAGCTGCACCGGCTGGAAGCCGATGCAGCGGTGCGCGGGTGGATCGACGCCGAGCTGCGCCGGCCGCTCGACCCTGCCGCCGTGGCGCGCGAGGCCAGCTCCCCCGAGCTGGCCGCCGAGATGTATCTCGCCAGCGTGCTCGTGACCGACGACACCAACCGCATGGAGCGGCTCTATCTGGACGAACTGGCCCGCGAACTGCGCCTGCCCGACGGGCTGAAGGCGCAGCTGGAGTCTCAGGCGTCCGCCGCCGCGGGCTGATCGGCCGATCGCAGGTGCTGCCGGGCGGTCACGCCCATGGACACGTAGATGCTCGTCAGCGCCTCCACCCCCACGTCGGCGGGCGTGACCCATTCCTGGGGCACGAAGAGCAGACCGCCGCCCACCGGCACCGGCGAGGTGGGCACCAGCACGGCCAGGTAGGCCCGTTCGCCGATCAGCACCGGCTCGGGGCTGGACAGCAGGCCCAGCACCACCGCACTGCCCGGACCGCCGAAGCTCAGCCACACCGCGCTCATCGAGCGCATGCCGTCGCCCTCGCGCTGCGACAGCAGCTCGACGAAGCGGCGGATCAGGTCATAGACGTTGCGCACCAGCGGCACCCGCTGGATGACGCCGTTGACCGTGCGCGCCAGCACGCCGCGCAGCCGGGTCTGCACCAGAACGCCCAGCGCGAAGATGGCCGCCAGGATGACGCCGATGCCGATGAGGTAGGCCAGCAGCTCCGAGCCCACCATGCCGAAGCCCAGCGCCCGCACGATGCGCCCGACGAAGGATGCCGGCCCCACCACCTCGTAGATGGTGCGGACCGCCCAGACGAAGACCAGCACCGTGGCGGCCAGCGGCAGGGCCGTTACCAGGCCGGTGATAAACGTCTGCAGCAGGCGGCGACCCGTGGCCGTCATGGGTTCGGGCTCCCGGGGGCCGGGTGGGTCGGGTCCACCCAGTGCACCGACTCGGGCTTTTCCACCGGCTCGATGTCCAGGTTCACCGCCACGGCCTGGCCGTCGCTGCGGCACAGCACGCAGGACAGCACCTCGGTCGCGCTGGCGTTGATCTCCTGGTGCGGCACGAAGGGCGGCACGTAGATGAAGTCGCCCGGTCCGGCCTCGGCGGTGAACTCCAGGCGCTCGCCCCAGCGCATGCGCGCGCGGCCGCTGACGATGTAGATCACCGACTCGAGCGGGCCGTGGTGGTGGGCGCCGGTCTTGGCGTCCGGGTGGATGTGCACCGTGCCGGCCCACAGCTTCTGCGCCCCCACGCGCGCGAAGTTGATGGCCGCCTTGCGGTCCATGCCAGGCGTCTGGGCGGTGTTGGCGTCCAGGGACCCGGCCGGCACGACACGCACGCCGTCGTGTTTCCAGCTGCCGTCGGGCGGTTCTTGGGGGTTCATGCGGGCGCTCCTGATGGGGACGCTGCGGAGTGTGGCGCAAACGGATGTGGCGATACTGACGGCCATGCCCGCCTACCCCCACCTCCTGCAGCCCCTGGACCTCGGCTTCACCACCCTGCCCAACCGGGTGCTGATGGGTTCGATGCACACCGGCCTGGAGGACGGGCGCGACCTCTCCCGCCTGGCCGCCTACTTCCGCGAACGCGCCGAGGGCGAGGTGGGGCTGATGGTGACCGGTGGCTTTGCGCCCAACATCGAGGGCTGGGTCAAGCCCTTCGCGGGCCGCCTGGCCAGCCGCGGCGCCGTGCCGCGCCACCGGGTGGTGACCGATGCGGTGCATGCGGCCGGCGGCCGCATCGCGCTGCAGATCCTGCACACCGGCCGCTACGCCTACCACCCGCTGGCCGTGGCGCCGTCCCGGCTGAAGGCACCCATCTCCCCGTTCACGCCCCGCGCGCTCACCGAGCGCGGCATCGAGCGGCAGATTCGCGCCTTTGTGCGCTGCGCGGTGCTGGCCCGCGAGGCCGGCTACGACGGCGTGGAGATCATGGGCAGCGAGGGCTACCTGATCAACCAGTTCATCGCCGCGGCCACCAACCACCGCGACGACGCCTGGGGCGGCGTCTACGAGAACCGCATCCGGCTGCCGGTGGAGATCGTGCGCCGCACCCGCGAGGCGGTGGGCCGCGACTTCATCCTCATCTACCGCCTGTCGATGATCGACCTGGTGCCCGGCGGCTCCAGCTGGGAGGAGGTGGTGCAGCTCGCGCGGGCCGTCGAGGCCGCGGGCGCCACGATGATCAACACCGGCATCGGCTGGCACGAGGCGCGCGTGCCCACCATCGCCACCTCGGTGCCGCGCGCGGCCTTCGCCTGGCTCACCCGCAAGATGCGCGGGGAGGTGAAGATTCCGCTCATCACCAGCAACCGCATCAACACCCCCGAAGTCGCCGAGCAGCTGATCGCCGCGGGCGATGCGGACATGGTGTCGATGGCCCGGCCCTTCCTGGCCGACCCGCACTTCGTGCGCAAGGCGCGCCAGGGCCGTGCCGACGAGATCAACACCTGCATCGCCTGCAACCAGGCCTGCCTCGACCACATCTTCGACAACCGGCTGAGCTCCTGCCTGGTCAACCCCCGGGCTTGCCACGAGACGGAAATCATCATCCGCCCGGTGGCCGCGCGCCGCCGCTTCGCGGTGGTGGGGGCCGGGCCGGCCGGGCTGGCCGCTGCCACCACGCTGGCCGAGCGCGGGCATCAGGTGCACCTCATCGAGTCGGCCGACGAGATCGGCGGGCAGCTCAACCTGGCCAAGCAGGTGCCGGGCAAGGAGGAGTTCCACGAAACGCTGCGCTACTGGCGCCGCCGGCTGGAAGTGACCGGTGTCCAGGTGCACCTGAACACCCGCGCGACGCCGCAGTCGCTGCAGGCGATGGGGGTGGAGGCGGTGGTGCTGGCCACCGGCGTGCGCCCGCGCGACCCGCGCATCGAAGGCCAGCAGCATCCCAAGGTGCTGAGCTATCTGCAGGTGCTGCGCGGCGCGGCGGTCGGGCGCCGCGTGGCGGTGCTGGGTGCCGGCGGCATCGGCTTCGACGTGGCCGAGTTCCTCACCCAGTCAGGGCCGAGCACGACGCTGAACCTGGCGGACTGGCTGGCCGAATGGGGCGTGGTGGACCCGGCGCTCGAGCGCGGCGGCCTGGCGGCCGAAGTGCCCGCGCTGCACCCGCCTGCCCGGGAGGTGACGCTGCTGCAGCGCAAAGCCAGCAAGGTGGGCGCGGGCCTGGGCAAGACCACCGGGTGGATCCACCGCCAGTCGCTCAAGACCCGCGGCGTGCGGATGTTGAACGGGGTGAACTACGAGGCCATCGGCGACGCGGGCCTGCGCATCAGCGAGGGGGAGCAGCGGCTGAACCCGCGCTGGCTGGAGGTCGACCACATCGTGCTGTGCACCGGGCAGGACCCCGAGCGCGACCTGGCCGAGCCGCTGCAGGCACTGGGCCTGGCGGTGCACGTGATCGGCGGGGCGGAAGCGGCCGCCGAGCTCGATGCGAAGCGGGCGATCGACCAGGGGGTGCGGCTGGGGGCGCGCTTGTAGGGCGCCCAAAGCGCGATACGCTCGGCCGCTCATTCACGTTCCGGAGCACCGCTTGCTGGGATTCTTCGAGCGACGCGTGGCCACCTACCCGGCCGCCGAGCCGGTGCCACTGCCCCGCACCTTCTTTGCCTTCCTGTGGGCCTGTGCCCAGGGCATCCGCCCCTGGCTCTTCGGGTTGACGCTGCTGACCGCCTGCATCGGCGCCTTCGAGGCGCTGCTGTTCAGCATGCTCGCGCACATCGTCGACCTGCTGGGCAGCACCCCGCGCGAGCGGCTGTGGGCCGAGCACGGCAGCACGCTGCTGCTGCTGGCTGCGGTGCTGGCGGGCAGCATCGGCCTGGCCGCGCTGCAGGCAATGGTGAAGTACCAGGTGCTGTTCGCGAACTTCCCGATGCGCCTGCGCTGGAACTTCCACCGGCTGATGCTGCGCCAGAGCCTGAGCTTCTACCAGGACGAGTTCGCCGGGCGCATTTCCACCAAGCTGATGCAGTCGGCGCTGGCGGTGCGCGACACCTGGATGATCTTCGCGGACATCCTGGTCTACGTGGTCATCTACTTCGCCACCATGGTGGCCATCGTCGGCGGCTTCCACGCCTGGCTGATGCTGCCCTTCGCCGGCTGGCTCGCCTGCTACGCGCTGGCGCTGTGGTTCTTCGTGCCGCGCCTGGGCAAGGTGGCAGCGGCCCAGGCCGATGCCCGCTCGCTGATGACCGGCCGCATCACCGACGCCTACACCAACATCGCCACCGTCAAGCTCTTCTCGCACGCCCACCGCGAGGCCGATTTCGCCCGCGGCGCGATGAAGGAGTTCATGGTCTCCGCGCATGCGCAGATGCGGCTCGTCACCGGCTTCGAGGTGGTGAACCAGCTGCTGAGCATGGCGCTGGTGGGGTCCACCGTGGGCGTCACGCTGGTGCTGTGGTTGCGCGGCGACGTGGGCGTGGGCGCGATGGCGGCGGCCACCGCCATGGCCCTGCGCCTGAACGGCATCTCGCACTGGGTGATGTGGGAGCTGGCCTCGCTGTTCGAGCACATCGGCACGGTGCAGGACGGCATGGCCACGCTGGGCAAGCCGCTGGCCATCGTGGATGCACCGGGAGCGCCGGCGCTGAAGGTCAGCCGCGGCGAGTTGCGCTTCGAGGGGGTGCGTTTCGCCTACGGCGGCCAGCGCACCGTCATCGACGAACTGAACCTCGTCATTCGTCCGGGCGAGAAGATCGGCCTGGTCGGGCGCAGCGGCGCGGGCAAGAGCACCGTGACAAACCTGCTGCTGCGCTTCTACGACCTGGCCGCAGGCCGCATCCTGGTGGACGGCCAGGACATCGCCCGCGTCACCCAGGATTCGCTGCGCGCGCAGGTCGGCATGGTCACCCAGGACACCTCGCTGCTGCACCGATCGGTGCGCGACAACATCGTCTACGGCCGCCCCGATGCCGACGACGCCGCCATGCTGGCGGCGGCCCGCAAGGCCGAGGCGCACGACTTCATCCAGACCTTGTCCGACGCCAAGGGCCGCAAGGGCTATGACGCCCACGTCGGCGAGCGCGGCGTCAAGCTGAGTGGCGGGCAGCGGCAGCGCATCGCCATCGCGCGGGTGATGCTCAAGGACGCCCCCATCCTGCTGCTCGACGAGGCCACCAGCGCGCTGGACAGCGAGGTCGAGTCGGTGATCCAGGAAAGCCTGTACCGGCTGATGGAGGGCAAGACGGTGGTGGCCATCGCGCACCGCCTGTCCACCATTGCGGCCATGGACCGGCTCATCGTGATGGACAAGGGCCGCATCGTGGAAGAGGGTCGGCACGACGAACTGCTGGCGCGCGGCGGGCTTTATGCCCGGCTGTGGGCGCACCAGAGCGGCGGCTTCCTGGGCGAGAGCGACGGGGAGGACGAGTTGGCTGTGCCTGACCCTGTGCCTGTTCCTGCGCCTGACCCGGCTGCGGCTGCCCCGGCTTCGGCCGAGACACCGTCCTAGAAGGCGAGGGTCTGGTCGCCCGGGCCTGCGGTGCAGGCCGCGTCCAGCGGCGGTCCGTCCTCGCGGACGACGATGCCCAGCGGTGAGTAGCAGAACTCCAGGCGCCGGGTGGCAGCCCAGCGCCGCCGGACGAAGGCTTCGATGGCCGCGGGCATGCTCACCCGGTAGCGCATTGCCTCCAGGTCCTGCGGCGGGTGGTCCTGCTGGTGGATCCAGGGCACGAAAAGCCCGGCCAGCTGCAGCAGCGGAGAACGCAGCTCGAACACCGCCGGCACGTAGCCTTCGGCCGCGAGCCAGTGCTGGGCGCGCTGGCGGAGCGCGAGGTCGGCGGTGGGTGCGGGTGCGGGTGCAGGTGTGGGTGCGGGTGCGTCTTCATCGGGCGCCGTCGGGCCCCGCACCGCGTCGCCGCCCCAGGCCGCGGCCAGCATCTCGGCCACCCACTGGTTGCAGTTCTGGAACTGCAGCGCCCAGGCGTGCGCGTTGGCGCTGTAGCGGGGGTGCAGCATGCGAAGGGCCAGGCGGTCGTCCGCCACGGCCCGGGCCAGTGCAGCGGCGGCCTGCGGGGGCAGCAGCAGCACCGACAGCCAGCCCGCCTCGGGCTGCTCGGCACCCAGCACGAACGCGCTCAGCCCCTGGTCGAACAGGCGCGGCCGCCCTGGCTCGCAGTCGTAGTAGAGCTGGCGAACCGCCCAGGCCGGCGTGGCGGGGTCCGCCGGGCTGCGCAGGCTGAAGCCGGCGTGGGAATAGCGCATGCCGAAGCGACCGAGCGACAGCCCGGCGCGCGACACCAGTGCCACCTCCGCACCGCTGGCCTCCAGGTGCTCGCGCACCACCGCAGCGAAGCGCAGCTGCCGGTCGCGCTGCACCGCGTTTCCGCGATCGGTCGCGTCGCACAGCCGCAGCACCGCGGCGCTGGCGGGGAGGGCGGTGGCCGCCAGGGCCAGGGCCAGGGCCACGCTGCGGGCCCGCAATGCCGGCGAGGCTGCCATCAACAGGGCCCATGACGAGACCAACCACGAGGCCAAGGACGGGGCCAAGGACCGTGCCAAGGACCGTGCCAACAAGGGGGCGATCAACGCCCGGTTTCCCGGCGGACAGCTGCGTTCGTCAACCCCCGACCGGCCGTGTGCGCAGGTCCCGGCTGGCGGCGTCGTCGAGCACCAGGAAGAAGGTGCGGCCGGTGTCGGCCCGTGCGAACTCGGTTCCGTAGGGCCGAGGGGCCGCCCGCACGTCATCGCCCACGCCCAGGCGGCTGTCGTCGTAGGAGGCCTGCGGCAGCAGCAGCGCGATGGCCTCGCCGCCGTCCACCGGCGCGAGCGTCAGCCGCACCAGGCCGGGCTGCACCGGCACGGCGGCGACCGCCTCGATGCGATAGCGGCCGGCTGCGGCACGGTTGTCCCGGGTGGAACTCTGGCTGGACTGCTCGATGGAGGTGGAGCTGCTGCCCAGCGACGCCGAACCCCCCTGCGAGGCCACCGACGAGGCGGAGCCGGCGGCGTGTGCCGAGGAAGTGGCCATCAAGCCCAGCGTGAGCGTGGCCAGGGCGAAGGTGCTCAGGGCGAAGGTGGCCAGGGCAAACTTGGCCAGGGCACGCGTGGCCCCGGGGGCAGACGCCGCCCGGGCGCGCGGGGCGATGGGGGCGGCAAGGGCAGCGAAGGGCTTCATGGGGGGTGGGCCGGTCGTTCGGACGCCCGCACCTTACACCGGCCGCCCCCAGCCTGCCCCCAGCCTGGGCGCGCCGCTCAGGGGCGGGCGGCGGCGGGGGAAGCGGCGGAAGGGTTTGGCAGCCCCTTCAAGGGCGCGGCCAGGCGTTGTTCGTGGTCCTGCGGTGCCACGTACTGCAGCACCGCCTTGCCCTGGCGCGGCAGGGCGATGACCAGCCCCTGGCGCGGATAGATCCAGTACTCGGTGCCCTGTTCGTCCACGCGCCGCGCGTCCGGCGCGCCGAAGCGGCTCTCCACCGTCGGCCCGTCCAGACGCGCCGAGGGCAGGAAGCTCAGCCCCGTCAGCGGCGCTGTGCGGGTGGCCTCCGGGGCGCGGGTGGCGTCCAGCGGGTGTCGGCGGGCCCCGGTGCCCGTGGGCGTGCCGGGGGCCTGGGCCTGCCAGCGGGCCAGGTCGTCGGCGGGCGCCTCGAAGACCAGCACCAGGCGCCCGTTGACGCCAGCCGCGCTGAAGCGCTCGATGTGCCCTTCCAGTGCAGGCGGGGTGCCCGGGCTGCTCACCACCGCGAAGACCACGTCCTCGCCCCAGCGGCGGTGCACATCGGCCAGCGTGCTGCCCGGCAGGCGCAGGCCGAAGACGGTGGAGGCGCCGGGCGAGGCCTGATCCAGCGTGATGTTCCAGGGTGCTGCGGGCCCGGCCCCTGCAGCGGGCAGGGTGGGGGCCGGTGCCGGGTCGCCGGCCCCGCGCCAGACCAGGGGCAGCGCGAAGCCGGCCAGCACGACGGCGGCCGACAGGAACAGGGCAGTGAGCAGGGGACTCTTCATGGCGGGACACGGGCACGAGGCGATGGCGCGGATCGTCTCATCCGCCCTAAGCGGACCAGGGGCGTTCACGAACGCCGACAATACCCGGTTGTCTTCAACCGGCTGCCGCACGTGACTGTCACCGTCCGCCCCCCTGCGAGCCCGTCCAGCCCGTCCAGCCCGGCGCGGGCCGAGCGATCCAGCCCGACGGCCCCGGCCCCGGCCATGCCCGCCGCCCGATCGCTCACCGCTTACCGCCCCTTCTGGGCCAAGCGCTTCGGCACGGCCCCCTTCCTGCCGATGAGCCGGCAGGAGATGGACCGCCTGGGCTGGGACAGCTGCGACATCATCATCGTCACCGGCGACGCCTACGTCGACCACCCGAGCTTCGGCATGGCCGTGATCGGCCGCACGCTGGAGGCCCAGGGTTTCCGCGTGGGCATCATCGCGCAGCCCGACTGGCAGTCGGCCGACCCCTACCGGGCGCTGGGCCGGCCGAACCTCTTCTTCGGGGTGACCGCCGGCAACATGGATTCGATGATCAACCGGTACACCGCCGACCGGAAGATCCGCAGCGACGATGCCTACACGCCCGGTGGCGTGGGCGGCAAGCGGCCCGACCGGTCCTCCCTCGTCTACACCAACCGCTGCAAGGAAGCCTACCCGGACGTGCCCATCGTGCTCGGGGGCATAGAAGCCAGCCTGCGCCGGGTGGCCCACTACGACTACTGGCAGGACAAGGTGCGCCGCTCCCTGCTGGTGGACTGCAAGGCCGACCTGCTGCTCTACGGCAACGCCGAGCGCGCCATCATCGACATCGCCCACCGCCTGGCGGCGCGCGAGCCGGTGGAATCGCTCACCGACATCCGCGGCACCGCCTTCATGCGCCGCGACGACGACCCCACCGCTGCCGGCTGGTTCGAGCTTGATTCCACCGAGGTGGACCAGCCCGGCCGCATCGACGAGCACATCAACCCCTACCTCAGCACCGAGGACCTGGCCGCCTCGCAGGGCACGAGCTGCGAGCTGCAGCAGGCCGATGCGCAGGACAAGGCGCCGGCTGCAACGGCGGCACCTGCGGTGCAGCCCATCGTGCTGCAGGGCTCCCTGGCGGTGCGTCGGGAGAAGCCTGCGGGGCGCATCGTCATGCCCCCGCGCGAGCGCACGGTGATCCGCCTGCCGGCCTACGAGCAGGTGCGCGCGGACCCGGTGCTCTATGCCCACGCCAACCGCGTGCTGCACCTGGAGACCAACCCGGGCAACGCCCGGGCGCTGGTGCAGCGCCATGGCGAGGGCAACACCGCGCGGGACGTGTGGATCAACCCGCCGCCCATCCCGCTGGCCACGGCCGAGATGGACCACGTCTTCGACCTGCCGTACGCCCGCGCCCCGCATCCGGTCTATGCCGATGCCGACGGCCGTCACGACGGGCCGACCAAGATCCCGGCCTGGGAGATGATCCGCTTCAGCGTGAACATCATGCGCGGCTGCTTCGGCGGCTGCACCTTCTGCTCGATCACCGAGCACGAGGGCCGCATCATCCAGAGCCGCAGCGAAGACTCCATCATTCGCGAGATCGAGGACATCCGCGACAAGGTGGATGGCTTCACCGGCGTCATCAGCGACCTGGGCGGCCCCACCGCCAACATGTGGCGCATCGGCTGCAAGAGCCGCGAGATCGAGGCCGCCTGCCGCAAGCCCAGCTGCGTCTACCCCGGCATCTGCCCCAACCTGAACACCGACCACGGCCCGCTCATCCAGCTGTATCGCCGGGCGCGGGCGCTCAAGGGCATCAAGAAGATCCTCATCGGCTCGGGCCTGCGCTACGACCTGGCGGTGGAGTCGCCCGAGTACGTGAAGGAACTCGTCACCCACCACGTGGGCGGCTACCTGAAGATCGCGCCCGAGCACACCGAGGGCGGGCCGCTCAGCAAGATGATGAAGCCGGGCATCGGCACCTATGACCGCTTCAAGCAGCTGTTCGACCAGTTCAGCGCCGAGGCCGGCAAGAAGCAGTTCCTCATCCCCTACTTCATCGCCGCCCACCCGGGCACCCGCGACGAGGACATGATGAACCTGGCCCTCTGGCTCAAGCGCAACGGCTTCCGGGCCGACCAGGTGCAGACCTTCTACCCGAGCCCGATGGCCACGGCCACCGCGATGTACCACTCCGGGCGCAACACCCTGCGCCGGGTGCGCCGCGAGGCGCTGGTGGACGACGTGGTCGACGTCGTGCGGGGCGAGCGCCGGCGGCGCCTGCACAAGGCCTTCCTGCGCTACCACGACCCGGCCAACTGGCCGCTGCTGCGCGACGCGCTCAAGGCCATGGGCCGCGCCGACCTCATCGGCAACGGCAAGCACCACCTCATTCCCACCTTCCAGCCCGCGGCCGGGACGGGCTATGTCAGCGCCCGCCGCAAGAATTCCACCGCGGCCGGCAGCCGCACCTCCACCGTGACGCAGGGCCGGCTTCTCACCCAGCACACCGGCCTGCCGCCCCGGGTGACCGGCGCGGCGCCGGCCCCGGCCCCGGCGAGCCCGGTCAGGCCCTCGTCCAGGCCCGCGGCGGCCGGCGGGCCGACGGCCCGGGCCGGCAAGCCGGCTCGCCGGACGGGTCGCCTGCGCTGAGCCGGCAGCGGGGCTGGGCTCGACGCTGAAACCTTGGAGGCTGGGGCCGCCTGGGCTCAGGTGACGGCGGGGCCGTTGGGGCTGTTGGGGCCGGCAGGGACAGGGTGGAGTCCCGGCTTCAGGTGCACGGTGAGGCGTGCGGCCAGCGCCTCGATCTCGAACGGCTTGGACAGGTAGTCGTCCATGCCGCTTCTCAGGGCGGCCTGGCGGTCCTCGTCGCTGGCATTGGCGGTCAAGGCGATGATGGGCAGCCGGGGGCCGGGTTCCTCGGCGCGCCAGATGCGGGTGGCGGTCGTGCCGTCGATGCGCGGCATCTGCAGGTCCATCAGCACCAGGTCGAAACGCTGTTCGCGCAGGCGCGACAGCGCCTCGCCGCCGTCGGCCGCGACGGCGGTCACCAGGCCCATGCGGCTGAGCATCGCGCAGGCCACCAAGGCATTGACCTCGTTGTCGTCCACCACCAGCACCCGCCCTTCGAAGCAGGGCAAGGCCAGGCCACCGTCACCGGCGGGCGCGGCGACCGAGGAGGACTGCGGCGCGTCGATCTCGAACACGAAGCGGCTGCCCCGCCCCGGCTGGCTGCTCACGGCGATGTCCCCGCCCATGGCCTGGGCGAGCTGCCGCGCGATGGTCAGGCCCAGCCCGGTGCCCAGCCGACGGCCCAGGCGCTCGGCCGAAGGGCTCTGCATGAAGGGATCGAAGATGCGCGCGATGTCCTCGGCCGCGATGCCGTCGCCCGTGTCGCTCACCACCACGCGCAGGCGCCCCGCCTGGTGCGACACCTCCACCTCGATGCCGCCCTGGCGCGTGAACTTGATGGCATTGCCCACCAGGTTGTGCAGCACCTGCTTGAGCCGGGCGGCGTCGCCGTCCACGCGGGCCGGGACGTCGGAGGCGAATCGCACCTGCAGCGCGAGCGACCTTTCCGCGGCATTGGGCTCGAGCAGGTCGGTGACGTCGCGCACCGCCTGCACGACGTCGAAGGGGGCTGTGTCGATCACCATGCGGTCGTATTCGACGCGCGACAGGTCGAGCAGGTCGCCGATCACCCGCAGCAGGTGGTGCCCCGAGCGGTGGACGATCTCAAGTTCCCGCCGGAAGGCAGCCGTCTCGGTCTGCGAGCGCAGCAGCTGCGTCACGCCCAGGATGCCGTTCAGCGGGGTGCGCACCTCGTGGCTCACCGCGGCGAGGAAGCGGCTCTTGGCGCGGTCGGAGTGCTCTGCCCGGGCCAGGGCGGCGGCACGTTCCTCGGCGATGGCTGCGTTCTCGTAGCGCAGGCGCAGGGTCTCCACGTGGCGCCGCTCCGAGCGCCGCGCCTCCAGGGCGAGCACGGCGTAGTACACGACTGCCGACGCGACGATGCTCCATCCGGTGAGCCCACCGACGAAGGCGTAGTGCAGGGCCATGGGCACCAGCGCGGCGGTCTGGAAGAGGATGGAGACGGCGAAGTGGCTGAAGGTGGAGAACAGGCCCAGCGAGGCCACGCCCACCACACCGGCGAGCAGGCAGGCCGCCGTCATCGGGTCGACGTCGTCGATGAAGAGCACGACCATCGCACTCCAGCTGCCGGCGTCCATCACCATCAGCAACCCGTAGCGCCACAGCCAGTGCGCCGTGCGCGAGCGCACCTGGGGGTCGGACCGGAAGCGACGGGTCTCGGTGCACCGAACCAGGGCCAGCACGATCTTGAAGCCTGCCCACGCCACCAGCGTGGGCGTGTGGGTGGCGCCCCAGAGCAGGCCGACGACGATGCCCACGAAGGCCAGGCCTGCGGCCACCGGCTGCGGCGTCAGCTCGTAGAGCATGACCAGGCGGTCATGCCGGATGGCCTGCTCGATGACCGGTGGAGCGCGGCCAGCCACCCCCTGCGACAGCGGTTCAGGGCCCTGAAGCGGTACTTGTGGCGGGTGCACGGTGGGAGCGGGGAGGGGGCGTCGCCGATGGTACGGCACCCGTCCTGGGCGAGCGCCTTGCCTCCCGGCCTGGGCCTGCGGCGGTCGCCGCCCGGCTGGTTAGCATCGCCCCACCCCGACGAAAGGACCCGCCATGGCCGGAGCCAGCCTGCTGGCCTTGATCGACGACATCGCCAGCCTGCTCGACGATGTCTCCGCGATGACGCAGGTGGCCGCCCGCAAGACCGCCGGCGTGCTGGGCGACGACCTGGCGCTGAACGCCCAGCAGGTCAGCGGTGTGAACGCCGACCGTGAGCTGCCGGTCGTCTGGGCCGTGGCCAAGGGGTCCATGCTCAACAAGGCCATCCTGGTGCCGGCCGCGCTGGCCATCAGCGCCTTCGCGCCGTGGGCGATCACGCCGCTGCTGATGGCCGGCGGTCTCTTCCTCTGCTATGAGGGCTTCGAGAAGCTGGCGCACCGGTGGCAGCACCGCTCGGAGCGCTCAGGCGGTGCGCCGCCGTCACCATCGCCCGCACCTTCCGCTCCACCGGCGCCGCAGCCGGTGCTGTCTGAACGGGAGCGTGTCAAGGGCGCGGTGCGCACCGACTTCATCCTGTCCGCCGAGATCATCGCCATCACGCTGGGGGTGGTGGCCGGGCAGCCCTTCACCCAGCAGGTGGCGGTGCTGGCCGGCGTGGCGGTGCTGATGACGGCGGGCGTCTATGGCCTGGTTGCCGGCATCGTCAAGCTGGACGACCTGGGTCTGGCGATGTCGCGCGGGCGCCTGGCGCTCACCCGACGCCTGGGTCTGGGCATCGTGGGTGCGGCGCCCTGGCTGATGAAGGGCTTGTCGGTGGCCGGAACGGTGGCGATGTTCCTCGTGGGCGGCGGCATCATCACCCACGGGTGGCCCGCGCTTCACCACCTCATCGAAGGTCTGGGCGAACGGGTCGCCCCGGTGACCGGGGCGGGCGCGTGGGTGGTCTCCACGCTGGGCGACGCCTTGACCGGCGTCATCGCCGGGGCGCTGGTGCTGTTGGTCGTCGACGGCGTGCGGCGCGTCAGGCCGCAGCCATCCGTTTCGGCCTGAGGCCAAGCGTCACCCGGACCGCATCCAGCGCCACCCTCAGCGCGAGCGGATGCCCAGCAGTTCCACTTCGAAGATCAGCGTCGTGTCCGGCGGGATCACCGGCGGGGCGCCGCGCGCGCCGTAGGCGATCCGGCTGGGGCAGGTCAGCCGGGCCTTGCCACCCACCTTCATGCGCTGCACGCCTTCGGTCCAGCACGGGATGACCCGGTCGAGCGGGAACTCGATGGGCTGGCCCCGCTTGAAGGAACTGTCGAATTCGCGGCCGTCGGCGAAGGTGCCGCGGTAATGCACGCGCACCGTGTCGCTGGCTGCCGGGTTGGGGCCGGTGCCGTCCTGGGTGCTGCGAAACACCAGGCCGGAGGCGGTGGTCAGCGCACCGGCCTCCTTGGCCGCAGCGGCGAGCGTCGGGTCGGCTGCGTTGCCCTGGGCCATCACGCCGCCGCTGGCCAGGCCGGCGCACAGAGCCACGGCCACGGCGGAGGCCGAGGCTGAAGCCATCCAGGCCAGCCGGCGCACCGGGCGCTGGGGGCCGCCGGTGGCAGCAGGAATGCGGGAGGGTTCGTCACGTTGCATGGGCGACCTTTCGTGAGTCGGGACAGGAGCCGCCATCATGACATCGCGCCCGGGTTGCGGCCCGGGCCGCCGAGGCCCTTATCCTGCGCCCATGTATGCCGACTTCTTCGGGCTGAAGCACGAGCCGTTCTCGATCGCGCCCGACCCGCGCTACCTGTTCCTGAGCGAGCGGCACCGGGAGGCCCTGGCGCACCTGCTGTACGGGCTCAAGGGCGGGGGTGGGTTCGTCGTGCTGACCGGGGAGGTCGGCACCGGCAAGACCACCGTGTGCCGGTGCTGCCTCGAACAGGTGCCGCGGCGCTGCAACGTGGCCTATGTCTTCAACCCCAAGCTGACGGTGCTCGAGCTGCTGGGCGTCATCACCGAGGAGTTCGGCATTCCGGTGCAGCCGGCCGCCAGCGGCGCGCCCACCGTCAAGGACTTCCTCGATCCGCTGAACGCCTACCTGCTGCGCACGCATGCGGTGGGGCAGAACAACGTGCTGATCATCGACGAGGCGCAGAACCTGTCGGCCGACGTGCTCGAGCAGCTGCGCCTGCTGACCAACCTGGAGACCGACTCGCGCAAGCTGCTGCAGATCGTGCTGATCGGACAGCCCGAGCTTCGCGAGCTGCTGGCCCGCCCCGAGCTCGAGCCCTTGTCGCAGCGCGTCATCGCCCGATACCACCTCGGCCCGCTGACCGAAGAGGAGACCGCCCACTACATCCGCCACCGGCTGGCGGTCTCGGGCCTGAGCGGCGTGATGCCCTTCGACCGCGACGCCCGCCGCCGGGTGCACCAGCTGGCCCGTGGCATTCCGCGCCGCATCAACCTCATCTGCGACCGCACCTTGCTGGGTGCCTATGGACAGGGCCGCCGGCGTGTGGACCGGGCGATGGTCGAACGGGCCGCGCGCGAGGTTCTGGGCGACGAGGGCATGCCCCCCAGCGGTTTCGAGCGGCTGTCGCGCTTCGCGGGCACGCTCGACGGGGGCCATGCCGACGAAGGGGACGCGAGGGCCAGGGCCGGGTCCAGGGCCAGGCCCCGCTTCGGCTGGTGGGTGGCCGGCGCTGCGGTTCTGGGCGGTGCGGCGCTGGCCGCCTTCAACGGATTGACGCCATGAGCTACATCCTGGATGCCCTCAAGCGCGCCGATGCCGAGCGAGCGCTGGGCGAAGTGCCCACCTTGAATGCCTCGGCGGCACCGTGGCTTGACGAAGCGCCGGCGTCGCGGCAGCGCGGTGGAAGGAGCGGGCCGGCCGGCCTCGGCCGTGGCCTGGCGCTGGGGGCTGCAGGGGCTGCCGGGGCGTTAGGCCTGGCGCTGCTGGCGGCCTGGGCTTTCTGGCCGACGGTGCCCGCGGCCCCGCCGGTCGCGGCGGCGGCGGTGCCCACGCCCGTGCCAGCGCCAGCGCCAGCAGCCGTGGCGGCTTCGGCGAGCCCCCTGGCGCCTGCGCCCAGCGAGGCCCAGGCCAAGGCCCTGGCCGCGGCGCCGCCCTCGAGCCCGCCAGCCGCGGCCGAGCCTGCGCCGGCCCGTCCCCGAAGCGAGGCCAAGGCCCCGCCGCCCGCGCGCGACCGGCCCGCGGCACGGACGGAGCGCGCCGAGCGCACCGATGCGGCCCGCACGGCGCTGGCACCGCCGCCAGCAGCCCGTCCTGCCGAGACGCCGAGAGCGGCACCAAGCACGACACCAAATACGACGCCGAACACGACACCCCCGCCGCCCGAGCGCCTGCCCCGGCTGGAAGACCTGTCCGCCGAGCAGCGCCGCTCCATTCCGCCGCTGAGCGTGAGCGGCGCGGTGCACTCCGCCGACGCCGCCAGCCGCATGCTCATCCTCAATGGCCAGCTCGCCCGCGAGGGCGACAACATCAGCGCCGACCTCGTGCTGCTGCGCATCGAGCCGCGCCGTGCGGTGCTCGAGCAGCGCGGGCAGCGCTTCACCATCAGCTACTGAAGCGAACCCGCGCGGCGTCCGCCGGCCGCGGGGCCGAGGCGCCGGGTCGTTCAGCGGCCGCGGCTGTCCTTGAGCGGCGTGATCCGGTTGAACACCGGCCGCCCCGGCTGGTGGTCCACCCGGTCGGCGACGAAGTAGCCGTGCCGCTCGAACTGGACGCGGTCTTCGGGCTGAGCCGTCGCCAGGCCCGGCTCCAGCCGCGCCTGCACCACCTGGCGGCTGGCCGGGTTGAGCACGTCGCGGAAGTCGCGTCCGCCCGCATCGGGCTGGTCCTCGGTGAACAGCACATCGAAGAGCCTCACCTCCGCCGGCACCGCGTCGGCATCGGCCACCCAGGTGATGGTGCCCTTCACCTTGACCGCGTCGGCCCCCGGCGTTCCGCTGCGGGTGTCCGGCACCACCCGCGCATGCACGGCGGTGACCGCGCCCTGCGCGTCCTTGTCGCAGCCGGTGCACTCGACGATCAGGCCGTACTTCAGCCTGACCTTGTTGCCCGGGAAGAGGCGGAAGAAGCCCTTGGGCGGAAGTTCGGCGAAGTCCTCGCGCTCGATCCACAGCCGCTGGCCGAGCATGAAGCGCCGCGGCGGCAGGTCGTCGCGCTGCGGGTGCGCGGGCGCGCTGCAGGCTTCCAGGTGATCGGCGCTGCCGTACACCTCGGCCCAGTTGTCCAGCACCAGAGGCAGCGGGTCGAGCACGGCCATCGCCCGAGGCGCACGCGATTCCAGGTCGTCGCGCAGCGCGATGTCCAGCACCGAGCGGTCGATCCAGGCGTTGGTCTTGCTCGCGCCGGTGGCGTCGGCCATGGCGCGCAGGCTTTCGGGGGTGTAGCCGCGCCGTCGCAGGCCGAAGAGGGTGGGCATGCGCGGGTCGTCCCAGCCCTGCACATGGCCTTCATCCACCAGCGCCTTGAGCTTGCGCTTGCTGGTCATCACGCCGGTGAGGTTGAGCCGGCCGAACTCGTACTGCCGGGGCAGGGGGTGCGCCAGCAGCCCCAGGCGGGCGAGCTGCTCCAGCAGCCAGTCGTAGAAGGGGCGCTGGTCCTCGAACTCCAGCGTGCAGATGCTGTGGGTGATGCGCTCCAGCGCGTCCTCGATCGGGTGCGCGTAGGTGTACATCGGGTAGATGCACCAACGGTCGCCGGTGTTGTGGTGGGTCGCGCGCTTGATGCGGTAGAGCGCCGGGTCGCGCAGGTTGATGTTGGGCGAGGCCATGTCGATCTTCGCGCGCAGCACCATGGCGCCGTCCGCGTGCAGGCCGTCGCGCATCTCGCGAAAGCGCGCCAGGTTCTCGGCCGGGGAGCGGCTGCGGAAGGGGCTGTCCGTGCCCGGCGTGTTGAAGTCGCCGCGGTTGTGGCGCATGGCCTCGGCGCTCTGTTCGTCCACATAGGCCAGGCCGTCGGTGATCAGGGCCTCGGCGGCGCGGTACATGAAGTCGAAGTAGTCGCTGGCGTAGAAGAGGTGGGACACGCCGCCCACGTTCCAGTCGAAGCCGAGCCAGCGCACCGCCTCGATGATGGCGTCCACGTACTCCTGCTCCTCCTTCTCCGGGTTGGTGTCGTCGAAGCGCAGGTGGCAGACGCCGCCGTAGTCGCGGGCGAGGCCGAAGTTCAGGCAGATGCTCTTGGCATGCCCGATGTGCAGGTAGCCATTGGGTTCCGGCGGGAAGCGGGTGCGGATGCGCGCGGTGTCCGGTGCTGCCGCCGCGTGGTGGGCCGCGTCGCCCGGGGTGCCGGCGAAGCGCCGGTCGCCGGCCAGGCCCTGCTGCTCGAGATCGCGCTCGATGATCTGGCGCAGGAAGTGCTGGGTCTTGTGTTCGTCGGCGGGCGCTGTCATGGGGAAATTCTAGGCCGGGGGGTGCGGGGGCTACGCCTTGCAACAACTTCGCGGTGCCGGCGTCAACGCCGGGCGGGGGGCGCGGCGTTGAGCGTAGGTGAGCCATCGACCGATCATCACCCTGGAGCCGTCCATGCACGCCTCGACCCCCCCGCGGTCCCTCGCGTCCCCGCCGTCCACCCGACGCTGGCTTCAGGCCACCGGTGCCTTGCTGCTGGCCGCAGCGGCCCTGCTCGCGGCCCGCCCGGCCGCCGCGCAGAACGTTCAGTGGTCCATCGGCATCAACCTGCCGCCGGTGGGCGCGGTGGTGCAAAGCCCGCCCGTCTACTACCCGCCGCCGGTTGTCTACGCACCGCCGCCACGGGTGGTCTATGCCCCCCCGCCGCGGGCCGTCTACATGCCCCCGCCCACCATCTACTACCCGGCCGCGCCGGTGGTCTATCACGCACCGCGTCCGGTCTATGTGCACCCGGGCTACGACGGCCATGGTCATGGCCGCGGGCGCTGGAAGGACCGCGACCGCGACGGCGTGCCCGATCGCTGGGAGCGCCACGACCGCCACGACCGCTACTACGGTTACCGCTGAAGGTCATAGGGCGCGCTGGCGCGCCCGGTGCGCAGCGCGCTCCCCGGCGTGCCGCCCCGGCAGCGCTCAGAGCGGGCGGAAACGGTCCGCGTACAGCCGGCTGACCACCGGCCGTTCCGAGCTGCCGCGCAGCATCAGGTGCATCCGCCCGGATTCCTCCCGCACCGCACGCTCGATGCAGCGGGCCTGAACCACGGTGCCCCGGTGCACCTGCCAGAACTCCTGCGGGTCCAGTTGCGCCAGCAGCTCCTTCAAGGGCGTGCGGACCAGATGCTCCCCGGCCGCCGTCACCAAGCGAACGTACTTGTCCGCTGCCTCGAGCATCAGCACCTCTTCCACCGGAATGAAGTGCACCGACGTGCCCAGCCCTGCAGGGATGAGCCGCAAGGGCGCAGGCCGCACAGTCGCGCGAGGGTCGGCCTGCGAGGCGCCAGTGCGTCTGCCGTGTGAAGCGGCCGCGTCGGGTCGCTGAAGGCCCCGGCGTTCGGCCAGGCGCTCCTGCAGGCGCCTGACCGTCTGCATCAGGCGCTGGTCGTCGATCGGCTTGAGCAGGTAATCCGACGCCGCGGCATCGAAGGCGTCCAGCGCATGCTGGTCGAAGGCGGTGACGAACACGAAGAGCGGCGGCGGGCCGGCATCGAGCGGCCAACGCTCGGCAATGTCCCGCGCGGCGTCCAGGCCCGACTGGCCGGGCATGCGGATGTCCAGGAAGCACACGTCGGGCCGCTCGCTCAGGGCCATCCGCACGGCGGCCAGCCCGTCACCCACGGTGCCCACCCACTGCGAGGCCGGCCAGGCGGCGGCCAGCGCGCGGGCGAGCAAGGCGGCGAGCAGCGGCTCGTCCTCGGCAATCAGCAGCTTCGCGCGCGGGGCGGTCGCAGTTGCGGTTGCGGGCGCGGTCGCGGTCATGGTCAAGCGCCCCCCGCCAGGGCCATCGCCGACGTCTGGCCCTGGGTCGCATCGGCCAGGGGCAGCCGAAGCACCGCCACGCAACCGCGACCCTCCAGGCCTGGCCCGCAGCTCAGCGCCGCGGACTGGCCGTACAGCGCGCTCAACTGCTCGCGGACCCATTCGTTGCCGAAGCCGCTGCGCTCGCCGTCGCCCGCCACCCGGTTCGCCGGGCGCAGGCCCACGCCATCGTCCCGAACGGTCAGCCGCAGCTCGGCGCCGCTCGCACGTGCGGCTATCCACAGCGTGCCGCCGTCCACGCAGGGCTCCAGGCCGTGGCGTATGGCGTTCTCCGCCAGCGGCTGCAGCAGCAGCGGCGGCACGGGCACATCGGCCAGCTCGGCCGGCAGGTCAAGTTCGAAGCGGAGGCGGTCGCCCATGCGGATGGACATCAGCGCCAGGTAGTCCTCGAGCCGGGCGAACTCGGCCTGCAGCGGGTGGGTGAGCGCCCGCGACGCGCCCAGCGTGCCCCGCAGGAACCCGATCAGGTGGTCCAGCATCGCCTCGGCCCGGGCCGGGTCTTCCTGCACCAAGGCCTTGAGGTTGGCCAGCGTGTTGAACAGCATGTGCGGCTCGAGTTGCGCCTGCAGCCGGCGCAGACGTTGCTCGACGGCCTGGCGTTCCAGCTGTTCGCGCCGCGCCTGGGCGGCGTCCGCCCGCGCCCGGGCGAGGAGTGCCAGCGAGGTCAGCAGCGACACCATCAGCGTCAGCACCGCCAGGAAGGCGGCCGCTCGCAGGTCACCCTGCACCAGCGTGGCCAGGTGCCGGCCCTGCAGCGCCAGGTCGGCGATGCCCGCACCGATGGCATAGCCCAGGGCCGAGGCGATGAGGAGCCAGGGGCCGAACCAGCGCCAGCCTGGCCAATCCGCGCTGCCCGTTCGCGCTTCGGCCCGAACCAGGCGCGCCAGCCATCGCCGGCCACCTTCGACCAGCAGTTGAATCGTCGAGCCGATGCAGAAGGCATAGACCGCATTGACCGCGAAGGTGGCCAGCGGCGGGCGTTCGCTGGGCAGCGCCGCGGTGAGCAGCAAGGCGATGGCGACGGCCAGGCCCAGGCTCACGCCCAGGAAGCGCAAGGTCGGCTGCATCCAGCGCCAGGTCCTGGGCTGCACCGGACTTCGGGCGTGCTCGGTCATGCCCGGCATCATGCCCAACCCAGGGCCTGCCGCCACAGCAGGTCGCCCAGGAAGCGGCCGGGCAGCAGGGTGAAGGCCCCGGCCACCACGCAGCCGGCCACGTAGGTCAGCCGCATCGACCGACGGTGCGCGGCGATCCGCCCGCGCCGCACTTCCAGCAGCCCCCGGCCCAGTCCGTAGGCGGTGCTCAGGATCAGCAGGTGGATGGGGCTGAACCCGTGGAAGTTCGGCAGGTTGGTGGACCGGATGAACAGCGCACTGACCGCTGCTGCGGCCATCAGCAGCACCCAGAGCCGGCCCGCCCCGCGGTGCAGCGGGCTGCCCTTGACGGACCACAGCGCGAAGGGCCCGAGCACCAGCGCCGAGACGGCCGCCCCCAGGTGAATCGCGGTGGCCAGGGGCAGTTCGGCGTGGAGGGCGTTCAATGTCATGGCGCGGCTCGGTGTGGAGGAGACCGCGTTGCAGCGGCGTGTCGCCACTGTGCTGCCCCGTCGCGGCGGCGCCGAGCGCCTTGCGACGAAGCGACGCCGGCCGGCGCGAACCGCCACCCGGCGAGCGCCAGATGCGGCCCTTCCGCGCTGAAGCCCTTTAGCCCGTCAGCCTGCCAGCCGCGCGCGGATCTCCTCGACCCGGCGGCGGTTGACGCCCCGGTCGCTGTAGCCCACGCGGGACGCCGACCGCACCTGCACCACCCCGGCCGAGGCGTCGAACCAGAATTCGACGTCGTCGTGGAAGCGCATCAGGCGGCTCTCGAAGACCACCTGCAGGTAGCCCGCGTCTTCCTTCATCACCGTGGCTCCAGGCATGGCCAGGACCACCTGCCTCACCCGGGCGATGGCCTGGGCGGCACTCGTTCCCGGCGGCATCGCCAGGGGTTCGATCGCCGCCTCCCGGCTGCGCGGGTGCGCGGGGTGCAGCCCGGCCTGGCTCGTCACGCTGTTGGGACGGTCCGAGGGCGGCTTCAGGCGGCCATCGCGCACGCCCAGATCCGTCGGCGGCGCCCCATGCAGCAGGCCCGCGCAGCCGGCCACCACGCCCAGCAGGGCGAGGCCCACGACGCCGGCGAGCAGCCGGCGCAGCCACTGCAACCCCGAGCGGCGCTTCATCGCCGGCGCGAGCGGGAACCGCCCAGCAGCCCACCGAGCACGCCACGGATGATCTCGCGCCCGATGGTGGTGCCCGCGGTGCGCACCGCGCTCTTGGCCATGGTCTGCGCCAGGCCGTCGTACTGTGCGCCCCGGGGCCCGGTGCGCCCGAACAGCACCTCGGACAGGCCGTCCATCAGCCCTCCGCCGCCGCCGGCGTTGGCCGGCGGTGTGCCCGCAGCGCCTGCCGGTCCACCGGCCGCCTGGGTGTCGGCCGCGCGCCCCTTGAGCTTCTCGTAGGCCGATTCGCGGTCGATCGTCTTCTCGTAGGCGCCGGCCACCAGGGAGCCGGCGATCAGTTGCTGGCGCTGCGCGGGCGTGATCGGGCCGATCTGGCTGCCCGGCGGGTGCACATAGACGCGCTCGGTGACGCTCGGGCGGCCCTTGGCGTCCAGGAAGCTCACCAGCGCCTCGCCCACGGCCAGCTCGGTGATGGCCGTCTCGATGTCCAGCTTGGGGTTCTGCCGCATCGTGCTGGCCGCCGACTTCACCGCCTTCTGGTCGCGCGGCGTGAAGGCGCGCAGCGCATGCTGCACCCGGTTGCCCAGCTGCGCGAGCACCGTGTCGGGAATGTCCAGCGGGTTCTGGGTGACGAAATACACCCCCACCCCCTTGGAGCGCACCAGCCGCACCACCAGCTCGATGCGCTCGACGAGCGCCGCAGGGGCATCCTTGAACAGCAGGTGCGCCTCGTCGAAGAAGAAGACGAGCTTGGGCTTTTCCAGGTCGCCCACCTCGGGCAGGGTCTCGAAGAGTTCGGACAGCATCCACAGCAGGAAGGTGGCGTACAGCCGGGGCGCGTTCATCAGCTGGTCGGCCGCGAGCACGTTGACCACGCCCTTGCCGTCCACGGTCTGCATGAAGTCGGCGATGTTCAGCATCGGCTCGCCGAAGAAGCGGTCGCCGCCTTGCTGCTCGATGGTGAGCAGGCCGCGCTGGATGGCGCCCACGCTGGCGGTGCCCACGTTGCCGTACTCGGTGGTGAACTGGCTGGCGTTGTCCCCCACGTGCTGCACCAGCGCACGCAGGTCCTTGAGGTCGAGCACCGGCCAGCCGTTGTCGTCGGCGATCTTGAAGACGATGTTGAGCACGCCTTGCTGCGTGTCGTTGAGCCCGAGCATGCGCGACAGCAGCAGCGGGCCCATGTCCGACACCGTGGCCCGCACCGGGTGGCCCTGCTCGCCGAAGACGTCCCACAGCGTGCAGGGGCAGGCCAGCGGTTCGGGCAGCGCGAGGCCCCGGTCCTTCAGCGTCTGCGCGAGCTTGCCGCCGATGCTGCCCGCCTGGCTGATGCCGGTGAGGTCGCCCTTGACGTCGGCCATGAAGCTCGGAACGCCCAGCCGGCTGAGCTGCTCGGCCAGGGTCTGCAGCGTGATGGTCTTGCCGGTGCCGGTGGCTCCGGTGATCAGACCGTGCCGATTGGCCAGTGCGGGCAGCAGGTGGCACTGGATGTCGCCGTTTTCGGCAACCAGGATGGGGTCGGCCATGGGTCGGGCTCCACGGGAACGGAATGGAACGGAGGTGCAGCGGCACGGGGCCGCTGCCGGGACGCGGGGCCTGCATGCCTGGCAGCCACCCCGCGGGTCGCAGTCTAGCGGCGGGGTCTGTGCAGCGGGCTTCATCCGACACGGGGGCTACGGGCAAGCCCCGGGGGGCGCGCGTGCGGTCGGTCCCTAAACTCCCGCTGACCCTGGTTTTCCCTCATTCCATGCACGCTGCCCTGAACGAGCGCCTGACCCGCGTCGGCCCCGGAACCGACGGCGGCGAGCTGCTGCGCCGCTACTGGCAACCGGTGGCACTGCTGGAGGAACTCGACGCCGCCGTCGACCCGTCCATGGCTACCCGCCCGCTCAAGCGGGTGCGCCTGCTCGGCCAGGATCTCATCCTCTTCCGCGACGAAGCCGGCCGGCTCGGCCTGCTCGACCGCGACTGCCCGCACCGGGGCGCCGACCTCGCCTTCGCCCGCCACGAGGGCGACGGCATCCGCTGTCCTTTCCACGGCTGGAAGTTCGACGTCGCCGGTCGCTGCCTGGAGACCCCGGCCGAACCGCTGGGCTCCACGCTGTGCCAGCGGGTGAGCCAGCGCAGCTACCCGCTGCAGGTGGTCGCGGGCGTGGTGTTCGCCTACCTCGGCCCGGAGGACCAGCCGCCGCCAGCCTTGCCCGCCTTCGACGCCTTCCAGGCCCCGGCCAGCCACAGCTTCGCCTTCAAGGGCCTGTGGCGCTGCAACTGGCTGCAGGCCTTCGAGGTGGGCATAGACCCTGCGCACACCTCCTTCCTGCACCGATTCCTCGAGGACGCGCCGCTGGACGGCGCCTATGGCCGGCAGTTCCGCAGCGCAGCCGAGGGCGAGCTTGACGGCGAACGCTGGCCGATGACCCGGGTGATGCGCGAGTTCCACCGGCCGGAGATCCGCCATGAGGCGGTGGCCGACGGGCTGACCCGCATCACCACGCTTCGGCGCATCAGCGACGAGCGGCTGCATGTTCGCGTCACCCATGCGGCCTTTCCGTCGACCTTCGTGATTCCGCTGTCGCAGACCATCACCATCACCCAGATGCACGTGCCGCTGGACGACACCAACACCTGCTGGTACTCCTTCTTCACGAGCTTCGATGCCCCGCTGGACCGCGCCACCATGCGCGCGCAGCGCGCGGTGCACATGACGCTGCCCGACTACGCGCCGCTGCACGGCCGCCACGACGACTGGTCCTACGACGCGCGCGAACAGCGCGAGCGCACCTACCTGGGCATGGGCGAGGACGACATCAACCGCCATGACCAGTGGGCCTGCGAGAGCATGGGCCCCATCCAGGACCGCACCCGCGAACACCTGGGCAGCACCGACGTGGTGATCATGGCCAACCGGCGGCAGCTGCTGCGCGCGATGGACGCGGTCAAGGCGGGCCAGGCGCCGCCCCTGGCCGTGGACGCCGCCGCGGCGCAGGCGCTGACCGGCCCGCACACCATCGACTGCTTCGCACCGTCCGAGGGCTGGGAGGCGCATTGGCAGGCCAGGGCCCAGGCACGGCGCGACCAGGCCCCCTGGCGGTGCCCTTGAGCCGTTTCGCGCAGCGCTGCGGGGCGGACGGGCCGCAGCGGGACGCCGCCTGCGAGCGGCTGCTCGGGCGCGTCGCCGCCGAGGGCCTGAAGTCCATCCGGGTGTGCTGGGCCGACCTGCACGGCCAGCTGCGCAGCAAGAGCCTGACACCGGCCGCACTGGCCGATGCGCTGCACGACGGCGTGGGCATGGTCAGCACGCTGATGCTCAAGGACAGTGCCGACCGCACCGCGCTGCCGGTGTTCGACCCGTCGGCCGCCACGCGCCTGCCCCTCGGCGCGCAGGCCGGCAACCTGCGCTGGCTGCCCGATCCGTCAAGCCTTGTGCCGCTGCCGTGGGCGCCGGGGGTGGCCTGGCTGCGCGGCGATCTCCATGCCGACGACGGCACCCCGGTGGCACTCGACCCGCGGCGCATCCTGGCCCGGCAGGTCGAAGACCTGGCCTCGGCGGGCTGGCGGCTCGTCTGCGGGCTGGAGGTGGAGTTCCATGTCTACCGGCGCCTGGACCACGACGCGGGGGCGCCATCGCGCCGGGCCGACGGAACGCGCGGCCTGTTCGAGCACCAGGACCCCAAGGCCTCGGCCTGGCCGCCGCCGTCTCCCGCGGGCGCGCTGGCGCTGTGCCACCCGGGTTACCAGCTGCTGGGCGACGACCTGGCCGACACGCTCGAGCCGGTCTTCGAGCTCATCCGCGAGGTGGCCGACGGGCTCCAGCTTGAACTGCTGTCGCTCGAGGTGGAACTCGGGCCGAGCCAGGTGGAGGCGGTGTTCGCCCCCTGCGACGCGATGCTCGCGGCCGACCGCATGATCGCCTTCCGCCATGGGGTGTGTCAGGCCCTGGCCCGGCGAGGCTACCTGGCCACCTTCATCTGCCAGCCGCCGTTCGCGGGTTCGGTGGCCAGCGGCTGGCACCTGCAT
>JAIYCR010000006.1 GCA_027487905.1 Rubrivivax sp. | reverse complement strand
GGTCTCCACGAGACCCTCCTGAACGGCAGCAGCCAGCGCTCTGACCTGGGTTGAACTGAGGTGCCTGGGGGCGGAAATCTTGGTGAGGGGCATGGTGGTTCAGAGGGCCGGTGATGGTGGGAGAGGCAGTGGGTTTCAGGGGTAGTGGGTTTTTTTTTTTTTTTTTTTGCAGCGAGTCAACGGGGGCAGACAGCGCACTGCGTGCATGGAATTGAGAAGTACATAGTCTACTTAGCATTCAAAGCGCACCCGGATTTTTCGAAGGTGACCGTTCGACGACTTCCCAAGGGTCGGACTGCTTGTGTCGAAGAAATGGACCCATCTTTTCCGGACTCACAAGATCGACCCACAGGCGAAACTTTGTGCCGAGGGGTGCCGAGTGTCGCATTGCCCTTGAACACTGAACCCGCATTAATGTGCTGTGAACCTGACCGGGAATTGGTCTTACTCGATACGTCGCGGTTGATGGTTCGCCTGGATTGAGAAACGTCTCGACAATAATATACATCGCTGTATCTAGGCAGTAAATATTTCCTAAAGACATTGCCTTATCAAGTATGCGTGCATCTCCTTTCTGCCAGACGCAGGGGCCCGCGCTGAGAGCAAAGGCATAGCGCTTGAGTCGCCGGTCGTAAGCGGGTCCCCCTCGTAGGCGGGCCAACCGCTACACATGTGTTGGTCGGTTCTCCATGGGGTTGCCCGTTCGCGGCCAATCAACCACATGCTAACGGAGGACCCTTCGTTCTATTCACGACGTGAATTATTGCCTAGTCTTGATAAATGAAAGTACCTTCTAAGCCAATGCGCAAGCGAGTGCAGCGGGGGCTGGAGCCGTATAGGCTTGCGAGGGGCGGTGACCACCAAAAGCCGGACCCAGATTCGATGAAATGAAAATCCGCGCTCGGCGATCGAGAGCCAAATCACCATGGCGATGGCCAATGCACCGAAGACGACGGCGATGATCAAACGAGTAGATGACGGCGATCTATTTCTGTTTGGGTCAGCATACACGGCGACCCGGATTGGCGGTGCGGTGGGCGGAAACCCGGCCAAATTGTTCGGCGTTTAACGCTTCTATCTGAAAATCGGCGCCGCAGTGAATACACACAAGCCGGCGAAGGCGAACGACGCGAGCCCGGAAATTCCACGGAATAGCCAGATTACTGCTACGACGGGGACGTCAGTGAGTGCCGTGGCTGACGTTGGGTAGATCGGTGGCATTGCTCTAAAAATCACTCGTGACGTTCGACCTGAGTCGGAACCGGAGTTGGCACGCCAAGCGCGGGACGTGTGTATTGAACACCCCTACGTCGCGCCTGGCGGTATGCCGTCAAACCACAGTTCGAGCGAGGTGTTAGGACTCATCGGGATAGCGCGATAGGGCCTGCTGGACCAGTTCCAGGAATGGTTTGCCGGTTCGACGATGTGCGTCCGCGAGGTATATGAGTCGTGAGCCATAGATCAGGTTTCTTCCGATTGAACTGGTCTTTTTGCCGAAGTAGCGAAGAGTTGATCTGAATGTCTCCCTCCGCCTCGACGAATGATGCAAATCTCGAAGAGCGGAAACAGACATCCCCTGTCGCTCAAGGTACACAGCGGCATCGACGATCTGTCCGGGAGAAGTGCTCATTAGAGTTGAGGATGGAAGCGAGGTTGCCTTTGACTTGCGGACCTTCGACGATGTTGGTTCACGCTCCGAATGAGACTCGACGGCGGCGCGTACAACATGCTTGACTTCGTTGGCTGATATGCCCTGAAGCCACTCGTTCAGTCTTCCTGTAGCGCCTGACATACGATATGAGGCGAGATCTGCAGCGACCTTGGCTTCCACGGCCATGTAGTGGTCAGTAACGGCGAAGTAGCAAAACCGAACGTGCTGGGAACCAAATGTCCTGATGTAGTCGCGTTGTCGACGGGCGAGATTCTTGGCGCGCCCATACTTGCAGTTGGCTTTGGTCACAGAGATGCAACGCTCCGCGATTGAGGGGCGATCGGCGTTTACGGAGATAGGATGTTCGTTGAGCAGTTCGACCACGTAGACGCCTGGAAACGGGGGCAGGTGCATTTGGCGTTATGCCTCATGTTCGAGCTAACCGGGCGACGGCGGCAAGTAGCCAGGTACGGCTCTATAGAGTGCCGTTGGCGCCCCGGTTGAGCGAGTTATCAGACTGCGCTGACTCCATGGTTATTTGGTGAGTGAACGAGTTCATTCGTCGTGGTTGTCGTAAAGCGGATTGCTTCCAAAGCGGCCTCTCTCTCGGATCCCATGCGATTCGCCACCTCGCGGGTCGTTTGAGAAATGTGTTTCGGCGCCTACCCGGCTACCCGAGGGCCTTTGTCGAATGGCTGAGCTATTCGAAACGCTCTGCGCCGAGCTTGCAAGCTCCACTTCACAGTAGCCGGTCCCATCGCATTTGAAGCAGTTTTGATTCACTCCGAAGCATGTACACTGAGTAGTTACTCGCTGCACCAATCGGCCAGAGGGTCCGCTCTCTGAGCGAACGTGACCTTCGTCTCGAGCCAGAGCACCGAGCCCCGGCGCCTGTGTTGGCATCGGAACGGACCCTCGCTTCCGCTCGTAACCAGGCTGTCTCGGCTGAGGCGGCGCCGGCCGGACTTGCTTGGATCTCCGCGTGGGTGGCTGCGGCGCGACCTGTGGCCTAAGCACTTCATTAGCAAGTGAAGGTTGCCCAGGCTTAGGTGCGCTGGGCTTCGGGGGCTTGTGCTTTAGCGCCTCGGGACCCTGCTCGGCCGAAGTAATTGCGCTTGCTGGCTCGTGAGCGTGCACACGTTGTGCGCGCGCGTCTGCCCGCCGTTCGGCCCTGTTCAGCTTAACCGTAGGCGGCGACGGACCGTGCGAGCTAAGGATGCAGTTCATGCATCTATCGGTAGCGCCCGTGTACAAGCCAGCGCAGGTCGGGCAGGTCTTGATGCCAGGCGACATGGACTTTTCAGCGTGTGATCTGGTTTGTGTTCGAGCGCTCGCACTTGCGCCATCAAGGCGACACGCAGCTGACTCCGTCGACGGGTCAGCGCAATGACGCGCGGTCTGGTGGGCAATGCCCCGATGTTGGCCGCTTCCACAGCTGCAAGCCTCCCTCCAACGGGGGAGCTCTTCGTCCGCGCCTTGAAGGGCAGAGGTCTGGCTCGTATGCTGTCGAAAAACACAGTATCCAACAAGCCCCTGTCGTCCTGCTGCTCGACACCCATCCCGCCTACCCCATCCCGTCGGTCGCCGCGCGGCCGTCCGCGGCCTGACGCCGCTTCGCCACCCATGCTCCCCCCCTACGCCGAGCTGCACTGCCGCAGCAACTTCAGCTTCCTCACCGGGGCCTCGCACCCAGAGGAGCTGGTGGCGCGCGCGCAGGCGCTCGGCTATTCGGCGCTGGCCGTCACCGACGAATGCAGCCTGGCCGGCGTGGTGCGGGCGCATGGAGAGGCCAAGCGCTGCGGGCTGCATCTCGTCATCGGTTCGGAGGTCACGGTTCAGCCCGGCCGGGCCGTGGCGCCTGCGGCCGGGCTTGCTCCGGTGGTCGGCGCGTCGCCCGGGCCGACGGCGGACGAGCCTCGGCCGGCCCTGCCGCCCACGCCCGCGGCGATGCGGCTGGTGATGCTGGCCATGTCCCGCCGGGGCTATGCGAACCTGTCGCACTGGATCACCGTGGCCCGGCGCCGGGCGCCCAAGGGGGAATACCTCGCGCATGCGTCCGATCTCGAAGGCCGGGTTCCGAATGCGCCCTTTCTGGCGGGCCTGCCCGACTGCCTGGCCTTGTTGATCGCCGACCGGGGCGACAGCTTCGAACAGCTCTTCGCCCAGGCGATGTGGCTCAAGACCTGGTTCGGCTCGGACGACCGTGCGGCGCTGGCCGTGTCCCACCTGCACCGGGCGGGCGATGCGGAGCTGGCTGAACGGGTGCAGCGGGTGTCCGATCTGGTCGGCTTGCCGGTGGTGGCGGTGGGGCAGGTGCGCATGCACCTGCGCTCGCGCAAGCCGCTGCTCGATGTGCTGGCGGCCACCCGGCTGAACCGCCCGGTGGCGCAGTGCGGCCGGGCACTGGGCACCAACGCCGAGCAGCACCTGCGCAGCCGGCAGCGGCTTGCCGCGCTCTATCCCGAGGCCTGGCTTCAGGCCACGGTGCGGCTGGCGGCACGCTGCGCCTTCTCGCTGGACGAACTGCGCTACGAATATCCGCAGGAGATCGTGCCGCAGGGGCATACGCCCACCACCTGGCTGCGCCGCCTGACCGAGGCGGGGCTGGCCCGCCGATACGGCCCGCTGCACGCGCGCGCCCGGGCGCGCCCGCTCGCCGATCAGGCCGCCGATCTGGGCGGGCGGGCGGCGGAATCGGCGCCGGGGGTGGAGGTGCCGCCCGCGGTGCGCGCCCAGGTGGAGCACGAGCTCGCCCTCATCGCGCAGCTGCGCTACGAGGCCTATTTCCTCACCGTGGCCGACATCGTCGACTGGGCGCGCCAGCAGGGCATCCTGTGCCAGGGTCGCGGCAGTGCGGCGAATTCGGCGGTCTGCTATGCCCTGGGCGTGACCGAGGTGGACCCGGCCCGCATGAGCGTGCTCTTCGAGCGCTTCATCAGCGCCGAGCGCAACGAGCCGCCGGACATCGACGTCGACTTCGAGCACCAGCGCCGCGAGGAGGTCATCCAGTACCTCTACCGCAAGTACGGCCGCCACCGCGCCGCGCTCACTGCGGTGGTCATCAGCTACCGGCCGCGCAGCGCGCTGCGCGACGTGGGCCGTGCGCTGGGCATCGACCTGCAGCGCATCGACGCGGTCTCCAAGGGGCAGCACTGGTTCGACGGCAAGGCCATCGCGCCCGAGCGCTTCGCCGAGCAGGGCTTCGACACCGATTCGCCGGTGTGCCGGCAGTGGATGGCGCTCACCGAGCAGCTGATGGGCTTTCCGCGCCACCTGAGCCAGCACCCCGGCGGCTTCGTCATCGCCCGCGAGCACATGGCCGCGCTGGTGCCGGTGGAGAACGCGTCCATGCCCGGGCGCAGCGTCATCCAGTGGGACAAGGACGACCTGGACGCGCTGGGGTTGCTGAAGGTGGACATCCTGGCGCTGGGCATGCTCAGCGCCATCCGCCGCTGCCTGGGCCTGGTGGCCGCCAAGCTCGGCCGCCCCTTCCAGATGCAGGACGTGCCCGCCGAGGACGCCCCCACCTACGCGATGGCCTGCCGGGCCGACACGGTGGGCGTGTTCCAGATCGAAAGCCGCGCGCAGATGAGCATGCTGCCGCGCCTGCAGCCGCGCTGCTTCTACGACCTGGTCATCGAGGTGGCCATCGTGCGGCCCGGTCCCATCCAGGGCGGCATGGTCCACCCCTACCTGCGGCGGCGCAACGGCGAGGAGCCGGTGTCCTACCCGAGCGAGGAAATCGCGCAGGCGCTGCGCCGCACGCTGGGCGTGCCCATCTTCCAGGAGCAGGTGATGCAGCTGGCCGTGCTGGCCGCCGACTTCACCCCCGGCGAGGCCGACAGCCTGCGCCGCGCGATGGCGGCCTGGAAGCGCAAGGGCGGGCTGGGCCCCTTCCACGAGCGGCTGGTGGGCCGCATGGTGCAGAAGGGCTATGAGCGCGAATTCGCCGAGAGCATCTTCCGGCAGATCCAGGGCTTCGGCGAATACGGCTTCCCGGAAAGCCACGCGGCGAGCTTCGCGCTGCTGGTCTATGTGAGCGCCTGGCTCAAGTGCCACCACCCCGACGCCTTCTGCGCCGCCTTGCTCAACAGCCTGCCCATGGGCTTCTACGCACCCGCCCAGCTGGTGCGCGATGCACAGGAGCATGGCGTGCAGGTGCAGCCGGTGGATGTGGCGCTGAGCGCCTGGGACAGCACGCTGGAGGACGGCGGCGCGGCCCTGCGCCCGGTGCGGCTGGGCCTGAACCGCATCCAGGGCCTGGCCGAGGACGCGGCCCACCGCCTGGTGGCGGCACGCGCCGACGGCCCTTTCGCGTCGGTCGAAGACCTGGCCCGCCGTGCGGCGCTGGACGCCCAGGCGCTGCAGGCACTGGCCGGCGCCGACGCGCTGCGCAGCCTGGACCTGCACCGCCATGCCGCCGCGTGGGCGGTGCGCGGCGTGGACACCCGCGCGCCCGCGCTGCTGCTGCAAAGCCGCACCGAGGAAGATGCGGCCGAACTGGCCGCGCCCTCCACGGCGCAGGACACGCTGGCCGACTACCGATCCACCGGCCTGACGCTGGGCGTGCATCCCCTGGCCCTGCTGCGGGCGCGCCTGCTCGACGGGTTCAAGGTGCAGCCCGCAGCCGTGCTCGACACCTACCCGGACGGCCGGCTGGCCCGCGCCAGTGGCCTGGTCACCCACCGGCAGCGCCCGGGCACGGCCAAGGGCGTGATGTTCGTGACGCTGGAGGACGAGACCGGCTCGGTGAACGTCATCGTCTGGCCGGATGTGGTGGAGTCCCAGCGCCGCCCGCTGCTGGCCGCCACGCTGCTCACCGTCTTCGGCCAGTGGCAGTGCCAGGGGGAGGTGCGCCACCTCATCGCCAAGCGGCTGGTGGACCACACCGACCTGCTGCGCGAGCTCGATGCGGGCGGCCTGCCCAATCGCAGCCGGGACTTCCGTTGAGCCCTGCCCGCCAACCCACGCCGCCAACCCCTCGCCCCACTCGGCGGCGTGCGCCGCTTAGAGTGCGCCCCGTCCGTCGTTCACTCCTTGGCCGGCCCGTGGCCGCACGCCCCCCACCCATGCTCCTCGTCCTGTCCCCCGCCAAGTCGCTCGACTACGACACCCCGGCGCATGTCAAGCCCAGCGGCAACCCGCCTTTCGTGGCCGAGTCGGCCCAGCTCATCACGCTGCTGCGCGAGAAGACGCCCGCCCAGATCGCCGAGCTGATGGACCTGTCCGAGCCGCTTGCGGCCCTGAACGTGGGCCGCTTCGGCGTGTGGAGCCCCAGGTTCAGCGCGAAGAACAGCAAGCCGGCGGTGCTGGCCTTCGACGGCGATGTCTATGGCGGCCTGGATGCCCGCACGCTCAGCGCAGACGACCTCGCCTGGGCCGACGAGCACCTGGCCATCCTGAGCGGCCTGTACGGCGTGCTGCGGCCCCTGCAGCGCCTGCAGCCCTACCGGCTGGAAATGGGCACCCGCCTGGCCAACCCCAAGGGCCGCGACCTCTACGCCTTCTGGGGCGACACCCTGGCCGAGCACCTGAACCAGCGGCTGGCGTCGGCCGCGCACCCGGTCATCGTCAACCTCGCGTCGCAGGAGTACTTCAAGGCCGTGGCCCGCAAGGCGCTGAAGGCGCGGGTGGTGGAGTGCGTGTTCGAGGACTGGAAGGGCGGCGCCTACAAGGTGATCAGCTTCTTCGCCAAGCGTGCGCGCGGGCTGATGGCCCGGCACGTCATCACCCACCGGCTGAAGACGCCCCGGGGCCTGGAGGGCTTCGACGCCGAAGGCTATGCCTTCGACGCCGTCGCGTCCGAGCCCGATCGGCTGGTGTTCCGCCGCCGCCAGACCTGATTCCCCGGCCGGCACGCTCGGCGCAGAATCGCCGTCCTGTCGGCTCCCTCCTGTCTGTTCCGTCGATGCGCGTGCCCCTCACCGAACCGTCGGCGGCCCCCGCGGTGCCGCGGCCGGCGCACATCCTGCCGGCCATCGCGGTGTCCCAGTTCGCGGGCACCTCGCTGTGGTTCGCGCTCAATGCCGTGGTGCCCGACCTCGAGCGGCGCGCCGGGCTGCCGCCCGGCTCGGCTGGCTGGCTGACCTCGGCGGTGCAGGTGGGCTTCATCCTGGGCACGCTCGTCTTCGCCTTGCTGGCGGTGGCCGACCGCTTCTCCCCGCGCTGGGTCTTCACCGCCTGCGGCCTGCTGGGCTCGGCGCTAGCCCTGGCCACGCTGTGGGTGCCCACCAACCTCGGCACGCTGGTGCTGCTGCGTCTGGCGACGGGCTTCATCCTCGCCGGCATCTACCCGGTGGGCATGAAGATCGCGGCCGGCTGGTATGCCGGCGGCCTGGGCTGGGCGCTTGGGGTGCTGGTGGGCGCCCTGGTGCTGGGCACGGCCGCGCCCTTCGGGCTGCGGGCGCTGGGCGCGCAATGGCGCTGGGAAGACGTGATGGTGGCGGTGGCGCTGGTGGCCGCTGCGGGCTCCTTGCTGATGGCCGTGGCGGTGCCCGACGGGCCGCACCTGCGCCGTGCACCCCGCATCGACCCCCGGGCGCTGGCGGTGCTGTGGCGCCACCCGCCGGTGCGGGCGTCGGCCTTCGGCTATTTCGGTCACATGTGGGAGCTCTACGCCTTCTTCGTGCTGGTGCCGCTCATCGTGGCCCACCGCTGGCCCGACCTGACCGCGGCCGGCCAGTCGGCCTGGGTGTTCGCCATCGTCGGCGTGGGCGCGCTGGCCTGCGTGCTGGGCGGCCTGCTGGCGCGCCGCGCCGGCGGGGCCCGGGTGGCCAGCGCGCTGCTGGGCACGGGGGCGTTGTGCGCATTGGCCTCGCCGTGGATGATCGACGCGCCGGCAGCGGCCTGGGCCGCGTGGATCGTCCTGTGGGGCTTCTGCGTATCGGGCGATTCGCCGCAGTTCAGCGCGTTGACGGCGCAGAACGCGCCGCGCGAGTGGGTGGGCAGCGTTCTGACTTTTGCCAATTGCATTGGCTTCAGCCTGTCGGTGCTGACCATCCTCGGCTTCAGCGCGGCTGCCGCCGCCTGGGGACTGGCGGCGGTGTTGCCGGCGCTGGCCATCGGGCCGGTGCTGGGCTTGTGGGCGATGGCACCCCTTTGCAGCGAGAGGCCGGCCGGGCTGCCGGCGAGATCGGGAGGAACAGCATGAAGCGCAGCAGCCGCCTCGCGCGGGGCGCCCAGGTCATCGCACGCCAGCAGGTGACCGCCGAACTGCGGCAGTGGATCGTCGCGCAGGCCACTGCCGGGCAGAGTCCGGAGGACGTGCTCAAGGCGATGATCGCCAGCGGCTGGACGGAGGACGTCGCCGCCGAGGCCCTGGAAGACACCCTCAAGGGTTTCCTGGCCGACCATGCGCGGGCCAACGGCCTGCCCCAGCCGGTGTCGGTGCCCGAGCCCATGCTCACCGGCGGCACCAACCGCATCTGGGCCGGCGACCGCGAGGTCCAGGTGGTGATGTCCATGCTGGCGCCCCGGGTGGTGGTCTTCGGCGGCCTGCTGTCGGATGCCGAGTGCGACGAACTCGTGGAGCTCGCCCGGCCTCGGCTGGCACGCTCGGAGACGGTGGTCAACGAGACCGGCGGCAGCGAGGTCAACACCGCCCGCACCAGCCGCGGCATGTTCTTCGAGCGCGGCGAGAACCCGCTGTGCGAGCGCATCGAGGCGCGCCTGGCCGCGCTCACCCGCTGGCCGGTGGAGAACGGCGAAGGTCTGCAGGTGCTGCACTACACGCCCGGTGCCGAATACAAGCCCCACTACGACTACTTCGAGCCCTCGCATTCCGGCACGCCCGGCATCCTCAAGCGCGGCGGCCAGCGGGTGGGCACGGTGGTGATGTACCTGAACACCCCCACCGCTGGCGGCGGCACCACCTTCCCCGACGTCCACCTTGAGGTGGCCCCGATGAAGGGTCATGCGGTGTTCTTCAGCTACGACCGACCGCACCCGATGACGCGCAGCCTGCACGGCGGCGCGCCGGTGATCGAAGGCGAGAAATGGGTGGCCACCAAGTGGATGCGCGAGGGCGTCTTCGCGTGAAGCGCGTTGGCCGGACGGCGCGCTGACCGCGCGGCGCCCGGCCGTTCACATCCGCCAGATGCGCGGCGCGGTGCTCGGGCAGCCAAGCCAAGGCGGGCGCCAGGCGCCCCACGCCGACTGCAGCAGCTGCAGCGCCGGTTCCACCCGCGGCGCCAGCACCCGCAGCACCACGCCACGCCCGCCGGCCAGTGCGGTCGCGCCGGCCGAGGCGGACAGGCCGGACGAAGCCGACACCGCACGGGCGGCTTCGAGCAGCGCATCGATGCCGGCTTCGGACTGCCGCTCGCCGGCCAGTGCGAACAGCGTGGCCAGCACGCGGTGGCCGTCCCAGCCCACCGGGGAGTCGAGCAGCCGCCGGTCCACCGCGTCGATGACGCCCCGTTCCAGCCACACCCCCCGAAGCGACAGGCACTGTTCAAAGCGTCCGCGGTCAAAGGGCTGGTCGCTGGCGGGCAGCCCCAGGGCGAGCACGTCCCAGCCGATGAGCCGGCTGCCGCGGGCCATGTCGATGTCCAGCGCGTTTCGGCCCTGGCAGGCGGGGTAGGCGATGGTCTCCAGCGGAAGCCATTCCATCCGGGCGCCTTCGTCCAGGCGCAGCGTCACCTGCTGCGCAGCCACCTCGCCCAGCGAGCGGTAGAAGCGGGTGGCGCCCGGCGTGGTCACCAGCGCGTGGGCGCCGGTCTGCACCTGGACGTCCAGCGTCAGCGTGTCGCCCCCGACCAGGCCGCCGGGCGGGTGCACCAGCACCTGGTGGCAGATGGCGTCGCCTTCGGGGTAGAGCGACTGCAGCACCCGCAGCGGCCCGTCGTGGCGGTCGCGGGCGACGGTGCGGCCGGCGGTGTGTTCGTAGCGAAGCTGCAGGTGCCCGGCCCAGCCCATGTCAGCTGCGCTTCCAGAAGCCCAGGTGGAGTTCGGCGATCTCGGCCTCCACCTCGGGCACCGGCCCGATCACCTGCACCGCCTTCTGCCCGCGGGCGAAGACATGACGGCAAGGCAGGTCGAGCGTGGGGTTTTCCGGGTCGGCCCCGGTGAGTTCGAGCAGGCGCGACTCGCTCATGCCGTAGACCAGCCGGCCGATGTGCGCCCAGTACTGGGTGCCCGCGCACATCGCGCAGGGCTCCACCGTGGTGACCAGGGTGCAGCTCCACAGCACCTCGGGGCTGAAGCGGGAGAAGGCCGCGCGGGCGAGCACCGCCTCGGCGTGTTCCACCCGGTTCACGTTGCCCTGCGTCATCAGCACGGTTTCGTGGTCGGCGGCCACCAGCAAGGCGCCGAAGGGGTGGTGGCCTGCCGCCACCGCCTCGCGGGCGAGGTCGTTGGCGCGGCGCAGCAGTCGCAGCACCTGCTGCGGGGTCGGCCCGTCCATCGCCTTCAGAGCGGCGGGATGCGCAGCATCTGGCCTGGGTAGATCTTGTCCGGGTGCTTGAGCATGGGCTTGTTGGCCTCGAAGATCACCGGGTACTTGTTCGGGTCGCCGTAGAAGGCCTTGGCGATCTTGGAGAGGTTGTCGCCGGACACCACGGTGTGCCACTTCGACTCCGGCTCGGGCGCGTCCACGGTGAGCATGTCGTTCACCGCGGCCACGCCGGCCACGTTGCCGCAGCACAGCAGCACCTTCTCCTTGGTGGCCTGGTCAGCCACCGTGCCGGACACGGTGACGGTGGACGACGGGGCGTCGAAGCCCACGTTCAGCCCATCCACCTTGAGGCCCTGGGCCCCGACATAGGCGGCGATGGCATCGCCCGCCTTCTGGCTCAGCGCCGCGGCGGCTTCGGGGCTGGCGGTGGATGTGGCCGCACGGGCCTCGCTGCCGCCGAAGAGCTTTTCGCCCGCATCCTTGAGAAACGACATCAGACCCATGGTGCAACTCCTGGTGAGGGTGGGGAAACCACCCGACTGTAGTCCGCGCCGACCCGCCATCCGTGACGGATGTCTCGAAGCGCCGGCGGGCCCCCCGCTGCCGCGCTCAGTGGCTCTGCGAGCCGCGGTGCGCCCAGGCGGTGGTGCGCTTCTCGACGAAGGAGAAGAGCTCGTACATGGCCATGGCCATCGCGCCCACCACCACCAGGCCGGCGAAGGCCAGGCCCATCTGCATCGACGAGCCCGCGCT
>JAIYCR010000009.1 GCA_027487905.1 Rubrivivax sp. | reverse complement strand
GGCAGGAGGTGGAGCAGTACATGCGCCGCGTCTACCGCGACAACGGCTACCAGGAGGTCAAGGGCCCGCAGATCCTCGACCAGGGCCTGTGGGAGAAGACCGGCCACTGGCAGAAGTACAAGGACAACATGTTCACGACCGAGTCGGAAAAGCGCGACTACGCGCTCAAGCCGATGAACTGCCCCGGTCACATCCTCATCTACAAGCAGGGCATCAAGAGCTACCGCGACCTGCCGCTGCGCTACGGCGAGTTCGGCCAGTGCCACCGCAACGAGCCCTCCGGCGGCCTGCACGGGATCATGCGGGTGCGCGGCTTCGTGCAGGACGACGGCCACATCTTCTGCACCGAAGAGCAGATCCTCTCCGAGTGCACCGCCTACACCGCGCTGCTGCAGCAGGTCTACCGCGACTTCGGCTTCACCGACATCCTCTACAAGGTGGCCACCCGGCCGGCCGCGCGCATCGGATCGGACGAAAGCTGGGACCGGGCCGAGGCGGCCCTGAAGGCCTCGCTGGAGGCTTCCGGCTGCGCCTACGTGATCGCCCCGGGCGATGGCGCCTTCTACGGGCCGAAGATCGAATACACGCTGAAGGACGCCATCGGCCGCGAGTGGCAGTGCGGCACGATGCAGGTCGATTTCTTCATGGCCGAGCGCCTGGGCGCCGAGTACGTGGCCGAGGACGGCGCGCGCCACACGCCGGTGATGCTGCACCGCGCCATCGTGGGCAGCCTCGAGCGCTTCATCGGCATCCTGCTCGAGCAGCACGCCGGCGCGCTGCCGGTGTGGCTCGCGCCGCAGCAGGTCTCGGTGCTCACCATCACCCAGGCCCACAACGACTACGCGCAGGAAGTTGTGAAAGCGCTGCAAAAACAAGGAGTTAGGGCAGCGTCTGATTTGCGCAACGAGAAGATCACGTATAAGATCCGCGAGCATTCATTGCAAAAGGTGCCTTTCATCCTGGTCGTGGGCGACCAGGAACGAAGCCAGGGCACGGTTGCGGTGCGCGCCCGAGGCAACCAGGATCTCGGTGCGATGCCCCTCGATTCCTTCCTCCAGAGAATCGCCGGAGACATCGCCGCGAAGGTCTGACCCCGCTCGGCGGGGTCCGTCCCCGCGGGCACGCGCCATCCCACGTCACAGGGGCCCAGGCCCGAATGGAAGGCATCCGCCATCGCTACTTTCTTTGACCGTCGCACCCGGAACGACGAACGCAAGCACCGACTGAACCGGGAGATCATGGCCCCGGAGGTGCGGCTGAACGGTGTCGAGAACGAACCCCTCGGCGTCGTGAGCATCACCGAAGCCCTCCGCATGGCAGGCGACCTTGACGTCGATCTCATCGAGATCGCCGCCCAGGCCGAACCCCCGGTCTGCCGGCTGATGGACTACGGCAAGTTCAAGTACCTGGAGCAGAAGAAGGCGGCCGAAGCCAAGAGCAAGCAAAAGGTCATCGAGATCAAGGAAGTGAAGTTCCGCCCCGGCACCGACGAGGGGGACTACCACATCAAGATGCGCAACCTGCGCCGCTTCATCGCCGAGGACGGCGACAAGGGCAAGGTCACGCTGCGGTTCCGGGGCCGCGAGATCACCCACCAAGACATCGGCATGCGCCTGCTCGAGCGCATCCGCGATGAACTGGCCGATGTCTCGGTCGTGGAGAACATGCCCAAGCTCGAAGGGCGTCAGATGATCATGGTGCTTGCGCCCAAGCGCAAATCCTGATCGGACAAGGTGTTTCGGTTCGGCGGGTCGGTCCACCCGCCGGACCTCACAAGCGGTTGCAGGCCATCAAGACGGCAATGAATGCCGGCGCCTGCAGCAGCAATCAAGAAGGAGCAGCAATGCCCAAGATGAAGACCAAGAAGAGCGCGGCCAAGCGGTTCCGCGTGCGTCCGGGTGGCACCGTCAAGCGCGGTCAGGCGTTCAAGCGCCACATCCTCACGAAGAAGTCCACGAAGAACAAGCGCCACCTGCGCGGCGCCGTCAACGTGCACGAGACCAACATGGGCCACATGGCCCAGATGCTGCCGTACGCGGGCCTCTGAGCCGCGTCCGCCTCATCCCTGATCGCTTCGTAAGGAAACACCACCATGCCTCGCGTCAAACGTGGCGTCACCGCCCGCGCCCGCCACAAGAAGGTCCTCGCCCTTGCCAAGGGCTTCCGGGGCCGCCGCAAGAACGTCTATCGCATCGCCAAGCAGGCGGTCATGCGCGCCGGGCAATACGCCTATCGCGACCGCCGCGCCCGCAAGCGCGTGTTCCGTCGCCTGTGGATCGCCCGCATCAACGCGGCCGCCCGCATGGCCGGCCTCACCTACAGCAAGTTCATGAACGGGCTGAAGAAGGCTGCCATCGGCATCGACCGCAAGGTGCTGGCCGACATGGCCGTGCGTGACCCGGCTGGCTTTGCCAGCATCGTCGAGAAGGTCAAGGCCCAGAACGCCTGAAGCCCGACCGCAGCCGTGCGGCCCGGGTGGCCGCACGGGCTCTGCATCCCCCCGGCCCGCGACCCGCGGGCCTTGGTGAGACGAGGCCGTCCTGTTGCTGCAGGCGGCCTTTTTTGATGGTGGACCCGATGACCGCAGCGCGCGACAACGCCGCCCCGACCCCAGCCGACACGCCACCCGCGATAGCGGCGCCCTCCGGTGCGCTCGAAGGCCTCGCCGCGCGCGCCGCCGCCGATTTCTCGGCCGCCGCCACGCCGGCCGCGCTCGAAGACGCCAAGGCGCGCTACCTGGGCAAGACCGGTGCGCTCACCGAGCAGATGAAGGCTCTGGGCGCGCTTTCGCCCGAGCAGAAGAAGGCCCAGGGCGCGGCCATCAATGCCGTCAAGCAGCAGGTCGAGGCGGCGCTGCAGGCACGCCGCCAGGCCCTGGCCGACGCCGAGCTCGAGCGACAGCTCGCCGCCGAGGCGCTGGACATCACCTTGCCCGGCCGTGCCCGCCGCACCGGCGCCGTGCACCCGATCAGCCGCACGATGGAGCGCATCGAGGCCATCTTCGGCTCGATGGGCTTCGACGTTGCCGACGGCCCCGAGATCGAGACCGACTGGTTCAGCTTCACCGCGCTGAACAACCCGGAGAACCATCCGGCGCGCTCGATGCAGGACACCTTCTACGTCGACCTGAAGGACGCCGAGGGCCGCTGGCTCAACCTGCGGCCGCACACCTCGCCGATGCAGATCCGCTATGCGCGGGCGCATGTGGCTCGCCACCGTGCCGCACTCGACCGGGGCGAGGGCATGCCCGACATCCGCGTCATCGCCCCGGGCCGCACCTACCGCGTGGACAGCGACGCCACTCACTCGCCGATGTTCCACCAGGTCGAGGGCCTGTGGGTGGGCGAGAACGTCAGCTTCAAGGACCTGAAGGTCGTCTACCTCGACTTCATCCGCGCCTTCTTCGAGACCGACGCCCTGGAGCTTCGTTTCCGGCCCAGCTACTTCCCCTTCACCGAACCGAGCGCGGAGATCGACATCCGTTTCGAGCAGGGACCGCTGGCGGGCCGCTGGCTGGAGGTGTCCGGCTCCGGGCAGGTGCACCCGCAGGTGATCCGCAACATGGGCCTGGACCCGGAACGCCACATCGGCTTCGCCTTCGGCTCGGGCATCGACCGTCTGGCGATGCTGCGCTACGGCGTGGGCGACCTGCGCCAGTTCTTCGAAGGCGACCTGCGCTTCCTGGGCGCCTTCCGCTGAGGCGCGCAGGCGTCGCGGCCGCATCCCGAGGCGGCCACCCCCATCTCCTGGATCCTTCCCTCAGACCCCGCCATGCAATTCCCCGAATCCTGGCTGCGCAGCTTTTGCAACCCGCCGATCGGCACGGCCGAACTGGCCGAGCGCCTGACCATGGCCGGCTTCGAGGTCGAGGCCCTGCAACCGGCGGCCCCGCCGTTCAGCGGCGTGGTCGTGGGCGCGGTGCTCGCGGTCTCGCAGCACCCGAACGCGGACCGGCTCAAGGTGTGCACCGTCGACGTCGGCGGCGCGCAGCCGCTGCAGATCGTCTGCGGTGCGCCTAACGTGCGCCCGGGCATCCGCGTGCCCTGCGCCCAGGTGGGCGCGGTGCTGCCGCCGCCCGAGGCCGGGGCCGAGCCCTTCGCCATCCGCCTGGGGCAGCTGCGCGGCGTGGAAAGCCAGGGCATGCTGTGTTCGGCCAGCGAGCTGCACATCGCCGACGACGCGGCCGGCCTGCACCTGCTGGCCGACGATGCGCCCGTCGGGCAGGACCTGCGCCAGCACCTGGCGCTGGATGACACCCTCTTCACGCTCAAGCTCACGCCCAACCTGGGCCATGTGCTGAGCGTGCACGGCGTGGCCCGTGAGCTGTCCGCGCTCACCGGGGCGCCGCTGCACCGGCCGGCCTTTGTGCCGGTGCCGCCCACGCTGGACGAGGTGCTGCCGGTGCAGATCGAAGCCACCGACCTGTGCGGCCGTTTCTCGGGCCGGGTGATCCGGGGTGTGAACCCCAAGGCGCGGACACCGGACTGGATGGTCCAGCGCCTGGCGCGCTGCGGACAGCGCTCGGTCAGCGCGCTGGTGGACATCTCCAACTACGTGATGTTCGAGCTCGGTCGGCCCACCCACATATTCGACCTGCAGCGCATCCACGGCGGGCTCACCGTGCGCTGGGCGCGTGCCGGCGAGACGCTCAAGCTGCTGAACGGCAACACGGTGGAACTGGACGGACAGGTGGGCGTGATCGCCGATGCGCAGGCCGTCGAGAGCCTGGCCGGCATCATGGGCGGCGACGCCACCGCCGTGGGCGACGACACCCGCGACATCTACGTCGAGGCCGCCTTCTGGTGGCCCGAGGCGGTGGCCGGCCGCTCGCGCCGCTATGCCTTCTCCACCGATGCCGGCCACCGCTTCGAGCGTGGCGTGGACGCACAGGGCACGGTGGAGCACCTGGAGCACATCACCCGGCTGATCCTGGACATCTGCGGCGGCGAGCAGACCCGCTGCGGCCCGGTGGATGACCAGCAGCCCCGCCTTCCGGTGCGCTCGCCGGTGACGCTGCGGGTCGCGCGGGCGGCCAAGGTCATCGGCATGCCGCTGCAAGTGGCCGATTGCGCGGGCGTGCTCGACCGGTTGGGCTTCGCCTGCACCGAGCGCGACGGCGTGTTCACCGTCACGCCTCCGAGCTGGCGCTTCGACATCCAGATCGAGGAGGACCTGATCGAGGAGGTGGCCCGGCTCATCGGCTATGAACAGCTGCCACGCAGCGCGCCCCTCGGCCCCATCGGCGCGCGGCCGCAGCCCGAGGCGCAGCGCCCGGTGCACGCGCTGCGCCACCTGCTGGCCACCCTGGGCTACTTCGAAACGGTGAACTACAGCTTCGTCGACGAGCGCTGGGAGCGCGAGCTGCACGGCTGTGCCAACCCCATCCGCGTGCTCAACCCCATCGCCTCGCAGCTGTCGGTCATGCGCACCAGCCTGCTGGGAAGCCTGCTCGGCGCGCTGCGCGGCAACCTGGCCCGCAAGACCTCGCGCGCCCGGCTCTTCGAGATCGGGCGCGTGTTCTGGCGCCGCGACGACGCCGTCGACGGGCCGGTTTCGGTGGGTGGCCTGGAGCAGCCACTGCGGCTGGCAGGGCTGGCCTTCGGCCCGGCGGACGATCCGCAATGGGGCCTGAAGGAGCGTGCGGTGGACTTCTTCGACGTCAAGGGCGACGTCGAGCAGCTCTTCGCCCCGCAGTCGCTGCGCTTCCGGCCTGCGTCCCACCCGGCGCTCCACCCCGGGCGCAGCGCCCTGGTGGAGGTGGAAGGCGAGGTGGCCGGCGTCATCGGCGAGCTGCACCCCCGCTGGCGCCAGGCCTACGACCTGCCCGGCGCGCCCATCCTCTTCGAACTCGACCTCGCGCGCGTCGTGCAGCGAGCCTTGCCGCAGCCTCAGCCGCTGTCTCGCCAGCACAGCGCCTGGCGCGACCTGGCCCTGGTGGTGGCCGATGGCGTCGGGCACGACACGCTGATGCAGGCGGTGCACGCAGCGGGCGCCGCCCACCTGCGCTCGGCATCGCTTTTCGATGTGTTCCGCCCCGCCCAGCCGACTGCGGAAATCGCCGCCGGCGAGCGCAGCCTGGCCGTTCGGCTCGAACTGCGGGACGACGCCCAGACCCTGACCGACGAGCGCATCGACGCCGACGTGGCCCGCATCGTGCAGGCGCTCGGCGAGCGCCTGGGCGCCCGCCTGCGCGGCTGAGCCCGTGCCGTCCCGCAACCCCCAGGCCCGAGCACCCCACCGAAAGCTGCGATGACCCCCGCGCCGACGACCCCTACGCTGCCGGAACCCGACGAGCCCACGCGGCCCGCCGCACCGGCGCTGGCCACACTGGACACGCCCACGCTGACCAAGGCCGAACTGTCCGACCGCCTCTTCGACCGCCTGGGCCTGAACAAGCGCGAGTCCAAGGACATGGTCGAAGCCTTCTTCGAGATCGTCCACGGCACCCTGGTTGCCGGGCAGGACGTGAAGCTGTCGGGCTTCGGCAACTTCAACATCCGCCGCAAGGCACCGCGCCCCGGGCGCAACCCGCGCACCGGCGAGAGCATTCCCATCAAGGCCCGCAACGTCGTGACCTTCCACGCCAGCCACAAGCTCAAGGCCCTCGTGCAGGGCGACACGCCGCCGCCGGAAGACTTCGAGTAAAGTCTGAGGAAACTCCCAGACTGCGTTGATCCATATGGAGAAATCGCTTCCAGCGATTCCTGCGAAGCGCTACTTCACGATCGGCGAGGTCAGCGACCTGTGCGGCGTGAAGCCCTACGTGCTGCGCTACTGGGAGCAGGAGTTCGCGCAGCTCAAGCCGATGAAGCGCCGCGGCAACCGGCGCTACTACCAGCACCACGAGGTGCTGCTGATCCGGCGCATCCGCGAGCTGCTCTACGACCAGGGCTTCACCATCAGCGGGGCGCGCAACCGCCTGGCCGACGCCCCCGCGGGCCCGGGCGATTTCGTGTTGCCCGACGCGCCGTCGTCACCTGAGCAGGGCGCCGCTGCGCTGCGGGCGGCAGAAGGGGTGTTCGAAGATGCCGGCGCGGATGCGGCGCTGCGCACCGGCCATCCGGTGCCGGCGGCAGGCCCTTGCAACGATGCCTCGGCGGGTGTCTCTCCCCGACCCGGCATGCCCGGGCCCTCGCTGTCTTCATCCTCATCAGCCGCGCACCCCGAGCCCGGCAGCGCACTCGCCGGCGACTCCGCCTCGGACGGTCTCCGCGCCGCGACCAGCCGACCGGCACGGACCCAGTGGGGCCGACGCGTCACCGACCTCAGTCCGCAGGAGGTCGAGCGCGAAGCCGTCTGGGGCGCCGCGGCCTTGCCTCGCCTGGCCAGCGCATCGACTCCCGCCGGGCCGTCGACCGGTGAGAGCTTCGATCCGGTCGGCGCTGCAACCCGCTGGCAGGCCGAGTTGCGGGCAGAGCTTCTCTTCATCCGCCGACTTCTGGATGCCTGAAGACTCACGGCGGCCCGGAGCAGGGCCGAAAACACGCTAGAATCTTGGATTCAGTCGGGGCGTAGCGCAGCCTGGTAGCGCACTTGCATGGGGTGCAAGGGGTCGCGAGTTCGAATCCCGCCGTCCCGACCACTGAATCGAACGGGCCAACTCCCACAAGGGGTTGGCCCGTTTTCTTTGGGCGGTTCGGGCTATTGCAGAAGTTCACCGCGCGGCAGACGTGCGGCTGCGGCGTCGAAGGTCACGAGCGGTGGCCTCGGCGACGAAGCGATGCGCCGCGGCGCACTGTTCCGGCGCCGAGGGGTCCTGGATGAGGATCCGAACGAAAAAAAAGAACGGAGGCTGAACGTCAAACCATCGACCTGGCCCGCCAGCCCGGCGCCCTCAGCCGTATCGCGCGTAGACCTGGGTGCTGCCGTCCTTGGCCACCAGCAGCACCTCGTAGGGGTCGCGTCGGCCCCCGTAGGCCGGGCCGTCCATGCCGGGAGAACCCACGGGCATGCCTGGAACGGTCAAGCCCACCGCCTTGGGGCGGTCGGCCAGCAGGCGGCGGATGTCTGCGGCGGGCACGTGGCCCTCGATGGCGTAGCCCGCGACCTCCGCGGTGTGGCAGGAACCCAGGCGTGCCGGAATGCCCAGCCGGGCCCGCGCCGCGTTGTTGCCCGTGTCGTGCACGGTCACCTGGAAGCCGGACGCCTCCAGGTGCGTCACCCAATCCTTGCAGCAGCCACAGGTGGGGCTCTTCCACACCGCGATGGGCACCCGGGGCCCTTGGGCCTGCGCCTGCCCGGTGCGAAGGCCGGCCACGGCTCCGAGTGCCAGCGCCACCGCGCCGGCCATCCAGGTGCGGCGACCGACCGCCGAACAGGCGGTTGAGCGGCGGGCAGGGGAAAGGGCGGGGGCAGGGCGGTGCGGAATGGCCATTTCGAACTCCATCGGCGGGCTTGGCCTGAAGACTAGCAGCCCCGGGGCCGCTGCGCGGGCAGAGGGCCAGGAGGCTTGTGCATCCGCAGGGCAGCCCACAGCCCGGCGGCGGCTTGCGGCGCGGGGGCATAAGCAGACAACCACTCGGTCCTTGGATCCTGCCCCTGCGCCCCGGACACTGCCGAAGTCCTTCGGCCCGCTTCCGTCCTGGCCGGCCCCTCCTGTGCGTCGATGAACTTCCAGCAACTGCGTTCCTTCCGCGAGGCCGTCCGCCACGGCTGCAACCTGACCGCCGCAGCCGATGCCCTGCACACCTCGCAGCCCGGGGTCAGCCGGCAACTGCGCGACCTGGAGGACGAGCTCGGCGTGGAGCTCTTCGTTCGGGCCGGTCGCCGTTTCCTCGGACTGACCGAACCGGGCCGGGTGGTGCTGCCCATCGTCGAACGCCTGCTGCAGGAAGCAGACAACCTCAAGCGGGCGACCGGCGACTTCGCTCAGGCCGATGCCGGACTGCTGAGCATCGCGGCCACGCACACGCAGGCCCGCTATGCGTTGCCGGGCTCGGTGCGCGACTTCTGTTCGGCCCACCCGGGCGTGAGCCTGCACCTGCAGCAGGGTTCGCCGCGGCAGATCGCCCAGCAGGTGCTGGCGGGCGAGGTGGACCTGGGCATCGCCACCGAGGCGCTGGAGAACAGCGCCGAACTGGTGGCGCTGCCGTGCTACCAGTGGACGCATACGGTGGTCGTGCCGCACGGGCATCCGCTAGCGCAGCGACAGGCCGAGGGCGAGCCACTCACGCTGGACCGTCTGGCGTCCTTTCCCCTGGTGACCTACGAGCCGGGCTATACCGGACGCGGCCACATCGACGAGGCTTTCGCCCATGCGGGCCTGAGCGCCCGTTTCGTGCTGCAGGCAATGGACGCGGACGTCATCAAGACCTACGTCGAACTCGGCCTCGGGGTGGGCGTGATCGCCTCGGTGGCCTACGACGAGGCCCGCGACACCGGCCTGGTGGCCCTGGACGCGCGCCACCTCTTCGCCTTGAACACCACCCGGGTCGCCCTCAAGCGGGGGCGCTTCCTGCGCGGCTTCGTCTACGACTTCATCGAGACCTTCGCGCCCACGCTCACCCGGGCGGTGGTGCAGGCCGCGCTCAGCGCCCCTTCGCCGCCAGGATGACCTGGTCGTAGGTGGCGCCGTCGTTGAAGTGGTCCTTCTGCGCCTTGGTCCAGCCACCGAAGACGTCGTCCACGGTGAAGGTCACCACCTTGGGGAACTGCCGCGCGTTGGCTGCCAGCACCCGGGCGTTGCGCGGCCTCAGCGCATGCTTGGCGGCCAGTTCCTGCGCGGCGTCGGTGTAGAGGAACTGCAGGTAGGCCTCGGCGAGCTTGCGGCTGCCGCGCTTGTCCACCACCCGATCGACCACGCTCACCGGGTTCTCGGCCAGGATGGTGCGGCTGGGATAGATCACCTCGAAGAGGTTGCCGAACTCGCGCTGGATCAGCGGCACCTCGCATTCGAAGGTCACCAGTGCATCGCCCAGGTTGCGTTGCGCGAAGGTGGTGGTGGCGCCGCGCCCGCCGCCGTCGAGCACCGGCACGTTGGCGAAGATGCGGGTCACCAGGGCCTGGGCGGCCTGCGGGGTCAGGCCCTGCGCCAGCGCGGCACCCCAGGCGGCGAGGTAGGTGTAGCGGCCGTTGCCGCTGGTCTTGGGGTTGGGGACGATCACCGAGACACCGGTTCGTCCGAGGTCGCTCCAGTCGCGGATGGCCTTGGGGTTGCCCTTGCGCACCAGGATCACGCTCACGCTGGTCGTCGGGCTGCTGTTGTTCGGCAGGCGACGCGCCCAGTCGGCCGGCACCAGGTTGCCGCGGGCGTGCAGCACATCGATGTCGTTGTGCTGGTTCATCGTGATCACGTCGGCCTCGAGCCCATCGGCGACGCTGCGGGCCTGGCGGCTGGAGCCGCCGTGGCTCTGGTTGAGCGTGAGGTCCTGGCCGGTCGTCTTCTTCCAGTGCGCCGCGAAGAGGGCGTTGAAGTCCTTGTAGAACTCCCGGCTCACGTCGTAGCTCACGTTGAGCAGGCTGGTCGGCCCGGCCTGGGCGCGTGCCGGCGAACCCAGCAGGACGCCGCCCGCGAGACCGCCGGACACCGCGAGCGAACGGACGAGCAGGGCACGGCGACGGGACGAGACGATGGAACGCTGGGACACGGGAAGCTCCGGAAGGCGAACAGGATGGAGGCACTCTAGGCGGCGGCGGCCCGTCCACCAACGAACCAATCGCTGCTAGCTGATGCGCATTTCATCTAAGGCCCGCGCCGCCCACCGGTCCGTCATCCGCGGGTGAAGATGCGATCGAAGCTGCCCCGGTCGCTGAAGTGAGCGGCCTGTGCACGCGTCCAGCCGCCGAACACCTCGTCGATGGTGAACAAGGGAATGGACCGACCCAGGGCGGCGGCATGGCGCGCGGCCACCTGGGCATTGCGGGGCCGGTAGTGGTGGCGCGCCGCGATGTCCTGGCCTGCAGCCGTGTAGAGAAATTCCAGGTAGGCGGTGGCCACTGCCCGGGTTCCCTTGCGGTCGACGTTGCGATCGACCACCGTCACCGGCGGCTCGGCCAGGATGGAAACGCTCGGAAGCACGAGATCGAAGCGATCGGGGCCGAGTTCCTTGACGGCCAGGTGCGCCTCGTTCTCCCAACTGAGCAGCACGTCGCCCACGCCACGCTCGGTGAAGGTGGTCAGCGAGCCCCGGGCGCCGCCGTCGAGCACCGGCACGTTGCGATAGAGGTCGGCCACGAAACGCTCCGCGCGCGCCGCATCGCCTCCTGGCTGGCGCAGGGCCCAACCCCAGGCCGCCAGGTAGTTCCAGCGCGCGCCGCCACTGGTCTTGGGGTTGGGGGTGACCACCGAGACACCCGGGCGGATCAGGTCGCCCCAGTCGCGGATGCCTTTGGGGTTGCCCTTGCGGACCAGGAAGACGATGGTGCTGGTGTAAGGGCTGCTGTTGTGGGGCAGGCGCTTTTGCCAATCGGCCGGCACCAGCCCGCCTCGTTGGTGCAGTTCATCGATGTCGTAGGCCAGCGCGAGCGTGACGACATCGGCGTCGAGACCGTCGATGACGCTGCGCGCCTGCTTGCCCGAACCGCCGTGGCTTTGGCGGATGGTCAGGTGGTCGCCGCTGCGTTCCTTCCACTCCAGCGCGAAGGCCTTGTTCACTTCGGCATACAGCTCACGGGTGGGGTCGTAGCTCACGTTGAGGAGCGAGAGGGAACGCTGGGCGGCAGCGGGTCGAAGCAGGCCACCGAGGGCAAGCGCGGCACCGGTGGATGCCAGCCAGCGGCGGCGCCCGGGGGCGGCGAGCGCGGGGCGGGTGGGGAAGTCGGGGCGGAAAGGGCGCTCCGGCATGGGGGCTCCGGCAAGGTCGAATTCGAAGGACGGGCCATGCTAGGAAGGACCGTGCAGGCGGAAAACGAAGCGTTTCGACGCTGCTGATGCGGTCGGTGCATGATCGACAGCGCCAGCCTCACCCCTGAACACGGCACACCGCCCGCGCATCGGCCGCACGCCGGCCCCGCGTGGCACCCACTCGATCTTTCGGAGCGCCCGACACGGGCAGAACATGCGCACCTTCGATCTCTGCGTCATCGGCGGCGGCTCGGGCGGCGTCCGCGCCGCGCGTGTGGCCTCCCAGCACGGCGCGAGGGTGCTGCTGGCCGAGGCCGACCGGATGGGCGGCACCTGCGTGATCCGCGGCTGCGTGCCCAAGAAGCTGTGGGTGCTGGCCTCCCGGGTGCCGCGCGAGATCGCCGATGCAGCAGGCTTCGGCTGGACGCTGCCGGCCGGGCAGCGCTTCGACTGGCCGGCCTTCCAGGCGCGGGTCGCCGCCGAGGTGGCCCGGCTCGAAGGCGTCTACACCCGCAACCTGGAAGCGGCCGGCGTCACCGTCGTCGCGGCGCGCGCCACGGTGAGCGCCGAGCGGCGGGTCCGGCTGCTGCCCGGGGGCGAGGAAATCTCGGCGCGGCAGGTGCTGGTGGCCACCGGCGGCCATCCCTTCCTGCCGCCCCTGGCGCAAGGCGGCGACGCCCTGGCCGCCTCGTCGGACGACTTCTTCGACTGGCCCCGGCAGCCCCGGCGGGTGCTGGTGCAGGGCACGGGCTACATCGGACTCGAGCTGGGCTGCCTGCTGCACCAGCTCGGCAGCGAGGTGACGCTGATCGGACGGGGCGACGGCATCCTGCGCGGCTTCGACGGCGAGATGCGCGCGCACCTGCAGGCAGCCCTCCAGGCGCAGGGGCTGGTGGTGCGTGGCGGCACCGAACTGCTGGGGCTGTCCGGCAGCGCGGCCTGGGGACAGGGCGACGGCGAACACCCTCAGCCCCTGGTGGCAACGCTGTCCGACGGCACGACCCTGGAAGTCGACGCGGTGCTTCGGGCCGTCGGCCGTCGACCGGCGAGCGCCGGCCTGGGGCTTCAGGCCCTGGGCCTGACGCTGGGCCCGGACGGGGCCATCCCGGTGGACGCGCATTCGGCCACCTCGCTGCCCTGGCTGCATGCAGTAGGGGACGTGACCGGACGCGTCGCACTCACGCCAGCGGCCATCCGCGAGGGCCATGCCTATGCCGACACCGTCTTCGGCGGCAAGCCCACGGCCGTGCAACTGAGCGGCGTGCCCACGGCCATCTTCTCCACGCCCGAGGCCGCAACCGTCGGCCTCACCGAGGAAGCGGCCTTGCAGGCCCATGGCGCACTGGACATCTACCTGACGCGCTTCCGGCCGATGAAGACCGCCATGGCCGGGCGCGACGAGCGCATGCTGATGAAGCTGGTCGTCGACCGGGCGAGCGACCGGGTGCTGGGCGTGCACCTGGTCGGCCCGGAAGCCGGGGAGATGATCCAGCTCGCGGGCATCGCGGTGCAGGCTGGCCTGCGCAAGGCCGACCTGGACGCCACGCTGGCCGTGCACCCTACGGCCGCCGAGGAACTGGTGACGATGCGCACCGTGACCCGCCGCGCGGGTTGAGGGCCGCGCCACAGGCGGCGGCGCAGACGGCCCTCCACAATGCCGCCATGTCTGAAGCACCCGCAGCGCCCACCGGGCTCGACGCCGCCGCGTCGGCCTTCGAAACCGCCTTCCGTCCGCTGACCCCCAGGCTGCGGGAGCAGGCGCACAACCGGCCTGCGGCGCCTCGGGCCGTGTGGCTGGACGCACGGGGCCATCCACTGGGCTCCATCGAGCCGGCCCTGGCCCAGGCCCTGGCATCGGCCGGTCTGCCGTGGTGCCCAGCCCATCGCCCCGGGCTGCCAACGCCCGCCTTCCCTGGCGCGACGGTCGAGCTGCCCGCGTGGCAGGTCGGCTCCGACACCGAGGCTGCCGATCTCTCCGATGCCCTGCAACGCAGCGCCCGTTGGTTGAACGCCCAGGGCCTGGGCGGTCGCTGGCGGGGGGAAGCCCTGGCGGTGACGGACCCCGCCGGAGCCGAGCACGCGCGCATCGAGCGCGCCGCGGTGCGGCCGCTGGGCATCATCACCTTCGCGGTGCACCTGGTGGGCTACACCGCCGACCCGGATGGCCACCCGCTGCAATGGCTGCAGCAGCGAGCACTGGACAAGGCCACCGACCCGGGCCTTTGGGACACGCTGATGGGGGGCCAGCGCGGCGCCGGGGAAACCCCGTCGGACAGCCTGGAGCGCGAGACCTGGGAGGAAGCCGGGCTGCGACTGGAGCAGTTGCGCGGGCTTCGCGCCACGGGCCTGGCGAGCTTCGAGCGTCCGGTGTCCGATGGCTGGCTGGTCGAGCACATCGACCTCTTCGAAGCCTGGATGCTGCCGGGGACCACGCCCGTCAACCAGGACGGCGAGGTGGCACGCTTCGAAGCCGTGGACCCTGCCGAGGCGGTGCGCCGCGTCGCCGCGGGCGAGGTGACGCTGGAGGCCGCGGTGATGATGGCGCGTGACGTCGTCGCGCACATTGCGCACACTTCGCAGGCATCGCGTTGAACCCCGATCGACGCCCCCGCCGTTCACTGTCCCCAACGCCCACGGAGATTCCATGCCCCGCAAGCCCCGCCCCTCCAGCCCCGTGCAGATCACCCGGCCCGATGGCCAGACCTTCTCCGGCTATCTGGCCGAACCCGCCGGCGGCGTTGCCGGCGCGCCCGGTGTGGTGGTCATCCAGGAGTGGTGGGGACTGAACGACCAGATCCGCGGCGTGGCCGACCGCCTGGCCGCGGCCGGCTTTGCCGCACTGGTGCCCGACCTCTACCGCGGCCGCTCCACGGTGGAGGCCGAGGAAGCCCACCACCTGATGACCGGGCTGAACTTCGGCGAGGCCGCGTCGCAGGACATCCGCGGCGCGGTGCGGTTCCTCAAGGCCCGCTGCCCCAAGGTGGGCATCACCGGCTTCTGCATGGGCGGCGCGCTCACCGTGCTGTCGCTGACCCAGGTGCCCGAGGCGGACGCCGGCGTCGTCTGGTATGGCTACCCCCCGCTCGAGTACGTCAATGCAGGGGCGGTGCGCGTGCCGGTCATGGCCCACTGGGCCGAGCAGGACGAACCCTTCCCCATCGCGGGCGTGGACGCACTGGAGGCCCGCCTGGCCGAAGCGAAGGTGGCCTACACCGGCCATCGCTACATGGCTTACCACGGCTTCGCCAACGAGACCGCCCAGGGCCCGGACCGCATCGGCGTCACCCAGTACGACGCCGCCTGGGCGGGCGTGGCCTGGGACCGCAGCCTGCGCTTCTTCGGACGCCACCTCGGCTGAGCGCGGGTTTTCCCGCTGGGCCGGTCAAGACCTTGTCACGAAAACAGGTGTCACGGCCCGGACGCGCTTCGCATACAAACTGATACCAGGGAGTTCCGCGGTGGCCGAGGCGCCGCAAGACCAGCAGCCGGTGCTCGCGATGCACCGGCCGGTCGACGTCGACGGGGGCGCGTGCAGCAAGCCCCCCCTCCGCGAGGAGCTCGGATGGATCTTTGGAAGAGCCTTCGATGGGCCGAGCAGGACCTGGACGGAAGGCCCGCCAGCGTGGCGGCCTACCGCGAGCGGGCCGCCCGGGCCTTGCGCCTGCGCTTCGGCTGCTCGATGGCGTCCCTGTGGCGCCTGGACGGCGTTGCAGGCACCCGGGCGCTGACCTGCCTGGCCGCCAGCACAGAGAACCCCGCGTGCAGCGTGGCGGGCCATTCACTGGACGAGCAGGTGCTGCCCGACTACCTCGGGCAGCTCGCCAGCCGCGGCCTGTTCCGCAGCGACGACACCTGGACCGATCCGCGCCTGGAGGGCATCCGCGACCACTACCTCCGCCCGATGGGCGTGCGCTCCCTGCTCGATGCCGCTTTCCAGCTCAACGGCCGCACCTTCGGCGTGGTCTGCCTGGAGCAGTACGAGCAGCCCCGCCACTGGTCCACACACGACGAAGCCGATCTTCGGCGGGCCGCCCGGATGATCAGCCTGGCCCTGGGGCGCGAATTCGGTGGCCGGCTCCCGCTGGATCTGGAGGGTCTGCCCATCGAGTCCCTCACCGGCCGCGGCCTCTGATCCAGCGCAAGCCCCGCCGGCAAGGCTTGGCTTAGCGGTTCGGGGTTAACCCTGGGAACCCGAAGCAGGACTCCACCTATAGTTCGTCCGACCGGTCGGTTAATGAACAAGACGGCGCCTCCTTCCGAGGCTGTCGCGCCCCGCAGCATGACCCAGCCTCCTGTGACCAAGCCCGATGCCCAAGCCACCGCCGAGCGCGTGCGTGAAGGCATGTTCCGCAACGACCGGGCCTCCAAGGGCCTGGGCATGCAGGTGACGGCCATCGCTCCGGGCGAGGCCACCGTCACCATGGCCGTGCGGGAAGACATGCTCAACGGCTTCGACATCTGCCATGGCGGCTTCATCACCACCTTGGCCGACAGCGCCTTCGCCTTCGCCTGCAACTCCTATGACGAGCTCACCGTGGCCAGCGGCTTCAGCGTGGACATCGTCGCGCCGGCGCGCCTGGGCGACCGGCTCACCGCCCGGGCTTCGGAGCAGTCGCTGACGGGTCGGCTGGGTGTCTACGACGTGGTCGTCACCCGAGACGACGGCAGCACCATCGCGCTGTTCCGGGGCCGAAGCTACCGGATGAAGGGGCGCAGCGCCGTCCCTGCGGGCACTTGAGCTCCGCCGCAGTCCACCGTTTTTCAGCGACAGGAGGAGACCCCGATGCCCGTGCTGCAGCCCCGCCCCGAAGAACTCGAGCCCATCGAGCGGGCGAGCCGCGATGAACTGTCCGCGCTGCAGCTCGAGCGGCTGCGCCGCACGCTGGCTCACGCCTACGCGAACGTGCCGCACTACCGCCAGGCCTTCGATGCGCGCGGTGTCCACCCGTCCGATCTGAAGACGCTGTCGGACATTGCCCGCTTCCCCTTCACCACCAAGGCCGACCTCCGCGCGAACTACCCCTTCGGCCTCTTCGCGGTGCCGCGCGAGCAGGTGGTGCGGGTGCACGCGTCGTCGGGCACCACCGGCAAGCCCACGGTGGTGGGCTACACCCGGCAGGACATCGACCACTGGGCCAACCTGGTGGCCCGCTCCATCCGCGCGGCGGGCGGCCGGGCCGGCGACATCGTGCACGTGGCCTACGGCTACGGACTCTTCACCGGCGGCCTGGGCGCGCACTACGGCGCCGAACGCCTGGGCTGCACCGTCATTCCGATGAGCGGTGGCCAGACCGAGAAGCAGGTGCAGCTGATCACCGACTTCAAGCCGGACATCATCATGGTGACCCCGAGCTACATGCAGGTCATCGTCGAGGAGATGCGCCGCCAGGGCCTGGACCCGCGCGACAGCTCGCTGAAGGTGGGCATCTTCGGCGCCGAGCCCTGGACGGAAGCCATGCGGCGCGACATCGAGCAGTCCGCCGGGCTCAAGGCGGTGGACATCTACGGCCTGTCCGAGGTGATGGGCCCGGGCGTGGCCAGCGAATGCGTGGAGACGCAGGACGGCCCGGTCATCTGGGAAGACCACTTCTACCCGGAGATCATCGACCCGGAAACCGGCGAGGTGCTGCCCGACGGTGCCGAGGGCGAACTGGTGTTCACCAGCCTCACCAAGGAAGCCCTGCCCATCATCCGCTACCGTACCCGCGACCTCACGCGGCTCCTGCCACCCACCGCGCGCAGCATGCGCCGCATGGGCAAGATCGTCGGCCGCAGCGACGACATGCTGATCATCCGCGGGGTGAATGTCTTCCCCACGCAGATCGAGGAACTCGTGCTGCAGCAGCCGGGCATGGCCGGGCAGTACCAGCTCATCGTGAGCCGCGAGGGCCTGCTCGACACGCTGGAGGTGCGCTGCGAACTGCTGCCGCAGGCAGCGGCGAGCGCCGACCGCCAGGCGCTCGGCCACCAGCTGTCCGAGCGCATCAAGAACCTGATCGGCGTGACCAGCACCGTGGTGGTGGGCGGCCCCGAATCCATCGAACGCACGCTGGTGGGCAAGGCCCGCCGCGTGATCGACCGCAGGAAGTGACTCTCCATTCCGGGGGCCGCAGCCCCCGCAGCATCTGAAAGGAAACGGACGATGTACACCCAGGCAATGGACACCATGGCCCGAGAGGCCGGCACCGGTCCCGCACTGAAGGCGGTGCTCAGCCCGCAGGAAGAGGCGCTGCAGCAGCGCTTCGATGCGCGCATCGACGACGGCGGCTTCATCGAGGCCAAGGACTGGATGCCCGACAACTACCGCAAGACGCTGGTGCGCCAGATCAGCCAGCACGCGCATTCGGAGATCGTGGGCATGCTGCCGGAGGGCAACTGGGTGAGCCGCGCGCCCACCCTCAAGCGCAAGGCCATCCTGCTGGCCAAGATCCAGGACGAGGGCGGCCACGGCCTCTACCTCTACGCCGCCGCAGAGACGCTGGGCACCAGCCGCGACCAGCTGCTCGACGCGCTGCACACCGGCCGCGCCAAGTACAGCAGCATCTTCAACTACCCCACGCTCACCTGGGCGGACATCGGCGTGATCGGCTGGCTGGTGGACGGCGCGGCCATCATGAACCAGGTGCCGCTGTGCCGCTGCAGCTATGCGCCCTACGCCCGCGCGATGATCCGCATCTGCCGCGAGGAGAGCTTCCACCAGCGCCAGGGCTACGACGCGCTGCTGACCATGATGACCGAGGGCACCGACGCCCAGCGCGCCATGGTGCAGGACGCGGTGAACCGCTGGTGGTGGCCCAGCCTGATGATGTTCGGCCCGCCGGACAGCGACAGCCCCAACAGCGCCACCAGCATGCGCTGGGGCATCAAGCGCATCAGCAACGACGACCTTCGCCAGAAGTTCGTCGATGCCACCGTGCAGCAGGCCAAGGTGCTGGGCGTGACCGTGCCCGACCCGCTGCTGAAGTGGAACGAGTAGCGCCAGGCCCACGACTTCGGCCCCATCGACTGGACCGAGTTCTGGCGCGTGGTCAACGGCGACGGCCCCTGCAACCGCGAGCGCCTGGGCGCCCGGGTGAAGGCCTGGGAGGAGGGCGCCTGGGTGCGTGACGCCGCACTGGCCCACGCCCGCAAGCAAGCCGAGCGCGCCGCCACCGCCCAGGAGGCTGCATGAGCACCGACGCCGGCAAGGCTGGCGCCGAAGGCGCCGGACCGGGGGTCAGCGCCGCGGCCGACGCCGGGCCGCCCCAAGGCGGCCGCGTCAGCCCCCCCGGGGGGCGGGCTGGCGCCGAAGGCGCCGGACCGGGGGCTCATGAATGGCCGTTGTGGGAAGTGTTCGTCCGCTCCAAGGCCGGCCTGGACCACAAGCACTGCGGCAGCCTGCACGCCCCGGACTCGGCCATGGCCATCCAGATGGCGCGCGATGTCTACACCCGCCGCCAGGAAGGCAGCAGCGTGTGGATCGTCCGCTCCGACCTCATCGTCGCCAGCGACCCGGGCGACAAGGACATGTACTTCGACCCGGCCGAGGACAAGGTCTACCGACACCCGACCTTCTACAAGCTGCCCGACGAAGTCGACCACATGTGACGCCCGCTGGCGATCACCGCCACCGGCCACCCCCATGACTGCACCTTCCATCCAGCTCACCGCCGACCCGGCCCTGCGTGCCACGGTCGACTACCTCCTCCGCCTGGGCGACACCTGCCTCATCCTCGGCCAGCGCCTGGGCGAGTGGTGCGGACATGCGCCCGTGCTCGAGGAGGACATCGCAATGTCCAACATGGCACTGGACCTCGTCGGCCAGGCCCGCGCCGTGCTCACCCGTGCGGGGCAGCTCGACGGGCACGGACACGACGAGGACCGCCTGGCCTTCCTGCGCGACGAACGTGACTTCCGCAACCCCACGCTGGTCGAACTGCCCAACGCGGTCGTCTCGCCCGGCCAGAAAGGGCGGGACTTTGCACTGACCATCGTGCGCAACACGATGGTGGCGGTGCTGCTGGAAGCGCTGTGGACGCGGCTGCAGGCCTCCAATGACGCCGAGCTCCGTGGCATCGCGGCCAAGGCCGTCAAGGAGGCCCGCTACCACCGGCAGCACGCCGGCGACTGGCTGGTGCGCCTGGGCGACGGCACGGCCGAGTCCAAGGCCCGCGCCCAGGCGGCGTTGAACCACCTGTGGCCCTACACGCCCGAACTCTTCGAGTCGGATGCGGTGGATGCGGCTGCACAGGCCTGCGGGCTCGGCCCGGCCTGGTCGGAGCTGCGCGAGCCGTGGATGGACACCATGACCGCCCTGCTGCAGGAGGCCACGCTCGAGTTGCCGCCCGAGCCGGTGTACCGCAGCAGCGGGCGCCGCGGCGTGCACAGCGAGCACATGGGCTACATCCTCGCGGAGATGCAGCATCTGCAGCGCGCCTACCCCGGAGGCAGCTGGTGAGCCTTCCGGGCACGCCTGAGCAGCGCATCGAGCGGGGCTGGGCCGTCCTCCAGGACGTGCTCGACCCGGAGGTTCCGGCCCTGTCGGTCTGCGACCTCGGCATCGTGCGCGAACTCCGCGTGGAGCCGGGCTGCGAGTCGCTGGTGGTGGTGCTCACGCCCACCTACAGCGGCTGTCCGGCCACCGAGGTCATCGAGCGCAGCGTGGTGGACGCCCTCGTCGCCGCGGGCCTGGGACCGGTTGAGCCGCGCCTGCAGCGCTCGCCCGCCTGGACCACCGACTGGATCACCGACGCCGGACGCACCAAGCTGCGCGACTACGGCATCGCGCCTCCGGGGCGCTGCGGCGCGCCGAGCGAATCGCCGCTGCGCTTCGTGCCCATGGCGGCGCGGCCCGCCGAAGCCGCTGTCTCCTGCCCCCGGTGTTCCAGCCAGCGCACCGAGCGGCTGTCGGCCTTTGGCTCGACGGCCTGCAAGGCCCTGTGGCGCTGCCTGGCCTGCCGCGAGCCCTTCGAGCAGTTCAAGCCCATCTGAGCGGCGCGCTTTCCCAAGCCCGGCTCCCACGCACCGAACACCCAGCCGTCCGATCGCCATGACCCCGCTCTTCCACCCCCTGCGCGTGCGCGCCATCGAGAACGACACCCCCGAGGCGGTGATCGTTTCCTTCGACGTGCCCGATGCGCTGCGAGACACCTTCGCCTTCACGCAAGGGCAGTACCTGACGCTCAGGGCCGACATCGACGGCGTCGATCTGCGTCGCTCCTACTCCATCTGCGCCGGCGTGGACGATGCCGCCTTGCGGGTGGGCGTTCGCAAGGTCAACGGCGGCGTGTTCAGCAACTGGATCAACAGCCGCGTGCATCCGGGCGACGTCATCCAGGTGATGCCGCCGCAGGGTCGCTTCTTCGTGCCGCTCGTGCCCGAGGCCCGGCGCCACCATGTGGGCATCGCCGGCGGCAGCGGCATCACCCCCATCCTGTCGATCATGAAGACGGTGCTGGCCCGCGAGCCGATGTCGCGCTTCACCCTCATCTACGGCAACCGGCGCCAGAAGTCGACGATGTTCAAGGAGGAGATCGAGGATCTGAAGAACCGCTACCTGACCCGGCTGGCGCTGCACCACGTCTTCAGCGACGAGCACACCGACGCGGAGATCCACCGGGGGTTGATGAACCGCGACAAGCTCGGCGAGTTCCTCGATCGCCTGGTGCCCGCCGCGGGCATCGACCACGCCTACGTGTGCGGCCCATTCCAGATGAACGACGAGGCCGAGGCGGCGCTGCGCGCAGCAGGCGTGCCCGAGGAGCGCATCCACATCGAGCGCTTCGGCGTGGCGCCGTCGGCCACCGGCACCGCAGCGGACGCCGGCGCCGATGCGGCCACCGTGGCCGCGCCCGGCGCGGTGGTGCACGAGCTTCGCCCCGGAGACGCCGAGCGCGCCCGCATCGTGCTCATCCGCGACGGCCTGACCCGCGAGTTCGACTTCACCGCCGAATCGGCCAGCGTGCTTGATGCCGCCTCGGCCGCCGGGCTGGAAGTGCCTTATTCCTGCACCTCGGGCGTGTGCGGCACCTGCCGCGCCAAGTGCCTGGAGGGAAGCGTGCGCATGACCCGCAATTTCGCGCTGGAAAAGGCCGAGGTGGCCGCCGGCTACGTGCTCACCTGCCAGGCCCACCCGCTGAGCGATCGCGTGGTGCTGAGCTTCGACGACCGCTGACGCCGGGCTGCACCCCACAGACGCCTCCATGGCCCGAACCCGAGCTGCCGGCTACGACGACCAGCGCGAGCGCATCCTCGCGCGGGCGGCGGCGCTATTCGCCCAGCGCGGCTTCCAGGGCAGCTCGATGAACGAGCTGGCCGCTGCCTGCGGCCTGAGCAAGGCGGCGCTCTACCACTACTTCCGCGACAAGGACACGCTGCTGCTGGAGATCGCCGAGGGGCATGTGTCGCAGCTGCTCGCGGCCACGCAGGCGGTGGTGGCGTCCAGCGCAGGCAGGCCTCCCCAGGCCCGGCTGAAATCGCTGATCGAGTGCATCGTCCATGAGTACGCCGATTCGCAGAACGCGCACCGCGTGCTCACCGAGGATGTGCGCTTTCTGGCCGAGACCGACCAGCGGCGGGTGCTCGACCAGCAGCGACGCCTGGTCGACCTCTTCGCGGCCGCGGTGGCGGCCGTTCGGCCCGATGCCGACGCTGCACGCCTTGTCAAGCCGCTGACGATGCTGCTGTTCGGCATGGTGAACTGGATGTTCACTTGGCACCGCGGCGACGGCCCGCTGACCCATGAAGCCCTGGCGCCGCTGGTGGCCGGGCTCTTCACGGCGGGCGTGACCGCCGTCGACCTTCCGCCGGCCCGTGCCGCGGAGGGAACTCCACCCCCGCCGGTGGGTTCCACCCCAGCGCCCTCGGCCGTCCAGCGCCGGCGGGCGTCGTCCCTAGCAACCGCATTGACCCTCACCCCAGGAGACAACCCATGAGAATCACCCGCCGCCAGACCCTGATCGCCACCGCTGCCGGGCTCGCCGCACCGAGCCTGGCCTGGGCGCAGAACGCCCCGCTCACGGTGGGCATGACGGTGTCGGCCACCGGCCCGGCGGCCTCGCTGGGCATCCCCGAGAAGAACACCGTCGAGCTGATGCCCAAGACCATCGGCGGCCAGGCGGTGAACTACATCGTGCTCGACGACGCGTCGGACACCACAACCGCCGTCACCAACACCCGCAAGCTCATCGGCGAGCACAAGGTGGACGTCATCATCGGCAGCACCACCACGCCGAACTCGCTGGCCATGATCGACGTGGTCGCCGAAGCGCAGGTGCCGATGATCTCCATGGCCGCTTCGGCCCGCATCGTCGAGCCGCAGGACGCCAAGAAGCGCTGGGTCTTCAAGACCCCGCAGAACGACATCATGATGGCCGTGGCGGTGGCACAGGCCATGGCCGACGGCGGCATCAAGTCCGCCGGCTTCATCGGCTTCGCCGACGCCTATGGCGAAGGCTGGTGGCAGGAGTTCCAGAAGGCCGCGGGCATCAAGCGGTTGAACCTCATCGCCAACGAGCGCTTCAACCGCACCGACACCTCGGTGACCGGTCAGGTGCTCAAGCTGGTCTCGGCCCGCCCCGACGGCATCCTGATCGCGGGCTCGGGCACGCCCGCCGCGCTGCCGCAGAAGACGCTCAAGGAGCGTGGCTATGCCGGCAAGATCTTCCAGACCCACGGCGTGGCCAACAACGACTTCCTGCGCGTGGGCGGCAAGGACGTGGAGGGCACCATCCTGCCGGCCGGCCCGATGCTGGTGGCCAACCAGCTGCCCGCCGACCACCCGGTGCGCAAGAGCGCACTCGAGTACGTGAACGCGTACGAGGCCAAGTTCGGCAAGGGCAGCGTCTCCACCTTCGGCGGCCACGCCTGGGATGCGGGCCTGCTCGTGGGCCGCGCGGCGCCCGAGGCGATGAAGAAGGCCCAGCCGGGCACGGCCGCCTTCCGCGTGGCGCTGCGCGACGCGCTCGAAGGCGTGCGCGAGCTGCCCGGTGCGCACGGCATCTTCAACATGTCGCCGGCCGACCACGCGGGCCTTGACCAGCGCGGTCGCGTGCTGGTGACGGTGGCCAACGGCACCTGGAAGTTCCTGTCCGCCTGAGCCCCGCCTCGGGTGCGCCCCCCCGGCGGGGTGCACCCGGATGGAATCCGTCAGCGAGCCGGCAGCGCCGGCCGGACCCCCGGCGACCGATGGGCCGCCGGGTGGCTCCCGGCGGTCCGCACCTACCCACCCCAAGCCTTCCTCCATGGACTTTCAAATCGCCTTGCTGCTGGCGCAGGACGGCATCGTCAACGGGGCCATCTATGCCCTGCTGGCCTTGACGCTGGTGCTGGTGTTCTCGGTCACCCGGGTGATCTTCGTGCCCCAGGGCGAACTGGTGGCCTTCGGGGCCCTGACGCTGGCGGCGATGCAGCTGGGCAAGACGCCACCCACGGTGTGGTTCGCGGTGGCGCTGGGGGCGCTGGCGGTGCTGGCCGAGGCCGTCCGCGCCTGGAGGGGCCAGACGGTGGAGTGGGGTGGCACGCTGGTGTGGTGCGTGGCGCTGCCGCTGGCGGCGCTGGCCTGGGCCTTGGGCGCGCCGCCCGCCGGACTGTCCGGCCAGGTGGCGCTCACGCTGCTGATCTGCACGCCGCTCGGCCCGCTGCTGTACCGGCTGGCCTACCGGCCGCTTGCGCATGCGACGGTGCTGATGCTGCTCATCGTGAGCGTGGCCCTGCACGGCGCGCTGATGGGCATAGGCCTGTGGTTCTTCGGCGCCGAGGGCTCGCGCACACCGGCCTTCTGGGACACCCGTTTCGAGCTGCTCGGCCTGCCCTTCACCGGCCAGGCGGTGGTGGTGGTGGGCGTGGCGGCACTGCTGATGCTCGCCATGTTCGCCTTCTTCGAGAAAAGCATCATCGGCAAGGCCCTGCGGGCCACGGCCATCAACCGCACCGGCGCCCGCCTGATGGGCATCCCCACCGAGCTGGCCGGTGACCTCAGCTTCGCGCTGGCCGCGCTCATCGGCGCGATCTCGGGCCTGCTGATCGCGCCGCTCACGACCATCTACTACGACACCGGCTTCCTGATCGGCCTGAAGGGCTTCGTGGCCGCCATCATCGGCGCGCTGGCGAGCTATCCGCTGGCCGTGGCCGGCGCGCTGCTGGTCGGCCTGCTCGAGGCCTTCTCGTCCTTCTGGGCCAGCGCCTACAAGGAGGTGATCGTGTTCACCCTGATCATTCCGGTGCTGTGGTGGCGCTCGCTGCGCACGCACCATGTGGAGGAAGACGAATGAGCGCCGCACCTCAGGGCGGACGCCGCGCGCCCGACGCCGTGAAGCCATCCGTGGACGCCGCCCCCGCGGCAGCATCGTCGCCGCCGGCCCGCGGCATCCCGGTGAAGGCCGTCGTCGCCGCCTTCGTGCTGGCCCTGGCCGCGGCGCTGGGCGGCCTGCCGGATTTCCAGATCACGCTGGTCAACAACATCGGCCTTTATGCGCTGGTGGCCATCGGCCTGGTGATGCTCACCGGCGTGGCCGGCATGACCTCCTTCGGCCAGGCCGCCTTCGTCGGGCTGGGCGCCTATGCCACGGCCTGGGTGGGCGGAGTGTGGGCCCTGGAGGCCGGCGCCGAGGGCGCGGCCTGGCTGCCCTGGGCCGGCCTGCTGCTGGGCCTGGCGCTCACCGGCCTGGTGGCCTGGCTGCTGGGCGCAGTGACGCTGCGCCTGTCGGGCCACTACCTGCCGCTGGGCACGATCGCCTGGGGCCTTTCGCTCTTCTTCCTCTTCGGCAACCTCGGCTTCCTGGGCGGCCACACCGGCCTGGGCGGCGTGCCGGCCATCACCCTGGGCCCGGTGTCGCTGGCCGAGCCGCGCGCCATGGGCGTGCTGATCTGGGTCATCGTGCTGGCGGCGCTGTGGATGCTGCACAACCTGCTGGACAGTCGCGAAGGACGGGCCATCCGCGCGCTCAAGAGCGGCCGGGTGATGGCCGAGTCGATGGGCGTGGACACCACCGCCTACCGGCTGAAGGTGTTCGTGCTTGCGGCCCTGCTGGCCGGCCTTTCGGGCTGGCTCTACGCGCACCAGCAGCGCTTCGTGAACCCCACGCCCTTCAACCTGAACATCGGCATCGAGTACCTCTTCATGGCGGTGGTGGGCGGGGCAGGGCACCTGTGGGGCGCGCTGCTGGGCGCCACCCTCATCACGCTGATGAAGCAGGAACTGCAGGACCTGCTGCCGCGGCTGCTGGGGGCCAGCGGCGCCTTCGAGGTCATCGTCTTCGGCTTGCTGATGCTGCTGGTGCTGCAGCGCTACGCCGACGGCATCTGGCCCACGCTGCAGCGCCTGACGCGGCGATTCATCCGCCGTGACTCGCCCTCGCGGACCCATGGGCCGGTGGCCGAACTGCCGCGTCGCACGCTCGCGCCCCGCGGCGAGGTGGTGCTGGCGGCCCGGGGCGTGACCAAGCGATTCGGCGGCCTGGTGGCCAACTCGGACGTGAGCCTGGAGGTCAGGGCCGGCGAGGTGCACGCGCTGATCGGCCCGAACGGTGCAGGCAAGAGCACCTTCTTCAACATGATCTCCGGCGTGGACGACCCCACCGAGGGCCAGGTCGAGCTGGCGGGCGCGGCGATGACCGGACAGCCGTCCCGGGCCTTTGCCGCCCTCGGCCTGGGCCGCACCTTCCAGCATGTGCGCCTGCTGAAGGAGCGCAGCGTGCTGGACAACGTGGCCCTGGGCGCGCATCGCCGGGGCCAGGCCGGCTGGTGGCGTTCGATGCTGCGGCTGGACCGCTCCGAGGAGGCCGCCCTGCTGGCCGAGGCGCGTCGGCACATCGAGCGCGTGGGCCTGGGCGCACAGGTCGACGAAGCGGCCGGATCGCTGCCGCTGGGCTCGCAGCGCATCGTCGAGATCGCGCGTGCACTGGCCGGCAACCCCACGCTGCTGCTGCTGGACGAACCAGCCGCAGGCCTGCGTCACCTCGAGAAACGCCAGCTCGCCGAGCTGCTGTCGCAGCTGCGCGCCGAGGGGCTTGCCATCCTGATCGTCGAACACGACATGGAGTTCGTGATGAACCTGGCCGACCGCATCACCGTGCTCGACTTCGGGCAGGTGATCGCCCGCGGCACGCCGGCCCAGGTCCAGGCCGACCCCAAGGTGCTCGAGGCCTACCTGGGAGGCGTGGCATGAGCTCGACCCTGCTCGACCTGCGCGGCTTCAGCGTGTCCTACGGACCGGTCGAAGCGCTGCACCAGGTGGACCTGCAGGTCCGCCAGGGTGAGATCGTCACCGTCATCGGCCCCAACGGCGCGGGCAAGACCACGCTGCTGGGCGCGGCGATGGGCCTGCTGCCCTCCAGCGGCGAGCTGCACCTGGCCGGGCAGCGCGTGCCGCGCCCGAGCGTGGAAAAGCTCGTGTCGCTGGGCGTGTCGCTGGTGCCGGAGAAGCGCGAGCTCTTCGGCGAGATGAGCGTGGAGGACAACCTGCTGCTCGGTGGCTTCGCCCGCTGGCGGCGGGGCGACCGGACCCAGGCCGAGCGCATGCGCGAGGTCTTCGCCATCTTTCCCCGCCTGCAGGAACGCCGCTCGCAGATGGCCGCCACGCTGTCCGGCGGCGAGCGCCAGATGCTCGCCATCGGCCGAGCGCTGATGGCCAAGCCGCGCCTGCTGATGCTCGACGAGCCCTCGCTCGGCCTGGCGCCGCTGATCGTGCGCGAGGTGCTGCAGGTGGTGAAGTCGCTGCGCGAGCTCGGCGTGTCGGTGCTGCTGATCGAGCAGAACGCCCGCGCCGCGCTGCAGGTGGCCGACCGCGCCTATGTGCTCGAGATGGGTGCGGTGGCGCTGCAGGGCGACGCCGACGCGCTGCTGCACGACCGCCGCATCGTCGAGACCTACCTCGGCATCGGTGGCGCCAAGGCCGCCTGAGGCCGCGCTGCCCATTCCCCCATTTCCCGGAGCCCTCCCATGACCCCCACCCTGCAAAGCTGGATCGCTGGCCGCTGGATCGGCCACAGCGCCGGCCAGACCCTGCGCAGCGCCATCGACGGCCGCCCCGTGGCCAGCACCCACACCGAGGCCCTCGACTTCGCCGAGGCGCTCGAGCATGCACGGGGCACCGGGCTGCCCGGGCTGATGCAGCTGGACTTCCAGCAGCGCGCCGCGCGCCTGAAGGCGCTGGCAAGGTTCCTCGGCGAACACAAGGAGTCGCTGTACGCCGTGTCGGCCCACACCGGCGCCACGCGCAGCGACAGCTGGGTGGACATCGAGGGCGGCATCGGCACCCTGTTCGCCTATGCGAGCCTGGGCTCCAACGAGCTGCCCAGCGGCAACCTGGTGCACGAAGGCCCGGTGCTCGCACTGGGCAAGGGCGGTGGCTTCGCCGGCACCCACATCCTGGTGCCCCGCGGCGGCGTGGCGGTGCACATCAACGCATTCAACTTCCCGGTCTGGGGCCTGCTAGAAAAGTTCGCGCCCAGCTTCCTGGCCGCCATGCCCTGCATCGGCAAGCCTGCCACCGCCACCAGCTACCTCACCGAAGCCCTGTGCCGCCTGATCGACCGCAGCGGCATCCTCCCCCTGGGCAGCCTGCAGCTGGTGATCGGCGGCACGGGCGACCTGCTCGACCGCCTGGAGGAGCCCGACGTGGTCACCTTCACCGGCTCGGCAGACACCGCAGCGCGCCTGCGGGTGAACCGCAACCTGGTGCTGCGCTCCATTCCCTTCAACGCCGAGGCCGATTCGCTCAATGCGGCCATCCTGGCGCCGGACGTCACGCCGGACGACCCCGAGTTCGACCTTTTCGTCAAGGAAGTGGCCCGGGAGATGACGGTCAAGGCCGGCCAGAAGTGCACCGCCATCCGCCGCGCCATCGTGCCGCGCCAGCAGGTGGATGCGGTGGCCGAGCGCCTGGTGGCCCGGCTGAAGGCCATTGCCATCGGCGACCCCTCGGTCGAGGGCGTGAAGATGGGCGCGCTGGCCTCGCACGCCCAGCAGTCCGACGTGGGCGACCGGGTGCGCTCGCTGCGCGAGAGCGCCGAGCTGCTGCTGGGCGGCGGCGTGCCCGAGGCCGCCACGCTGCGCGGGCAGGGGGTGGGCGAGGGCGCCTTCTTCTCGCCCACGCTGCTGCTGGCGCGCGACCCGGTGGGCCAGCCTTCGGTGCACGACATCGAGGCCTTCGGGCCGGTCAGCACGCTGATGGCCTATGACGCCGGTGCGGCCGGCGACGCCGCCGCGCGCGACCCGGCCTTCATCGACGGCGCGCTGGCGCTGGCCCGCAAGGGACGGGGCAGCCTGGTGGCCTCGCTCGTCACCCGCACGCCGGCCATCGCGGCCCGGGCCATTCCCCAGGCAGCCGCCTGGCACGGCCGCCTGCTGGTGCTCGACCGCACGGCCGCGGTGGAAAGCACCGGCCACGGCTCGCCGCTGCCCGGGCTCAAGCATGGCGGGCCGGGCCGGGCCGGCGGCGGCGAAGAGCTCGGCGGCCTGCGCGCGGTGCACCACCTGCTGCAGCGCTGCGCGGTACAGGGTTCGCCCACCATGCTGGCCGCCGTCACCGGTGAGCACGTGCGCGGCGCCACGGTCACCGAAAGCGCGGTGCACCCTTTCCGCAAGCATTTCGAGGAACTGGCCATCGGCGACAGCCTGCTCACCCACCGGCGCACCGTGACCGAAGCGGACATCGTCGCCTTCGGCGGCATCTCCGGCGACTTCTTCTACATGCACTTCGACGAGCTGGCCGCCCGCGAGAGCGCCTTTGGCCAGCGCATCGCCCACGGCTACTTCGTGCTGTCCGCGGCGGCGGGTCTGTTCGTCAGCCCCGCGCCAGGGCCGGTGCTGGCCAACTACGGCCTGGACACGCTGCGCTTCGTCAAGCCGGTGGGCATCGGCGACACCATCCAGGCCCGCCTGACCGCCAAGCGCAAGATCGACCGCAACAAGGTCGATGCCCAGGGCCGTGGCCAGGGGGTGGTGGCCTGGGACGTGGAGGTCACCAACCAGCAGGGCGAGCTCGTCGCGAGCTACGACATCCTCACACTGGTGGCCAAGAAGGCCGCCTGAAGCGGGCAGGCGGGGCGCAAGGCGGGGCGCCGCGGCCCTCAGTGCACCGCGCCCTCCTGCAGGCTGAGCACGGCCGCCCGGAGCGAATCGAGCGCCTGACGGTCCACCGTCGGCTTGTGCAGCACGTCTTCGAAGCCGATCTGCCGCAGGTTGGGCGGCAGGTCCTCCAGCGGCCCGTCGGTGAGCAGGATGGCCCGAGGCAGCTTGCCGTAGGGGCCGGTGCGCTGGGCCAGCAGCCAGCGGATGCGCAGCAGCAGGCCGTCGCCGGTGCAGCCCGGCAGCTCGTACTCCAGCAGCAGCAGATCGGGTTGCAGGCGGGCGCTCTGGCGCAGCGCCGCCCAGGGCTGGGCACAGTGCACCAGCGGGCCGAGCTCCAGCATGCGGAACAGCATCTGCATCAGCAGACCCTGCTGGGGATCGGGGTCCACATGCAGGACCACGGGGCGCCGGTGCGGCACGGGAGGCTTCATTCCAGAACGGAGGGCGGGGCTCGGTGACCGGACGAGGGCTCAGGCCTGCGGCCCGTGCCAAGGTCGCAAGGACGCCGGTCCGGCCGGCCCGCGAACGGGAGGTGAACCAGCGGCTTGGACAGGCTGAGGGGCAGGCGGCGCGAGCCGCTGCGGCGTCCGGTTGGGCACGATGACATCCGCGATTCGGGGCGGAGAAGCACGAGACTCGAGATTGTCATGCCGGAACCGAAGGACACGAAAGCCTGCGGATTGACAATTGGCATATGGCATCCGCGCCACATGCGGGAAAGGCCGTATCGGCGAACATCCGGCAACGGCAGCGAAAACGGCGCCGCTCGAAGCGAATACGAAACACAGGGAGCGGCCCGCGTGGGAATCCAGGTCATTCAAGCCATCCGAGCGCTGCCGGCGTGCCGGGCGCTGCCTTCGATGGTCTGCGCGTTGGCCTTGGCCGGGCACGCTGCCGCGGCGACCCCTTCGCTGGAGCCTGGCACCGCGGCTGGGGCTGCGGCCGGGCAACCGTCCCCGCCCCCGCCAGCAGCGGCCAGCCCCGCGCCGGCGCGGCCCCGGATCGGGCTGGTGCTGTCCGGCGGCGGCGCCCGCGGAGGCGCCCATATCGGCGTGCTGCGGGTGCTGCGCGACATCCGGGTGCCGGTGGATGTGGTGGTCGGCACGAGCGCGGGCGCCATCGTCGGAGCGGCCTTCGCCAGCGGCATGCCGCTGGCCGAGATCGAGGCGCTGATGGGCAGCATCGACACCGCCAGCCTGCTGCGCGACCGCGTCCGCGCCGAGCTGCCCTTCCGACGCAAGGCCGATGACGCGATCAACTTCGTCGGCCCGGAGGTGGGCGTCGGTGCCGACGGCGTGAGCCTGCCCAAGGGTGTGGTCTCCGGCGTCGCCCTCGAGGGCGTGCTGCGCAGCATGACCCGGCTGCAGACCGACGAGGACTTCGACCGCCTGCCGGTTCGCTTCCGTGCGGTGGCCACCGACGTGACCACCGGCGAGATGGTGGTCATCGGCCGGGGCAACCTCACCGACGCCATCCGGGCGAGCATGGCCGTGCCCGGTGCGGTCAACCCGGTGGAAATCGACGGGCGGCTGCTGGTGGACGGCGGCGTGGTGCGCAACCTGCCGGTGGACGTGGCCCGCAGCCTGGGGGCCGACGTGGTCATCGCGGTGAACATCGGCACGCCGCTGCGGGGCCGCGACGAGCTCAAGACCATCCTGGGCGTGTCCGACCAGCTCACCCGCATCCTCACGGTGAGCAACGTCAACCGCTCGCTGGCCGAACTCGGCGCGAACGACCTGCTGATCACGCCCGACCTGGGCACCGTGTCCACGGCCGACTTCGACCGCCTGCGCGAGGCGGCCCAGGCGGGGGAGACCGCAGCGCTCGCCTTGAGCGCCCGACTGGGCCGGCTCGGCCTGGACGAGCCCACCTATGCGGCCACGCAGAACCGGCCGGGTGCAGGCCGGCCCAGCGACGAAGGCCGCAGGCTCGCCGCGGTGCGCATCGAAGGCACCGAGCGGGTGAACCCGCAGGTGGTGCTGGCGGCGATGCAAAGCCGCGCGGGCGAGCCCGTTTCGGTGGCAACCATCGAAGCGGACATGAAGCGCATCTACGGCACCGGCGACTTCGAGGGCGTGGGCTACCGCATCGAGGAGACGCCCCAGGGGCCGGTGCTGCTGACCCGCGTGGCGGAGAAGACCTGGGGGCCGAGCTACCTGCGCTTCGGGCTGGCGATGTCCTACGACTTCGCGGGGCCGCCCACCTTCGACATCAACGCCAGCCACCGCTCGACCTGGCTGAACGACTGGGGCGGGGAGTGGCGCAGCGACGTGCAGTTCGGCCGCACCGACCGCCTGCGCACCGAATGGCACCAGCCGCTGAGCCCGGCGCAGCGCCTCTTCGCCTCGGCCAGCTTCGAGACGATGCGCCGCCCCTTCGACGTGTTCGGCGACGAAGGACGCGTGCTGTCCACGCTGCGGCGGGTGTCCACCGTGGGCAGCGCCGACCTGGGCCTCCCACTGGGTTCGAACGGCGAGCTGCGCCTGTCCGCGCAGCGCGGCAGCGTGCGCCTGCGAGACAGTGGCGGCTTTCCGCTGGGCGGCGTGCTGGGTCCATCCAGCGACCTGTCCGGCGTGGCGATTCGGCTGCGATCGGACACGCTGGACAGCCTGCGCTTCCCGCGCCAGGGGCAGGCCTTCGACCTGGAGGCCTACCGTTCGCTGCCGGCCTGGGGCGCCAGCGACGCCTACGAGAAGTTCACCGCCTCCTGGCGGGGGGCCTGGTCGTCGGGCAACCACACGGTGCGCGCCGCGCTGGAGCGGGCCACCGCCGGCGCCGCCGACCGCCTTCCGATCTACGAGCTCTACTCGCTCGGTGGTTTCCTGCGGCTGTCGGGCTACCGCACCGGCGAGTTCGTCGGCCGCGAGCTGGGCTTCGGACGGCTGGTCTACAACTGGCGCATTGCCTCGCCCGGGCTGTTCGACGGCGTCTTCGTCGGCGCCTCGCTCGAGGCCGGGCGGGTGGGCAACGAGATCGGCACGCTGAACACCAGCGAAACCCGCCAGGGCCGCTCGCTCTACCTGGCCGCCGACAGCCCGCTCGGACCCATCCACCTGGCCTACGGGCGCGGCAGCCGCGACCGCCAGGCGATCTACTTCTTCATCGGCCAACCGTGACGCCGGCCGAGGCCGGCCCGTTCGGCTCGGTCGGCCCGTTCGATGTGACCGGTGTGACCGGTGTGGCCGGTGCGGCCGGTGTTTCAGGGGCTGACGATGGGGATGAAGCCGGTCGCAGCATGGGCAGCGCCGCGGCGGCCGGTGCGACGCGCCACACGGTGTTGCCCACGTCGTCGGCGATGAGCAGGCCGCCGCGCGGGTCCACCGCCACGCCCGCCGGCCGGCCCTGCGCCTGGCCCGCCGGGTTCAGGAAGCCGGTGGCCACGGGCCGCACCGGCAGAACCGGCCGCCCGTCGCGCAGCGCCACGAAGACCACCTGATAGCCGGCGAGCGGCTTGCGGTTCCACGAGCCATGCAGGCCGACGAAGAAGCCGCCGCGCAGGCCTTCGGGCCAGGACGCCGAATCGCCCTGCCAGGCCAGCCCCAGCGGCGCCACATGCGAGCCGAGCGCGAAGTCCGGGCGCAGCGGCGGCGTGGTGGTGGTGATGGCGGGGGGAAGCCCGGGCGCGCGGGTGTCCACATGGGCGCCCCAGTAGAACCACGGCCAGCCGTAGAAGCCACCCGGCTGGATGGCGGTGAGGTAGTCGGGGACGAGGTCGCTGCCCAGTTCATCGCGCTCGTTGACCACGGCGAAAAGCATCGGGTCCGAAGCGCCCTGAGGCGCGAAGGCCAGCCCCACCGGGTTGCGCAGGCCGCTGGCATGCACGCGGGCGGCGCCGCTTTCGAGGTCGATCTCCCAGATCGCCGCGCGGCCGATCTCCGCCTCCAACCCCCGTTCGCCGACGTTGCTGTTCGAGCCCACGCCGCTGTAGAGCCTGCGGCCATCGGCGCTGGCCACCAGGCTCTTGGTCCAG
>JAIYCR010000091.1 GCA_027487905.1 Rubrivivax sp. | reverse complement strand
GGCGGTAAGACGGCGCCGTCGGACCACTCCGCTCTGGGAGAGGTGAGTTCGGCGTCTCGCAGCCTTGATGCCCGCATTTCTGTTCCCGCGCGGGGCGTCGAGGCGCTGGCCGCGCCGCAGGCCACACCGACGATGGTCGAAGGCGCTCATGCCCTGGGCGTGACGCTCGACTCGGCGCAGCACGCCCAGCTCGAAGCCTTTCTCGACCTCCTGCAGCGCTGGGGCCGAACCTACAACCTCACCGCCATCCTCGACCGACCCGCCATGCGGGTTCAGCACCTGCTGGACAGTCTGGCCCTGGTTCCGCACCTGCCGGTAGTGCAAGCGCAGAGCCGGCCTGTGCTGCTCGATGTGGGCAGCGGCGCTGGCCTGCCGGGGGTGGTGGTGGCCATCGCGAAACCGGAGTGGACGGTGGTTTGCGTCGACGCGGTGGCCAAGAAGGTGGGATTCCTGCGCCAGGTGGCCGCCGAACTTCGGCTGCCGCAACTGCAGCCGGTTCACTCACGCATCGAGGCCCTCGCTGCAGACGCCGCGTGGCGGCGTTGGGCGCCCGATGGCGCCGAGGTTGTGACTTCCCGCGCCTTCGCGTCCCTCCCCGATTTCGTCCGCCTCACCCACGGGCGCCTGGCGGTGGGCGGCCAATGGCTGGCCATGAAGGGTCAGTCGCCGGATGAAGAACTGGCGGCGCTGGCGCGGGAGTCGATGGCCGCAGGGCTTCCGCGCTTGAACATCGAGGTGCTTCCCTTGCGGGTGCCCGGCTTGGATGCCCGGCGCTGCCTCGTTCGAATGACGCCCGTGACCCCGTGACGCTCCCGCACCCAGCACTGGCCCCTTGGTTCCACGTGGAACATCCCCATCCTGAGAACTCCCATGACAAGCTTCTTCGCTGAATGCCAAGCGATCGCCAGCGCCACGACCCGCCGTGCAAGCCGCTCGATGGTCGTGGCCCTGCTGGCGGTGGGGGGCGGCGCAGGGGCCGGGGCGCAGCCCTCTGCGGTGTCCGTTCCAACGTCCGCAGCGGCTGCGGTGGTGAGCGCCGCCTCTGAGCCTCTGCAATCGATCGGCGAGCTGGACGTGCCCCGCTACACGGGCACCTGGTATCAGGTCGCGTGGTTTCCCAACCGCTTCCAGCGGCAATGTGCATCCGACACGCAGGCCCGCTACACGGCGCGGTCCGACGGACGCCTCGACGTGTTGAACCAATGCCGCGAGTCCGATGGAAAGATTTCCAGCGCCGACGGCCTGGCGCGCCCGGTGGGCAGCCTGAAGGATGGCCGGCTGAAGCCCGCGCAACTGGAGGTGAGCTTCCTGCCCGCCGCACTGCGCTGGACCGGCATTGGCTGGGGCCGCTACTGGGTGATCGATCTACCGGCCGACTACCGCTATGCGGTGATCAGCGAGCCCAGCCGGGAATACCTGTGGGTGCTGTCCCGAAACCCCGCCCTGGCCGCAGGCGACCGAGAACGCATCCGCGAGCGGGTGCAGGCGCTGGGCTTCGACCTCGCCCGCTGGGTCGACCACCCGCACACCATGCCCACGTCGGCTCGCTAGCGCCCCCGCCCCGACGACGCCAGGCGAATCCTCCGCGCCTTCTTCGGGCCGAACGCCGCCCGTTCTGACGTCGCGCGCAGGCTGCAAATCACCCAGCGGCAGAGCCGCTGCCGCGCCCGAGCGCCTACCATCGCGACACAGCCGACTGGCGTGGCCTCGTGCGCCCGCCTCTGTGCAACCGCTCCCAGCCCCGCCCCGCCACCTTCTGCGACTGAACACAGTTGCTGCCGCCGCGCCGGGCGCCGCCGCCTTCCAACCACCGACCGACTCCGTGCCGAGCCCCGCCAGCCCCGTTCCTGCCCGTCCTGTCGCTTCCGCCCCCGCAGCCGTCGCCCGCGCCAGCGCCGAGGCCCCCGCCGGTGCGGCCACCCGCTCGACCCCGCGCCAGGCGGACCCATCCCGCGCCCGGGTGTTCTGCATCGCCAACCAGAAGGGCGGTGTGGGAAAGACCACGACGACGGTCAACCTGGCCGCCGGGCTTGCGCTGGTGGGCCAGCGCGTGCTGGTGGTGGACCTCGACCCGCAGGGCAACGCCACCATGGGCTCGGGCATCGACAAGCGCCGCCTGCCGCACACCGTCTACGACGTGCTGCTGGAAAACACGACGGTGGCCGAGGCCGTCCAGCGCAGCGAAAAGGGCGGCTATGACCTGCTGGGCGCCAATCGCGAACTCGCCGGTGCCGAGGTGGAGTTGGTCGAGGTGGAGCGCCGCAACACCCGCCTCAAGCAGGCGCTGGCCGCTGTGGCGGAACGCTATGACTTCGTGCTGGTCGATTGCCCGCCATCGCTCAGCCTGCTGACCCTGAACGGGCTGTGCAGCGCCCACGGCGTGGTCGTTCCCATGCAGTGCGAATACTTCGCGCTCGAGGGTCTGTCCGACCTGGTCAACACCATCAAGCAGGTGCACGCCAACCTCAACGCCGAACTGCAGATCATCGGCCTGCTGCGGGTGATGTTCGACCCGCGCATCACGCTGCAGCAGCAGGTGTCCGAGCAGCTCAAGGCGCACTTCGGGGAGAAGGTGTTCAACACCGTGATTCCCCGCAACGTGCGCCTCGCCGAGGCGCCCAGTTATGGCCAGCCCGGCGTGGTGTTCGACCCCAGCTCGCGCGGTGCCCAGGCCTTCATCGAATTCGCCCGCGAGATGGTGCAGCGAGTGCAGACCTTGCGCTGAGCGCGCAGCCGCCGCGGTTACTGCAGTCCGGCGGCCTCGTCCAGCCCCAGGTGCACGTTCATCGCCTGCACCGCTGCACCGCTCGCACCCTTGCCCAGGTTGTCCAGCCGGGCGATCAGCAGGCACTGGCTGTCGTTGCCGAAGACGAAGAGGTCCACGCGGTTGCTGTCGTTGCTGCCTTGCACGTCGAAGAAGCCGGCCTCCAGCACCGAAGGATCGCGCAGCGGCGCCACGCGGACGAAGGCTTCCCCTTCGTAGCGGCGCTGCAGCGCCTCGTGCAGGGCGGGCGCCGAGGCTCCCGGGGCGCGCAGCGACGCGGGCAGGGGGAGGGTGACCGCCAGGCCCTTGTAGAAGTCGCCCACCACCGGCAGGAAGACCGGAGCCTGTGCCAGGCCGGTGTGGGCCTGCATTTCGGGCAGGTGCTTGTGGGCCAGGCCCAGCGCATACGGGCGGGGCGCGGCCAGCAGGTCGTCAGTGGCCCCCGGCGCTTGCGGATCGCGCGGCGCACGCGCGCGCTCGTACTGGCCGATCATCGACTTGCCGCCCCCCGAGTAGCCGGTGAGCGAGGTCGCGCACAGCGCCGCGTCGCGGGGCAGCAGGCCCGCATCCACCAGCGGGCGCACCATCAGGATGAAGGCCGACGCGTGGCATCCGGGGTTGGCGATGCGGCGCGTCGCGCGCAGCGCCTCGCGTTGCCCCGGTGCGAGTTCGGGCATGCCGAACACCCAGCCGGGCGCCGTGCGGTGTGCGCTGCTGGCGTCGATCAGGCAGGTTCGCGGGTTGTCCACCAGGGCGGCCGCCTCGCGAGACGCCGCGTCGGGCAGGCAAAGGAAGGCGACGTCGGCCTCGTTGAGCAGCCGCGCCCGCTCGGCGCTGTCCTTGCGGCGTTCGGGGGCGATGCGCAGCAGTTCGAGCTCCGGGCGCCGGGCGAGGTATTCGTGGATGCGCAGGCCGGTGGTGCCTTCCTGGCCGTCCACATAGATGCGAAAACGCGCTGCGGTCATGATTTCGTTGCGAAAGGGCGCCGGCGCCGCCGGCAGATCGCCTAGCCTAGCAGCCCCCGTGCTGCGAACGAGTCGTTTCGATGTCCACCGCCCCACTGCCGTCTTCCCCGGGTTCGATCCCTCCCCGGGTGCTCCTGCTGCCCGGCTGGCTCGACTCCGGCCCCGGGCACTGGCAAAGCCGCTGGGAGCGGCTGCACGGTGACGCGCGGGTGCAGCAGCACGACTGGGTCTGGCCCCGACGGGGCGACTGGATGGCCCGGCTGGAGGAGGTGCTGGCCGAGGAACCGTCCCCGGTGCTGCTGGCCGCGCACAGCCTGGGCTGCCACCTGGTGGCCGGCTGGGCCGCGCACACCCGCCATCCGCACCGGGTGTGCGGCGCGCTGCTGGTGGCCCCGCCCGACCTCGCCCGGCCGGACCTGCCGCCCGCGCTCGCGCCCTGGCGGCCGCCGGTGCGCGAGCCCCTGCCGTTCCCGTCCGCACTCGTCGCCAGCGACGACGACCCGTTCTGCTCCTGGGACGCTGCCCGCCAGATGGCCGCCGACTGGAGCTGCCAGGCCCTGCACGCCGTGCCGGGCGGTGGTCACCTCAATGCGGACAGTGCGCTGGGCGACTGGCCTGCGGCCCGCGGCTGGCTGCTGGCGCTGCGGGACGTCGCTGGCCTGACAATGCGGTGATGGTCACCAAGAAACCCAAGGGCCTGGGCCTCGGCCTTCAGGCCCTGCTCGGCCCCACGAGCCCCCCCGATCCCGCCCCGGGCGTCACGCCCGAGGCCCCCCGCACCCTGCGCCTAGACCAGATCGCGCCCGGCCGCTACCAGCCGCGCACCCGGATGGACGAGGGCGCCCTGATGGAGCTGGCCGACAGCATCCGCGTGCAGGGGCTGATGCAGCCCATCCTGGTGCGGCCGCTGAACGGCAGCGCCGCCTCGGGCGCGCCCATCGGCGAGCCGCCGCCCGGCATGCCCGCGATGGAACCCCGCTGGGAAATCATCGCCGGCGAGCGGCGCGCCCGCGCCGCCCGTCTGGCTGGCCTCACCGAGGTGCCGGTGCTGGTGAAGGCCGTGCCCGACGAGGCCGCCGCGGCGATGTCGCTGATCGAGAACATCCAGCGCGAAGACCTCAACCCGCTGGAAGAGGCGCAGGGCCTGCAGCGCCTGGTGGCCGAGTTCGGCCTGACCCACGAGCAGGCGGCCCGCGCGGTCGGCCGCTCGCGCAGCGCGGCCAGCAACCTGCTGCGCCTGCTGCAACTGGCCGAGCCGGTGCAGCAGTGGCTGATGGCCGGCGACCTCGACATGGGCCACGCCCGGGCGCTGCTGGCCCTGGAGCCGGCCCAGCAGGTGATGCAGGGCCAGGAGATCGTCTCGCGCCGCCTGTCGGTGCGCGATGCCGAGCGACTGGTGCAGCGCCTGGCCGCGCAGAGCGGCGGCGGCAATGTCCAGGGGCCGAGCGGCCGCACCGGTGCGAGCCCGCCGGGCCGCACCGCCTCGAGCGCCGATTCCCGTGATGTCGCCCGGCTGGAGGAGCAGCTCGCCGACGCGCTGGGCGCGCCGGTGCAGATCCGCCAGCACCGCCGCACCGGCGCCCGGCGGGGGGCGGGGGAAATCGTCATTGGCTTCGGCAGCGCCGAGGAGCGCGATGGCCTGATCGCCCGCCTGCGTGCCCAGCTTGGGCTGCAGGAAGAGTAAGGGCTGACAAGCCTCGTTTGACCTCCGCAGGATGTGCGCTGAAGGACCTCCAGAATGAAGCCCAGCAAGTCCACTCCACGCCGAGCGAAAGCCTCCCCCGTGTCCCCGCAGCCGCAGCCGGGCGCCCCGGTGGCCAGCGTGCTGCCCCACGAGCGCAGCGAGGAGCCCGCGCAGCGCCGCGCGCGCGGCCAGGCCGCCCGCCAGACCCACCCCCGCGCCGCGCTGGGCGAGTGCCCGTCCGTCGGTGCGTCCGGGCGCGACCCGATCGGCTGGCTCGAGGCCAGCAACCAGCAGCGGGTGCCCGAGCTGCTCGCGCTTCGGCACGGCCGCATGGCGCAAAGCCCTTTCGCCTTCTTCCGCGGCGCCGCCTCGCTGATGGCCCACGACCTGGCATCGCTGCCGCACAGCGGCCAGTCCACCCAGCTGTGCGGTGACGCCCACCTGTCCAATTTCGGCTTCTTCGCCAGCCCCGAACGCAGCCTCGTCTTCGACATCAACGATTTCGACGAGACGCTGGCCGGTCCCTTCGACTGGGACCTGCGCCGACTGGCGGCGTCCTTTGCCATCGCCGCACGCAGCATCGGCCTGAAGGACCGCGAGGGCGCCGACGCGGTGGACATGCTGGTCGATGCCTACCGCGACCGGCTGCGCCGCTTCGCGCGCATGGACACGCTGGAGGCCTGGAGCTACCGCCTCACCCCGCAGACGCTGATCGCGCTGGGCGACGACGACAGCGACGAGCTCGCCGTCATCCGCAAGGCCCGCCGAAGCACCGCCCGGGTGTTCGCCGCCGATGCGGTGGAGCGCCTGGCCGCGTCGCCCGGGCAGCCCGAGCGGCTGAACATCGTCGACCGGCCGCCCTTCGTCTACCACGACGCCCGGGCGACCGAGCGCGAGATCGCCCGCCTGCGCCACCACCTGGAGGACTTCCTGCTGCAGTACGCGGCCAGCCTGCCGCCCGAGCGGCGCACGCTCTTCGCGCGCTACGCACTGCACGACGTGGCGGTGATGACGCCGGGCGTGGGCTCGGTGGGACGTCGCTGCTTCCTGCTGCTCTTCGTGGCCGATGGTCAGCACCCACTCTTCCTGCAGGTCAAGGAAGCCGGCGATTCGGTGCTCGAACCTCATCTGGGCCGCTCGCCCTTCGGGCACGGCGGGCAGCGCATCGTGCTGGGCCAGAAGCTGATGCAGGCGGCCAGCGACATCTTCCTCGGCTGGGCCGGCACCGAAGCCTTCGGCGAGTTCTACGTGCGCCAGTTGCGCGACATGAAGGCGAGCTACAAGCTCGACGCGTTCGACGCCGGCGACCTCGTCGAATATGCCGAGGCCTGTGGCTATGCGCTGGCACGCGCCCATGCCAAGGCCGGCGACCCCTGGCCGATCATTGGCTGGATGGGCCGCTCACGCGACTTCAACCACACCCTGGTGCGTTTCGCCCGGGCCTACGCGGACGTGAACGAATCGGACTGGCAGGCCCTGCGGGCGGCCATCGCGTCCGGGCGGCTGCAGGCCCGCGACGACGGCGCCTGAACGGCCGCACCCGATGACGGTGGGGGCCAGACACCGCCCGGGCGGCCACCTGCTGCGCCGCCGTGCCTGGGCCGAAGGCGCCCGGGCGGTCGTGCCCAGCCTTTTCGCGATGGGCGCCTGGGGCCTGGTCACAGGGCTGGCGATGGTCCAGGTGGGGCTGAGCGTGCTGCCGTCGCTGGCCCTGATCTTCGCGGTCTATTCCGGCACCTCGCAGCTCGCGGTGCTGCCCCTGCTGGCCACCGGCACCGGGGTGGGGGCGATGCTGCTGGCGGCGGCGGTGGCCAACCTGCGCTTCGTGGTCTACAGCGCCGTGCTGTCTCGCCACCTGCGCCGCCTGAGCCTCGGGCGGCGTCTGGCCCTGGGCTACATCACCATCGATGGGCCGGTGGCTGCGCTGGTGCAGCGGCTGCAGCAGCGCCGATTCACCCACCGGGTGTCCTTCCTGGCGGCGGCCAACGGGGTGACGGCCGTGGTCTGGTGCGCCAGCTCGGTGGCCGGCATGGCGCTGTCGGCGCTGCTGCCGCGCACGCTGGATCTGGGCTTCCTCGGGGTTCTGGCCCTGCTCGCGCTGGTGGTGCCGCTGGTGCGAGGCCGCACCGCGGCGGTGGCGGCGGCGGTGGCGGTGGCCGTGTCGCTGGCGCTGGCGGGCTGGCCACGCGGGCTGGCCACGCTCGCCGCGGTGCTGGCGGCGGTGGCCGCAGCGCTGCTGTTGATGCGCCGCTCGGGTGGCGGCAGCCGAGCGCCGGGTGCTGCCGAGGAAGGCCGGCGGTGACGGCCACGGCGCTCGACCTGCTGCTGCTGGTGCTGGGGCTGTGCGGGGTGACGCTGGTGGCGCGCAACCTCTTCCTGGTGCTTCCGGCGCGCTGGCAGCCGCGCGGCTGGATGGAGCAGGCGCTGAGGGTCGCACCGGTGGCGGCCCTGCTGGCCATCACCGTGCCGGAGGTCGCGCGCGACCTCGGGCTGCACGGCGCCCCCTGGCAGGATCCGCGGCTGATGTCCGCACTCACGCTGGTGGCGGCGGTGGCGATGGGCGCGCGCGCCCTGCTGGCGCTGGCGGTGTCCGCGGCGGTGTTCATCGGGCTGACGCTCGCGCTGCAGGGCTGAGCGGCGGCGGCCCTCGCTCCCGCCGCGGTTCTTCCGCTGTTCTTCCGCGGTTTTCACCCATCAGGGCGCGGCCGAGCCCGCTGCGGCGATACCGCTGGTCACGTTTGTGGGCGGGCCGTCGCAGTTCATTTCGACCGGGCACCTGGCTGCAGGCATAGCCTTGACAGGCGCCCGGCCCATCCGGTCGCGCCCGACCCGGACCTCTTTTCGTCCGGGCCCCTTGCCGCATCGCCCGCCGTGACCCACCTGCTGCTCGTCTATGTCCACCTGATCGCCACCTGCGCGGCGATCGGCATGATCGTCGCCACCGACCTGCGCGTGGCCGGCCTGCTGCTGCGCCGCGCCACCCGGGCGGACGCTCGGCGCGAGCCGCTGCGCCTGGCACCTCCGGCGCCCTTCGTGGTGCGTCTGGTGGGCGTGTCGCTGGTGGTGCTGCTGGCCAGCGGCATCGCGCTGGTGGCGCTGGCCGTCCAGGCCCGGCCCGACGCCCTGGCCAACCCCAAGCTGCAGGCCAAGATCGGCTTCGTCGCGCTGCTGGTGCTCAACGCGGCGGCGCTGCACCGCTACACCTTCGCCGGCCTCGCCCGGCTGCGTTTCGATGCGCGCCAGCCGCTCGTCCGCCGGCTGCGCTCCTCAGCCGCTCTGGGCTTTCCGGTGGCGGTGTCGCAGGGGCTGTGGGCTTACTGCGCCTTCCTGGGCATTGCCCGGCCGTGGAACTTCACCGTACCGCTGGAGTGGGTGGTGGGGGTGGGGCTGGCTGTGGTGGGCCTGGCCTGGGTGGGCTGCACCGCGCTGCTGTGCGCGGCCAGCGCGCCGGCCACGGTGCGGGTGAAGGCCATTCCGACGCTGGAGATCACGCCCGACGCGCCGCGGCCGGCCGCCGGTCGGGCCTGAACGAGCACCGGGATGAGCAGCTGAGGGAGCGCTTGCAGGAGCGCTTGAACGAGCGCCTCAGCGCTCGGCCGGCCCCAGCTGCCGCGCCAGCGCCGGCAGGTCCGGCGCGGTGAAGTCGAATTCGCCCAGCCGGCTGGGCTCCATCGGCCCGCCCGGCCCCCATTCTTCGGGGCGCGGAATGTAGGCCGTGCGCAGCCCGCAGGCGGCTGCTGCCCGCAGGTCGCTCGGGTGGGCCGCCACCATCAGCACCGACTCGGGTGCCAGGCCCAGCAGGCGGCAGGCGCCCAGATAGACCTCGCGGTCAGGCTTGTAGTGCGCAAAGAGCTCGGCGCTGAACACCGCGTCCCAGTCGTAGCCGCCGTGGCGCGCCAGGTCCACCAGCAGCGACACGTTGCCATTGGACAGCGTGGTGCACACGCGGTCGCGGCGCAGGGCTGCCAGGCCCGCGCGCACATCGGGCCAGGGGTCCAGCCGGTGCCACACGAGGTTGAAGGCCTCCCAGGCCGAGGCGGGTGTGTCGTGCAGCGGCAGCCCGAACTCCGGTGCGATCCGGTCGAGGATGCGGCGGTGCAGCCCGTCGATGGAGGTCCAGGGCAGGCGGCCCTCTCGCACCTCCTGCATCGCCGGTGCGTAGCCAGCGCGCCAGGCCCGGGCAAAGGCGCCGGCATCCAGCCTCACCCCCCACTGCGCGGCGCGCGCGGCCGCTTCGCGGGCCACGCTGCCGTGCCAGTCGACGACGGTGCCGAAGATGTCGAAGCACAGCGCGCGCAGGGGCGCGCCGGGGTTCAGGGGCTGTTCATCTGAGAGCGGTGTCGGGGTGGGCTGGGAGTCCATGGTTTGATGCGCAGGGCGGGGCGGAATGGGGGCGGGACAGGGGCCGGGGGATAGGGGACAGGGGACAGGGGACAGGGGACAGGCTAGTGCGACCGTACCGAAGCTGCGGGCCGGGCGAATCACCGCGCCGGGGCCGGGCCCGGATCGGGCAGCACCCGGTCGAGCCAGGCCAGCAGCTCGGCGAGCACTGCCGCGCGCTCGGGTTCGTTGAAGATCTCGTGCGCGCACCCCGCCCATTCCCGGGCGTGGACGGGTGCGCCCGCGGCGGTGGCGGCTGCAGCGAAGGCGCGGCTGCCGCGCGGGGCCACGCAGCGGTCGGCACCGGCCCACATCAGCAGCGTCGGGCAGGGCCAGCGGCCGGCCTCGGCCAGCGCCTGCGCGCCGGCGTCCAGGATGAAGCGGGCGAGCCGTGGGGTGATGCGGTCGTGCACCAGCGGGTCGGCCAGGTAGGCGGCCACCACCGCAGCGTCGCGGCTGATCCACTGGGGTTTCAGGCCGTTGGCCGCGGCCAGGTCGGGCGCGAGTCGCCCGCCCACCGCCAGCATCAGCCGCTGCGGCGGCGACACGTCCGCCTGCAAGGCGGGGGAGCTGAGCACCGCCGCGTCGAAGGGCCGCCACCAGGGCGCGCGTTCGCCGGGCGCCCGGCAGCCTTCGGCGATGAAGCGCGCCACCACCGCCCCGCCCATGCTGTGCCCCAGCAACACCTGCGCACCCTCGCCGCCTCCCGGCGCGGCGCGAAAAGCATCCACCGCCTGCGCAAGGTCTGCGAGCAGGTCCTCGTCGTGCGCCAGCGCGCCGCGCGCCCCGCCGCTGGCCCCGTGGCCGCGGTGGTCGTGGGCCACCACGCGCCAGCCGGCGGCGGCCAGCGCCTGCGCCACGGCGGCATGGCGCCCGGCGTGCTCGCCCAGGCCGTGCACCAGCTGCACCGTGCCGCGCACGGGTGCGCGAGGGCTGCGGGCCTGCGCACGAGCGGCCGGCCATTCACGGCAGGCCAGCGTCAGGCCGTCGGGGGTGGTGAGGGCGGTGGGCATGCGGGGCATTGTGGAGG
>JAIYCR010000105.1 GCA_027487905.1 Rubrivivax sp. | reverse complement strand
CGGCCGATCCTGGAGCGCGAGGCCTTTCGGTCCCCCGCTTTCACCCGTAGGTCGTATGCGGTATTAATCCGGCTTTCGCCGAGCTATCCCCCACTCCAGGGCACGTTCCGATGCATTACTCACCCGTTCGCCACTCGCCACCAGGATTGCTCCCGTGCTGCCGTTCGACTTGCATGTGTAAGGCATGCCGCTAGCGTTCAATCTGAGCCAGGATCAAACTCTTCAGTTCGATCTTTAAATTGGCGTCTCAAAGAAATGAAGTGACTTACACTTCAATGAGCGCATAGCAAGTAGGACTTGCTCGCGCCCACGCTGATTGACTGTTTGTTTTTAAAGAGCTTTGCTGCTTTCGCGGCGCGCTGCTTTGTTTGCAGCGAAGACAGAGATTATTGTCTGCCTTTCATTTGCTTGTCAACATGTTGTTTTGAAGCAACTTGCTGACTTGCTACCTTGCCTGCTGCTTTCTGCGACTCGGGTTGCTTCAGCAAAACCGAACCGCCGTCTGCACTTGCCTGCTTGGCGTCTTCGCTAACTTGCGATCAGCGAAGCCCGCAATAATAGCCTGCCGGCAAGCGGTGTCAAGCGCCTTCGAAGACTTTCTTCGAAAAAGCCTGTGGGTCCTCCTGCTGGAGCACCCGGCCCACCTCCGTCTGCAGTCGGCGCGCGTCGCTGCGCAGCACCACCTGCTTGACCAGCGGAATGCGGGCGGGGTGCATCGAGAAGCTGCGCAAGCCCATGGCAAGCAGCAGTGGCGTCATCTGCGGGTCTCCTGCCATCTCTCCGCACACGGACACCTCGCGGCCCGCCCGCGCGCCCGCTTCGATGATCGTCTGCAGCAGCCCGAGCACCGCCGGATTCCACGGGTCGTAGAGGTGGGAGACGGTCTCATCGGCACGGTCGATGGCCAGGGTGTACTGGATCAGGTCGTTCGTTCCGACGGACACGAAGTCGACCAGGGGCAGCAACAGGTGCAAGGACAAGGCGGCCGCGGGCACCTCGACCATCGCGCCGACCTGGACATGACCGAAGGCCCTGCCGGCATCCAGCAACTGGGCCCGTGCTCGGGCGAGTTGCTCCTGCGCGGCACGCAGCTCCGAGGCCTGCGCGATCATGGGCAGGAGGATGCGAACCGGACCATGCACGCTGGCCCTGAGGATGGCGCGAAGCTGCTGGCGGAACATCACCGGCTCGGCCAGGCTCCAGCGAATGGCTCGCAGGCCCAGCGCAGGATTGAGCGAGTGTTCATGTCGCAACTCGTTCAAGCCCATGCGGTCAAGCGGCTTGTCTGCACCGATGTCGATGGTGCGAATGGTCACCGGCAGGCCCTGCATCGCCTCGACGACCTTGCGATAGGCCTCGTACTGCTCGTCCTCGCCCGGGAGCTGCCCCCCTCGGTTCATGAAGAGGAACTCGGTGCGGTACAGGCCCACGCCGACCGCCCCCACCTCGATGGCAGCGGCGGCGTCCTGAGGTTGCTCGATGTTGGCCAGCAGCGCGACCGACTGGCCGTCCAGCGTGATCGCCGGGGTGTGCCTGAGGCGGGCCAGCCTTTCGCGCTCGAGTTCGCCCTGCCGACGCCGGAAGCGGTATTCCTCGAGGACGATCTGCGGCGGGTCGACGATGGCGATGCCCGCGTCACCGTCCACGATGACCCAGTCGTCCTGCCGGATCGTCCGGCTGGCATCGCGGGCAGCGACCACAGCCGGTATGTCCATGCTCCGCGCGACGATGGCGGTGTGCGACGTGCGTCCGCCGACATCGGTGACGAATCCGGTGAAGATGCTGCGCCGAAAGCCCAGCATGTCGGCCGGCGAGATGTCGCTGGCCACGAGGATCAACTCCTCCGCGGCATCCTTGTTCGGGTCGCTGGAGCGGCTGGCGACCTGGCTCCAACGCGCCTCCGGGCTTTCGTCTGGCGAATGCAGGGCCTGCATCACCCTCTCGACCACCTGCTCCAGGTCGCCCTTGCGCTCGCGCAGATACGCATCCTCCATCTCGTCGAACTGGCGAGCGAGCACCTCGAGTTGCGCCGCCAGCGCCCAGGACGCGTTGTATCGACGCTCAACCACCCAGTTCTGCGCCGCTGCGACGAGGTGCTCGTCATGAAGGAGCATCAGGTGCACATCCAGCAGCGCAGCCAGTTCAGCCGGCGCATCAGGCGGCAGCTCCGTCTGCAGCAACGCAATGTCTGACGCCACCCGGTCGCGCGCGACGACGAGGCGCTCGCATTCGGAACCCACGGCGGAGGGGTCGACGAAAAAATGGGGGACGTCGATCCGGCTGGAGGCAACCAGCACCGCACGGCCGATCGCCACCCCCCGGGACACCGGGATTCCGAAGACCTGGAAGCTCATGCCCCTGCTCCTTCGAGCCGGCGACCGGAAGATCCCGGGCCTGGCGTCATTCGCCCTCTCCGAAGCGATCCCGGATCAGCGCCTCGATGGCCTCCAGCGCAACGACCTCGTCCGGGCCATCCGTCTCGACCTCCACCTGCGCGCCCAGACCGGCCGCCAGCATCATCACGCCCATGATGCTCTTGGCATTGACTCGGCGACCGTTGCGGCTCATGAAGACTTCGCAGGCAAAGCCACCGGCCAGCTTGGTCAGCTTGGCAGAGGCCCGTGCATGCAGGCCCAGCCGGTTACTGATGGTGATGGTGCGCTTGATCATCGACGTTGCGGGCAGCTGCCTGGTTCTGGGGACGAAGGCCGGCGCCCACGATGACCCCCTGGGACGCCCCCGCGAGCGCCCGCTCGACCAGTTGCTCCAGGGGCAGGTGGCGGTAGGTCAGCGCGCGCCACAGCATGGGCACGTTGACTCCGGCGATGACCTTCACCTGCTGGCCGTCGCTTAGTCGCTGTGCGACGTTGAAGGGCGTGGCTCCGAAGACGTCGGCGAGGATGAGGGCCTGAGGGTCGCGAACGCCGGCCATGCAGCCCAGCGCCAGAGACTCGATCTCGTCGGGCGACATGCCCACGTCGACATCCAGCGCCGCGAGCTGCGTGGAAACGTCACCGAAGGCATGGATCGCAACGGCTTGCAGGGCCGATGCCAGCGGGGCGTGGGCGATCAGGAACAAGCCGGCCATATGCACCGATTATGGGCGTGGCCGTCCTGGCTGTCAGAGCCGTCCGGTCAGGCCGTCGACGAAGGTCTGGATGGCCTCCGGCCGCGGTGCCGTGCCGACCACGGCGCCCTGCAGCACCCAGGCTCCGCGGCGAAGCAGGATCAGCTCGACCGTCACCGCCTGGCCATCGGACCGTTGCCCCGTCAAACTCCAGCGGCGCACCGGTGCTCCGGTGTCGGACGAGGGCCCGGCGGGATCGGGCGGCAGCGCTGCGCCGATGTTGTTCGCCGCCGCCCGGGCCAAGGCTTGCATGAGCCGGTCGGCGGCGGCGTCGGATGCCAGATCCGGTGCTGCGGGTGTCAAGGGCCGTACGGTGGTGACCGCGAAGGTCATCGCCTGGGCATCGCAGGCGCTTTGCCGCATCGAGAAGCTTGCGCCCTCCAACGCGACCTGGCGCTCGCGAAGTTCAGGGCGGCAGGGAAAGTAGGCCTGCCCCGGGCCTGCGAGATCGACCAGGCGCCAGTTGAGGGAGGCCGAGCACGCGCCGAGCGCGAGGGCCGCAACCGACAGCGCAAGAGACAGCGCAAGACCGAACCCGGGCAACCGGTTCAGAATGGCTGCCCGTTGCATCAAGCGCACCCCACCTCCCCATGAACAGCAAACGCCGCATCGCCGTCGCGCTGGTTGGCCTGCTTGTCGCGGCCGGCGCAGCACTTCTCTACCTCAGCGTGGCGACGCAGGAAAAAGCGCCGCCCGTGGGCTTCACCCTGCTGGACGGACAGACCGGGAACCTCGAACAGCTGCGGGGCAAGGTGGTGCTGGTGAATTTCTGGGCCACCAGCTGCGTGACCTGCGTGAAGGAAATGCCCGAGCTCGTCGCCACCCACGATCGGTTCAAGTCGCGCGGGTTCGACACGCTTGCGGTGGCCATGTCCTACGACCCGCCGGCCTATGTCTCCCGGTTCGCCGAATCGAGACAGCTGCCTTTCAAGGTGGCGATCGACAACACCGGCGAAATCGCCCGTCGCTTCGGGGACATCCGGCTGACGCCGACGACCTTGCTGATCAACAAGCGCGGCGATATCGTCAAACGCTACGTGGGCGAACCGGATTTCGCCGCCCTGCACGCGCTGGTCGAGCGCCTGCTGGCCGAAAGCTGAGCCCATCGCTCAGGCGTCGCCCAGCGCGACGCCGGCTGCCAGCGCCTGCTGGTCTGCGTGGTAGCTGCTGCGCACCATCGCACCCACCGCAGCGTGCGAGAAGCCCATCGCGCGGGCCTCGGCTTCAAACTGCCGGAACACGTCTGGGTGCACGTAGCGGCGCACCGGCAGGTGGTGGCCGCTGGGTGCCAGGTACTGACCGATGGTCAGCATGTCCACGCCGTGGGACCGCAGATCGCGCATGGTGGCGAGGATCTCCTCATCGGTCTCGCCCAGCCCGACCATCAAGCCGCTCTTGGTCGGCACGTCCGGGCACAGCGCCTTGAAGTCGCGCAGCAACTGCAGGCTGAATGCGTAGTCGGAGCCCGGCCGGGCCTCCTTGTACAGGCGCGGAACGGTTTCCAGGTTGTGGTTCATCACATCGGGCGGGGCCGCCTTCAGGATGCCCAGCGCGCGTTCGTGGCGCCCGCGGAAATCCGGCGTCAGGATCTCGATGCGGGTGGCAGGGCTGGCTGCGCGCACCTGCTGGATGCATTCGACGAAATGCGCAGCGCCCCCATCCCGGAGATCATCGCGGTCGACACTGGTGATGACCACATAGGACAGCCGCAGGGCGGCCACCGTGCGCGCCAGGTTGGCCGGCTCCTGTGCGTCCAGGGGGTCCGGGCGGCCGTGGCCGACATCGCAGAAGGGGCAGCGACGCGTGCACTTGTCGCCCATGATCATGAACGTGGCCGTGCCCTTGCCGAAGCACTCGCCGATGTTCGGGCAGCTCGCCTCTTCGCACACCGTGTGCAGGCGGTGCTCCCGCAGGATCTGCTTGATCTCGTAGAAGCGTGTTGTGGGGCTTCCCGCCTTCACCCGGATCCAGTCGGGCTTCTTCAGCACTTCGGCCGGCACCACCTTGATCGGGATGCGGGAGGTCTTGGCCTGTGCCTTCTGCTTGCTGCTGGCGTCGTAGGCGGCGAGCGCCGCGGCTGGGGTGACGGAATCAGAAGACATGATGCGGGTGTCCAGGTGCGGATCAGGGCCGAATCGGACCGGCCGGATCGGGCGACACGGCGTCGGGCCGGGCCGTTGGCGAAGCAGGCAACAAGGCGTGGGGAACCGGATCCGGTGCCTCGAAAGCCCCGGCGAGCAGCCTGCCCAGGCGCGACGCAACCTCGTGCCAACCCGCTTCCACGCCAATTGTAGAAAGGTCGATCGCCTGCAGGCCCGCATAGCCGCAGGGGTCGATGCGCGCATAGGGCGCGAGGTCCATCTTCACGTTCACCGCCAGCCCGTGGTAAGTGCAGTGCCGGCTGACCTTCACGCCCAGCGCGGCGATCTTGCCCAGTCCACGGAAAGGGTCTTCCCCCGCTCTCTGACGCTGGGCAACGCCGGGCTGGTCGCGGGGCGCCGCGGTGCTGAGCCGCCCGTGGCCGAAGGGGTCGGCCAGACGCAGGTAGATGCCGGGCGCCCCCGGCACCCGATGACCGGTGACGCCATAGGCCTCGAGCAGCCGCAACACGGCCGACTCCAGGCGGAACACGTACTCGCGGACGTAGCAGCCCTGACGCCGCAGGTCGACGAGCGGGTAGGCCAGCACCTGCCCCGGCCCGTGGTAGGTCACCTGGCCACCCCGGTTGGTGCGCAGCACCGGGATGCCGCCGGCGTCGTGGACGGTGTCCTCGCGCCCCGCGACGCCCTGGGTGTAGACAGGATCATGCTCGCACAGCCAGAGCTCGTCGGGCGTGTCCGCTCGACGCGACTCGGTGAACGCCTGCATCGCAGCGACGGTTTCGACGTAGGGGACGCGCCCGAGGAACTGGATCCGCATGGGGCCAGTGTCGCAAAACCGCCTGTCGCTGCAGCCCGGCCGCCTACAGCACGACCTTGACCATGGGATGGGTCGACAGCGTGCGGTACAGCTCGTCGAGCTGCCCGCGGCTCGTCGCGGTGACGGTCAGGGTGATGCCCAGGTAGTTGCCCGAACGGCTGGGGCGCTGTTCGACGGTGGACGCATCGAAGCCCGGGTCGAAGTGCCTGGCCACCTGGATCATGGCCTCCAGGAAACCATCGGCGCGCGCGCCCATGACCTTGATGGGGAAGGCCGACGGGTACTCGATGAGGGAGGGTCGCTCCAGGGGCGGATCGGTCTGGGCGTTCATGTGCATTGAAGGCGCTTGGCCTGTTGGTAGGCCTCGTGCAGGCGGGCGTAGACCGGGCCTGGGCGGCCGCGGCGCGAGCCGTGACCGACCCCTTCGCCGTCCAGGCGGGTGACCGCCAGGATTTCCTTGGTCGCCGAGCTGAGCAGGATCTCGTCGGCCGATCGCAGCTCGGCCTCGCCGATGGGTCGAAGCTGGAAGGCGATGCCTGCGTCTTCGCACAGCTCGCGCAGCAACTCGTACCGGATGCCTTCGAGCAGGTGCTCGCTCCTGGGCGGGCCGCACAGAGCGCCTTCGATGACGACCCACACGTTGCTCGCCGAGGCTTCAGTCAGCCAGGGCCCGCCAGGTGGGCCGTCACGCAGCAGGATCGTCTCGACGGCGCCCTGGTCGGCAGACAGCTGCCGCGCCATGACCGCGGCCAGCAGGGATGTGCTTTTGATGTCGCCGCGTTCCCAGCGGAAGTCCCGGGCGGTGATGCAGGCCACACCCTCGTGGCGCTGCTGTGCACTGGGCGGTTTGAGCGGGCTGGCCATGGCGAAGACCGTGGGCTCGAGCCCGGGGGGCATGGTGTGCTCGCGCAGCGCGACGCCTCGCGTCACCTGAAGGTAGACGGTGGCATCGCGTGCGCCGGTGCGGCGTTCGAGTTCTGCCACCAGCGAGCGACACAGGGCCAGCCAAGCCTGGGCGTCGTGTGGCGGGGGAATGCGCACCTTGGCCAGGCTGCGCCCGAGCCGCTGCATGTGCTCGTCGAAGCGGAAGAGGCGTCCGTCGTAGACCGGAACCACCTCGTAGACCCCATCGCCGAAGATGAAGCCACGGTCCAGCACGGACACCGTCGCATCGCGAACGCTGCCCATCCGGCCCTGGATGCTGCACGGCAGGTCGGGCAGTTCGGCTTGCATGGCAGGACTCCTCAGTGCGATGGGGGTGGGCGCTCGGGAACGATCACGCTCAGGCCGGTGGCTGGGGCCGGTGTTCCCGGGGCGCCCTCAGCGAATCCACAGGCGCAGACTGTCCCACGCGCGGCCCAGGATGCCGGCCAGCGGCACCGGCGACTGCACGACCAGCGCAACCTCGGCCACAGCCTGACCACCCGCGGTGGAGACGAGCACACGGCCCACGCGCTGGCCTTGCGAAAGCGGCGCGACGAGCGGATCGGTGCGTTCGAGCCGGGTCTTGAGCTTGTCGCCTTCTCCGCGAGGCACGGTCACGAAGACCGCCGAGGTCGGGCCCAGGCGCGCCACGGGCTCGGCCCCCTTCCAGACCTCGGGCGTCTCGATGGCCTGCTGGGCCTCGAACAGGCGCAGCGTGTCCCAGGCCAGGAAGCCCCAGTTCAGCAGCTTCTGGCTTTCCGCAGCGCGCGCCTCCATGGAGGCCGTGTTCAGCACCACGCTGAGCAGGCGGCGCTTGCCGGGGCCGCTGCCGCTGGCAGCCAGGCCGGGCTGGTCGCGCGCTGCGGAGGCGATCAGGCAGTAGCCAGCCGCTTCGGTGTAGCCCGTCTTCATGCCGTCGACCGACGGGTCGCGCGCCAGGAGCAGGTTGCGGTTGGGCTGGTCGATGTTGTTGAAGCGGTAGCTGCGCAGCGAGTAGTAAGAGTAGAAGCTCGGGAAGTCGGTGATGACCCGCGAGGCGATCACCGAGAGGTCGCGCGCGGTGGTGCGATGCCCCGGCTCGGTCAGGCCGGTGACGTTGCGGAAGACGGTGTTCTTGAGACCGAAGGCGAGCGCCTGGCGGTTCATCAGGTCGACGAAGCCCTCGACGCTGCCGGCCACGCCTTCGGCCAGCGCCACCGATGCATCGTTGCCGGACTGGACGATCATGCCCTTGAGGAGTTCGTCCACCTTGGGTGTCATCCGCGGCTCGATGAACATCACCGAGGTGCCGCCCTTGCGCTCGTTCCAGGCCCGCTGCGACACGGGAAGCGTCTGCTCCAGGGCGAGCTTGCCGTCGCGGATGGCGGTGAAGACGACATAGGCGGTCATCAGCTTGGTGAGCGACGCAGGGTCGACCGGCGCATCGGCATCGCGTTCGGCGAGCACCCGCCCGCTGGTCATGTCCAGCAGCAGGAACTGGCGCGCGGCGATCTCCGGGGGGGCGGGCTGGGCGCTGGCAGTGGCGGGGACGCTCATCAAGGCCAGCGGGATCAGCACCGCCAGCATCCACGCGAACAGCGCCAGCGGCCGCCCGTAGCGAGTCCGCTCGGAGCATGGCGAGAGACCGGCCCGGCGCCCGCTGCCCGGGAAGGAAAAGCCACGGTTCTGGAGAAGGGAGAGAAAGAACATCATTCAGCAAGGGTCTCGAGATGGCGCCGCACGCATTGGCGCAGCAGGGGCAGGTGCCCGTGGAAGAAATGACCGACGCCGGGCAGCACCAGCAAGGGCAGCACCTGCGGGCGCGCCCAGGCGATCACGGCGTCCAGCGCGACCACCTCGTCATCGCTGCCGTGGATGATCAGGCCGCCACCCGCCGGCGGGTCGACGCGGAAGTTCACCACGGCCGGCCCGACCAGCACGGTGGAGACCAGCGGCTCGCCCGCCGCTTTCAGTTCCGTGGCCACCGTGGACGCGAGGTGGCAGCCGAAGGAGAAGCCCGCCAGCGCCAGCCGCTCGGGCAGGGCGAGCGCCGGGCGGTGCGAGCGCGCGGCCTTCAGAACGGCCCGGAAATCGTCCTGCTCGCCCACTCCGCCGTCCCACTGGCCGGCAGACCCACCGACGCCGCGGACATTGAAGCGCCACACCTCGAAGCCCGTCAGCACATGCGAGCGCGACAGGGTCTGCACCACCTTGTTGTCCATCGTGCCGCCATGCAGCGGGTGCGGATGGGCGACGACCGCCAGGCCCCGTGGCGGCTGATCGGGCCGGTCGATGGCGACTTCCAGGACGCCGGCCGGACCGTCGATGAGGCGACGCTCGGTGGGGGTGTTCACGGCCGGCGGCTTCAGCGGCCGACGGTGGGCGGCAGCACGAGGCGCTCGACCACCTCGCCGCGGATCAGGTGGGACTCGACGATCTCGTCGATGTCCGCGGCGTCGACGAAGGTGTACCAGACCGCCTCGGGATAGACGACGGCCACCGGCCCGCCCGCGCAGCGGTCCAGGCAGCCGGCCTTGTTCACCCGCACGCGCCCCGCGCCCAGCAGGTTGTGCGCCTTGGCCTGTGCCTTGCAACGGTCGAATCCGGCCTGCGCGCCTTGCTGTGCGCAGCACTCGCTGCCGTCCTCGCGCTGGTTGAGGCAGAAGAAGATGTGGCGCTGGTAGTAGCTCATGGCAGCGATTCTAGGAACTGCGGCCACGCGCGCCCGGTGCCTGCCCCAGTCGGCCGAGCAGGTAGAAGACCGCGGCGAAGGGCCAGAACCAGCCGATCCACTGCGCCGCACCGTGGAAGCGGATGAACCGGCCCTGTTCCCAGGCCGCCAGGCTCAGCGCGTGGAAGGGGTCGGGCGGGGCGAGTGACACGCCAACGAGCATCGCCCCCAGCGCCAGCAGCCCCACGCCCGCAGCCAAGCGGGCGGGCACCCAGGCGAGCGTGCCGGCCAGCAAGGCTGCCAGGGCCATCCCGGCGAGCGCCTGGGGCGTCTGCCAGGCCAGCGCGTGCTGGGGCCCGAAGTTCAGCGCCGTGGACAGCGTGAGCACGCCCAGCGCCAGCAAGACGGCGCCCAGCGTGAGCACGAGCCGGCGCCATCCCGGCGAACTCAGCGTGAAAGCCAGCATGCACGGCGCGAGCATCGAAGCGGCCACGATGCCGGCCTCCGCCGCGGCGGACAAGGCGCGACGAACGGGCGGCGCCGCCGATGAAGGGCCAGCGCCCCCGCTCAGCCACCCGCCCCAGGGCGTGTCCGCGAGTGCGGCCACGGCCCACTCGCCCACTGGCTCGAAGACCTGGCCCAGCCCCAGCGGCACCGAGGTGGGCAAGAGCAGCGCCAGCGGCCACAGCACGAGCAGGGTCGTGCCGCCAGCATGGCCGCGTCGTATCCACCGTCCATGGCGGTCGTCCCAGCGATCGGCCCAGCCGATGGCCTGCACTGCGGCCCCGAGCGCAGCGCCAGCCGCGGCGCCCGCTGCGTTGCAGGCCAGATCCATCGCGGAAGGCACGCGGCCCGGCAGGAAGGTCTGGAGGCATTCCAGCGTCAGCGAAAGCACCGCGGCCAGCAACACCGACACCGCCCCCGCGGCGAGCACCGCGGCGCGCCCCGAGCGCAACAGCGCCAGGCACAGCAGCAGGCCGAGCGGGACATAGCCCAGGATGTTGGACAGGACATCGAAGGTCGTCCACCGGCGCGGCCATGGCAGTTCGATCACGCGCCAGGCTGCCCACCCGGCCGGATGGTCCCAGCCGCTGAGCGGATAGAGCGTGGCGTAGGCGATCAGCGCGGCGGCGACTGCGGCCAACCACGCCGGGGTGGTGCCCGCACCGGCGAGCGGGGCACGACGCATGGGCGCTACCCGTCAGAAAGGCTTGACGACCACCAGCACGACGATGGCGATGAACAGCAGCACCGACACCTCGTTGAACACCCGGAACCAGCGGTGGCTGCGGCGGTTGCGGAAGGCCTCGAAGGACCGCAGCAGGGCGCCGCAGGCGTGGTGGTAGGCCAGCACCGCCAGCACCAGCGCGAGCTTGGCCCACATCCAGGGCGCGGCGAAGGCCGGCCACCAGGCCACCAGCAGCCAGATCCCCAGGCCGAGTGCGGGCAGCATCAGCACCGTGCCGAAGCGCAGCAGCTTGCGACCCATCAGCAGCAGCCGCTCGCGTTCGGCGTGGCTTTCGGCCGGCACCATGGCCAGATTCACCAGGATGCGCGGCAGGTAGAACAAGCTGGCGAACCAACTGGCGACGAACACGATGTGGAAGGCCTTGACCCAGAGCATCGCTGGATTATGGGCGGCTGGGCGGCCGGCCTTCGCCGCTGCGCGCAGGCGCACCTTCCTGGTGCAGGCCGAAAAAAAAGCCCCGACCCGCAGGCCGGGGCTTGCAAAGCCTCGCGCTGTCACACGCCAAGGCTCCTGCTCAGGGAGGAAAAGCAGGGGACGGCGACCTTGCGGCTACCATCCGTCGAAGACTCTAGCACCAAGCGTCCGGTAAACCCGCTCGAAATTGACATATGTCAACATCTCCGGCGGGCCACCTGCCTCGTCCAGACGGGCATCCCCCGTCGCGCCCCATGACCGACTTCGCCCCGTTCCCGCTGAGCCGTCCGCGGCGCCTGCGCCGCGACACCTTCACCCGAGCGCTCGTGCGGGAGAACCGGCTTCACCCGAGCGACCTGATCCTGCCGGTGTTCGTCCTGGAAGGCACCGGCCAGACCCAGGATGTGGCCTCGATGCCCGGTGTTCAGCGCAACAGCGTCGACCGCCTGCTCGGCCTGGCCGAGCGGTGCGTCGAGGCCGGCATCCCCGTGATGGCCTTGTTCCCCGTGCTCGACGCCAGCCGAAAGACGGAGGACGGGCGAGAGGCGCTGAACCCGGACGGACTGGTGCCGCGCGCCGTTCGGGCCCTGAAGGACCGCTTCCCGGACCTGGGGCTTCTGACCGACGTCGCGCTGGACCCCTTCACCACCCACGGGCAGGACGGGCTGATTGACAGCCACGGCTATGTGCTCAACGACGAGACGGTCGCGGTGCTCGAGCAGCAGGCGCTGCTGCAGGCGCAGGCGGGCGTGGACATCGTCGCGCCGAGCGACATGATGGACGGGCGCATCGGGGCGATCCGCCGCCGGCTGGAGGCCTCAGGCCTGATCCACACGCGGATCATGGCCTACAGCGCGAAATACGCGAGCGCCTTCTACGGGCCCTTCCGCGACGCGGTGGGCTCCTCGGGCAACCTGGGCAAGTCGAACAAGAAGGTCTACCAGATGGACCCGGCGAACAGCGACGAGGCGCTGCGCGAGGTGGCGCTGGACATCGCCGAGGGCGCCGACATGGTGATGGTCAAGCCCGGCCTGCCCTATCTGGACATCGTGCGCCGGGTCAAGGACCGCTTCGCGGTGCCCACCTTCGCCTACCAGGTGAGCGGCGAGTACGCGATGGTCAAGGCTGCGGCGGCCAATGGCTGGCTCGACCACGACGCGGCCATGATGGAAAGCCTGCTGGCCTTCAAGCGGGCCGGCGCCGACGGCGTGCTCAGCTACTTCGCGCTGGACGCGGCCCGGTGGCTGCGCGAGCACCCGCTCGACTGAGTCTTGCCCTGCGGGTCGGCAGCATGCGGGTGTTCCACATCACCGCCGATCGCTTCCTCGAGCTGGAGGGGCTGCCGGACGCGCTTCCCGCAACCGGATACCTCTGGATCGGCAGCGCGCGCCGGGAATTCGAGGTCCAGCAGGCGGAGGTCCAGGCCATGCTGGGCAGGCTCACCGGCGCGCCCCTGCTGGACCTGCACCTGACCGACCTGCTGAACAACCAGTTGCCCTCGCAGCACGGCTACACCTCGTGGTACGACGTGCTGGTGTTCCGCCGGCTGGCCGCGGGGCAGCGCAGCAACCTGATGTTCGTCGACGAGAACCAGGGCACGGCCAGCTCGGCCCGGCAGGCGCTGGAAGCCATCGACACCAGCCCGGTGGGCTTCGCGCTCTTCGACCGCCTGCTGCTGACGGTGCACCCCACGGGCTGCCCGGTGCGCGAGCACTTCGCCAGCCGCATGGCCACGATGGCGCTCGAGCACCGAGCGGAATCGCGCCTGTCCGCGGGGCGGCTGCCGGCCAATCCGGCCGACCTGATGCTGCGCATGGTCAACCACATGGTGGACAGCTACCTGGAGCTCAGGCGGCTGCTGACGCGCCAGCTCGTCTACCTGCAGACCGAGCTGCTCAGTCCGCGCAGCCGCTTCAACAACTGGCAGCTGGTGCTCGATTCGCGCAACGCGCTGCACCTGCTGGAAGACACCTGCGAAGACCAGCGCAGCGCCATCCAGGAGTGGATCGACGCGATGGAGGAGTGGCCGCCGGAGCAGGAGCCTGCAGCCGCCCGCGAGCGCGAGGTGCTGCGGGTGCGATCGCGCGACGTGCTGGACCACATCGAGCGCGTGCTCAGCCATGTGCGCCGGCTCGAAAGCTCGGCCGAGAGCGCTGTCCAGCTGCATTTCTCGGCTCTGGGCAACCGCACCAACGACATCATGCGCACGCTGACCGTGCTGACCGCGATCTTCATGCCGCTGAACCTGGTGACCGGCTTCTTCGGCATGAACTTCGACGGCCTGCCGCTGATTCACAGCAGCACCGGCGTATGGCTGGCCAGCGGCATCATGGCCCTGATCGGCATCACGCTGGGCGGGTACTTCTGGCGCAAGCGCTACCTGGATTCCCAGGCCTGAGCGCGGGCCGGGCACGGGCTGGCGTTCCGGGGTGGCGTTCGGGGCTTGCGACCCGGCGTCGCGTTCAGGCCCAGGGGTCGGGAAGGCCCAGCGCCTGCATCACCTGGCTCTCGCGGGCCTCCATCTGCTCGGCCTGCACCGGGTCTTCGTGATCCCAGCCCTGCGCGTGCAAAGCGCCGTGCACGAGCAGGTGGGCATAGTGGTGCTCCAGCAGGCGGCCCGCTTCGGCTGCCTCGGCGGCGAGCACCGGCGCACACAACACCAGGTCGGCCATCACCACCGGCTCCTGCTGGTAGTCGAAGGTCAGCACGTTGGTGGCGTAGTCGCGCTGGCGCCACGACAGGTTCAGCGCCCGGCCCTCGTCCTGTCCGACCACGCGCACCGTGATCTCGGCCGGACGGGCCAGGGCAGCACGCAACCAGCGCCGAACCCGGTGACGCGGCAGCAGCGCGCGGGCGCTCGGGTCGGCGAACTGCAGAGACAACTGCAGTTCAGCGTCAGCGATCGCCATCGCGCCCCCCGGAGCCTTGCTGCTCGTAGGCCTCGACGATGCGCTGCACCAGAGGGTGGCGCACCACGTCGATGGTGGAAAACCGCGTCATGGCCACGCCCTGCACCCGGCGCAGCACCCGCTCCGCGTCGATCAGGCCGCTGTCGGTTCCGCGCGGCAGGTCGATCTGGCTGACGTCGCCGGTGACCACTGCCTTGCTTCCGAACCCGATGCGGGTGAGGAACATCTTCATCTGTTCGCGGGTGGTGTTCTGGGCCTCGTCCAGGATGACGAAGGCGTGGTTGAGCGTGCGGCCGCGCATGAAGGCCAGCGGCGCGATCTCCAGCAGGCCGCGCTCGAAGGCCTTGGTGACGCGGTCGAAGCCCATCAGGTCGTAGAGCGCGTCGTAGAGGGGTCGAAGATAGGGATCGACTTTCTGGGTGAGGTCGCCTGGCAGGAAACCCAGGCGCTCGCCGGCCTCCACCGCCGGGCGGGTCAGCACGATGCGCTGGACGGCGCTGCGTTCGAGCGCATCGACCGCCGCCGCCACGGCCAGGAAGGTCTTGCCGGTGCCGGCAGGGCCGATGCCGAAGGTGAGGTCGTGCGACAGCATCTGCCGCAGGTAGAGCATCTGGTTGGCGGTGCGGCCGGTGAGATCGGCCCTGCGGGTTCGCAGAACCAGATCCGGCCCACCCGCCGCATCGGCGAGCGCCGCCTCGCCTGCCGGGCTGCCGGGCGGGTCGCGCCCGGCCGCGCCGCCCGCGTTCGGGGTGGCGCGGGCCAGCGCCGCGCGCGCTTCGGCCAGCTGCAGGTCCAGCGACTCCGCATGGACGGGTTGGCGGGCACGCTCGTACAGGGATTGAAGCAGCGCGGTGGCCTGCTCGGCCGCTGCCTTGGGACCTTCGATCCGGAAGGAGCCCCCGCGCCGGCTCAGCCGCAGTTCCAGCGCCTGCTCGATGCGGCGCAGGTTCTCGTCCAGCGGTCCGCACAGGTGGGCGAGCCTGAGGTTGTCGACGGGAATGAAGGCGTGGCGAAGGATCAAGGACGTCTTTCAGGGGGTGACCGCAGGCAGGACGGGCGTCGCGCCTGGCGCTGCCGGCCACGACCCGCTTCAGCGCGGGATTGTGTCGCGGTGCACACGGGCGCGCGCGCACCGGGTTGCGGGCGCGCCGACAATCCCCGGATGCACCCCTGCAGCAAAGCCGATTCCCGCCAGGCCTTGCGACGCGACACCTTTGCGCCCGCCCGCCTGGCAGCCGATCGCGCTGCCTGCGCCCCGGGCCTGCGCGGCTGGCTGCTGCGCTGGCTGCTGCGCTGGCTGACCGCGGCTTTGCTGGCGCTGGTCGCATGGACCGCGCAAGGCCAGACGCCCCGCCTGGACGCGCAGGGCGTGCTGCATGTCGAGCGGGCCCAGCAGATCGCATCCCCCGCGCCCGCCTTTCCGGCCGACGGCACCCTTCGCGCAGTGAACCTGCCGGCGACCTGGAAGGGTGGGTCGGAGGGCGGGCCGGGCCCGGTCTGGTATCGGATCGAGTTCGACGCACCGCCACGGCCGCCCGGCGCTGCCGTCGACGGGCTTGCCGCCGACCCGACCCTCGCGCTCCTGATGGAGCGGGCCTGCGGGCGCCTGGTCGTGGTGCTCAACGATGTGCGGCTGCAGGTGGACGGCCCCGAGGTCGACCCGTCGGGAGCGGTCTGTTTCCAGCCGCGCCTGTTGCCGCTGCCCGGGGCGGTGCTGCGGGCGCAGGCCAACCGGCTGGACATCCGCATCGCCGGCCTGCCGCTGTCCCAGACCACTGCGCGCCAGCGCGCCGCGGGCTTGTGGCCGGTGCAGATCGGTCCGTACACGGTGCTGGCAAGCCGGCATGAAGACCAGCGCCTGTGGCAGGTCACGGCGGTGCAGGTCATGGCGCTGACGCTGCTGCTGCTCGGCGCCTTCGTCACCGCGATGGGCTGGCACGACCGGCGCGACGGCAGCTTCGTCTTCTTCGGGCTGCTGGCGCTGGGCTGGGGCCTGGTCACCTTGCGCACGGCCAGTTTCGGCAACTGGCGCCTCGGACCGGAAAGCCAGTGGCTGTTCACCTCGCTGATCGCACCGGTTGCAGGCGTGGCCGCCGTGTTCCTGCTGCGCAGCGCCCGTTGGCGGGACCGCCGGGTCGACGCGCTGCTGCTCGCCCAATGCGTGCTGATGCCGGTCTCGCTGCTGCTGGTCCCGCGGGAGGCGACCTTCGGCACGGCGCTCTTCTGGTACACGCTGCTGGGGCTGGAGCTGATGGCAGCCGGTGCGCTGCTGGGCCGCCAGGTGCGACACCAGACGCCGGAAGACTTCGGCTGGACCGGCTCGATGCTGGCGATCGGCGGCCTGCTGGTGATGGTGGTCATGGCCACGCAGTACGGGTGGCTGCCATTGCACACCGAGCAAGTCGCGCATCTGGCGATGTCCGCGCTGCTGCTGTTCGCCGCCTTCCACCTGGTCCGCACCTTCGCTTCGGCCCTGCGCAGCGCCGAAGCGGCCCGGCTCACGATGGAGCTGCGGGTGGCCGAGGCCACCGCACAGATCGAGCGCAACTTCGCCCAGCTGGCCGAGTTGCGTGTCGAGCAGGTGACGGAGAAGGAACGCAAGCGCATCGCTGCCGACCTACACGATGACCTGGGGGCCAAGCTGCTGACCATCGTGCACACCAGCGAGTCCGAGCGCATCGCCAACCTGGCGCGCGAGGCCCTGGAGGAAATGCGGCTGTCGGTGCGCGGCCTGACGGGCAAGCCGGTGCAGGTGGCCGATGCGCTGGCCGACTGGCGGGCCGAGACGGTGGCCCGGCTGGGGCAGGCGGGCATCGACGCCGACTGGCGCGGGCCGGCCGACGAGGTGCAGCAGCGTCTGCCCGCGCGGACCTATGTGCAGACCACGCGCATCCTGCGCGAGGCGGTGAGCAACATCATCAAGCACAGCGGCGCCACGCACTGCAAGGTGCGCTGCGGCATCGGGGCGGACGAGTTCGTGCTGCTGATCCAGGACAACGGCCGCGGAATCTCCACCGAGATGAGCGGCAAGCTCGACCGCGGCCAGGGCATGTACAGCATGAAGAACCGGGCCAAGCAGATGCACGGTCAATGCCTGGTGGAGTCGGGTCCGGGCTTCGGGACCGTGATCCGCCTCACGCTTCCCCTGCGCGAGTCAAGCCCGGCGGCGCCATCGACCTCATGAAGGACTGCGGATGACCGATAGCCTGCCCACAACCGGCATCCGAGCCGGAGAGGGAGTCGAGATGAACCAGATCCTGCTGCTTGAAGACCTGCCCCAGATCCGGGCCTGGCTGACCGACCTCGTCCGTCAGGTCTTCCCTCAGTCGAGGGTGTACGAGGCGGCGCGGGTGCAGGATGCGCTGGAGCTCATCGCGGCGCAGCGCTTCAATCTCGCGCTGGTCGACCTGGGGCTGCCCGACGGCTCCGGGGTGGACGTGGTGGCCGCGCTGCGCGAAAGCCAGCCGGACGCCCAGTCGGTGGTGGTGACCATCCACGACGACGACGACCACCTCTTTCCGGCGCTGCAGGCCGGCGCCGCGGGCTACCTGCTCAAGGAGCAGGCGCGTGAACTCATCGCCGAGCAGCTCAAGCGGATGAGCCAGGGCGAGCCCCCGCTATCGCCCTCGATCGCCCGTCGGGTGATCGCCTACTTCGCGGCGCAGTCCCGCTCGGCGCCGCCCACGCCGGCCGGGCCGGCGATTCCGCATGTGGCGCTCACCGAACGCGAGAGCGAGGTGCTGCTTCGGGTGGCCAAGGGCTTCACGCTGCCGGAGATCGCCGTGCAACTCGGCCTGTCGCGCCACACCATCGCCGACTACGTCAAGCAGATCTACCGCAAGCTCAACGTGAGCTCGCGGGCCGAAGCGGCGCTGGAGGCCCAACGCCTGGGCCTGTTCCGACGGGCCTGAGCCGCCGCGCACCGGCACTGCCGGCGCCCGGATAATGGGACGATGATCGGACGCCTGAGCGGCCTCGTCGCCGAGAAGACCCCACCCCTGCTGCTGCTGGACGTCGCTGGCGTGGGCTATGAGCTCGACGTCCCGATGAGCAGCTACTTCAATCTGCCGGCCATCGGCGAGCGCGTCACGCTGCACACCCACTTCGTGGTCCGCGAGGACGCTCAGATCCTCTTCGGATTCCTGAGCCTGGCCGAGCGCTCGGCGTTTCGAGAACTCATCCGGATTTCCGGGGTCGGCCCGCGCACGGCGCTGTCGCTGCTGTCCGGCCTGAGCGTGGACGAACTGGTCGACTCGGTCACCCGCCAGGATGCCGCGCGCCTGGTGAAGGTGCCCGGCATCGGCAAGAAGACCGCCGAGCGATTGCTGCTGGAACTCAAGGGCCGCCTGGGTGACGCGCTGCCGTCGGCCGCGGCGGTGCAGGCGGGCGATGCCAGCCACGACATCACCCAGGCGCTGGTGGCCCTGGGCTACAACGACCGGGATGCCCAGGCCGCCCTGAAGGCCCTGCCCCCGGGCATCGGCGTGAGCGAAGGCATCAAGGCGGCGCTGCGTTCGCTGGCGCGCTGAGCGGGCCGCCGCTGCTGCCCGTCAGGGCTTGGAGCCGTGGCCGCCGTGCGCGCCATGGCCGCCGTGGGTACCGTGCCCCGCACCCGCCGCCGTGGCATTCAGCGCCCGCACCGGAACCTTCAGTTCCACCGTCTGCCGGCTGCGGTCGGCGGCCTCAAAGACCAGCGTCACCGGCCACTCCTCCCCTGCCTTCAGGGGCTGCTTGAGGTTCACCAGCATCAGGTGGTAGCCCCCGGGCTTGAGGTCCACCGAGCGCCCGGCGGGAATGTCCAGGCCCTCGATGGCGCGCATGCGCATGGTGTTGCCGTCCATGCGCATCTCGTGGATTTCCACGGCGCCCGCCGCGGACGAGCGTGCCTCGACCAGGCGGGTGGCCACCGGCGAGCTGATCTGCGCGAACAGTCCGGTGGCCGTCTGCTGGGGCACCGTGCCGCGGATCCAGGCATCGCGCACCGCGGGCGTTGCGCCCGTCTGGGCGCTGGCCAGATGGGTGGCGAGCAGGGCTGCGCCCAGCCAGGCGGCGCAACGGGCAGTGCGGAACAAGGGCATGTCGGGTTCTCCAGGAGCGATGGAGCGGTGAGGGCCGCCAACCGGGCCCCGCGACCCCGGATTGTGCAGAGCGCACGCCAATAATCGCGGATGACCATCGAGACCGATGCCTTCGAGCCGTCCCGGCGCCTGGTGAGCCCTGCCCGCGCCTCCCCCAACGAGGAGGCCATCGAGCGGGCGCTTCGCCCCAAGGGTCTGACCGAGTACATCGGCCAGGCCAAGGCGCGCGAGCAGCTGTCCATCTTCATCGACGCGGCCCGCCAGCGCGGCGAAGCGCTCGACCACGTGCTGCTCTTCGGCCCGCCGGGGCTGGGCAAGACGACGCTGAGCCACATCGTGGCGGCCGAGCTGGGCGTGAACCTGCGCCAGACCTCCGGCCCGGTGCTGGAGAAACCGCGCGACCTCGCCGCGCTGCTCACCAACCTGGAGCGCAACGATGTGCTGTTCATCGACGAGATCCACCGGCTGAGCCCGGTGGTGGAGGAGATCCTCTACCCCGCGCTGGAGGACTACCAGATCGACATCATGATCGGCGAGGGCCCGGCCGCCCGTTCGATCAAGCTGGACCTGCAGCCTTTCACGCTGGTGGGCGCCACCACCCGGGCGGGCATGCTGACCAACCCGTTGCGCGACCGCTTCGGCATCGTGGCACGGCTGGAGTTCTACACCTCCGAGGAACTCGAACGCATCGTCAACCGCTCGGCCGGCCTGCTGCAAGTCCCGGTGGAGGACGACGGGGCGCTGGAGATCGCGCGGCGCTCGCGCGGCACGCCGCGCATCGCCAACCGGCTGCTGCGCCGGGTGCGCGACTACGCCCAGGTGAAGGGCGACGGGCGCATCACCCGCGGCATGGCCGACCAGGCTCTGGCCCTTCTGGACGTGGACCCGCTGGGCTTTGACGTGATGGACCGCAAGCTGCTGGAGGCGGTGATCCACCGCTTCGACGGCGGCCCAGTCGGCCTGGACAACGTGGCCGCAGCCATCGGCGAGGAGCGCGACACCATCGAGGACGTCATCGAGCCCTTCCTCATCCAGCAAGGCTTCCTGCAGCGCACGCCACGCGGACGCATCGCCACGCTGGCGGCCTACCGGCACCTGGGCCTGGAGCCGGCCGCCGGCCGGGGCGACGACCTGTTTCGCTGAGGTGCGCGCGGGGCGGCCCGGGGCGCTATCGAAACGTGACAGGCGACACGGGTCATCAACTTGTCAAATCCGCGAGGACGGGAGCAAACTGGCTTGGCGCCCGGCAGATCGGCCCCGCGCGTCCCTGTTGACTGACGGGGCGTCGTGCCCCGGAACCCGTCCCGACCAAGGAGTGTTCATGAACCTGACGATCAGCGGCCACCACCTCGACGTCACGCCTGCGCTGCGAGAGTACGTGCTCACGAAGCTCGACCGCGTGACCCGGCATTTCGATCAGGTGGTCGATGTGAACGTCCTTCTCTCGGTGGAGAAGCTCAAGGAAAAGGAACGACGACAGAAGGCGGAGGTCACGCTGCACGTGAAGGGGCGTGACATCTTCGTCGAGCAGTCCCACGAGGACCTCTACGCGGCGATCGACCAGTTGATGGACAAGCTCGATCGGCAGGTCTGCCGCCACAAGGACAAGCTGCAGAACCACCACCACGTGGCCGGCAAGCGAATGGAGTTGCCCGCGAACTGAGGGCTTCGCCCCGGGGACCGGGGGTCCCGGGCCCCACCCTGACCGTCCTTCCGAGCGGCCCTGCGGGGCCGCTCTTCATTGCGGCAATCGCCGCTTCACCGGGTTCTGGCGCATTTCCGGGCAATCCCTATACTTGCCGCCCTTCCCGTCACAGAACCGATGCGCAAGGCTCGCGCCGTTTGCACCGGAGACACGATGAATCGCCTGGCGGCCATCCTTCCGCTGTCCAATGTCCTCGTCGACATCGAGGCCACGAGCAAGAAGCGCGCTTTCGAGCAGGCCGGTGTGCTGTTCGAGAACCAGCACGCCATCGCCCGCGCGACCGTGACGGACAACCTCTTCGCCCGCGAGCGACTGGGCTCCACCGGCCTGGGTCATGGGGTGGCCATTCCCCATGGCCGGATCAAGGGGCTGAAGAATCCGCTCGCCGCGGTGCTGCGGGTGGCCGGCACCATCGGCTTCGACGCGCCCGACGACGAACCGGTCAATCTGCTGATCTTCCTGCTCGTCCCCGAGGCGGCCACGCAGCGGCACCTGGAAATCCTGTCGGAAATCGCCGAGATGCTCAGCGACCGCGACCTGCGCGAGCGCCTGAAGACCGAGCCGGATGCGGCCACCGTGCACCAGTTGATCTCCGACTGGCTGCCACTGAAGTCGGTCGCCTGAGCGCGCCGCGCGCGATCGGCGCCTGCGCGGCACACCCACCCCACGCCTTCGCCGCGCCGCCTTGAAGCCCACCGTCATCAGCGCCGAGGCGCTGTTCGAGGAACACCGGACCTCCCTGCGCTGGGAGTGGGTGGCCGGCCACGCCCACCCCGAGCGCCGCTTCGACGAGGCCGCCGTGCGCAACGCGCAGTCCGCGGCCGACCTGGTGGGCTACCTCAACTACATCCACCCCTACCGGGTGCAGATCGTCGGACGGCGCGAAGTCGCCTACCTGCTGGCGTCGGCGCACGAGGACATGGAGCGGCGCATCCAGCGCATCGTCACCCTGGAGCCGCCGGTGGTCATCGTGGCCGACGGGCAGAGCCCGCCGGACAGTCTGGTGGCCATGTGCGACCGCGCCGACATCCCGCTCTTCGAGACAGGCGAGTCTGCCGGGCATGTGATCGACGTCGTCAGGGCCTACCTGGGCCAGCACTTCGCCGAGCGCACCACCCGGCATGGCGTGTTCATGGACATCCTCGGCCTTGGGGTGCTGCTCACCGGCGAGTCCGGGCTGGGCAAGAGCGAGCTGGGCCTGGAGCTCATCTCGCGCGGCCACGGCCTGGTGGCCGACGATGCGGTCGATCTCTACCGCGTGTCGCAGACTTCGCTCGAGGGGCGCTGCCCCGAGCTGCTGCAGAACCTGCTCGAAGTGCGCGGCATCGGGCTGCTGGACATCAAGGCCATCTTCGGCGAGACGGCGGTGCGGCGGAAGATGCGGCTCAAGCTGATCGTCCACCTGGTACGCAAGGAAACCATGGAGCGCGATTTCGAGCGCATGCCCTATGAGCCCATGTACGAGGAGATCATGGGGGTGCCGGTGCGCAAGGCGGTGATCCAGGTGGATGCCGGCCGGAACCTGGCGGTGCTGGTCGAGGCCGCGGTGCGCAACACCATCCTGCAGCTACGGGGCATCGACACCTACAAGGAATTCATCGAACGGCACCAGAAGGCGCTGATGCGTCCGCAGTGAGCGTTCAACCCGGCATCGCGGGTCAGCCCAGCGTCGGACGGGACGGGCAATCGGCCTTGGTGCAGTTGGCGTAGAGCGACAGCGCGTGATCCTGCAGCGCGAAACCCCGCTGCTGCGCGACCAGACGCTGGCGGGCTTCGATCTCCGCGTCGAAGAATTCCTCGACCCGCCCGCAGTCCAGGCAGACCAGGTGGTCGTGGTGCTGGCCCTCGTTGAGCTCGAACACCGCCTTGCCGGCCTCGAAGTGGTTGCGCGACAGCAAGCCCGCCTGCTCGAACTGCATCAGCACCCGATAGACCGTGGCCAGCCCGACGTCGGAACCGTCGGCCAGCAGCAGGCGATAGACGTCCTCGGCGCTGAGGTGCCGTTCAGGGCTCTTCTGGAACACCTCCAGCACCTTGATGCGCGGCAGCGTCGCCTTCAGCCCGCTGCTCTTGAGCTCGTCGGCGTGGACGGATGCGGGGCCCGGCGCGGCGCGGGTGTGCGGCATGGTGGTGGACCCTCGGCGTTAAACTGAATCGATCATATCCAGGACCGTGTGCGTGGCCTTCGCCACGCCCGCTGCGCTCATGCACCCTTCCGAATCGACGGGCACCTTGCCCGGCCATCCGATGCGCCCGCTGGGGCTGACCGCCGCCCTCGCGGCGCTGCTGATGGCCGGCGGCTGCTCGTCGCTGCAAAGCAGCGACGGCCTGCTCAGCCGCATCACGCCACACCGCATCGAGGTGGTGCAGGGCAATGTGGTCACCCGTGAGCAGGCCGACGCCGTCAAGCTGGGCATGACCCGCGCCCAGGTGCGGGACCTGCTCGGCTCGCCGCTGGTGGCCAGCGCCTTCCACGAAGACCGCTGGGACTACGTGTTCACCATCCGGCGCCAGGGCACGGAGCCGCAGTTGCGCAAGGTGCTCGTGCGCTTCGAGGGGGACCGGCTGGCGGCACTGGACACCGGTGGCGACCTGCCTGGCGAGCGCGAATTCGTTGCCTCCATCGACACCGGCAAGCCCACCCGCAAGACCCCCGCACTGGCGCTGACGGACGCGCAGCTTGCCGCGCTGCCGGCGCGCAAGCAGGTCGGGTCCGCACCGGCGGCGCCGGCGCCCGCGGCGACGGACGCCACGGCGCCGGTGCGCAGCTTCCCGCCGCTGGAGCCGCTGCGATGACCGACGCGGCCGACCAGGACACCCGGCTTCGCGTCGCGGTGGCCGGCGCCAGCGGGCGCATGGGCCGCATGCTCGTCGAGGCCATCGACGCGGCGCCCGACCTGCGCCTGAGCGGCGCGCTGGACACCCCCGGCCATGTCAGCCTCGGTCAGGATGCCCTGGCCTTCGCCGGGCGCTCGAGCGGCATTCCCATCGTCGACTCGGTGGACACGGCGCTGGCCGACACCGACGTGCTGATCGACTTCACCCGCCCGCAGGGCACGATGCTCCACCTGGCGGCCTGCCGCCGGCATTCGGTGGGCCTGGTGATCGGCACCACCGGCTTCACTCCGGCCGAACGCGACGCCATCCGCGAGGCCTCCGCCGAAGTGGCCATCGTGATGGCGCCCAACATGAGCGTGGGCGTGAACGTGGTGCTCGAGCTGCTGGAGCAGGCGGCCCGGCTGCTGGACGACGGCTACGACATCGAGGTCATCGAGGCCCACCACCGGCACAAGGTCGACGCGCCCAGCGGGACGGCGCTGGCCATGGGCGAACGGGTGGCCGCGGCGCTGGGCAGGAGCCTGGCCGACTGCGCCATCTACGGACGCGAAGGCGTGACCGGCGAGCGCGATCGCTCGACCATCGGCTTTTCGACCATCCGCGGCGGCGACATCGTGGGCGACCACACCGTGCTCTTCGCCGGCACGGGCGAACGCATCGAGATCACCCACAAGAGCTCGAGCCGGGCCACCTACGCGCAGGGCAGCCTGCGGGCGGCGCGCTTCCTGGCCGGGCGGCGCGAGGGTCTGTACGACATGCGGGCGGTGCTCGGCCTCGGCTGAGCCTGCCTGGCTTGCCGACCTCCGGCGCCGCGCGCATGTCCGGGCTCACCGCGTTCTGGCTGGCCGGCGACGGCGTGGCGCGAGCCGTGGCGCTGCTGCTGCTGGCGATGTCGGTGAGCAGCTGGGCGCTGATCTTCTGGAAAGGCCGCCACCTGCGGCGCGCGGCGCAAGACCTGCCCCGCTGCGTGGGGCGGTGGTGGCAGTCGCCCGACGTGACCAGCGGGCGCGAGCAGGTGGCCGCACTCGACCGTGAACAGGTGCTGCTGCCGCTGGTCGACGCTGCACTCGAGCCCGACCGTCCCGGCACGCTGGACGCCCAGACCGAACGCTCCGCACGGCTGACCCGTCGCCTGCGCGATGCGCTTCAGGGCGTGCTCGGGCGGCTCGCGCAGGGCCAGGTGGTGCTGGCCTCGGTGGGCAGCACCGCCCCCTTCGTGGGCCTGTTCGGAACCGTCTGGGGCGTCTACCACGCGCTGGTGGCGGTGTCGGCCGAGGGCGCGATGACGCTCGAGCGGGTGTCCGGCCCGGTGGGCGAGGCGCTGGTCATGACCGCCGCGGGCCTGGCGGTGGCCATTCCCGCGGTGCTGGCCTACAACCTCTTCGGTCAACGGCTGAGCGCCTGCGAGGTCGAGCTCGAGGGCTTCGCCCACGACCTCAGGGCCTGGGCCGCGGGGCCGAACCCCCAGACGGCGCCTGCGCCTCGCGCCGGCGTGGACGCGACCTGACATGGCCTTCGGCCGCCTGGAGCGCCGCGCCCGCCCGGTGCCGTTCAGCGACATCAACATGACGCCGCTGATCGACGTGATGCTGGTGCTGCTGGTGCTGTTCATCGTCACCGCGCCCCTGATGGCCGCGCGGCTGCCTCTGGACCTGCCCCGGGTGCAGGCGGACGCGCCACAGGCGCTCAGGAGCGCCTTGACGCTGAGCGTGAAGGCCGACGGGCAGGTGCTGCTGGAGGACCAGCCGATCGGCGAGGCGGACTGGCCGCTGCGCCTGCAGCAGGCCGCACGCGAAGACCCGGCGGCCGAACTGCACCTGCGTGCCGATGCGCGGGTGCCCTACGGCCGGGTGGCCGAGCTGATGGCGGCGGCCCGCGCCGCGGGCTTCGCACGCATCGGCTTCGCGGTGGACGCTGCGGCGCCGCGATGAAGCCCGCGCGTCCGGCCCGCGGCCGGCGCTTCCTAGAATCACCTCCCCGCCATGCCCGCCGCCCGGCCCGCCGCGCCGCCGGCCGGCCCTGTCGCCTCCATCCCGGACCCCCACCATGAGCCCCGACTTCCAGCCCACCGCCATCGAGGCCGCCGCACAGGCCGCCTGGGCTGCCGCCGACGCCTACCGCGTCACCGAAGACCCGTCCAAGGCCAAGTACTACGCCTGCTCGATGCTGCCCTACCCCAGCGGCAAGCTGCACATGGGGCATGTGCGCAACTACACCATCAACGACATGCTCGCCCGCCACCTGCGGATGAAGGGCCTGAACGTGCTGATGCCCATGGGCTGGGACGCCTTCGGCCTGCCCGCGGAGAACGCGGCGATGAAGAACAAGGTGCCGCCGGCGAAGTGGACCTACGACAACATCGCCCACATGAAGGGCCAGATGCAGGCCATGGGCCTGGCCATCGACTGGAGCCGCGAGGTCACCACCTGCGACCCGTCCTACTACCGCTGGAACCAGTGGCTCTTCCTGCGCATGCTGGAGGCGGGCATCGCCGAGCGGCGCACGCAGGTGGTGAACTGGGACCCGGTGGACCAGACCGTTCTCGCCAACGAACAGGTGATCGACGGGCGCGGCTGGCGCTCGGGCGCGCTGGTGGAAAAGCGCGAGATTCCCGGCTACTACCTGGCCATCACCCGCTATGCCCCCGAACTGCTGAACCATGTGATCGACGGCCTGCCGGGCTGGCCCGAGCGGGTCAAGCTGATGCAGGAGAACTGGATCGGCCGCAGCGAGGGCGTGCGCTTCGCCTTCCCGCACGACATCCGCGACGACGCCGGGCAGCCGATCGGCGACGGCCGCCTGCACGTGTTCACCACGCGGGCGGACACCATCATGGGCGTGACCTTTTGCGCGGTGGCGCCCGAGCACCCGCTGGCGCTGCACGCCGCGGCGCGCGACGCCCGAGTGGCCGCCTTCCTCGAGGAATGCAAGGCCGGCGGCACCACCGAGGCCGAACTGGCCACGCAGGAGAAGAAGGGCGTGCCCACCGGCCTCACGGTGACGCATCCCTTGTCGGGCGTGCCGGTGCCGGTGTGGGTGGGCAACTACGTGCTGATGTCCTACGGCGACGGTGCGGTGATGGGCGTGCCGGCGCACGACGAGCGCGATTTCGCCTTCGCGCAGGTGTATGGCCTGCCGGTGCTGCAGGTCGTGCACATCGACGGCCTGGACTACGACTACGGGCGCTGGCAGGAGTGGTACGGCGACAAGACGCGCGGCGTGACCATCAATTCGGATGTCTACAGCGGCCTGAGCACACCGGCCGCGGTGGACGCGGTGGCCGCGGCGCTGGCCGAGCGGGGCCTGGGCGAGAAGAAGACCACCTGGCGGCTGCGCGACTGGGGCGTGAGCCGGCAGCGCTACTGGGGCACGCCCATCCCCATCATCCACTGTGAGCAGCACGGTGCGGTGCCGGTGCCCGACGCCGACCTGCCGGTCATCCTGCCCGAGGACCTGATCCCCGACGGCAGCGGCAATCCGCTGAACAAGTCCGCCGCCTTCCTGAACGTGGCCTGTCCGGTGTGCGGGGCGCCGAGCCGGCGCGAGACGGACACGATGGACACCTTCGTGGACAGCGCCTGGTACTACATGCGCTACTGCGACCCCCAGCTGGACACCGCCATGGTCGGCCCGGGCACCGCCTACTGGATGGGCGCGCAGGGCGCGGCCGGCGGACAGCCGGGCATGGACCAGTACATCGGCGGCATCGAGCACGCCATCCTGCACCTGCTGTACGCGCGCTTCTGGACCAAGGTGATGCGCGACCTGGGGCTGGTGAAGGTGGACGAACCCTTCACCCGGCTGCTCACGCAGGGCATGGTGCTCAACCACATCTACTCGCGCCGCACCGAAGCCGGCGGCATCGAGTACTTCTGGCCGCAGGACGTGGACAACACCTACGACGCGGACGGCAAGGTGACCGGCGCTACGCTGCGCTCGGACGGATCGGCCGTGACCTACGAGGGCGTGGGCACGATGAGCAAGAGCAAGAACAACGGCGTCGACCCGCAGGCACTGATCGACCGCTACGGCGCGGACACCGCGCGACTGTTCGTGATGTTCGCCTCGCCGCCGGAACAGACGCTGGAGTGGAACGACTCGGGCGTCGAGGGTGCGCACCGTTTCCTGCGGCGCGTCTGGGGCTTTGGCGTGCGCCACGCCGAGTTGATCAAGGCCGCGACGACGACCGACCTCAGCGGCGCGGCGCTGGGCGAGGCGGCGCGAAGCCTGCGCCGCGAGCTTCACCTGGTGCTCGGGCAGATCGCGCATGACTACGAGCGCATGCAGTACAACACCGTGGTCTCGGGCTGCATGAAGCTGCTCAACGCGCTGGAAGGCTTCAAGCCGGATGGCAGCGACGGCGACCGCTCGGTGCTGTGCGAGGGCCTGTCCATCCTGCTGCGCTCGCTCTACCCGGCCTGCCCGCACACGGCCTGGGCCCTGTGGAAGGAACTGGGCTTCGCCACCGCGGCCGGCGATCTGCTGGACGCCGCCTGGCCGGTGGTCGACCCCGCCGCACTGGTGCAGGACAGCATCGAACTCGTGCTGCAGGTGAACGGCAAGCTCAGGGGCTCGGTGCGGGTGAGCGCCGGTGCCGACCGCGCCGCCATCGAGGCGGCTGCGCTGGCCAGCGACGAGGTGCAGCGCTTCGCGGCCGGGCAGTCCATCCGCAGGGTCATCGTGGTGCCGGGCCGGCTGGTCAATGTCGTGGTCTGAGCGTCCTGCGCGCCGCCGCTGGCTGGGCCGCACGATGCGCGGCGCAGCGGCCCTGGGGCTGGGGGCGGGCCTGGGCCTGGGCCTGGGCGGCTGCGGCTTCCGGCTGCGCACGCCGCCCGTGCTCGGGTTTCGCAGCGTCGCGCTCAGCGGCATCGAGGCTTCGGCGCCGATGGCCCAGACCCTCAGGCGGGCGCTGGGGCGATCTGGCGTCGAGGTGGTGGACACGCTGGCCCGCGCCGACCTGGTCCTCGAGGTGCTGGACACGGGCCGCGACAAGGGCGTGGTCGCCCAGACGGCGGCTGGCCAGGTGCGCGAACTGAACCTGCGCTCGCGGCTGCAGTTCCGGGTTCGCCGCCCGGACGGAACGGTGGCGATGCAGCCCATCCTGCTCGAGCAGCGCCGTGCGCTCACCACCACCGAGTCGGCCGCGCTGGCCAAGGAACGCGAGGAGGACGAGCTGCACCGGTCGATGGAGGCGGACATCGCCGACCAGGTGCTGCGCCGGCTCGCCTCGGTGGCCCGGGGCTGACGCATGCAGATCCGAAGCGATCAGCTCGCCGCCGCCTTGCAGCGCGGCCTGCAGCCGCTTTATGTGCTGCACGGCGACGAGGCGCTGCAGATGCAGGAAGCGGCCGATGCCATCCGTGCCGCCGCGCGCGCAGCGGGCTTCGCCGAGCGGCAAGTGCACACCGTGAGCGGCGCGCACTTCAACTGGAGCGGGCTGCTCGGTGCGTCGCAGTCGATGAGCCTCTTCGGCGACCGCCAGCTGGTCGAGGTGCGGCTGCCCTCGGGCAAGCCTGGCAAGGACGGCGCCGAGGCGCTGCAGCGGCTGGCCGCCGACGCTGCCGCCGCGGGCGATGCCGTGCTGACCCTGGTGGTGCTGCCCCGGCTGGATCGCCAGCAGCAGGCGTCGGCCTGGTTCAGCGCCCTGGAGGCAGCCGGCGCCAGCGTGCGCATCGACCCCATCGAGCGCCATGCGCTGCCCGGCTGGATCGGACGCCGCATGGCCCGCCAAGGCCAGAAGGTGCGCCCGGGCGAGGAAGGCGAGCGCACGCTGGCCTTCTTCGCCGACCGGGTGGAGGGCAACCTGCTGGCCGCCCACCAGGAATTGGAGAAGCTGGCCTTGTTGCACCCACCGGGAGAACTGGGCTTCGACGACGTCGCCGCAGCGGTCACCGATGTGGCCCGCTTCGATGCCGCCCGCCTGGGCGAGGCGGCCCTCGCCGGGCGGGTCGACCGGGTGGTGCGGGTTCTCGATGGCCTGGAGGCCGAAGGCGAAAGCGCGGTGCGGGTGCATTGGCTGCTGGCCGAGGACATCCGGGCGCTGCACGGGGTTCGGCAGGCGCTGGACACCGGCACGCCGATGCCCATGGCCCTGCGCCAGTGGCGGGTCTGGGGCCCGCGCGAGCGTCTGGTGGAGCGGGCCGTGGCGCGGCTGGACGCGGCCGAACTGGGCATCCTGCTGGACGGCGCCCACCGCTGCGATGCGATCGCGAAGGGCCTCAGGCAGCCCGGCTGGCCCGTCGACCCCTGGCGGGCCCTCGCGCGCCTGGCGGTGCGCCTGGCGCAGGCCGTGGCCCGGGCCGACGACGCGACGACTGCCAAGGGCTGAGACGCCTCGCCGAGCGAGGTCAGGCGGCGGCGTCGCCCACGCGTCGCAGCGCCTCCCGGACCGTCGCGCCGCGGATGGCTGCCCGGGTGCCCTGGAACTGCAGCCGCCAGGCCTGCACGTCCACGGTCCCGCCGGGCAGCACGGAGCTGCGCTGGGCCAGGCCCAGCCACACCAGCCCCACCGGCTTGGCGGCCGTGCCGCCGCCGGGTCCGGCCACCCCGGTGACCGACACGGCCAGATGCGCCAGCGAGCGCTGCAGCGCCCCTTCGGCCATCGCACGCGCCACCGACTCGCTGACCGCACCGTCGCAGGCGATCCGCTGCGCCGGCACCCCCAGCAGGTCGGCCTTCGCCTCGTTGGAGTAGGTGACGAAGCCACGATCGAAGACGTCGCTGGAGCCGGCCACCGACGTCAGGGCCGCGGCGATCAGGCCCCCGGTGCACGACTCCGCCGTGGCGAGCCGCCAGCCCCGATCGCGCAGCCGCTGCAGCAGGGGCGCGGCCATGGCGACGAGCAGGTCAAGGTCTCCGTCGAAGGCGAGCTCAGGCTCGAGGCCCGGGCCAGCGCCGGCGCCCGCTGCGCTGGCCGCGTTCATAGGCCCCGCCCGCCCAGCGTTGCTGCCGGCGGCAGCACCCCGGCGTGCATCAGCACCGCCATCACGAGCAGAGTGCACAGCGCGGCGACCCCGTCGTCGAACAGGATGCCGAAGCCCTGCGCCCAGCCGATGGCCTGCCCGCGCCGCCGCTTGAAGCGGGCGTCGGCCCAGCCCACCGGGCCTTTCTTCACCGCGTCGAACACCCGGAACAGGCCGAAGGCGACGAGTTGGGTGATGAAGCCCGCGGGCATCACCAGCCACAGCACGATCCAGAAGCCCACGACCTCGTCCCAGACGATGCAGGAAGGGTCCTCGATGGCCAGGGCCCGCGCGGTCACGGTGCAAGCCCAGGTGCCCACGGCGATGCCCAGCACGATGACCACCGCCCAGGCGGCCGCATCGAGCCAGACGTCCAGAACCAGGAAGGCGAGCCACGCCCACAGCGTGCCCACCGTGCCCGGGGCGAACGGCGCCAGGCCGCTGCCCAGACCGAGGGAGACCAGATGGGCCGGGTGGGACAGCATGAAGCGAGCGCTGGCGCGGCGGGGCGGGCGGCCGGGCGGGGGGGGCTCGCCAGCGGATACCGCGAGGTCGCCGGGAGGGTGTGCGGGGTTCATGCGTCGGCGGCCGGCTCGGCCTTGAAGTGATCGAAGGAGGCGAAGGGCCCGGCCAGTCCCCTGCCCTGGGCATCGAGCACCCGGGCCGGACCGGGCTGGACGCCCTGCGGGCACGGGTGCAGCCGCCCGATCCGGTGGACCGGGGTGTGGCTGCACGCCGCCGCGGCGAGCACGGCGTCGCGCCGGCTGGGCGGCGCGGTGAAGAGCAGCTCGTAGTCGTCGCCGCCGGCGAGCATCAGCCGGCGACGCTCGTCTAGGGGGCGGGTGGCCAGTGCGGGATGGGCCGGCAGCGCATCGGCCCAGACTTCGGCGTCGAGCCGGGACGCACGCAGGATGTGACCCAGATCGCCCAGCGCGCCGTCGGAGACGTCGATGGCGGCGTGGGCCACGCCACGCAAGGCCAGGCCCAGCGCGACGCGGGGCTCGGGCCATTCCATCGCCCGCCGGGCGGAATCGAAATCGACCGCAGCGGCTGGCACGCGGCCGCGGAAGACCTCCAGCGCCAGGCGGGCGCCGCCCAGCGTGCCGCTGACCCAGAGATCGTCGCCCGGCTGGGCGGCCGAGCGCAGCAGCGCCTGACCTGGCGGCACCTCGCCGAGGACGGTGATGCACAGGTTGAGCGGCCCGGCGGTGGTGTCGCCGCCCACCAGCGGGCAGCGGTGGCGCTCGCCCAGCGCGTGAAGGCCCGTGGCCAGCGCGCCCAGCCACGCCTCGTCCGGACGCGGAAGCGACAAGGCCAGCGTGAAGGCACGCGGGCGCGCGCCGCAGGCCGCCAGATCGCTCAGGTTCACCGCCAGGGCCTTGTGGCCCAGCGCGGCGGGGTCGACGGTGGACAGGAAGTGGCGCCCCTCCACCAGCATGTCGCTGGAAACCGCCAGCCGCTGGCCCGGGGTGGGCTCGATCAGCGCGCAGTCGTCCCCGACGCCCAGCGCCACGCCGCTGCCCGATGGCAGCGGCCGGTCGAAGAAACGCGCGATCAGTTCGAACTCGCCCATGCCCGGATTGTCCCCGACGGGTGGGCGGTCATCCGACGACGGGCAGCCGGTGTGTCCACCTGTGACCGATTGCCGCCCCGGCGGGGCCCTCCGGCCGGCGCCGCGTCAAGTTCACGCAACGACGGCCGAAGAAGGGGGAGCCTGGAAAAGGCAGAGGCCCATGATGAACCTGTCGGAACCCGTCGCTCGCACGCACCCCACCCTGACGCTGGATCAGCTGTATGTCGGCGCCTTCGTGATGCTCGAGGGCGGCTGGCTGTCCCACCCCTTTCCGCTGAACAGCTTCAAGATCAGCAACGAGCAGCAGCTGGCGACCATCCGGGGCCTGAAGGTCCGGGAGGTGCGCTGGTCGCCCGAGCGCAGCGACCCCCGCCCGGGCAACCCGGCGCCGGTGGCCGAGCCGCCGCCCGTCGCAGTCGATGGCAAGGCCGCCGAAGCGGCAGCGGCGCGTGCCCAGGCGCAGGCGGCCCAGCAGGCCCGGCGCGCCCAGTTGCTGGCCGAGCGCGAAGCCCTCAAGCGCTGCGAGTCCCGCTTCGGCCTGGCCACCCAGGCCTGCAAGCAGCTGATGCAGTTCGTGCCCACCCAGCCCCTGAAGGCGGGCGAGCAGTCCTTGGAGCTGGCGCGTTCGATCGTCGGCGACGTGCTGTCCGCCGAGGAGGTGTGCGTGCGCCTGCTGACGACCACCGCAGGCGACAAGTCGACGCTGCACGCGGTGAACGTGGCGGTGGTCTCGCTGATGATGGGCCGTGCGCTGGGCATGGCCGACACCGATCTGATCGACCTCGCCCAGGGAGCCTTGCTGCACGATGTGGGCAAGCTGGAACTGCCCGACCGCGTGAAGCACCGGGACGAGGCCTTCACCCCGGCCGAGCTGGCGTTCTATCAGGAACACGTGGCCCACGGCGTCAGTGCCGCCCGCAAGATGGGCGTGCCCGCCGCGGCGCAACTGGTCATCGCCCAGCACCATGAACATGCAGACGGCTCGGGTTTCCCGGCCCGCATCGGCTCCGAGCGGATGTCCATCGCCGCGCGCATCGTGGCCCTGATCGACCGCTACGACAACCTGTGCAACCCGGCCGTGGCCTCGCGCGCCATCACGCCGCACGAGGCCTTGTCGCTGCTGTTCGCGCAGGGCAAGCAAGGCAGCGGTCCGCGCCGGTTCGACACCTCCATCCTCGGTGCCTTCATCAAGATGATGGGGGTCTACCCGCCGGGTTCGGTGGTGCAGCTCACCGACGACCGCTACGCGCTGGTGGTGGCGGTGAACTCGATGCGGCCGCTCAAGCCGCGGGTGATCGTCTTCGACCCCTCGGTGAAATCGGAGGAGGCCCTCACGCTGGACCTGGAGCATGAGCCGCGCCTGGGCGTGCGGCGCAGCCTCAAGCCCAACCAGCTGCCGCAGCCGGCGCTGGACTACCTGTCCCCGCGTCCCAAGGTGGCCTACTACTTCGAACCCGTGACCGTCGGCGCGCCGCTGGGCACGAGCTGATCGGGCACCCATGGCGAACACGATCGGCGCCCCGGCCCGCTGGGCGGGCTTCATCGACGCGCTGCTCGACCCGGTGTGGATGGTCGAGCTGGGCGCGCTGCACATCGTCGCGGCCAATGCCGCGGCGGCGCGGCTGTTCGGCGTGCCGGCGTCGGGCCTGCTCGGGCGCGACATGCGCGAGCTGGCCGCCACCCCGGCCGATGAGGCCCAGTGGGCCGACGTGCAGACCGCACCGGCCGAACACGGTCCGCACGACAGCCAGCCCATGGACTCGTGGGTGCAGTCCCTGGATGGGCAGATGCACCCGGTGACCTTGCGGATCTCGGTGCTGGCCCACGGGCCGGGCGCCGGGCATGCGCTGGTGTCGGCCCGCCCCCGCGACACCGAAGTGGCACTGCGCGAGGAACTGGACCGCCGGGTGGGCGAGCTGCAGGCGACGCTGGAGTCGACCACCGACGGCATTCTCGTGACCGAGCTCTCCGGCGCGGTGCAGCGCTTCAACCGCCGCTTCGCCGAACTGTGGGCCTTGCCGGCCAGCCTGCTGGTGCAGCGCGACGACGCGGCACTGAAGGCCTGGCTGCGCGGGCGGGTGGTCGAACCCGGCGTGTGGGCGCGCGTGCAGGAGCACTGGCTGGCCGGCCCCGCTCAAGCGGTGGTGGAGCTGGTGCAGCTGGTGGACGGCACGCTGCTGGAATGCGTGAGCCACCCGTTGATGGGCGCCGGCGCGACGCTCGGGCGGGTGACCTCCTTCCGCGACCTGTCCGAACGGCAGCGCGCCCAGCGCGAGATCGACCGGCTGCAGAGCACCGATGGCCTGACGGGCCTGGCCAATCGACGCGCCTTCTCCGAACGCCTGGCGCTGCGGCTGGCCGAGCAGCAGGCGCGTTCGCGCGGCGCCGCGGGCGCGGGCGGCGCGCCGGCGCGCGGCGTGGCACTGCTGCAGCTGGGGCTGGACCGCTTCCGCACGATCAACGAGACGCTGGGTGCGCCGGCGGGCGACGAGGTGCTGGTGGAAACCGCGCGTCGCCTGGAGGCCTGCCTGACCCGAAGCGACCTGCTCGGGCGGGTGGGCGGCGACGAGTTCGCCATCGGCCTGGCCGACACCGACATGCGAGGCGCCGAGGCGGTTGCGCGGCGGCTGCTGGGCGCCCTGGCCTCGCCCTTCCTGCGCGACGGCACGCGCTTCACCCTGACCGGCAGCGTGGGCATCACGCTGCTGCACGAGGGCAGCGCCGACGTGGACGGCGCGCTGCAGCAAGCCGATGCCGCGATGCGCCGGGCCAAGGAAGCCGGTCGCGCCACCTTCCGCTTCCACCAGGCACGCCACAACGTGGACCTGCGCGAGCGTCTGCGCATCGACCATGCGATGCGCGAGGGGCTGCCGGCCGGGCATTTCCGCGTGCATGTGCAGCCGCAGGTGAACCTGCGCGACGGCGAGCTGGTCGGCGTGGAAGCGCTGCTGCGCTGGACCGACCCGGTGCTGGGCGAGATGGCGCCCTCGCGCTTCATCGCCCAGGCCGAGGACAGCGGCTTCATCGTCGAGCTCGGCCAGTGGGTGCTCGACCAGGCCACCGCCATCGCGGCGCTGTGGCTGCGCGAGGGCCGATCGGTGCCTATCGCAGTGAACGTATCGGCGCTGCAGTTCCGTCAGCCCGACTTCGTCGACCGCGTGGCCCAGGCACTGGACCGTTCGGGGCTGCCGGCGGCGCTGCTGGAGCTGGAGCTGACCGAGTCCATCCTGGTGGACGACGCTGCCGACGCCCAGCGACGCTTGGGAGAGCTCGCACGGCTCGGGGTGCGCCTGTCGCTCGACGACTTCGGCACTGGCTACTCGAGCCTGTCCTATTTGAAGGACCTGCCGCTGCACCGCCTGAAGATCGACCGCAGCTTCGTGACGCCGCTGCCCGAGGCCTGCCGCCAGGCAGCCATCGTGCAGGCGGTGGTGCACATGGCCGGCGCGCTGGGGCTGGAGGTGGTGGCCGAGGGGGTGGAAACGGCGGCACAGGCCGACTTCCTGCGCTCGGCCGGTTGCGCGCTGGCCCAGGGCTATCTGTTCGGACGCCCGATGGAGCCCGCCCACCTGGCCGCGCTGTTCCAGGAAGGCATGCCGCCCCGCCTGGAGCCGCCCGCACGGCTGGAGTCGACCGCCACGCGGCCCGCGCCGCTGGGCCACGGCAGCAGCAATGGCAATGGCAACAGCCGTACGGTGCGCCGGGGTGCCGGCCGGGGCCTGACGCTGGTGAAGGCCTGAAGGCCGGCCGACCGCGGGGGCGCAGAATCGGTCTTCCCTCAACGGTGCCTCGGCGCCAGGAGACCGGCATGCTCTATCGATTCAAGTCCAAGGCGGCCGCCGACGTGGTGATGGTGCAGGCCCATGGCGACCGGGTGCTGCAGGCCATGGGCCGCGAGCCCGCGCCGCAGGGCATCGTCACCGTCGGGCAGATGGGCTCGGTCATCGCACGGCTGCGCGCGGCCATCGAGGCCGACGAGCTGGCCCGTTCGCCCGGCGCGTCGGCGTCCACCGGTGCACCTGACGCGGGCGGTTCGGCCACCCGAGCGGCGTCCCCCGCCGACGAGGACGACCTGCGTCGCCCGGACACCGTGGCCCTGCGCCAGCGGGCCTGGCCGATGCTCGACCTGCTGCAACGATCGCTCGCCGAATCGGCCGACGTGGTGTGGGGCACATGAGCGCTGCGTCGGGCATCACCCGGCTGCTGCTGCTGCGCCACGGCGAGACGGCCTGGAACCAGGACGCCCGCATCCAGGGCCACACCGACATCGAGCTGAACACGACTGGCCACTGGCAGGCCCGCCGGCTGGCCGCTGCCCTCGCCGACGACCCGCCGCAGCGGGTCTATGCGAGCGACCTGCAGCGCGCGCAGGCCACCGCCCTTCCGATGGCGCAGTCCTTCGCGCTGCCGCTGCTGCTGGACCCGGGCCTGCGCGAACGCTGCTTCGGCGCCTTCGAAGGTCAGCGCTTCGTCGACATCGAACGCGTCGACCCGACCGCCGCGCGACGCTGGCGCGATCGCGACCTGGACTTCGAGCCCGAGGGCGGCGAATCGCTGCGGCGCTTTCATGCACGCGCCGTCGCGGCAGTGCGCTCGCTGTGCGCGCGGCACCCGGGCGAGTGCATCGCCATCGTCTCGCACGGCGGCGTGCTCGACTGCGTCTACCGCGAGGCCACCCGCACCGCGCTGGATGCCCCACGCAACTGGTCCATCCACAACGCCTGCATCAACCGGCTGTGGCACGGCGAGGGCGGCTTCACGCTGCAGGTCTGGGGCGCCGACCAGCACCTCCAGGGCCGCCCGGGCGTGGACGAGATCAACCCAGCTGCCTGAGCCCGGGCGCGACCGGGGCGGCGACGCGTTCGCCAGCCTCCCTGGCAGTGCGGCACGGTGCGAGAATCCAGGGCTCACACCGCCCACCCATGCTCAACGTCTTCCGCCTGGCCAATGGCCGCCTCTTCCAGGAGGAAATCGAAAGCCTCGGTGCGCTGGCGGCCGACGTGCAGCCGGTGTGGGTCGACCTGGAAGCGCCCACGGCGGACGAGAAGCGCTGGATCGCCTCGCATTTCGGCCTGGTGATTCCGGCCGACGCGGTGGACGACGACCTGGAGGAGTCGGCCCGCTTCTACGAGGAAGACAACGGCGAGCTCCACATCCGCTCGGACTTCCTCATCGACGGCGACGACGGCCCGGACGGCAAGCGGGCGCGCAACGTCCGGGTGGCCTTCATCCTGCACCGCGAGGTGCTGTTCTCCATCCACGCCGAAGACCTGCCGGTGTTCCGCCTGCTGCGCCTGCGCGCCCGGCGCATCCCGGCGCTGATCGAGAACGCCAAGGACGTGCTGCTCAAGCTCTACGACGCGGACGCCGAGTACAGCGCCGATGCGCTGGAGAGCATCTACGACAGCCTGGACGAGGTCAGCGCCCGCGTGCTCAAGCAGGACGTGAACGACCAGATGGCCAGCGAGGCGCTGGCGGCCATCGCGCGCGAGGAGGACCTGAACGGGCGCATCCGCCGCAACGTGATGGACACCCGCCGTGCGCTGAGCTTCATGATGCGCAGCCGCATGCTCAATGCGGAGCAGTTCGAGGAGGCGCGGCAGATCCTGCGCGACATCGACTCCCTGGACAGCCACACCACCTTCCTGTTCGACAAGATCAACTTCCTGATGAACGCCACCGTGGGCTTCATCAACATCAACCAGAACAAGGTGATCAAGATCTTCTCGGTGGCCAGCGTGGCGATGCTGCCGCCCACCTTGATCGCCAGCGTCTACGGCATGAACTTCCAGCGCATGCCCGAGCTGAACTGGGACTACGGCTATCCCTTCGCGCTCGCGCTGATGATGGCCTCGGTGGTCGCGCCCTTCGTCTATTTCCACCGCAAGGGCTGGCTGCGCTGAAGCAGCGCGGCGGGACGCTGCCCCTGGTCGGTCGAGGGCGGTGATGCGGCGCGAAGCCTCGGCGCTGGAATGGGCCGGTCAGTCGGCCTGCCGAACCGCCTTCAGCGCTCCGAGCAGCCACGCGTCGGCGAAAGCCTGCGCACTGTTCCAGGCGCGTTCGATGCCGGCCGGCGATTCGCCCGGCACCTTGCCACCGGCCCAGGCGTCGCCGATGCTGGCCAGCTGCAGATCGGCGTCCCAGCCATAGGGCGCCAGCAGCGGCTGGGCGACCTGCGCATAGCGCCAGCGGTGAGCCGCGCTCCAGGCGGGCGGGGCCAGTCGCACGCCCGCACGCGCCGACAGCGCCTCGAGCAGCCTCAGAACCACCGCGGCCGGCTGCGCATCGAGCTGTGCCTCGCTCCATTCGGCCGTGGCCTGCAGCACCCAGCGCCCGGTGGGGGCACCGGTCATCGGACGGGCGGTGGCCAGTGCCTGGTCACCCGGGGCGCGGCGTTGCAGTCGGTGAGCGTTCGGCAACTCGCCGGGCCAGGCGGCCATCACCGTCCAGCACGGTTGGCTGCGCACCGACTGCAACTCGCGCTGCAGCGCGGCACTGGGCTGCAGCAGCGTGCGCGCCTGCTCGGCGGGGGTGGCCACGACGACGGCATCGAAGGGCCCCAGGAAGCCGGCGTCGGCGGGGGGCACGGCCCAAGGGGCGGAAGCCGCGGCCGCAGGGGCGGAGTGCACGGCCGCGGCTGCGGCCGCAGGGGCGGAGTGCACGGCCGCGGCTGCGGCCGTGCGGAGCCACCAGCCGCCACCTTCGGCCGCCTCGATGGCAGCCACGGCGGTGTGATCGTGGCGCGTGAAGGGCGGGGGCACGGCTGCCGGCGCGCTGGCTGCGGCCAGGCGCCGGGCCCAGGCGTTCAGGCCGAGCGCGGCGGGGTCGGGCAGCGTGGCGACTCGCTCGATGAAGGCAGTGTCCCGGGCCTGCACCTCGCCGGGGCCATGATCGAAGGCCCCGGCCGGCGTCTGCCGGGTCGCGCAGCGGCCGCCCGGGCCACGGCTCTTGTCGACCACCGCGACCACCAGTCCCATCGAACCCAGCCGGTGCGCCAGGCTGAAGCCGGCCACGCCCGCGCCCACGATGCCCACGCGGGCCGCGGTGGCCTTCATGAACGGGCCCTTCGCTTGAGCCAGCGCATCAGCGCACCCACGCCGGGCAGCTTCTCGTAGAGCTCCTCGGCCACATCCCAGTAGTCGCGGTGCAGGACCACCCGGCCGTCGTCGCCGAAGCGCAGGTGCGAGGCACCGCGCACCGTCTGCAGGTCCGCACTGAAGCGGCGGAAACGGAAGCGGAAGTCCCAGGTGAGCAGGCATTGCCGGCCTTCGAGCACGGCCTCGTGCACGACGAAGTGCGGCCCGTCGAGCGAGCGGTACATGTGGTCGAACACCTCGCGTATGGCGTCCAGCCCGGCGACTTCGTTGAACGGATCCTTGAAGCGGGCGTCCTCGGCATAAACCTCGCCCAGGCGCCCCAGCGCCCCAGGCTCCAGGTCCTCGAAGAAGGCGGCCACGCGCTGCACGCGGGCATCCGGATGGGCGCGGGCGGCACCGGGCATGTCAGAGCCCGGTGGCCCGGCGCACGGCCTTGAAGTACAGGCCGTCGCTGAGCAGGCGCATCGTCTTCAGCCACAGGGTGAAGCGACGCGGGAAGTGGATCTCGAAGCGCCCGGCTGCCCAGCCCGCGAGGATCTCGCGCGCAGCCTCCTCGGGGGTGATGAGTGCGGGCATGCGGAACTCGTTCTGCGCCGTCAGCGGCGTCTCCACGAAACCGGGGTTGATGAGCGACACGCCCACCCCGTGCGACTGCAGGTCCATGAAGAGCGTCTCGGCCAGGTTGATCAGTGCCGCCTTGGTCGGGCCATAGGCCAGGCCGTTGGGCAGACCGCGGTAGCCGGCCACGCTGGACACCAGGCTCAGGTGACCCGACCGCTGGCGCAGCAGCACCGGCAGCACCGCATCGAGCAGGTGCAGCGCGCCCACGTAGTTCACCCGCTCGTGCTGCAGCGCATCGCCGAGATCGAAGGCCGTGGCCCGCATGGCCTTGTAGTAGCCGGCGCAATACACGGCCAGGTCGATGCGGCCGTCGCGTTGGACGATGGCCGCTGCGGCGGCGCGCATCGCATCGCGGTCGGTCGCGTCCAGCGCCAGGCCCCAGGCGCCCGGATGCCCCTGCGCGAAGGCCTGCAGCGCCGCCTCGTTGCGCGCCGAGACCACGACCTTGGCGCCCGCGGCGTGCAGCGCGCTGGCAGTGGCCCGGCCGATGCCGGTGGAGGCGCCGATGAGCCAGACGGTGCGTCCGTTCCAGTCGCGCAGGGCAGGGTTCAGGGGCATGAAGGCAATCTTGGAAGGGGCTGAGGGCGGGCGGAACCGATCGCGTCGTGGCCGGTGCGGCTCAGGGTCGGGTGAAGGCCAGCGTGACCTCGCCCAGGCGAATGCCGAACTTGCTCATCTCGGCCTTGTTGATCATCACGCGCTCGTCGACGAGCCACATCCAGTCCTTGAACTGCACCTCGTAGACCGTGCCGTCCACCGGCAGCCGCAGCGTGTAGGCCCAGTAGAAGGCGTTGCCCGCGGTCTGTCCCTCGGCGGTGCCGACGACGTCGTCGGCCGTTCCCGTGTAGCGGCCACCCCCGCGGTGCTGGAGCCGCCAGACCCGGCGTTCGGTCTTGCCGTCGCTGTAGGTGAAGCGCTCGTCGAGCACGCCCTCCTCGCCCGTCCAGCGGCAGTCCATGTCGACGACGAAGCGGCGCACCACCTTGCCGGCGCGGTCGGTGAACACGCCGTGGGCGGTCAGGCGGCCGTTGAAGTACTGGCGAAGGTCGAGCAGCGGCCGCTCGGCCGCGTAGTCGGCGGGCACCGGGGCCGACGCGCACCCGGCCAGTGCCAGTGCGGTGCCGGCGGCCAAGGTGCCCAGCAGGCGGCGGCGGGCGGGCGCGGGCGAAGCGGGAGCAGCGTTCAAGAGGCCTCCGAGGGTTGGATCCAGATGCGATAGAGCAGGCCCACGGCCAGCGCCTTGAGCAGGCAGGGCAGCGCGCAGTAGGCGAGCGTGAGGGCGGTGAGGGCCTGCGGGTCCTGGCTGCCGGGCGAGTAGCCGAAGGCCTGCAGCGCAGGCAGCGCCAGGCCGGCGGCCAGCGCCAGGTTGAGCTTGGTGGCGAAGTTCCACCAGCCGAAGTAGGCGCCCTCGGCGTGCCGCCCGTGCCCGGCCCGCTGGATGACGCCGGCGACCATCGCGCCCGGGATGGTGAGGTCGGCCCCCAGCGCCACGCCGCTGAGCACGCACACGGCCAGGTAGGCCATGCTGTCGCCGGCGCCCAGCGCGGCAGCCCAGGCGAAGACGGCGATGGCCAGCAGCATGCCGCCCAGCCACGCCCGCGGCAGCCCAAAGCGCCGTACCAGCCGGACCCACAGCGGAATGGACGCCGCGCCCGCAGCGAAATACGCGGCCAGGAAGAGCGGTTGCTGCGCCGTCGCCTGAAGCCGGTCGTCGATGAAGAAGAGGACCAGCGTGGCCGGGATGGCGCTGGCGATGCCGTTGAGCAGGTAGATGGCCAGCAGCTTGCGGAAGGCCGGCGTGCGAAAAGGCAGCAGCAGCGGCACCGCCGGTTGCACGATCGTGGCCGCGGCCGGCCGCGGTGCGCTGGCCAGCAGCACCAGGCCGACGGCCAGCAGCAGCGCGAAGGCGGCGGAGGTGACGGCCAGGCCGGCCACCGACGGCAGCACGCTGGCCACCAGCACGCCCACCAGCGCCAGGCCTTCGCGCCAGGCCACCACGCGGGCCCGCTGCGGCGCACTGCCCCCCAGGCGGGCGCCCCAGGCCTGATGCACCACCGTGACCACGCTGAAGCTCAGGTAGGTGACGGCCAGCAGCGCCACGCACCAGGCCAGCAGCGCGCTCGTCCCGCTGACCTGCGGAAAGAAGAGGAAATGGAAGCCGACGGCCAGCAGCAGCGCGGCCACTGCTGCAACGAACGTGGCGCGGCCGCCGCCACGGGCGAGCCAGGCGTCCGACCAGCGACCGATCAGCGGGTCGGCGAAGGCATCGAGCAGCCGGGCACCCAGCAGCACCAGGCCGAGCGCGGCCAGGGGCACGCCGAAGGTCTGGGCATAGTGCTGCGGCAGGATCACATAGAGCGGCAGCGCGACGAAGGCCAGCGGCAGCCCGAGCGCCCCGTAGCGCAGGCCGCCGAGCGAGCGTCCATCCGGCCACGCACCTGGCCAGGCGACGGCCTCGGACTCGGCCGCGTCGGGGGCCGAGGTGGGTGGCGTATCGCGCGGAGCCGCAGCTTGCACGGCTCAGGCCCGCTGCCCGAGCAGCGCCTCGCGCAGGCGTGGCTGCGAGGTCTGCGGGGCGAGCCAGATGCCGAAGAAGCGGCGCGCGAATTCCACATCGCGCACCTCGCGACGCAGCGCGCCGTTCAGGTGGAAACGAGCGCCCTCGCCGGGCAGCAGGAGGCCGGTGATGCGGTCGCCGGCGACCACGTCCGGAAAGGCCTGCCCCATCTCGGCGCGCCAGGCGCTGGCCTGCTCAGGCGCCAAGGCGCCCAGCCGCTGCATCTCCTGCAGCGAGCGGTCGGCGATCTGGGCGCCGTTCAGCTTGCGGGCATAGGCCAGTTCCAGTGCCAGCGGCACCCGCTCGTAGGCGCTGGCGTCGAACCCGGCGGCCACCCACAGGCGCGCGTCGTAGATGTGCAGGCCCAGGAAGTTCAGCCGGCCCGTGCCGCGCGGTGCGGACACCCCGGGCAGGGACGCCAGCACCTCGGGCGGCGCCTCGCGCGACAGCAGGGCCATCGCCGGCCGAGGGACCGACCCGAGGCCCAGGCCGACCGCCGCCATCGACGCAGCCGTCAGCGCCGCGCGCGACAGCACGGCCCGACGCGACGCGGCGATCACCGCGCCGTCTCCGGCCGGCGCAGCGTGACCTGCATGACCGAGGTCGCCCCATTGGAGAAGGCCGCCTCGCAGTAGGCGAGGTAGAACTCCCAGATGCGCATGAAGCGCGCGTCGAAGCCGAGCTTGCGCACCGCGGCTTCCTCTTGCAGGAAGCGGGCGCGCCAGCGGCGCAGGGTCTCGGCGTAGTCGTGTCCGAAGTCCAGGCGACGCTCCACCTGCAGGCCGGCGCGCTGCGCGGCGCGCTCGAACTCGCCGGGGCTGGGCAGCAGGCCGCCGGGGAAGATGTACTGCTGGATGAAGTCGGTCGAACGCACATAGCGCTCGAAGAGATCGTCGCGGATGGTGATGGTCTGGATGCAGGCGCGGCCACCCGGCTTCAGCTGGCGCGCCACGGTGTCGAAGAAGCTCGGCCAGTACTCGCGCCCGACGGCCTCGAACATCTCGATGGAGACGATGGCGTCGTAGCCGCCCTGGCCGCGCTCGTTGAGTTCGCGGTAGTCCTGGAAGCGGAGGTCTGCCAGCTCGCAGACGCCCGCGTCGGCCATTCGGGCATTCGCCCAGTCCAGCTGCTCGCGCGACAGCGTCACGCCGGTGACGTGGGCGCGGCGCTGCTGGGCCGCCCGTTCGGCCACGCCGCCCCAGCCGCAGCCGATCTCCAGCAGCCGCTGACCCGGCGCGAGCGCGACCTCGTCGAGCGCACGGTCCACCTTGGCCCACTGCGCCTGCACCATCGGCCGGCTGCGGTCACCCTCGAACCAGGCGCTCGAGTAGGACATCGTCGGGTCGAGCCAGAGCCGGTAGAACTCGTTGCCCAGGTCGTAGTGGGCATGGATGTTCTTGCGGCTGCCGCTGCGCGAATTGCGGTTGAGCAGGTGCCGGATGCGGTACATCGCCGAGCCCCACCAGGTGCCGTAGATGACCTTCTCGATGTCGTCCCGGTTGGCGAGGAACAGGGTGAGCAGCGCATGCAGGTCGGGCGTGCTCCAGTCGCCCGCGATGAAGCTTTCGGCAAAGCCGATGTCACCGGACTTCAGCGCCGCGGCGCACACGTTCCAGTTGCGCAGCCGGATGGCCGCGCGCAGTTCCGGGTGGGCCGAGCCCCCGAAGTGGGCAATGCCGCCGTCCGGCGTCTGAACGTCCAGCTGGCCGTGCTGCAGGCGCCGCAGCAGCGCGAAGACCGCCCGCGCCGACGCCGGCGCCGAGTCGGGCAGTTCGTAGGCAAGGCGTGACGTGGGAGCGGGATGGAGGCTCATGGTGCGCGGTGGGTGTCGTTCAGGGGCGGGGGGCGCGGGAGAGTTGCGCCTACCGGGTCACGAAGGTTTCGGGCGGCACGGGCTTGCGCACGAAGGGCACGCGCTTGAGCCACAGCTGCAGCGCCTGCCAATGGATGCGCGCGATGACGCCCAGCGTCATCAGCGGCATGCCCAGGAAAGCCGAGCGCAGCGCGCCCGCTGTGGCCGGCTGCAGCCGGCCGCTGACGCTCGTGCGCAGCAGCGGTCCGTGTTCGTCGTCGTGGTCCACCCGCACCACGGTGCGGGGCGCTCCGGCCGCTTCGGCACCGGATGCACCCGCAGGCGGGTCGGGCCGGTCCGGCCGGTCGGTCCGCAGGAAGCGGAAGCGGTAGTGGCCCGTGGTGCGGCAGAAGGGCGACACATGGAAGACCTTGGTGGCCTGCACCGTGCGGCCCCAGCCCAGCTGCGGACCGCTGAGCAGGTAGCAATGACGCTCGCCGAAGGTGTTGTTCACCTCGGCGATGACCGCGCTCAGGCTGCCATCGGCGCGGTGGGCATACCAGAAGCTCACCGGCTTGAAGACGAAGCCGGCCACGCGCGGGTAGCAGTGCAGCCACAGTTCGCCGTCGGCATCGACGATGCCGGCGGCCTTCAGCAGCTCATCGGCCCAGGCCACGCAGTCGCCCCGTCCATCGCCGTGGTCGACCTCGTGGAAGGACACCGCTGCGAAACGATCGTGGGCGAGTGACTCCCCCTGCCAGCCTTGCGCCGCCAGTCGACGCAGCGGCAGCAGCACGAAGTAGGTGGGGTAGGCGAAGCGATGCGGCGTCGGGCGCAGGCGCTCGTGCCGCACCTCGCCACGGCCCAGCAGGGCGGCCGGCGTGCCGGGGCCGCTGCCTGCGCTCACGCCGCCACCCCGACCGCTTCGGTCGGGCTCAGGTCCTGTGCGGCCCAGCGGGCCTCGATGGCATCGGCCACCGCGATGGCCGACATCAGCCCGTCCTCGTGGAAGCCATAGCGGGTCCAGGCGCCGCAGAACCAGGTGTGCCCGGCGCCTTGCAGGCCCGGCAGGCGCCGCTGTGCCTCGATGGCGGCGGCATCGAAGACCGGATGCGAGTAGTGGAAGCGGTCGATGACGCGGGCCTCGTCGACGGGCCGCGCCGGGTTCAGCGACACCAGCACCGGCTGCCGGAAGGGAAGCGGCTGCAGACGGTTCAACCAGTAGTGCAGGCACACCGCCGCCTGCTCCCGCGATGTCTGCGAGGAACGCTCGTAGTTCCAGGCCGCCCAGGCCAGCGGCCGCTTGGGCATCACCCTGGTGTCGGTGTGAAGCACCGCCTCGTTGGGGTGATAGCGGATGGCGCCCAGAACCGCCCGCTCGTCGGCCGTCGGGTCGGCCAGCAGCGCCAGGGACTGATCGCTGTGGCAGGCCATGACCACCTCGTCGAAGCGCTCGCTGCCCGCATCGGTGTCCAGCCACACGCCGGCTGCACCGCTGCCCGGCGGCACGCGTCGCACGCGACGCACGGGCGTGTTCAGCCGTGCATCGGCCAGGCCCGCGAGGATGCGCCGCACGTACTCGCGCGCCCCGCCCTGCACCGTCCACCAGGCAGGTCGGTTGCTGACCTGGATCAGCCCGTGGTTGTGGCAGAAGCGGATCAGCGTGGCGATGGGAAACCGCAGCATCTGATCGGTGGGGCAGGACCAGATGCAGCCGATCATCGGCAGCAGGTAGCCGTCGCGGAAGGCCGTGCCGAAGCGGTGTTCGGCGAGGAAGTCGCCAATGGGCTGGCTGAGTTCCGATTCGGCGCCACGCGTGGCCAGCCGGGTGGCCAGGCGGTTGAATCGCAGCAGGTCGGCAAGCATCGACCAGAAGCGCGGCGACACCAGGTTGCGGCGCTGCGCGAACACCGTGTTCAGGTTGGAGCCGCTCCACTCGAAGCCGGTGTCAGGCACCTGGACCGAGAAGGACATGTCCGATTTGGCCGTCGGAACGCCCAGGTCGGCGAACAGGCGGATGAGGTTCGGGTAGGTTCGCTCGTTGAAGACGAGGAAACCGGTGTCCACGCCGTGGGTCGTGCCGTCGAGCGTCACGTCCACCGTGTGGGTGTGGCCGCCGAACCAGCTGCCCGCTTCGAAGAGCGTGAGCTCGCAGTGAGGCGCCAGGCGGTGCGCCACGCCCAGACCGGAGATGCCCGAGCCGATGACAGCCACGCGACGGCCTGTGCGCTTCATGCAGCGCTCCAGGCCGAGCAGGCGGGAAGAAAAGCTGCGGCGGGGCGCCCGGGGGCGAAGGAGGGAGGGAGGGAGGAGGAGGAGTACCACCCCCGGCTGACATTCGGCAGAACCGAAAGACCCCGCAGCAGGAAAAAGGCTTGGATCGGGTGGGCAAGTCGTGCGCCCGAACCATCTTTTTCTATGACGCCATCGCGTCCGGAGAGTTCCGCAGTCTTTTCAGTCATGGAGCCGAGGTGTGGATGCAGGTTGAACTGATCGGTCACGAATTTAACCGGTCAGTCTCGTTCAGACGAAGAAGAACGCAATCCCGACACGGGAGGTCGGATTCTCACCGCGCAGCGAGGAGTTTCTGGACCGCGGAAATGAAGGCGGGAGACGCCGGGTCGACCCGGCTGTCAAAGCTCTGGACAGCCAGCCCGTCGCGCGCCACCAGGTACTTGTGGAAGTTCCAGCCGGGGGACACGCCGGTGATGCGGGCCAGATCGGCGAAGAGCGGGTTGCGTCCGGGGCCCGCCACCACTCGGGACTTGGCGAACATCGGAAAGCGCACGCCGAAGGTGTTTTCGCAGAAAGAAGCGATGTCCTGCGCGCTGCCCGGTTCCTGATTGCCGAAGTCGTTGGCCGGGAAGCCCAGCACGGCCAGCCCCTGAGAGGCGAAGCGCGTGTGCAGCGCTTCCAGCGCGCGGTACTGCGAGGTAAAGCCGCAGAAGCTCGCCGTGTTCACCACCAGCAGCACCTGCCCCGCGAAATCGCACAGCGACACCGGCCGTTCGTCCTGCAGACGGGGGAAGGTGCGCGACAGCAGCGCCGCACAGGCGGGGCGGGGCTGCGCCTGCAGCTTGGACAAACCGGCCGTCCCGAGGCCCGCGCCTGCGAGCCAGCGGGCCCAGTCGCGCCGGCTCATCGGGCGCCTCGAGCGATGTTCAACCATGTCGACAGTGCGTCCTAGGCAAAAGCAAATGTCGAACCTATAGTAAGGCGGTGTCGCGGCCTTAACAAGCTTTGTCCAGGACAAACATTGGGCGCGTAGAATTCCGTCTCCGGGTCAACGCCCTTTCACACCCTCGAGGCTGCTGCAGTGAACAACCGAGCGGAGATGAAACCAATCACGCTGTCGATCGCCGCGGTCGAGCGTGACACCGGGCTGAGCAAGGACACCCTGCGCGTCTGGGAACGGCGCTACGGCTTCCCCACCCCGGAGCGCGACTCCATCGGCGAGCGCGCCTATCCGCTCGAGCAGGTGGAAAAACTGCGCATCATCAAGCGCCTGATGGATGCGGGCCATCGCCCCGGCCGGGTCGTCCCGATGCCGGTGGAGGAACTGCAGCGCCTCACCGACAGCACGGTGGATGCGCCGCAGAGAACCGAGGAAGCCGCCGGTTCGCCGGACCTGCGCGTCTATGTCGACCTGGTGCGGGACCACGACATGGACGCGCTGCGGCGCCACCTGACGCAGGCCCAGGTCAAGCTCGGCCTTCACCGCTTCGTCACCGAGATCATCGCCCCGCTGAACACCCGCATCGGCGATGCCTGGATGCGCGGGCAGATGGAGATCTTCGAGGAGCACATGTACACCGAGGCGGTGCAGGTGGTGCTGCGCAGCGCCATCGGCAGCATCCCCGACGCGGTGCACGCCGGCCGCCCCCGCGTGCTGCTCACCACCTTCCCGGGCGAACCGCACGGCCTCGGGCTGCTGATGGCCGAATCGCTGTTCGCACTCGAAGGCGCGCGCTGCCTGTCGCTCGGCGTTCAGACGCCGATCTGGGACATCGTGCTGGCGGCGGCCGCCCACCGCGCGGACATCGTCGCGCTGGGCTTCACCGGCAGCATGAACCCCAACCAGGTGCTCGAAGGCCTGTCCGAGCTGCGGGCCAAGCTGCCCCGGGCGGCGGAAATCTGGGCCGGCGGCTCCGCACCGGTGCTGCACCGCCGCAGCATCGACGGCATCGTGCCCATGGGCTCGCTGGTGAACATCCAGAGCGAGATCCAGCGCTGGCGCGAAGGCGCGCGCTGAGCGACTGAACCCGCCCGAAGCTGGCGGCGGCGTTCCCGTCGTGCCCTGGCGTGGGCGCGAAGCCCGGGAATCCCCCTTGCCCCCGTCGGGCGCGTGCGCCGCCGCGCGCTCTTACACTCGCGCTCGCCGAGTGGAGCAGTCCCCATGATCTATCCTGAACTCTTCAAGCAACTCGAAGCCGTCCGCTGGAACATGGACACGGACATCCCGTGGGCCCAGTTCGACGGCAGTCGCCTGTCCGATGAACAGGCGCAGACCATCAAGATGAATGCCATCACCGAGTGGGCCGCCTTGCCCGCCACGGAGATGTTCCTGCGCGACAACCGCGACGACAGCGACTTCAGCGCCTTCATGAGCGTGTGGTTCTTCGAGGAACAGAAGCACTCGCTGGTGCTGATGGAATACCTGCGCCGCTTCCGGCCCGACCTGGTGCCCACCGAGGCCGAGCTGCACGAGGTGCGCTTCGAATTCGACCCCGCGCCGGCGCTGGAGACGCTGATGCTGCACTTCTGCGGCGAGATCCGGCTGAACCACTGGTATCGCCGCGCCGCCGAATGGCACACCGAACCGGTGATCCGCCACATCTACGAGACCCTCGCCCGCGACGAGGCCCGCCATGGCGGGGCCTACCTGCGCTACATGAAGCGGGCGATGCAGCGTTTCGGCGACGAGGCCCGGGCGGCCTTCGCCAAGGTGGGGGTGCTGATGGCCAGCGCCCGGCGCACCGCGCAGGCGCTGCACCCGACCAACCTGCACGTGAACGCCACGCTGTTCCCGCGCGACACCGTGCAAAGCCGGCTGCCCGACCCGCAGTGGCTCGAGGCCTGGCTGGACAAGCAGATCCAGTTCGACACCGTGTGGGAAGGCAAGGTCGTCGACCGCATCCTTCACAACATGAGCCTGTTGATGGAGCGCAGCTTCGCCAGCGTGCAGGAGCTCAACCGCTACCGCAAGGAAATGGCCGCCCGGGTGGCGGCCAATGCGACCGCGGGGCTGGCCGCCCCCGGTGCGCCCTCCGCGGTGCCGGCGACTTGAACGCACCGGCCGCTGCGGCCGCCACGCCGGCGTCGACGCCAACGCCCGCGCCCGCCACGATGGCCGAGGACTGCCTGTCCAAGCTGTGCACGCGGGCCCTGCTGGCCACCCGGCTGGCCGGTCTGCCACGGCCCTGGGTGTTCACCAACGGGGTGTTCGACATCCTGCACCGGGGTCATGTGCTCTATCTGGAACAGGCCCGGCGTCTGGGCGCCACGCTCATCGTGGCCGTCAACAGCGATGCCTCGGCCCGAACGCTGGGCAAGGGGCCGGACAGGCCGCTGAACACCGAGGCCGACCGGGCCTGCGTGCTCGCGGCGCTCGCCAGCGTCGACCTCGTGACGCTCTTCGACGAATCCACGCCGGTGGAGCTGCTCGAGGCGGTGCGGCCCGACGTCTATGTGAAGGGCGGCGACTACGACATGTCCCGGCTCGAGGAAACGCGGCGCATGGCGACCTGGGGGGGCCGCTCGGTGGCCATGCCCTTCGTTCAGGGCTTTTCCACCACCGAACTGGTGCGCCGCATCCGCGGCTGAGGCTCGCGGTTCACCAGTGCAATGCCCACCGACACCGCGGCCAGCGCGACCAGCAGGCGCGCGGTGACCGGCTCGTCGAGCAGCCAGGCGCCGAACAGCAGCCCGAAGATCGGGGTGAGCAGGGTGAAGGCAGACAAGCGCGTGGCCGCGTAGCCCCGGATCAGCCCGAACCACAGCAGGTAGCTGGCAAAGCACACCACCACCACCTGGAAAAGCATCGACGCCTGGGCCAGCGGCGACAGGGGCCAGACGACCGGCACCCCCGCCGCCACGGCCAGCCCCGCCAGCAGCACCCCGGACACCCCCAACTGATAGAAGAGGGTCTTCTCGGCCGGAGCGCTGGACAGCCGGGTACCCCGGATGGCCAGCGTGGTCAGGCCCCAGAGCACGCCGGCAGCGATGCCCAGCGCGTCGCCCCACCACTGCGTGGGGCCCACGGCCGGACGCGCGAAGCCTTCCGCGAAGGCCCAGGCCACGCCGCCGAAGGCCAGCACCAGGCCGGCCAGGGCGCTGGCCGACAGGCCTTCGCTGCGGGCGATGAAGGGCATGCCCAGCGCCACCACGAAGGGCGACAGGTAGATGAACACCACCATCCGCGACGCCGAGGTGTGCTGCAGGCCCAGGAAGATGCAGGCGAACTCCGCCGCGAACAGCACCCCGGCCAGCAAGCCGCCGGGCAAGGTGCCGTCGCGCCGCCACAGCGCAATGCCACGCCACGCGGCCCAGAGCACCACCAGCGCCGCAGCGCCCAGCGAACGGACTGCCGCCTGGACCAGGGGCGGCACCTCCGGCAGCACGGCCTTGGCCGCCACCTGATTGAAGCCCCACAACGCGCACAGGCCGACGAGCAGCGCCACCGCCGACGGGTCCAACTGGGTTTTCCGATCGCTCATGGGCTCATTCTGCCGGCCAGGATGCCGCCGCCCTGGACAGGCGCCGGGCGAACAAGGCCCGAGCCCAGGCGTGCACCAGCAGGCTGGTCAGCACACCCACGATGAGGCCGCTGGCGTGGCCGCCGACCGCCACCGGAATGTCCCAGCCCTCGACCGAGCGGCCGGCGGTGCCCGCCCAGGGCCTTTCGCCCAGCACCTTCGCGACGAGCGCGACCAGCACCGCCAGGCCCACCGCACGGCGACCGCGCTCGAGCGCAGCCGCTGCGGCGCGGGGCGGCGTGCGCAGCGGCGAGGACGGATCGCGCGGGCCGGACTCGACGGGATGCAGCAGCAGGCTGACCGCGGCGCAGGCGAGCCCCGCATGCAGCACACCGGACAGGCCCACATAGGCGTGCAGGCCCGGCGCCAGCAACAGTCCCAGGTGGGTCAGCGGCCAGGCGAGCGCCCAGGAGAGGGCTGCCGTGGCCGGAAGCCGCGCCGCACAACCCAGCGCCATCAGCAGCGCCAGGCCTGCCGCATTGGCAGCCAGATGCAGCCCGCTCAGATGCAGCCAGGCCGCCGTCCACCAGCGCCAGGCTTCGTGCCAGTGCTCCCGCTGCCACGCCAGGGCGCTGTCCAGCGCGAAGGCCTGTGCCGAGATGCCCGGCGCCCCGGCCACGGAGGCCAGCGCGATCGAAGCCGCTCCGGCCGCCAGTGCGGCACCCAGCGCCAGCCAGGCCCGGCAGCCCGTCAAGACGGCCTCAGGACAAGGCGCTGTGCAAGCCCGACGCGCCGCCGCCGAACACCCATTGCCACAGGTTGCGCACCGCGATGCGCTCGGCCTGGAGCGCCTGGAGATCGACCTGGGTGGGCTGCTCGTCCAGACGGGCGCGGTGCTGAACCCGGCGCAGGGTGCGGTAGGCGTCGGCGGCGGCCATACCCACACCCTCGGGCAGCAGGCCCGCAGCCTCGGCGCGCTGCAGCAACGCGATGTTGCCGGCGTTGTCCTGGAGCTCGGCGTGCGAGGCGGCGTGCTGCAGCACCAGCGCCTGCACCGCGAACTCGACGTCCATCATGCCGCCCGGGCTGTGCTTGACGTCGAAGCGGCCCTCGGCAACCGGATGGGCCGACCGGACACGCTCGCGCATCGACGCGATTTCCTGGCGCAGCGCCAGCACATCGCGCGGCGCGCACAGCACGCCCCGGCGAACCGCTTCCACCGGCGCGGCCAGGCGGCGGTCGCCGGCCGCGAACCGCGCCCGGGTGATGGCCTGATGCTCCCAGACCCACGCGGTGTTGCTGCCACGCCCGCTCTGGTATCGCTCGAAGGAGCGCAGCGAGGTCACCAGCAGGCCGGAGCCGCCGTTGGGTCGCAGCGCCGTGTCGATGTCGAAGAGCTCGCCGGCGGCGGTGCGAAGCGTCAGCCAGGTGATCAGGCGGCGCACGAAGCCGCTGTACACCGCAACGGCCTGGTCGGGGTCGGGCTCGTCGGTGTCGTCGAAGATGAAGACCAGGTCGAGGTCGCTGCCGTAGCCCAGTTCCTTGCCGCCCAGCTTGCCGTAGGCGATCACGCCGAAGGCCGGCTGCGCGCGGTGACGCTGCCGCGTCAGCGACCAGCACCATTCGATCGCGCAGTCGAGCACCGCATCGGCCAACGCGGAGAGGTCATCGGCCACCTGCTCGACGGTGATCAGGCCCTCCACGTCGCGCACCAGGATGCGGAAGATCTCGGCATGGTGGGCGCGTCGCAGCGTGTCCAGCAGGTACTCCTCGTCGGCCTGCCCCGACCGTTGCCAGGCTGCCATGCGCTCGGCCATCTCCTGCAGGAAGGCGTCGGCCTGGAACCCGGTGTGCACCTGACGTTCGTCGGCGAGCTCGTCGATGACGCCGGGGTGGCGCATCAGGTACTGCATCGGCCAGCGGGCCAGACCGAGCAGGCGCAGCAGGCGTTCGTGCACCCGGGGACGTTCGGCCAGCAGGGCGAGGTAGCTCTCGCGGCGCAGCAGCGGCTCGAGCCAGTCGATGAAGCGGCCGGCGGCCTCGGGGGCGCAGTCGCCTCGGCGCACCGCCACCGCGGTGCGTTGCACCAGCCGGGCCAGGCGCTGCTTGCCGTCCTCGCGCAGCATCTGGATGCGCGGCTGCTCGGACCAGGGACGCACCCGGTCGGCCAGTTCGTCGGGCAGGCTGCCGAGGAAGGTGTCGCTGTCCACCGAAGGCGGCTCGCCGCCGCAGCTGCGCCCGCGGCATTCGCCCGGGCCGGTGCCGGTGCTGCGCGGGGCGTCGCCGTCGTGCAGCAGCGCGTCGAACTCGCCGGCGACGACTTCGCGCAACTCGCCCAGGCGATCGAGCAGGCCGGCCGCATCGGCCGGACCGTCGGCGCCCAGGCTGCGGCCGATCCAGTCGAGATCGGCGTCGTCGGTGGGCAGCAGATGGGTCTGCCGGTCGTCCAGGAACTGGATGCGGTGCTCCACGCGCCGCAGCAGCCGGTAGGCCTCGGCCAGCCGGGCTGCCGCGGCCGGGCGCATCAGGCCGGCTGCGGTCAGGCGGTCGAGCGCACGCAAGGTGGACCGGGTGCGCATCTCGGGGAACTGCCCGCCGCGCACGACCTGCAGCAGCTGCACGATGAACTCGATCTCGCGGATGCCGCCGCGCGACAGCTTCACGTCGTTCGCACGCTCGGGCCGGCCGGCCGCACGGCGCTGCGCCTCCTTGCGGATCTTCTGGTGCAGCTGCCGCAGGCCCTCGAACACACCGTAGTCGAGGTAGCGGCGGTAGACGAAGGCGGTGACGGTGGCGCGAAGGTCGAGTGCGCGCCGCGTGCCCACCGCAGCGGCGGGCGCGACGATGCGGCTCTTGAGCCAGGCGAAGCGCTCCCACTCCCGGCCCTGCACGAGGAAATATTCCTCGAGCATGGCCAGGCTCACCACCGGCGGCCCCGAGGCGCCGTTCGGGCGCAGCGCCAGGTCCATGCGGAAGACGAAGCCGTCCTCGGTGGTCTCGCCCACCAGCGTGTAGAGGCTGCGGGCCAGGGCGCCGAAGTACTCGTGCGCGGTGATGCGGCTGCCGGGGCGCAGCCCGCTCGGGTGGCCGGGGTCGGGCAGGCCGTCGGTCTGGCCGTCGTCGGCATGCACATAGACGAGGTCGATGTCGGAGGACACGTTGAGCTCGCGCGCGCCGAGCTTGCCCATGCCGACGACCCAGAAGGGGATGCGCTCGCCCTGGGCATCGCGCGGGGGGCCGTGGCGCGCGTCCAGGTCCGCTTCCGCTTGCGCCAGGGCGAGGTCCAGGCTGACCTCGGCCAGCATGGACATCGTGCCGACGATGTCGTCCAGCGGCGCCTGCTGCTCGATGTCGAGCACGGCCAGCCGCTCGAGCACCAGGTGGCGCGTCACCCGCAAGGCCGAACCCAGCGGACGGCCCTCGGCCTGCAGCAGGCCGACGAAATCGCGCACCACGGCCGCGTCGGGCAGCCCCGTGGGCAGTCGCTCGCGCTCGGCTGGGTAGCGGCGCCGGATGCGCTGGACGAAGCGGCTGTGGCCGGCGTCGGCGAAACGGGGGGTAACAGTGTGGACGGGCAGTGGCGCGTCGTCACCGGAACCGGCGGCAGCGGCCAGGCTCTGTGCTAGGGTGCCGTTCATCTGGCCACTAGTCGGTTTCGGGCCGCGAACGCTCGGGCTGCTGGTGGAACTTCATGTTGTCGACACCGCCCGAACCCTCCCCGCCTGTTTCTGGAGCTCCCGCCGCAGGACCGTGGCGTGCCGCGTGGCGGACGGTCGGACCCTGGCTGGTCGGGTTGCTGCTGTTTGTTCCGAGCGTACTCCTGGCGGCGTGGCTTGCGCTGCATTGGGGGATATTGCCCCGCCTGGAGGGATGGCGACCGCAGATCGAGGAGCGCGCCTCGCGGGCGCTGGGTGTGCCGGTGCGCATCGGCGGCATCGAAGTGCAGACCGGCGAGTGGATTCCGGTCATCGATCTCCACCAGGTCGAGCTGCTCGGCCCGCAAGGGGAGGTGGCGCTGCAGCTGCCGCATGTGCGCGCCGCGCTCAGCCCGCAATCGCTGCTCGGCTGGACGCCGCGCTTCGCGCAACTCTTCCTGGACGGCCCGGTGCTGGACATCCACCGCGACGGCCTGGGCCGCCTGCGCATCGGTGGCCTGGACCTGTCGGCGGCACAGGGCCTGGGCGGTGCCGGCACCGACGAACGGGGCGGTGCCGGCCCGGTGGCCGACTGGTTCTTCCGGCAATCGGAATTCGTCGTCCGCAACGGCCGGCTGCGGTGGACGGACGAACAGCGGCTCGCCCCGGCAGTGGAGCTTCACGGCGTCACGCTGGTCGTGCGCAATTCCCTTCGCCGGCACGATTTCCGGCTCGACGCCAGCCCGTCCAGCGAGTGGGGCGACCGCTTCTCGCTGCGCGGGCGATTCACCCAGGAGCTGCTGGCCGCGCCGAGCGACTGGCGGCGCTGGAGCGGGCAGCTCCATGCGGACCTGCCGCGCGCCGACCTGCAGGCGCTGCGCCGGCATGTGACGCTGCCGGTGGATGTGCAGGAAGGCGATGGCGCCGTGCGGGTCTGGGCCGAGCTGCGCACGGGCTCGGTGGTGGAAGTGGGCGCGGATCTGGCCTTGCGCGAGGTCTCGGTGCGGCTCGCGCCTCGGCTGGAGCCGCTGCGGCTGCGCGACCTGACGACGCGGATGAGCGCGCGGCGCGATCCAGACCGCCTGAAGATCGAGCTCAAGGCGCTGGCCTTCGATGCCGGCGACGGGGAGGCGGCCACCCGCTGGCCGGCGACCGATCTCAGCCTGGACCTGCGACAGCAGCAGGCCGGCGGGCTGATGCTGCCGAGCTCGGCGCCGGTCACCGGTGGCGCTTTTCAGGCCGAACGCCTGGACATCGGCCTGCTGGCGGCCCTGGCCGAACGCCTGCCGCTGGGCGAGGCGCTGCACCGGTCGCTCGCGGCGCTGGCGCCACAGGGGGTGATCAGCCGCCTCGAAGGCCGCTGGGAGGGCGAGATCGACGCACCGGCGCGCTACCAGGTGACCCTGCGCGGGGATGCCCTGGCGCTGCAGGCCGGGGACAGCGCTGACACCAGGCCCCCGCCGACCCCGGGCGCGCTCGGGCGACCGGGCTTCCGGGGCGGGGCGGTCGAACTGCAGGCCGACGAACGCGGCGGCAAGGCGCTGCTGAGCCTGCGCAACGGCAGCCTGCGCCTGCCGGGCCTTTTCGATGAGCCCGAACTGCCCTTCCGCGAACTGCACGCGCCACTGACCTGGACGGTGGAGCCGCAGCCCGGCGGCGCGCCGCCGCGCCTGAAGGTTTCCGCCCAGGATGTGCGTTTCACCAACGCCGATGCCAGCGGCAGTCTCAGCGGGCACTGGACGAGCGGCAGCGGACAGGGCCTGGGGCCGGCCGGGCGCTTCCCCGGAACGCTCGATCTGCAGGCGCGGATCGACCAGGCCCGTGCGGCACGTGTGGCCCGCTACCTGCCGCAGGGCCTGCCGGCCGCCACCCGTCATTACCTGACCGACGCGATCACCGCCGGCGAGGTCAGCCGGGGCAGCATCCGCGTGCGCGGCGCCCTTTGGGACTTCCCCTGGTTGCGGCCCGGCGAACACGCCACGGGCCGGCCCGCGGGCGAGTTCCGCGTGGCCGCGCGCATCGACGGCGCGCGCTTCGCCTTCGTGCCGTCCACCCCGGCCCGCCTGGGCGAAGCAGCCTGGACCTCGCCCTGGCCGGCGCTGGATGCCGTGTCCGGTGACCTGCTGATCGAACGGGGCGCCCTGAGCCTGAATGGCGCGCGGGCCCGGGTCGGCGCGCTGGTGGTCAGCGACACCTCGGTCCGCATCCCCGACCTTGAACGGGACCCGCGGGTGCTGGTCCAGGGGCGCGCTGCGGGGCCGGCGGCCGACTGGCTGGAGTTCGTGTCGCGCACGCCGGTGCGCGACTGGACCCGGGGCGCGCTGGACGGCTGGCGCGCTGGTGGTGAACTCGGCCTGACGCTCGGCCTGGACCTGCCGCTGCACCAGATGGCCTCCAGCCGCGTGCAGGGGCAGGTCGAACTGCGCGGCGGCGACCTGTGGATCGGCCACGGCATCCCGCCGCTGACCCAGGCCCGAGGTCGGGTGGAATTCACCGAATCCGGCTTCCGCCTGCAGCAGGTGGCGGCCCGGGGCCTGGGCGGCGAAGCCCAGGCCGAAGGTGGCCTCGACCGTGACGGCCTGGTGCGGCTGAGGGTGCAGGGCCAGGCGAGCGCCGACGGGCTGAGAAGGGCCGGCGAACTGGGCTTCATCGCCCGCCTGGGCGCTTCCCTGTCGGGCTCCGCGCCCTACCAGGTGCAGTTCGAGGCGGGTGCCGGCGGACGCAGCCTGGTGGTCAGTTCCTCGCTGCTCGGGCTGGCCAGCGAGCTCCCCGAGCCGCTGCGCAAGGAGGCCGCCACCGCGCTGCCCTTGCGGGTCCAGCTGGTGAGCCGCCCGGTGGAGTCAGCGGGCGCGGACGGCGCGGCTGCGGTGGAAGGCCTCGAGCGCGATCAGCTGCGGGTGGACCTGGGGTCGGTCGTGCAGGCGCGCTACAGCCGTGAATGGTCGGGCACGACGCTGCGCGCGGTGCGCGGGAGCCTGCGGGTGGGCGCCGGGGCCGGCAGCGGCGAATCGCCGGTCGCCGGCGATGCCGGCGGGGTGGTGGCGCAGGTGCGCCTGCCAGGCGCCGATCTGGACCTGTGGCGGCCTCTGCTCGATCGCGTGTTCACCCCCCCCGAAGCCTCGGCGGGCGGCGGCGCGGTGACAGCGCCGGTGTCGGCATCCGGGGCAGCGTCATCGACCGCGTCATCGACCGCGACAGCGAACGCCGTGGGCTTCGGCCCCGACGGCGCAGCCTTGCACGCGCCCACCGAGGTGCACCTGGTGGCCGACTGGGCGCAGCTGTGGGGGCGGCGGCTGCACGCGGTGGACGCCACCTGGCGACCGCGAAGCGATGGCTGGCGGGCCAGCCTGCAAAGCCGCGAGGCCGAAGGCAGCGTGGAGTGGCTGGAACAAGGCGACAGCGGCCTGCTGCGATCGCGCCTGCGCCGGCTGGACATCGTGCGGCCACCGGCCCTGCCGCCCGGCCTGGGCGAGCCGGCGCCGGGCGGCGCCGTACACGCCGCACCGAGCTTGGGCGTCGGGACGGCGCAGCGGCCACCGGCACTGGACGTGCTCGTCGACGAGCTGCGCTGGGAAGGCCGGCGCATCGGGCGCCTGGAACTGGAGGCCAGCACCCGGCCCGGCCCGCGTCGCGCCACCGCACCCGACTGGCGCGTGAGCCGGCTGAGCCTGACCATGCCCGACGGCACGCTGCAGGCCCAGAGCCCGGCGCGCACCGCGGTGGACGGGCGAACGGCGGGCGGCGCGCTGGACTTCCGGCTGGACATCGCCGACACCGGCAGGCTGCTCGAACGCGTGCTCGAACAGCGCAGCATCCGCGGCGGGCGCGGCGCCGTGCAGGGCTCGGTGCAGTGGAACGGCTCGCCCTTGTGGCCCGACTTCGCCAGCCTGGGCGGCCGCCTGTCGCTGGCCCTGGAGAGCGGGCAGTTCCTGCGCGTGGAGCCGGGTGCGGGCCGGCTGCTGGGCGTGCTGAGCCTGCAGGCGCTGCCGCGGCGGCTGGCGCTGGACTTCCGAGACGTGTTCCAGGAGGGCTTCGCCTTTGACTCCATCACCGGCGACGTGGCCATCGACGCGGGGATGGCCCGCACGACCAACCTGAGCATGCGCGGCGTCCAGGCGGCGGTGCTGATGGAGGGCCAGGCCGACCTGCAGCGCGAGACGCAGGACCTGCGCGTCGTCGTGGTGCCCGAGATCAATGCCGGCACGGCCTCCATCGCCTATGCGGCGATCAACCCGGCAGTGGGCGTGGGCACCTTCCTCGCCCAGCTGTTCCTGCGCCGGCCGCTGGCCGCGGCGGGCACGCGGGAGTTCCATGTCACCGGCAGCTGGGCCGACCCCCAGGTGGCTCGCATCGAGCGCAGTCGCCTCGGTGCGCCGGCGGAATCCTCGGCCGAGGGCTCGCCCGCCGAGCCCTTGCCGCCGTACCCGGGCCCGGGCCCGGGCCCGAGCGCGGCAGCGCTGCCGGGTGCCCCGACCGCCCCCGGCCCGCTGGGCGGCCCCGGTTCGCTGTCGTCGCCGCCGACCGTGGCACCGGTTCCAGGCGGGTCCGGCGCCGGCCGGATGGCGCCGTGATCCGGCGCCGCCCCCTGCTTCCCCGCCTTCCCATCCTGTGCACCCCGACCCTTCGCCCCTCTTCGACCCGCCCATGAAGATCGCCGCGCTGCAGATGGTGTCCACCCCCGAGGTGGCCCAGAACCTGGACACCGCCCGACAGGGCATCGAAGCCGCCGCCCGCGAGGGCGCCCGCCTGGTGGCCCTGCCTGAATACTTCTGCCTGATGGGTCACCGCGACAGCGACAAGCTCGACCACGCCGAGGACCCCACGCCGCCCGGGCAAACCCCGCCGGCCAGCGCGCCCATCCAGCACGCGATGAGCCAGGCCGCCCGTCAGGCGGGGGTGTGGCTGGTGGCCGGCACGCTGCCGGTGCGCTGCGAGAACGGGCAAGGCCCGGCGCGGCGGGTGTTCAACGCCAGCTGCGTCTTCGACCCGCAAGGCCGGCTGCAGGTGCGCTACGACAAGATCCACCTCTTCCGCTTCGACAACGGGCGCGAGAGCTACGACGAAGCCCGAGTGCTGCAGGCCGGGGACGCCGCGGTGGCCTTCGACCTGGACGGGCTGCGGGTGGGCCTGTCCGTCTGCTACGACCTGCGCTTTCCCGAGCTGTACCGCCAGCTGTGCCGCCCACCCTGCGACCTGCTGCTCGTGCCCTCGGCCTTCACCCACACCACCGGGCAGGCGCACTGGGAGCTGCTGCTGCGCGCCCGGGCGGTGGAGAACCAGTGCTACGTGATGGCTCCCGCCCAGGGCGGCCTGCACGCCAACGGCCGACGCACCTTCGGGCACACCCTGGTGGCCGGCCCCTGGGGGGAGGTCCTCGCCTGCCGGCCCGAAGGGCCCGGACTGGTGGTGGCCGAACTCGATCCTTCGCGGCTGGCGCAGGTGCGCCAGCAGCTTCCCGCGAACGAACACCGCCGCCTGGGCTGAGACGCCACCGGGGGCGGGGCCCGGCGAGAATCTGGGGTTTTCCCTCAGGCCTGTACCCCCTTCGCCATGAATCTGCCCCCCTTCGCCCGCCGCCTGCAGCGGCGCCTGTCCCGGCTCGCGACCACCGCCGGTGCCGCCCTGACCGCCCTGGTGGCGTTGACGGCCTCACCGGCGCTGGGTCAGACCCCCGGGGCCACGCCGGCGGCTGCTGCTGCTGCTGCTGCTGCTGCTGCTGCTGCTGCTGCGGCTTCGGCTGCGGCGAGCCCGACTCAGGGCTCAAGCGCCGCAGCCCCCATCCGCATCGCGCTGGTGGAAGGCTTGTCGGGCCCCTTCGGCAACGCCGGCGAGGCGGTCTACCGCAACCTGCTGTGGGCGGTGGAGCGGGTCAACGCGCGCGGCGGCGTGAGGCTGCCCGGCGGGGCGCGCCGGCTCGAACTGCTGCGCCTGGACAGCAAGGGCACGCCGGAGGAAGCGCTGGCCGTGATGCGGGTGGCGCTGGACCGGGACGTGGCCTTCATTGCCCAGGGCAACAGCTCGGCCATCGCCACCGCCATCCTGGAGGCGCTGAACCGCCACAACGAACGCGAGCCGCAGCGCCGGGCGATCTTCCTGAATTACTCGGCGGTCGACCCCAGCCTCACCAATGAGCGCTGCAGCCCCTGGCATTTCCGCTTCGACGCGCATTCGGACATGCGCCTGGCCGCCCTGATGCAGGTGCTGCGCGAGGACCGCACGGTGCGCCGGGTGTACCTGATCGGCCAGGACTACAGCTTCGGGCGGCAGGTGCTGGCGCGCGGACGCGAACTGATCACCACGCTGCGACCGGACGTCGAGATCGTCGGCGACGAGCTGCATCCGCTCGGGCGGGTCAAGGATTTCCTGCCCTATGCCAGCAAGATCAAAGCCAGCGGGGCCGATGCGGTGCTCACCGGCAACTGGGGCAACGACCTCACGCTGCTGGTCAAGGCCGCCCGGGATGTGGGGCTGAACGCCCGCTTCTACACCTTCTACGGCAATGCGCTGGGCGTGCCCGCGGCCATCGGCGACGCCGGCATCGGCCGGGTGCTGGCGGTGGCCGAGTGGCACCCCAACCTGGGCGGGCCGGCCAGCGACGCGCTGGTACGCGGCTTCCGCCAGCGCTTCACCGACCCGCGGGACGACTACCTGCACACCCGGATGCAGGCGATGGTGGAAATGCTCGCCGAAGCCATCGAGCGCGCGGGCAGCACCGAGGCGGCGGCGGTGGGGCGGGCTTTGTCGGGGGCCCGCTATGACGGCCAGGCGCTGGGCGGGTTGAACGCCGGCACGATGCGCGCAGCCGACCACCAGTTCCAGCAGGGGCTGGTGGTCACGCAGATGGACCGGCAAGGCGCGCCGGGCGTGGCCTTCGACGTCGAGGGCAGCGGCTTCGGCTTTCGCACCGTGCGCCGCTTCACCGCGGCCCAGGTCGAGCAGCCGCATCGCTGCGTGATGGCACCGGGTTGAACCGTTCGTCGGCTGGGCGGCCTGCCGGGTCGCGGAGTGTGATCTTTTTCTCATCCAGACAGCCACCTCCCCCTCAAGCCCGCGGTGGACTGGGCGAAATTCCAAGGTGAGCGAAGCGCCTTCGCTCCCATCCCCGCTTCACCGTCCGCTCCTGTGTTCGTGCAGGCCTGGACCTCAGTCGGATGCCGGATGACGACGGCGTCGGTGGACGAGCACCTCCACCGACCGCACCGATCCCCAACGACAGGCCCCCTTCGCGCGGGGCCGGCAGGAAAAGGCAGCACCATGATTTCCAAGCGCGGGGCGCAGCGCCGCTCGTTCATCCACCTCGCCCTCGGCTGGCTGGGCGCGGGCCTGTGCTCGATCGCACTGGCCACTTCCGCTCATGCCCAGGCCCAGGCACCGGCCAGCCCCGTCGCACCGGTGATGTCCAAGGTGTCGGTGGACCTGCAGCCGCTGATGCTGTCGCCTGATGCCTTGCCCGCGGACCTCACCTGGGCTGCGCGGCAGCAGGGCGAGGTGCGGGTGAAGGTGATGATCGTCTCCCCGGGCACCGCAGCCGTCGACCTGGCCGATCTGCGTCGGGCCATCGTGGACGCGGGCGGGTCGGTCTATTACAACTACCTGTCGGTGCGGGCGCTGGCCGCGATGGTGCCCGCCCGGGCGCTGGCCGCGCTGAGCGCGCGCGCGGACGTGCTGCACATCGGGCCGAACCGGGCCACCCAGCGGCACAGCCTGCTGCAGTCCACCGTGGCAGCGGGGCCGGCGCTCTCGGCCTTTGCCAACCCCAGCCCGCTGGACGGGCGCGGCGTGGGCATCGCGGTGCTGGACTCAGGCATCGACTTCCGCCATCAGCATTTCCGCGGCCCCGATGGCAAGAGCCGCGTGCTGGCCTCGGTGGACATCATCGCGCTGCGCCGAAGCCTCATTCCCGATGGCTGGACGCCCCGGCGCGACTGGAGCGCCGACTTCAAGCGCAGCATCGACGGCACCAAGTACAAGCACCTGGACAAGGCGAACCCACCCACCGCGGTCAACCCCGACCCCTACGGCCACGGCACCGCCGTGGCTTCGGCCGCCGCGGGCGCCGGTGCCTACCAGGCCCCGGGCTCCTCGGGCATCGCCTCGGGCGCCTCGCTTTTCGACGTGCGGGTGCTGGACGACCGCGGCACCGGCGACGTCGCCGACGTGCTGCTGGGCATCGACTGGGTGCTGCAGCGTGCGCGGGCCGCCAACATCCGCGTGATGAACCTGAGCCTGGGGGCTTCGGCCAACGACTCGGTGCTCGTCGACCCGCTGGCGCGCGCCGCGCGCAGCGCGGTGGCCCTGGGCATCGTGGTGGTGGCCTCCGCAGGCAATGCGGGCAAGGACGCGAACGGGGTGCAGACCTTCGGCAGCATCTCCTCGCCCGGCCATGAGGCGTCGGTGATCACCGTGGGCGCGGGCAACATGCGCAGCACGCCCGACCGCGCGGACGACTCGGTCACCACCTTCAGCTCGCGCGGCCCGACGCGTGGCGGCGTGGCCACCGGGGCGACCACCCGCTGGACCGACCACCTGATCAAGCCCGACCTGGTGGCACCGGGCAATGCCGTGCTGGCCGCGTCGGCCTGGGCCTCCGATGCCCGCGGCCAACCCACCATGCCCAACCAGCTGGTGCGCAGCCATCCGGAGCTGACGCAGGGCCTGCAAGGGCTGGCGCCGCGGCAGTCGCTGATGTCGCTGGGCGGCACCTCGATGGCCGCACCCGCCGTGGCCGGCGCCGCCGCAGTGCTGCTGCAGGCCAATCCGGGCCTGACGCCGCCGCTGGTCAAGGCCATCCTTCAGTACACCGCCACGCCGCTGGCCGAGGGTTCGCTGGTCCAGCAGGGCACGGGCCTGCTCAACCTGGAAGGCGCCGTTCGGCTGGCTCGCGCGCTGCGGCGCGACATCGGCCCCTTGATCGAGGCCGATCGCCTGCCGGTGGGCAGCAACCTGCTGGCGCCGGGCGCGGTGTTTCCGCTGGCCGTGTCGACGCTGAACGGCAGGCCCACCGCATGGAGCCGCGTGGCGCTGGTCGGCGGCACCCGCCTGGTTCGTTCGGATGTGCTCTTCACCCAGCACCAGCCGATCTGGGACCCTCGCCTCACCTGGGCGCGGCATGTGGCGCTGCGCAGCACCCTGAACTTCCTGCCTGCGTCCAACGGCATCGCGGCACGCACCATTCCGACGGCCATCCAGGAGTCGCAGGCCCGGCCGCAGGCCTTGCTGACGGCCGGCGTGCGGCTGCTCGATGCCACCTCCACGGCCCAGCTGGGCGAGGCGGGAGGCGCGCTCTTCACGCCCCTGTCGACGCTGATCCAGCGCGCGGACGCCGGCGCCGGCCTGACGCTGAGCAATGGCCTGGCCTACACCGGCGAGGGGCTGGCGGCCGACGGCTTCGTGCTCAGCCAGGGCTTCATCCTGCGCGAAGGCTTCATCCTGCGGGAGGGCTTCATCCTGCGCGAAGGCTTCATCCTGAGGGAGGGCTTCATCCTCCGCGAGGGCTTCCTGCTCAGCGAAGGCTTCATCCTGCGTGAGGGCTTCATCCTGCGCGAGGGCTTCATCCTGCGCGAGGGCTTCATCCTGCGGGAGGGTTTCATCCTGCGCGAGACCCAGTCGGACGCCGCGGCCCGGACCGACCCGAGCTTCCGGGGGGAGTGAAGCCCGCGACCGTCGCCTGAGCAGCCCCATGACAGGCTTGCCGCAGTTGCCCGCGGCGCCACCCGACCCCGCCCCGTCCGGCTGGCGGCGCCTGAAGGCCGAGCATTTCCACGACTACAACGGCGCTGCGTTCGTGGTCTGGGCTGGGCTGTCCCTGGCTGGCGCGGCAGCGCTCGCCTGGGCGCTGGGCTCGCTGGCAGCGGGCGGCATCGGCCTTGTCGGGCCGCTGCTGCTCGGGCTCGCGCTGGTGGGCCTGGCCTCCTGGAATCCGATCGAGATTCCGCGCACCGCCTACTCGGTCAGCGCCTCGGACGCCTTCGTCTTCGGGCTGCTGGTCTCGCTCGGGCCGTTCGCGGCCATCCTGGCGGCGGGTCTGGACGGCGCGATCGGCTCGTGGCGCAGCACGCGCCGGCTGAGCAGCCGCATCAGCACGCCTGCCGCCGGCATGGGCGCCTGGGCCGTGTGCGGCCTGCTGTTCGAGGCGCTGTCCCGTGCGCTGATGACCCTGGACATGGACGGTCCCACCGCGCGGCTGGCCGCCGTGATCGCGGTGTCGTGGGTGCCCTTCGTGCTCACCACGCTGCCCCTGACCTCCATCGTCACGCTCAAGCGGGGCACGTGGCCGCCGCTGGGCGCGTGGTTCCAGGGCTACAGCTGGCTCGGGGCCCTGTACGTCGCCTCCGCGGCGCTGGCCGGGCTGGTGCATGTGAGTGCGCCGGCGCACGGCCTGCTGTCCACCTTCATCGTCGGCGCGGCCGCGCTGGTGGCGGTGGCGCTGCTGCGCGTGACGCTGGCGCACAACGAGCGTGAGCGACTCGAACAGGAGCAGCGGGTCAGCGCCGCGGAAGAAGAGGCGGCGCTGAACCTGCAGCGCTTCGCCGCCGCCTTCTCCGATGCCGCGATCGGCATGGCCATCGTCGAGCCGCAGGGCGGCATCGTGAGGGTGAACCGCTCGCTGTGCGAGCTCATCGGCATGGCGCCCGAGGCCCTGGCCGGGCGGCCGTTCAGCTCCTTGCTCCACCCGGGCGACATTGCGGTGTTCGAGCGGCAGATCGGCGGCTTCGCCAGCCGCAGCAGCCAGGCCTCGGTGACCATCGAGCTGCGCTGCCTGGCGCCGGACGGGCGAGAGGTGTGGGTGGCACTGCACTGCGGCCGCTTTCTCGAATCGGGCCAGCAGCGCGAGGGGCTGATCCTGCAGCTGCACGACATCACCTCGCGGCAGGCGGCCGAGAAACGCCTGCAGCACATCGCCTACCACGACAGCCTCACCGACCTGGCCAATCGGGTGCGCTTCAACGAGGCGCTCAGCGCCGCGGTCGAGCGCAGCCGCCTGGACGCCGAGGCCTCCTTTGCAGTGTTCTTCCTCGACCTGGACCGCTTCAAGATCGTCAACGACAGCCTGGGCCACTTCGCCGGCAACGAATTGCTGCGGGAGATCGCCCGGCGCCTTCGAACCTGCGTCGATTCCGACGCGCTGATCGCCCGGCTGGGCGGCGACGAGTTCGGCGTGCTGCAAAGCCCGCTGGCGAGCCCGGCGCAGGGCCTCGCCCTCGCCCAGCGCATCCTGGCCGCGCTGACCGTGCCCATGTCCATCCAGGGCCACGAGATCGTTCCCAGCGCCAGCGTGGGCATCACCTTCAGTGACCTGGGCTACCGCACGGTGGACGAGCTGCTGCGCGATGCGGACCTGGCGATGTACGAGGCCAAGGCGGCGGGTCGCAACCGCTGCGTGGTCTTCGACCGTTCCATGCATGAGCGCATCAGCGACCGCCTGGCGCTGGAAGCGGACCTGCGCCGGGCCATCGGCAATGGTTCGCTGTCGCTGAACTTCCAGCCCGTCTACAGCCTGGAGCCGGCACTGCTCACCGGCTTCGAAGCCCTGGTCCGCTGGGTGCACCCCACCCGCGGCCCGGTCAGCCCGGCCGTGTTCGTGGCGCTGGCCGAGGAGACGGGCCACATCCGCGCGCTGACCGAGTGGGTGCTCGACACCGCGCTGGGCGAACTGGCTCAATGGCACCGGCTGATGCCGCACACCGCCGAGGTGCGCATCAACGTGAACGTGTCGGGCCGCGACCTGCAGGATGCCGCCTTCGTGAACACCGCACTCGCCGCGCTGCAGCGGCACGGCCTGGACCCGCGACTGCTCACGCTGGAGATCACCGAGTCGGTGCTGATGGGCCGGCTGGATTCAACGCTGGCCAACATCGAGCGCCTGCGCAGCCACGGCGTCCGGCTGGCCATCGACGACTTCGGCACCGGCTATTCGTCGCTGTCCTACCTGAACTCCCTGCCCATCGACTACCTGAAGATCGACCGCTCCTTCGTCCATGCGATGGGCGAAGGCCACCGCAACGAGGAGATCGTGCGCGCGGTGCTGACGCTCGGCCGGTCGCTGGGCAAGACGGTGGTGGCCGAGGGCATCGAGACCGAGCAGCAGCTGGCCGCGCTGCGCGAGATGGGCGTGCACCAGGGCCAGGGCTACCTGCTGGCGCGACCGCTCAGGGCCGACCAGGCGAGCGCGCACCTGCGCACGGCCGCGGTGGTGTCGGCCGCGCACTGAGGCCAAGGCGCACGGCAGGGCCCACCCAGGCCACGCCCGGGTCGTCCTCGAGGCCTCAGCCCGGCGTGCTCTTGCGCGCCACCCGACGAGCCGCGGTCTTGCGGGCCGCCGGGGCGCTCGCCGGGGCGGGTGCAGCCGCGCCGGCCTTGCCCTCGGCGGCAGCGGAAGCCCCCGCCGAAGCCGAAGCCGCCCGCTTGAAGCCCGGACCGCTACGGGCAGCAGCCGTCTTGGCCCCCGGTCGTTCGGGCCGCGGCTCGAACTCGAAGCCGACCTTGCCTTCCTTGGCGTCGTAGGCCAGCCGCGCCTTGAACTTGCGGCGGGTCTTGTTGGAGATGAAGTTCTCCAGCAGGTCGGTGCGGCCCTCGGCGAGCAGCTTTTGCACCTGCTCGGGCGCGATGGGCTGCTGCAGGATGATCTTGCCGGTCTTGAAGTCGCAGGTCACCGGTGCGCCCACCGCGTGCTCGCACAGGTAGTTGCTGCCGTGCTCGAAGACGCGGCTGCGGCACTTGGGGCAGGCGCCCAGGCTCGCCTGTCCGGAGAAGTCCACCGGCTCGCCGTTGCCGTCGCCGGTAGGGGCGCTGTCGCCGAAGTCGAACTCGAGCTTCCAGTTGTTCAGGTCCTCGTCGCGCACCAGCTTGAGCTCGGCGGTGAAGGGCCAGCCCGCCTTGGAGCGGAAGCCCTCCAGCGGGCCGATGCGTCGGTCGCGCAGGAAGGCATCGGCCTCGGCGGTCTCGAAGGCACGGCCGCCGGGGATCTTGCTCATCGAGAAGCCGCAGCCCTCGGACGCACCGTCCGAACCGGTGCAGGTGAAGCGCCGGTAGTTCTCCTTCACCACGCCCTGGCAGTTCGGGCAGGGCGTGGCGAGCGTGGCGTAGTCGCCGGGGATGGTGTCGCGGTCGTATTCCTTGGCCTTGGCCACGATGCGCTCGGCCATGCGGGCGATGTCGGCCATGAAGGCGTCTCGGCTCAGGCCACCCTTCTCCATCTGGGCCAGCTGGTGCTCCCAGTTGCCGGTGAGCTCGGGCTTGGTGAGGTCTTCCACCCCCAGGCCGCGCAGCAGCGTCATCAGCTGGAAGGCCTTGGCGGTGGGGATGAGGTCGCGCCCGTCGCGCACCATGTACTTCTCGTTGATCAGGCCCTCGATGGTGGCCGCGCGGGTGGCGGGCGTTCCCAGGCCCTTCTCGGCCATGGCCTCGCGCAGCTCCTCGTCGTCGATGGTCTTGCCCGCGCCTTCCATGGCCGACAGCAGCGTGGCCTCGGTGTAGCGGGCGGGCGGGCGGGTCTTGAGCGGGATGACGTCGACCGAATCGGTCTGCACCACCGGGGGGTCGGTCCGGGCCAGATCAAGCGCTACGGCCACGGTGGCACCGAGCGGCCCGACCGGCACCAGGTTGGCATCCTCGCCCTGCTCCTCGCGGCCGTAGACGGCCAGCCAGCCCGGCTCCTTCAGCACCTTGCCATTGGTCTGGAAGACGTGGTCGCGGCCCTGGGCGGTGACCGTGCTGCGGCGGGTGGTCACCAGGAATTCCGCCGGCGGGAAGAACACCGCCAGGAAGCGCTTGACCACCATGTCGTAGAGCTTGGCCTCGACCTCGGTGAGGCTCTTGGGCGGCTGCAGCGTGGGAATGATGGCGAAGTGGTCGGACACCTTGCTGTTGTCGAAGATGCGCTTGGTGGGCTTCACGTAGCCGTCGTTGACCGCCTTGCGGGCGTGCATCGACAAGCTGCGCAGCGGGCCGGGCAGGTCCTCGTCGGCCAGCATGGCCATGGTCTGCTTGACCACCGGCAGGTAATCCTCGGGCAGCGCGCGGCTGTCGGTCCGCGGGTAGGTCAGCACCTTGTGCTTCTCGTAGAGGGCCTGAGCGATGGACAGCGTCGTCTTGGCCGAGAAGCCGAAGCGGCTGTTGGCCTCGCGCTGCAGCGTGGTGAGGTCGTACAGGCCCGGGGCGCTCTGCGTGGTGGGCTTGCTGTCTTCGGTGACGACGGCCGGCTGGCCGCGGCAGGCCTGGGCGATGGCCTGCGCGTCCGGTTCGTTCCACAGGCGGTCGGCGCGGGCGTCGGGGTCGGCGGCGTCGCCGGTGGGCTTCTTCCAGCCGAGGTCCAGCCACTTGCCCTCGTAGGTGCCGGCCGGCGCCTGGAACACCGCCTTGACCTCCCAGTAGGGCCGCGACACGTGCTTCCTGATCTTCTCCTCGCGCTCGACCACGATGGACAGGGTGGGCGTCTGCACCCGGCCCACGGTGGTGAGGAAGAAGCCGCCGTCGCGCGAGTTGAAGGCGGTCATGGCCCGGGTGCCGTTGATGCCCACCAGCCAGTCGGCCTCGCTGCGGCTGCGCGCGGCATCGGCCAGGCCGAGCATCTGCTGGTCGGTGCGCAGCTTGTCGAAGCCATCGCGGATGGCCTGCGGCGTCATGCTCTGCAGCCACAGCCGCTTGACCGGCTTGGCCACCGCCGCCTTGCCGCTGCCGGCGTACTGCACGATGAGCCGGAAGATGAGCTCGCCCTCGCGGCCCGCGTCGCAGGCGTTGATGAGCTCCGTCACGTCCTTGCGCTTGACCTGGCGCACCACCGCCGTGAGCCGGCTCTTGGCCTTGTCGATGGGGGCGAGGTCGAAGTGCGGCGGGATGACCGGCAGGTTGTTGAAGCTCCACTTGCCGCGCTTGACGTCGAACTCCTCGGGCGCGGTGATTTCCACCAGGTGGCCCACGGCGCTGGTGACGACGTAGCGCTCGTTCTCGAAGTGGTCGTCGTGCTTGTCGAACTTGCCGGCCACCGGGGTGAGCGCACGGACGATGTCCTGCGCGACGCTGGGCTTCTCGGCAATGATCAGGCTCTTGCTCATGGCGCTTTCGGGTCTTCTTCGGCCACCGCGCACCGCGGGTTGCGGGACGTCGGCGGCGGGTCTGCGGGCAACGTGGGAGGCCGGCGGCGCCGCCATTCTTCAGGCAGCGCACCGGTCCAGGCAACGGATGCGGTGCCTACAATCCGCCCCGTCCTCGCGCGCATGCTCGCGCGCGCCCACACCAAACACTCTAACGACACCGCGCCGTGACCCGATCCGATCGCCTGCAGGACCCGGCGCCCGGCGTCACCTTCACCGGTGACCGCCAGCGCTCCCGCACCCAGGTCCGCAAGTCGAGCGTGCACGGCCGCGGCGTGTTCGCCACGCGGGCCATTCCCGCGGGCGACACGATCTTCGAATACGTGGGCGAGGTGATCACCTGGGAGGAGGCGCTGCGCCGCCACCCCCACGACCCGACCGACCCGCACCACACCTTCTACTTCCACATCGACGACGGCCACGTCATCGACGGCAAGCACAAGGGCAACTCCTCGCGCTGGATCAACCACTCCTGCGCGCCCAACTGCGAGGCCGACCAGACCGACGACGGCCGCGTGTTCGTGAAGGCGCTGCGCGACCTGGAGCCCGGCGAGGAGCTGTGCTATGACTACGGCCTGATCATCGACGAGCGCCACACGCCGGCGCTGAAGAAGCAGTTTGCCTGCCACTGCGGAGCCGACCAGTGCCGCGGCACGATGCTCGCGCCCAAGCGTCGCAAGTCGCGCCCGGCCGGCGGCCAGGCTTCGGCCACCTGATCTTCGCCCGCCCCCGTGCTGCCGTCCATGGGCCTTGCCACGCTCCCCGCCGACCCCTCCCCTTCGTCCGCGTCGCACGACGCCCTGCTGGCGGGCCTGGATGCCCAGGTGCCGATGGCCTGGCGGACCGACCGGCTGTGGCAGCAACTGCAGCCGCTGCTGCCGGGCATCGGCGTGGAGGTGCTGGAACAGGCCGACTCCACCAACAGCCTGCTGCTGGCCCGGGCCCGCGTGCGGGCGCAGCCGGCCGCGGAGGCGCAGGCCGCGCTGGTCCACCGCAGTGTGGAAAGCCGTGCCTTCGGGCGCCGCACCGACGACCACCAGCCGCTGCTGCTGGTGGCCGAGGAGCAGACCCAGGGGCGTGGCCGCCAGGGGCGGGTGTGGCACTCGGCCCGAGGCCGTTCGCTCACTTTCTCGCTGTCCCTGCCCTATGCCCCGACGGATTGGTCGGGCCTGAGCCTGGCGGTGGGCCTGGCCGTAGCCGAGGCGCTGGACCCGGCCGGTGTGCGGCCCGCCGGCGCCGGCCCGCGCATCGGCCTGAAATGGCCCAACGACCTGTGGCTGCTCGACCCCATCGGCGAGGACGGACAGCCCACCGAGCGCGTGGGACGCAAGCTCGGCGGCGTGCTCATCGAGACCATCTCCAGCGCGGGCCAGGCCCAGCGCCGCCAGACGGTGGTGGGCGTGGGCCTGAACATCGCGCCGCTGGGCGATGCCGCGGACACCGAGCCGTGGCTGCACGGCTTCGCCTGCCTGCGCGAACTGGAGCCGGCCATCACGCCACCCCAGGCGCTGGCGCGCATCGCCGCGCCCCTGGTGAGCGCCTTGCTGAGCTTCGAGCGGGAGGGCTTCGGCCCGGTGATGGGCCGCTATGCCGAGCGCGACCTGCTGGACGGCCGCCGGGTGCGCACCAACGCCAGCGATGCAGCCGACGGCCGCGCGGTGGGGGTCAGCGGTGCCGGCGCCCTGAGGCTGGATCTGGGCGACCGGGTGGTGGAGATCACCAGCGGCGAGGTGTCGGTGCGGGTGGGCGATGCGGCCGCCGGCCCGCCGCTGCCGGCACCCGCGCTGCCGCCGGCCAGACGCCGCTCGGGCGATTGAGCCACGGCCCGCGCGCCGCGCCGCCCCCATGCTCAAGCTGCTGATCGTCGCGCTGCTGCTGGCCAACCTGGGCTTCCATGCGTGGACGCAGGGCTGGCTGGGTGCGTGGGTGAGCGCCTCGCCGCTGGGCGACCGAGACCCCGCCCGGCTGGAGCGGCAGGTTGCACCGGACACGGTGGTCGTGCTGCCGCCGGGCACCGCGCCCCGGACGACGACGCCGGCACCGGCCAGCCTGGCCTGCATCGAGGCCGGCCCCTTCGACGGCAACCAGATCGAGGCCGCCGAGGCGGCGCTCGGCAGCCTGCTGCCGGCCGGCAACTGGACCCGGGTGGGCACCACGACGCCGGGCGTGTGGATCGTCTACATGGGCCGCTACCTCGACGCAGAGACCTACCAGCGCAAGCAGACCGAGCTGCGCCGCATCCGGGTGAACTTCGAGACGGTTCAGCAACCGGCCGAGCTCGCCTCCGGGCTGCTGCTGGGCCGCTACGACTCCGAGGCGAACGCCGAATCGGCGCTCGAGCAGTTCAACGTCCGCGGCGTGCGCACCGCGCGGGTGGTGAACCTGGTGGCGCCCCGCTCGGCCTGGCAGCTGCGCATCGACGGCGCGGAAGCCTCGCTGGTGTCGCAGGTGCTGTCCCTGCGAAACGACGCGCTGGGCCGCGGCTTCGCGGCCTGCGCCAAGGCGGCGGAGGCCTCGGCGGCGGCGGCGGCGGCGGCGGCGGGGACGCGGACGCCGTGAGCGCTGGGCGCTGGGCGCTGGGCCGGGCGCTGAGCGCTGGCTGAGCCTTTCAGCCCGCCGAGCGTCGGTTCAAGGCCACGAGCGTCACGACGGCCAAGGCCAGGGCCAGCAGCCAGCCAACGCCGACGGCGCCACCGCCGCCGCTGGATGCGGGGGCGGGCTCCGGTGCAGGCGCGGGGGCAGGAGGGCCTGGCGAGAAGATGGACCCCGCGCGCAGCGCGGCAGCCTCGACCAACGAACGGTCCACATCGAGCAGGCCGGCGCCACAGGTGGTCTTGGTGCAATTGCACTCGGACTGGGGGTTCGAGTCCGGCGCACGGCAGGTGGTGGCCACCTGACCCACGGGAAAGTCACGAGCGCCCAGTCGCAAGGCGGTGAGGACCTGTTCGGGAGACAAGTCCGGGCGGATGCTGAGGATCAGCGCCGCCGCTCCCGACACCAAGGGCGCCGCGAAGCTGGTGCCCACGGCAGCATTGCGCCCATCGGTGTAGGCGTCACTGCCGGCGATGGGCTGGGTCCGTCCGGCGTTGGTGGTGGACACCATCGGATACAGGCAATCGCCCGCCAGGTTGACGCAGTTGCCGCCGGGCGCGCTGATGGCCACCTCGGGCCCCAGATCGGAGAAACCGACCTTGGTGCCGGTGTGGCGAACCGCCGCCACGGCAATGGCACCGGGGCAGTTGGCCGGCCGACTGACGGCCAGGCCCTCGCTGTTGCCCGCCGCCACCACCACCACCGCACCGGCCTGCGACACCGCGGCGACCGCCGACTGCAGCGT
>JAIYCR010000110.1 GCA_027487905.1 Rubrivivax sp. | reverse complement strand
GCCTTGGTGGTGTTGCCCACCGCGTCGAGCGGGTCCGTCACGTCGCGCACGCTGTCGGGCAGATCGGCCATCTCGGCGATGCCGCCGGCGTTGTCGGTGATCGGGCCGTAGGCGTCGAGCGCCACCACGATGCCGGCCATGCTCAGCATGGCGGTGGCGGCGATGGCGATGCCGTACAGGCCCGCCAGCCCGTGCGCCACCCAGATGGCCACGCACACGAAGAGCACCGGCCAGGCCGTGCTCTTCATGCTCACGCCCAGGCCGGCGATGACGTTGGTGCCGTGGCCGGTGGTGGAGGCCTGCGCCACGTGCTGCACCGGCTTGTACTGCGTGCCGGTGTAGTACTCGGTGATCCACACCATCGCGGCGGTCAGCACCAGGCCCACCACGCAGGCGAGCCACAGGCTCATCGCCGAGGCCGTCTTGCCGCCGTCCAGCTGCAGCGGCTGCGGGAACATGGCCATGGTGACGAAGTAGAAGGCCACCAGGCTCAGCACCCCAGCCACCGCCAGCCCCCGGTACAGCGCGGGCATCACGTTGGTCATGCCCGGCTTGGCCTTGACGAAGAAGCAGCCGATGATGGAGGCGATGATGGACACGCCGCCCAGCACCAGCGGGTAGGTGACGCCGGCCATCGTCGAGCCGGTGACCACGATGGCGCCCAGCGCCATGGTGGCGATCAGCGTCACCACGTAGGTCTCGAAGAGGTCGGCCGCCATGCCCGCGCAGTCGCCGACGTTGTCGCCCACGTTGTCGGCGATGACCGCCGGGTTGCGCGGGTCGTCCTCCGGGATGCCGGCCTCCACCTTGCCCACCAGGTCGGCGCCGACGTCCGCACCCTTGGTGAAGATGCCGCCGCCCAGCCGCGCGAAGATGGAGATGAGGCTCGAGCCGAAGGCCACGCCCAGCATGGGCTTGAGCAGCGTGGACAGCGTGCCTTCCTTGGGCATGGCGCCGCCACCGGTCACCCACCAGAAGAAGAGCACCACGCCGATCAGGCCCAGCCCCACCACCAGCATGCCGGTGATGGCGCCGCCCTTGAAGGCCACGTCCAGCGCCGGGCCGATGCCGCGGGTGGCGGCCTGCGCGGTGCGCACGTTGGCCCGCACCGAGATGTTCATGCCGATGAAGCCGCACACGCCGGAGAGCACCGCGCCGAGCACGAAGCCGGCGGCCATGGCGCCGCCGAGGAACACCCAGATCAGCACGAAGAGCACCACGCCCACCATGGCGATGGTCTTGTATTGCCGGGCCAGGTAGGCCGCCGCGCCTTGCTGCACGGCGCTGGCGATCTCCTGCATGCGGGCGTTGCCCGCGTCCTGCGACAGGATCCAGGATCGCTGCCAGAAACCGTAGAGCACCGCAGCCGCCCCGCACGCAAGCGCCAGATACAGCGCCATGGTCGTCGTCATCGATTGAACTCCTTGCTCGTAGGGTCCGGCCGCGCCGGACGAAAGGACTTGCACCCGCACCCGCACTTGCACCAGCACTGCCCGCCGCGCACCCGTTCAGACCCTGGTGGCGCCGTGGACATCTGACCGCCGGATGCTAGTGGCATGCCCGGCTCCGTCAGGGGCGTCGCCCGTCGGTGTTTTCCAGCGGTCGGCCGGGCACGCCAGGCTGCGTCAGGGCTTCGCAAGTCCGTTTTCTAGAATGCGGGTTTGCCCGGGCGCGCTGCCAAGGCCGCCCGTTTCCCTGTCCTCCAGAAGCCGACCGAAAGAAGCTCATGAGCCTGCACAACGTGACCCCCGGCGCCAAGGCACCGGACGAGTTCAACGTCATCATCGAGATCCCGATGAACGCCGACCCGGTCAAGTACGAGGTGGACAAGGAGACCGGCGCGCTCTTCGTCGACCGCTTCATGACCACCTCCATGCACTACCCGTGCAACTACGGCTACGTGCCCATGACGCTGTCCGACGACGGCGATCCGGTGGACGTGCTGGTGGTGGCGCCCTATCCGCTGAACCCCGGCGTGGTGGTCACCTGCCGGGCGATCGGCGTGCTGAAGATGGAGGACGAGGCAGGCGGTGATTCCAAGCTGCTGGCCGTGCCCACCACCAAGGTGCTGCCCATCTACAGCCACTGGAACACCCCGGAGGACATCAACCAGATGCGCCTGAAGACCATCCAGCACTTCTTCGAGCACTACAAGGACCTCGAGGCGGGCAAGTGGGTGAAGGTGCTGGGCTGGGAAGGCCCGGAGTCGGCCCGCAAGGAGATCACCGACGGCATCGCCAACTACCAGAAGGCCAAGGCCGGCTGAGCGCCGCAGGGCCGCGAACGACCCGGGTGCAAGGCCCGGGCGCAAGGCCCCGGCGCAAGGCCCGGGCGGGCCTCTAAACTGGCCCGATGGATCGATTCAAGCGGCTCCCTTCCTGGTTCCAGGCCCTGGCCGGCCTGGGCATCGCAGGCCTGGTAGCCGTATCGGCGGGCGCTGCGCAGGCGTCCTCGCCGGCTGCCCCGACGAAGCCTGCCGCCAGTGCCGCCGGCACCCCGGTGGCGGGTCTCCCCGGCGTGTTCGCCGTGCGGGCGGTGGAGGGCATTTCCGAGTACCGGCTGGCCAATGGCCTGCAGGTGCTGCTGGTGGCCGACGACTCCAAGCCCACCACCACGGTGAACCTCACCGTGCGCGTGGGCAGCCGCCACGAGAACTACGGCGAGACCGGCATGGCGCACCTGCTCGAGCACCTGCTGTTCAAGGGTTCGCCGCGCCATCCGAAGGTCTGGGCCGAGTTCACCCAGCGCGGCCTGGCCGCCAACGGCAGCACCTGGTACGACCGCACCAACTACACCGCCACCTTCGCCGCCAATGAAGACAACCTGAACTGGTATGTCGGCTGGCTGGCCGATGCGATGGTCAACAGCTTCATCGCCCGGCGCGATCTCGACTCCGAGATGACGGTGGTGCGCAATGAGATGGAGATGGGCCAGAACAACCCCGAGGGCGTGCTCTTCGAGCTGCTGTCCTCGGTGATGTACCAGTGGCACAACTACGGCAAGACCACCATCGGCGCGCGCAGCGACGTGGAGAACGTGGACATCCCGCGGCTGCGGGCCTTCTACCGGCTGCATTACCAGCCGGACAACGCCACGCTGATCGTCTCCGGCCGCTTCGCGCGGCAGGCGCTGCTGCAGCAGGTCCATGCGAGCTTCGGGCGCATTCCCCGTCCGCAGCGCAGCCTGCCGGCGCTCTACACGCTCGATGCGGTGCAGGAGGGCGAGCGCAGCGTCACCTTGCGTCGCGCCGGCGGCGTGCCGTCGGTCTATGCGGGCTATCCGATCATGCCAGCGGCCCATGCCGACTTCGCCGCGGCCGAGCTGCTCGGCCGGGTGCTGGGGGACACGCCCTCCGGGCGACTGCACCGGCGCCTGACCGAGCGCGGTCTGGCGGCCTCCACCTTCTCCTGGGTGGCGGGCCTTGCCGACCCGGGCTTCGCGGTGTTCGGCGCGCAGCTGCCACCGGCGGGAGACCCCGACGCGGTGGTGCCGCTGCTGATGGAGACGGTGGAGTCGGTGGCGCGCGAGCCGGTCACGGCCGAGGAGCTCGAGCGCGCCCGCCGCAACTGGCTCAATGCCTGGGACAAGGCCTTCGCCGACCCGGAGGTGGTGGGCATCTCGCTGAGCGAGTCCATCGCCCAGGGCGACTGGCGGCTCTTCTTCCTGCAGCGCGACCGCATCCGCTCGGCCAGCCTGGCCGACGTGCAGCGGGTGGCCACCCAGTGGCTGCTGCCCTCCGGTCGCAACCTGGCGGTGCTGCGTCCCACCGTGCAGCCGGTGCGGGCGCCGGCCCCGGCCCGCGTGGACTTGCAGGCCGAGCTGGCCACGCTGCGACCGCAGGCCGCCGCCGCCGCGGTGGAGGCCTTCGATGCCTCGCCGCGGGCGCTGGACCAGCGCACCCAGCGCTTCCGTGCGGGCGGCGTGGAGGCGGCGGTGATTCCCAAGGGTTCCAGAGGCTCGACGGTGCGGGCGGTGCTGACGCTGCGCTTTGGCGACGAGCGCAGCCTGGCCGGCCAGGGCGACGTGCCCGCGCTGACGGCAGCCCTGCTCGACAAGGGCAGCCGCACGCTCGACCGTCAGCAGATCCAGGACCGGCTCGCGGCGCTGCGCAGCGAGGTGGCCTTCGCCGGCTCGGCCGGAGCGGTGACGGTGCAGATCGACTCGCGGCGCGAGCACCTGGCCGAGGTGATCGCGCTGGTGGGCAGCCTGCTGCGCGAACCGGCCTTCCCGGCCGAAGCGCTGGAGGAACTCAAGCGGCAGGCGCTGGCGTCCATCGAGCAGCAGCGCAAGGAACCCGAGGCGCTGCTGGGCGAGGCCATCGCCCGCCACGGCAACCCCTACCCCCGGGGCGATGTGCGCCATGCGCGCAGCTTCGACGAACGCGAGGCCGACCTGCGCGCGGTGAGCGTCGAGCAGCTGCGCGCCTTCCACGCCCGCTTCTACGGCGTGGGCCGGGCGAGCTTCGGTGCCGCGGGCGACCTCGACCCCGCGGCATTGCGCGCCGCGCTGGAGCAGGCCTTCGCCGGCTGGGACCCGGGCGCGCCCTATAGCCGGGTGCCCGACCCGCTGGTGGCGCCGCCCGCCGAGCGCTTCGTCATCACCACGCCGGACAAGCAGAACGCCGCGCTGGCCCTGCGCCTGCCGGTGGCCTTGAACGATCGATCGCCCGAGCACGCCGCGCTTCGGATGGCCGACTACCTGCTCGGCGGCGGCGGCCATTCGCGCCTGTGGAAGCGCATCCGCGAAACCGATGGCCTGTCCTACGACGTGCGCACCGGCATCGGCTGGAGCGCCTTCGAGGAGAACTCCGTCTTCACCGCCAGCGCCATCTTCGCGCCGCAGAACGCGTCCAAGGTGGAGGCGGCCCTGGACGAGGAACTCACCCGCGCGCTGCGCAGCGGCTTCACCGCGCAGGAACTGGCCGAGGGCAAGCGCGGCCTGCTGGCCTTCCGCAGGCTCGCCCGCTCGCAGGACGAGCGCCTGGCCGGCGCGCTGGCGAGCAACGTCTACCTGGGGCGCAGCTTCGCCGAGGCCGAGCGCATCGACCGCGAGCTGGCCGCGCTGACGCTTGAGCAGGTCAATGCGGCGCTGCGGCGCCATCTGCGTCCGGCGGCCTTCGTGCGCGGCATCGCCGGAGATTTCAAGGCCCGCTGAGGGCCGCTTCGGTGCCCGCCTTGAAGGGCTTGCGGTCGTTCAGTTCGCCCAGGTAGCTTTCGACGCCCGCGCCCTCGCGGGCCAGGAAATCGGCCACGGCCTGCGCGAACTGCGGGTGGGCCAGCCAGTGCGCCGACCAGGTCTGCACCGGCAGCAGGCCGCGCGCCATCTTGTGTTCGCCCTGCGCGCCGCCTTCGAAGCGCTCGAACCCCTGCTCGATGCACCAGGCCAGCGGCTGGTAGTAGCAGGCCTCGAAGTGCAGGCAGTCGATGGGCTGCAGCGCGCCCCAGTAGCGGCCCCAGGCCCGGCGCCGCGGCCTGTCGATGGCGATCAGCGAGGCGGCCACCCGCTCGCCCCCCCGCCAGGCGACGACCATCATCCAGGCCTCGGGCATCTGCTGCGCCATGCAGTGGAAGAAATCGCGGCTCAGGTAGGGCGTGGAGTGGTGCGCCGCGTAGGTCAGCACATAGCAGCGGTGGAAGTGGTCCCAGTCTTCCGCGGTGATGGCCGCGCCCTCCAGGCACTGCAGCGTGACGCCCGCGTCTGCCACCCGCCGCCGCTCCTGCTGGATCTTCTTGCGCTTGTCGCGCTGCAGGTCGGCGAGGAAGGACGGGAAATCCGGCCACGGCGAACCCGCCCGGTTCTGCCAGTGGAACTGCACGTTGCTGCGCAGCATCCAGCCGGGGGATTGCCCTGCGGTGGATGGGTGCGAGGGAGGGGCGCTGTCGATGGCGGCCTGCACCGCGCGTCGGTCGGACTCGCCCAGGAAGAGCAGGTGCACCGATGACAGCCGCCCCTCGCGCACCAGCGCCGTCAGGGCGTGCAGCAGCATCTGCCGGTGCTCGTCGCCATCGGCCATCAGCCGCGGCCCGGGCACCGGCGTGAAGGGAATGGCGCCCAGCAGCTTGGGGTAGTAGGGCAGGCCGTGCCGCTGGTAGGCGTCGGCCCAGGCCCAGTCGAACACGTACTCGCCATAGGAATGGGTCTTGCCGTAGAGGGGGCAGGCCCCCACCAGTTGGGCTCCGTGGTGCAGCAGCACGAAGCGGGCTTGCCATCCGGTGGCCGCGGTGGCGCTGCCGCTGTCGTGCAGTGCGGCCAGGAAGGCATGGCGCAGGAAGGGGTTGGCATCGGGCTGCCGCTCGAGCAGCGCATCCCAGGCGAGGGCATCGACTGCACCGGGGTGGTCCGCGATGCGGATGCTGTACGCTGGCCCGTTCTTCGCGTCTTCTTCGTTTGCCATGACCGCAGTGTCTCCTGCCGCCGCCCCCGCTTCCCCGCACGATGCCGCCGACCCTCGGGCGACGGTGGTCGTCGCCATGGCGCAGCTCAACCCGCTGCTCGGAGACCTGGAAGGCAACGCCCAGCGCATCGTCGAGGCCGCCGCCGAGGCCGCGGCGGCCGGTGCCCATGTGCTGCTCACCCCCGAACTCAGCCTGTGCGGCTATCCGCCGGAGGACCTGCTGTTCCGGCCGGCCTTCCTCGATGCATGCATGCAGGCGCTCGATCGCCTCGCGCAGCGGCTGGGGCAATGGCCGCAGCTGCGGGTGGTGGTGGGCCACCCGTCGCCGCCGGTGTCGCCGCTGGCGCAGCGCACCCGCTCCATTTCCACCTGGCGCTGCTTCAACTCGGCTTCGGTGCTGGGCGAGGGCCGCGTGCTGGGCCGCTACGAGAAGCGCGAGCTTCCCAACTACCAGGTCTTCGACGAACGCCGCTACTTCCAGTCCGGCCGGGAGGCGGGGTTCGGGCCGCTGGTGTTCGAGGCGGGCGGGCGGCGCTTTGGCGTGCTGATCTGCGAGGACGCCTGGTTCGACGAGCCCGCAGCCAGTGCCCGCGACGCCGGAGCGCAGGCGCTGCTGGTGCTCAACGCCTCGCCCTTCCACCTGGGCAAGATCGCCGAGCGCGAGGCGCGCATGGGCGAGCGTGCCCGCGCCGTGGGCCTGCCGCTGTGCTACGCGCACCTGAGCGGCGGGCAGGACGAGGTGGTGTTCGACGGCGGCTCCTTCGCCGTCGATGCGTTCGGCCAGGTGCAGGCCCGGGCGCCGCTGTTCGAGGAGTCGCTGATGCGGGTCGAGCTCACCGCCGATGGCGCGGTGCGCGGCGAGCTGCACCCGGTCGCGTCGCTGGAGGCCCAGGCCTGGCAGGCGCTGGTGTGCGGCGTGCGCGACTACGTCGGCAAGAACGGCTTTCCGGGCGTGCTGCTCGGGCTGTCGGGCGGCGTCGATTCGGCGCTGGTGCTGGCCGTGGCGGTCGATGCGCTCGGGGCGCAGCGCGTGCGCACCGTGATGATGCCCTCGCCCTACACCGCGGAGATGTCCTGGACCGATGCGCAGGACATGGCCGACCGCCTGGGCGTGCGCCACCAGGAGATCGCCATCGCGCCGATGTTCGATCGCTTCCGCGAGGCGCTGGCCCCCGACTTCGCGGGTCTGGCCGAGGATGCCACCGAGGAGAACCTGCAGGCCCGCATCCGCGGCACGCTGCTGATGGCGCTGTCGAACAAGACCGGCTGGATCGTGCTGACCACCGGCAACAAGAGCGAGATGGCCACCGGCTACTGCACGCTCTACGGCGACATGGCCGGCGGCTTCGCGGTGATCAAGGACGTGGCCAAGACGCTGGTCTACCGGCTGGCGGCCTGGCGCAATGCCCAGGGGCCCGCGCCGGTCATCCCCGAGCGCATCCTCACCCGGCCGCCTTCGGCCGAACTGCGCCCGGACCAGACCGACCAGGACAGCCTGCCGCCCTACGAGGTGCTCGACGCCATCCTGGAGCGCTACATGGAGAACGACGAACCCATCGAGTCGCTGCTGGCCGCAGGCTTCCAGGCGGCGGACGTCGAGCGGGTGACCCGCCTCATCAAGATCAACGAATACAAGCGACGCCAGGCGCCCATCGGCATCCGCATCACCCACCGCGCCTTCGGGCGCGACTGGCGCTACCCCATCACCTCGAGATTCCGGGCCTGAACGGGGTGGCCTGCGTCCTGCTTACACTGGCGCGCATCCCTTGTCCTCGACGCCTTCCCAGGAGTTCGCCATGAAGCAGATCACCGCCGTCATCAAGCCGTTCAAGCTCGAGGAAGTCCGCGAGGCGCTGGCGGCCGTGGGCGTCACCGGCCTGACGGTCACCGAAGTCAAGGGTTTCGGCCGGCAGAAGGGCCACACCGAGCTCTACCGCGGTGCCGAGTACGTCGTCGACTTCCTGCCCAAGGTGAAGGTGGAGGTGGTGGTCAAGGACGTCGACCTCGACCGCTGCATCGACGCCATCGTCCGCGCGGCCAAGACCGGCAAGATCGGCGACGGCAAGATCTTCGTCACCTCGGTCGAGCAGGTGGTGCGCATCCGCACCGGCGAGACCGACGAAGCGGCGGTCTGAGGCGCCCTGACGAAGGGGGGTGCGAGGCACCCTCCGATCAGATCCGCCGGTAGTCGTCCGGCTGCGTGGCGACCTGCGCCAGGCGGTGCAGGCGCTCCAGCAGTTCGACCGGCTCGTCGCCCGCCTGCAGCAGCTCGAGCTGCGCGGTCGACAGGAAGCCGTGGTCGCGGCCACTGGCGATGAAGGCCCGCAGCGGTGCGTAGTAGCCCGCCACGTCCAGCAGCCCGACCGGCTTGTCGTGGTAGCCCAGCTGGCGCCAGGTCCACACCTCGAACAGTTCCTCGAAGGTGCCGATGCCGCCGGGCAAGGCCAGGAAGGCGTCGGCCCGCTCGGCCATCATCTGCTTGCGCTCGTGCATGGTCCGCACCACGTGCTGCTCCTGCAGCGCGGTGTGGCCAAGCTCACGGGTCATCAGCGACTGCGGGATCACGCCGGTCACATGGGCGCCCGCCTGCAGCGCGGCGTCGGCCACCGTGCCCATCAGCCCGGCGCGGCCCCCGCCATAGACCAGGCGCCAGCCGCGCCGGCCGATCTCCTGCCCGACGGCAGCGGCGGCCTGGCTGAAGGCCGGGTCGTCGCCGGGCCGGGAGCCGCAGTAGACGCACAGCGTGAAGGGCGTGCGGGCGGCAGTCGTGGCCGCGTTGTCGGGTGCGCCGGCGGGCAGGTTCATCGGGTGGTCTTGGGCGGCCGCACGGGCCGGTGGGTGACCAGCCGGGTTCCGCACAGGGCGTCGTGCCAGAACTGCCGGTCCGGGTGCGCGCGCGAAGCCAGGCCATATCCCAGCACCCAGGCCAGCACGATGGCGGTGGCGCCGCCCACGCCCACGGCGTCCAGTCCGTTGACGGCCACCAGCGCCAGGGGCGGCAGCATCCAGACATAGGCACAGACATAGCGGGCCAGGGCGCGACGCATCGACAGGGGTTCGCCGCTGGTGGTCTGCACGCGGATGTGCCAGGTCTGCATCGCCAGGGTCTGGCCGCCCCGACGCCAGCACCAGGTGAAGTAAAGGCCCATCACCACGAAGAGGAAGGCCATTGCCGCACCGCGCCAGGTCAGCGCATGGCGCTGCTGCATCACCAGCGAGAAGACCAGGGCGGCGATCGTCACCACCGCGAAGAGCAGGATGCCTTCGTACAGCAGGCAGACCAGGCGGCGCCGCACGCTGGGCACGCTGGGCGGGCCGGCCGCTGGCGCGCCGGTCGGGGCCGCCGCGCTCACTCGCCTTGCACTTCCGTCTGGGTGGTGGCCGGCGGGGCACCGAGCACGGCCGCCGCCTGCGGCCCGCGCTGGGGCAGCAGGGTGTTCTGGTCCACCAGCATGGGTGTGGCCGGCACCTTGGGCAGCCCGGGCAGCTGATGCACGGGCGGCGAGGGCTGCCGGTTCACCAGGGTGGTGGTGGCTCCGGGGCCGGATCGCACCACCGTGGGGCCCACCGGCCGCGGCGCGGCGGTGAACACCGGGTTGGGCACGATGTTGGTCTTGCTGGACGAGGCCTGGTCGCGGGCGCGGTCGGGTGTGGCCCGCGGGTTGGCGCCGGCGGTGGCCGTTGCGCCGCTGCGGGCCGGGTCGACGGCGCGGCCGGCGAGGCGCGAACGTTCCTCGGCGGGGAGCGCCTGGTAGGCCTGCCACTGGGCCTGCCGGTCCGCGGCGGGCGTTCGGGTGGCCTGCTGGAAATTGGCGCGCGCCTCGCCCCGCTGCGACGGCGTGAGCCGGGCCCATTCGGCCATGCGCTCGCGGATGCGCGACTGCTCGGGGCCGGACAGCGTGGGGTAGCGGGCTGCCAGTTCGAGCCACTTCTGCTTGCGGCCGGCGTCGATGGCCGACCAGTCGTCCTGCAGCGGCGAGAGGATGTCGCGCTGCACGGGGGTGAGGCTTGCCCAGCGCGGGCCGGATTCAGACACCGTGGCGAAGCCGGCCAGCGACGGAATGCTCACCGCAGTGCCGCTGCCCGATTCAAGCCCCAGGGCTGCGCCGGCACCGACGAACATCACGGTGCCGAAGACCAGACCGATGCGCGCTGCGGGGCTCACGGCGGCGGCTCCCGCAGGAACTCGATGAAGCCGGGGTCGGCGTAGGCCGTGGGCGGGACGTCGTCGCCCAGCAGCGCGACGTCGATCTCGACGGCGGCGTGGATCAGCGTCTGCTCATGCCAGACCTGAATGCCCAGCAGGCCCATGGCCAGCGCCAGCGCCGGAAGGAAGCCGCCCAGGCGCCCGAGCCAGCCGCCGGACGCCGCCAGCGTGCCGCCGCCTGCAACCGAGGGGGCCACCGCGGGCATCAGCGCCAGGCGACGCACGCGCGCCATCTCGAGCGCCTGCCGACGGGCCACGCGCAGGCGCTCGCCGATGTCAGGGTTCACCGCCTCGGCGCGCGCCGTGAGCGCGCGTGCAACCCGCCCGCCCAGCACCGAAGCGAGTTCGGTGCCGGCCGGGCCGGCAAGGCGGGCAGCGGACGGGTCGGGCAGCGGGTTCACAAGGAAATTCCTTTCGCCTTCAAGGACTTGGCCAAGGCATGCACCGCGCGGGAGCAGTGGGTCTTGACGCTCCCTTCGGAGCAACCCATGGCCAGCGCGGTTTCGGCAACGTCGAATTCCTCCCAGTAACGCAGCAGGAAGGCTTCCCGTTGACGTCCGGGCAGTGCGGCGACCTCGGTTTCGATCATCTGCAGGATCTGGGCCCGGGAAACGGCATCGGACGCGCTTTCGCTGGCGGAGGACCCGTCCGAGGCGGCCAGCACCTCGAGCAGGTCGAAATCGCTGGTGGAGTCGTCGCCGCCGCCGTCGAAGTCGGAGAAGTTGTGGAACAGCGCCCCGCGCACCTTCTGGCGCCGGAACCAGTCCATCGTAGCGTTGGACAGGATGCGCTGGAACAGAAGCGGCCATTCGGCCGGGGTCTTCTCGGCGTACTTTTCCGCAAGCCGGATCATCGCGTCCTGCACGATGTCCAGCGCCGCCTCGTCGTCCCGGACGGCGAAGACGGTCCGCTTGAAGGCGCGTTTCTCGACGCTCTTCAGGAACTCCGAAAGCTCGTTGTCGGTGGCCAAAAGAGGGGCATCGGGCGCTGCAAAAGCCGCACAGTATGGCATCCGTGCCCGGCGGGCCCGGGCGATGCGATACTCCCGCGCTGCACAACGACCCCGGACCCGGGCGGTCGGCCGATCGAGCCAGCCCCTTCGCGCGTTCCTTTTCGCACCACACCCGCCTCAAAAGGGCGCGGAGAGGTGCACCGATGGTTTTTCGTCAGAGAAATTCACAGAGGTTCTCCCATGGACATGTCCACCCCTGAAGTCCGCCGCGCCGCTGCGCCGGCGGCAAGCGCCGACGCCGAGATCAACGGCTCGGAAATCCTGGTCCGATGCCTGCAGGCCGAAGGGGTCAAGTACCTCTGGGGCTACCCAGGCGGCGCGGTCCTGTACATCTACGACGCGCTGTACAAGCAGAACACCATCGAGCATGTGCTGGTGCGGCACGAGCAGGCCGCGGTGCACGCCGCCGACGGCTACGCCCGCGCCACCGGCGACGTTGGCGTGGCGCTGGTCACCTCCGGCCCCGGCGTGACCAATGCCATCACCGGCATCGCCACCGCCTACATGGACTCCATCCCGATGGTGATCATCACCGGGCAGGTTCCCACGCCGGCCATCGGCCTGGACGCCTTCCAGGAGTGCGACACCGTGGGCATCACCCGCCCCATCGTCAAGCACAACTTCCTGGTGAAGGACGTGCGCGACCTGGCGCTCACCATGAAGAAGGCCTTCCACATCGCGCGCACCGGCCGACCCGGCCCGGTGGTGGTGGACGTGCCCAAGGACGTGTCGCTGCACAAGACCGCCTTCAGCTACCCCGAGCGGGTGGAGATGCGCTCCTACAACCCGGTCCGCAAGGGCCACGGCGGGCAGATCCGCAAGGCCGTGCAGCTGCTGCTGGGCGCCGAGCGCCCCTACATCTACACCGGCGGCGGCGTCATCCTGGGCGAGGCCTCGGCCGAGCTGCGCGAGCTCGTCGACCTGCTGGGCTACCCCTGCACCAACACGTTGATGGGCCTGGGCGCCTTCCCGTCCACCGACCCGCGCTTCCTGGGCATGCTGGGCATGCACGGCACCTACGAAGCCAACATGACCATGCAGCACTGCGACGTGCTGCTGGCCGTGGGGGCGCGCTTCGACGACCGCGTCATCGGCAACCCCAAGCACTTCGCTTCGGTGGAGCGCAAGATCATCCATGTGGACATCGACCCGTCGTCGATCTCCAAGCGGGTGAAGGTGGACATCCCCATCGTCGGGGACGTCAAGGACGTGCTGCAGGAGCTGATCGCCCAGATCCGCGAGGCGCAGACGCGGGCCGACCCGGCGGCGCTGTCGGCCTGGTGGAACCAGATCAACGCCTGGCGCGGCCGCGACTGCCTCAAGTACAAGACGAGCGACACGCTGATCAAGCCGCAGTTCGTGGTGGAAAAGCTCTGGGAGCTCACCCGCGACCGCGACACCTACATCACGTCCGACGTGGGCCAGCACCAGATGTGGGCGGCCCAGTACTACCGCTTCGACCAGCCGCGGCGCTGGATCAACTCCGGCGGCCTGGGCACGATGGGCGTGGGCCTGCCCTACGCCATGGGCATCAAGCTGGCCAAGCCCGAGTCGGACGTCTTCTGCATCACCGGCGAAGGCTCGATCCAGATGTGCATCCAGGAGCTGTCCACCTGCAAGCAGTACGAGACGCCGGTGAAGGTCATCTCGCTGAACAACCGCTACCTGGGCATGGTGCGGCAGTGGCAGCAGCTCGACTACGGCGGCCGCTATTCGCACAGCTACATGGACGCGCTGCCCGATTTCGTGAAGCTCGCCGAGGCCTATGGCCATGTGGGCCTGCTCATCGAGCACCCGCGGGACGTCGAGCCGGCGCTGCGCGAGGCCATCCGGCTGAAGGACCGCACCGTGTTCCTGGACATCCGCACCGACCAGACCGAAAACGTCTGGCCGATGGTGCAGGCCGGCAAGGGCATCACCGAGATGCTGCTGGGCTCCGAAGACCTCTGATCGGCGCAGGCGTCGACGTGCGCAGCCACCCGCTGCGCACGGGTGCCGCCTCCGCGTTCAAGGCCATTCAGCCCTCTGCCTCATTGCCTCTCCCTCCAACCTTCCACACGGAGCCGACCCAGGCGCGCTGCCACCGCAGAGCGCACGATGGCGACTCCCGCAGACCATGAAGCACATCATTGCCCTGCTGCTCGAGAACGAGCCTGGCGCGCTGTCGCGCGTCGTCGCGCTGTTCTCCGCCCGCGGCTACAACATCGAGAGCCTGACGGTGGCGCCCACCGAGGACGCCTCGCTGTCGCGCATGACCATCGTCACGACCGGCTCGGCCGACGTGATCGAGCAGATCACCAAGCACCTGAACCGCCTCATCGAGGTGGTCAAGGTGGTGGACCTCACCGAGGGTGCCTTCACCGAGCGCGAGCTCATGCTGGTGAAGGTGCGCGCGGTCGGCAAGGAGCGCGACGAGATGAAGCGCATGGCCGACATCTTCCGGGGCCGCATCATCGACGTCACCGAGAAGACCTACACGATCGAACTCACCGGGGACGCAGCCAAGCTCGATGCCTTCCTGGTGGCCATCGACCGTGCATCCATCCTGGAGACGGTGCGCACCGGCACCAGCGGCATCGGCCGGGGCGAGCGCATCCTGCGCGTCTAGCCGGCTGCTCACCCGTCTCCCCATCATCCACACCCACACCCCCATCCATCGAGGAGAGAAGACATGAAGGTTTACTACGACAAGGACGCTGACCTGAGCCTCATCAAGGGCAAGGCCGTCTCGATCATCGGCTACGGTTCGCAGGGCCATGCCCATGCGCAGAACCTGAACGACAGCGGCGTGAAGGTCACCGTGGGCCTGCGCCGCGGCGGCGCGTCGTGGAGCAAGGTCGAGAAGGCCGGGCTGAAGGTGGCCGAGGTGGCCGACGCGGTGAAGGGCGCGGACATCGTCATGATCCTGCTGCCCGACGAGCAGATCGCCACCGTCTACAAGAACGACATCGAGCCCAACATCAAGCAGGGCGCCTCGCTCGCCTTCGCCCACGGATTCAACGTGCACTACGGCCAGGTGCAGCCGCGTTCCGACCTGGATGTGTGGATGGTCGCGCCCAAGGCCCCCGGCCACACCGTGCGTTCCACCTACACCCAGGGTGGCGGCGTGCCCACCCTGATCGCCGTCCACGCCGACCGTTCGGGCAAGGCGCGCGACCTGGCCCTGAGCTATGCCGCGGCCAACGGCGGCGGCAAGGCCGGCGTCATCGAGACCAACTTCCGCGAGGAGACCGAGACCGATCTCTTCGGCGAGCAGGCGGTGCTGTGCGGCGGTGCGGTGGAGCTGATCAAGGCCGGTTTCGAGACGCTGACCGAGGCGGGCTACTCGCCCGAGATGGCCTACTTCGAGTGCCTGCACGAGCTCAAGCTGATCGTCGACCTCATCTACGAGGGCGGCATCGCCAACATGAACTACTCGATCTCGAACAACGCCGAGTACGGTGAGTACGTCACCGGCCCGCGCATCGTGACCGAGGAGACCAAGAAGGTGATGAAGCAGGTCCTGAAGGACATCCAGACCGGCGAGTACGCCAAGAGCTTCATCCTGGAGAACCGCGCCGGCGCGCCCACGCTGCTGTCGCGTCGCCGCCTGAATGCCGAGCACCCCATCGAGGTGGTGGGCGAGCAGCTGCGCGCGATGATGCCGTGGATCAAGAAGAACCGCCTGGTGGACCAGAGCCGCAACTGATGTCGGCCAAGGGCGGCGGCGGGACCGACAATCAGGCCATGCCAGACGACAAGGAATCGCTCGCCGACGAGCCCGAAGGTCTCGTGCGCCCCCGGCGCAAGGGCATCTACATCTTGCCCAACCTCTTCACCGTGGCGGCCCTCTTCGGGGGCTTCTATGCGGTGGTGATGGCGATGAACGGCCGCTTCGAGCTGGCCGCCATCGGGGTGTTCTGCGCCATGGTGCTCGACAGCCTGGACGGCCGCGTCGCGCGGCTGACCAACACGCAGAGCGCCTTCGGCGAGCAGATGGACAGCCTGTCGGACATGGTGAGCTTCGGGGCGGCCCCGGCGCTCATCGTCTACGAGTGGGCGCTCAAGGGACTGGGCAAGGCGGGCTGGCTGGCCGCCTTCGTCTATTGCGCCTGCGCGGCGCTGCGGCTGGCGCGCTTCAACACCAACATCGGCGTGGTGGACAAGCGCTTCTTCCAGGGCCTTCCGAGCCCCGCTGCAGCGGCGCTCGTCACCGGCTTCATCTGGGTGCTCGACGACCTCGGTTTCAAGAACGTCCACCAGCATGAGGTGCTGCCCTGGGCGGCCTTCGCGCTGGCGCTCTACGCCGGCCTGACGATGGTCACCAACGTGCCCTTCTACAGCGGCAAGGACGTGAACTTCCGCAAGTCTGTTCCCTTCATCGTCGTGGTGCTCTTTGCGCTGGGCATCGCCGTGATCACCATCCACCCGCCCATCGTGCTGTTCGCGGTGTTCTGCGTGTATGGGCTGTCCGGCTATGGGCTGTACATCCACCGCAAGGTGAAGGGCAAGCCGGTGAGCGTCATCGCCACGTCCACCGACGAGCCCGATGAAGAGGGCTTGCACCGCTGACGCGGGGCAGTGCTACATTCCGTCCATGTCGTCGCGCCAAGCCCTCACCGTCAGCCTGCTGCTAGGAGCCCTCCGGGCTCGCTGACCGCGCACGTCTTCCCCACGTTCCGCTTCACCGGCCCGCTTGCATCCGCAGCGGGCCGTTTGCATTTCCGTTCCCGCATTCCCGCCCCCGCATTCCCGCCCTGCACCGCAACCCAGCCCTGCCCCGAGGACGACCATGACCGACAAGCTCATCATCTTCGACACCACCTTGCGCGACGGCGAGCAGTCGCCCGGTGCGTCCATGACCCGCGACGAGAAGCTGCGCATCGCGCGGCAGCTCGAGCGGCTGAAGGTGGACGTGATCGAGGCGGGCTTCGCCGCCTCGTCCAACGGCGACTTCGAGGCGGTCAAGGCCATCGCCGACGTCATCAAGGACAGCACGGTGTGCTCGCTGGCCCGGGCCAACGACCGCGACATCGCCCGTGCGGCCGAGGCGCTGAAGGGTGCTCGCTCGTCGCGCATCCACACCTTCATCGCCACCAGTGCGCTGCACATGGAGAAGAAGCTGCGCATGACGCCCGACCAGGTGTTCGAGCAGGCCCGGCTGGCCGTGCGCTTCGCGCGCAACCTGACTGGCGACGTGGAGTTCTCGCCCGAGGACGGCTACCGCTCTGATGTCGACTTCCTCTGCCGGGTGCTCGAGGCGGTCATCGCCGAAGGCGCCACCACCATCAACGTGCCCGATACCGTCGGCTACGCCGTCCCCGAGCTGTACGGCAACTTCATCCGCCACCTGCGCGAGCGGGTGCCCAACAGCGACAAGGCGATCTGGAGCGTGCACTGCCACAACGACCTGGGCATGGCGGTGGCCAACTCGCTGGCTGGGGTGAAGATAGGCGGCGCACGCCAGATCGAGTGCACGATCAACGGCCTGGGCGAGCGTGCCGGCAACTGCTCGCTCGAGGAGGTGGTGATGGCACTGCGCACCCGCCGCGACTACTTCGGCCTGACGCTGGGCATCGAGACCTCGCAGATCGTGCCCGCCTCGCGGCTGGTGTCGCAGACCACCGGTTTCGTCGTGCAGCCCAACAAGGCGGTGGTGGGCGCGAATGCCTTCGCCCACGCGAGCGGCATCCACCAGGACGGCGTGCTCAAGGCGCGCGACACCTACGAGATCATGCGGGCCGAGGACGTGGGCTGGTCGGCCAACAAGATCGTGCTGGGCAAGCTGTCCGGGCGCAATGCCTTCCGCCAGCGGCTGCAGGAGCTGGGCATCGAGATGGCGTCCGAGTCGGAGGTCAACGCGGCCTTCGCACGCTTCAAGGACCTGGCCGATCGCAAGAGCGACATCTTCGACGAGGACATCCTCGCGCTGGTGATGGACGAGTCGGTGACGGCCGATCAGGAGCACTTCCGGCTGGTGGCGCTGTCGCAGCGCTCCGAGACGGGCGAGCGCCCGCAGGCCTCGGTGACCTTCGCCGCGGGCAACGTGGAGCACCAGGCGCAGAGCGATGGCAACGGGCCGGTGGACGCCAGCCTCAAGGCCATCGAGAGCAAGGTGCAGAGCGGGGCGGAGATGCTGCTGTATTCGGTCAACGCCATCACCTCGGGCAGCACCGAATCGCAGGGGGAGGTCACGGTTCGCCTGCAGCACGGCGGTCGGGTGGTCAACGGCGTGGGGGCCGATCCGGACATCGTCGTGGCGTCGGCCAAGGCCTATCTGGCCGCGCTGAACAAGCTTCACAGCAAGCTGGAGCGGGTCGCGGCACAGGGTTGACCCGGACTTCTGCACCAAATTGCGGGGAAACTTCGAGCCAGCTTGAGGTTTATCCCGTAAGTTTTTGATCTTGCTGGATTTTTTGGGAGCGCCTAAACTCGCTCTCGACTTCCGGTGAGGCCCAGACCGTGCATGACACTCCGCGTTCGCTCTTGACCCGTTTCCGTGCCCTCCAGGGGCCAGGACTGAAGCGAAACGCCCGCTCGAAACCGGCACGGTCCGCGTCCACGCTGCTGGCCCTGGCCCTGGTCGCCCTGCTGGGCCTGGCTTCGGTTCCGCAGGCGCAGGCCCAGGCCTCGTCGCGTGCCGACGGTTCGTCCAAGGCCCGCTCCGGCGAAAGGGCCAAGCCGGCGGCGGCCCCCGCCCGAAACAACCGTCCGGCAGGTGCTCGGGCGGCAGCACGTCCGTCGTCGAAGGCGGCGCGTCCGGCGCCTCGCGGCGCGGCCCGTGCGGTGGAGCCGGCGCGCCCTTCCTACGGGCAGCTGGCCGGCCTGCACGCCACCGACGATCCGCTCGATCTCAAGAGCAGCGTCGCGCTGGTGATGGACCAGGACACCAACGAGGTCCTGTTCAGCAAGAACCCCGGCGCCATCCTGCCCATCGCATCGCTCACCAAGCTGATGACCGCGCTGGTGGTGGCCGAGACCGGTCAGCCGCTGGACGAAACCCTCACCATCACGCAGGACGACATCGACACCGAGAAGGGCAGCCGCTCACGGCTCGCAGTGGGCACGCGCCTGACCCGGGGCGAAGCACTGCACCTGGCGCTGATGTCTTCGGAGAACCGGGCGGCGAATGCGCTGGGCCGCCACTATCCCGGCGGGCTTCCCGCCTTCGTCAGCGCGATGAACGCCAAGGCGCAGCTGCTGGGCATGGCCGACACCGACTACGTCGAACCTACGGGCCTGTCCAGCCGCAACCGCTCCAGCGCGCGTGACCTCGCCGTGCTGGTTCAAGCCGCCTACCGCCACCAGCTGCTGCGCGAGCTGTCCACCTCCACCGGGCATGAGGTGGCAGTGGCCAACCGGTCGGTCGCCTTCCGCAACACCAACGGCCTGGTGCTCAACCCCGAGTGGCACATCGGGCTGCAGAAGACGGGCTACATCTCCGAAGCTGGCCGCTGCCTGGTCATGCAGGCGCAGATGGCCGGGCGTCAGTTGATCATGGTGCTGCTCGATTCCGCCGGGCGCTACTCGCGCCTGGGCGATGCCGAACGCATCCGCCGCTGGGTCAACCAGTCGGTGCCGCTGCCGGTGGCCGATGCGGCGGTCCGGCCGTCCGCCGCGCTGCACTGATCGCCGGCACGGGCGCGCCGCAGCGCCCCGGGTCAAGCGCTGCTGCCTTCAGGCAGGCGTTGGCGGCTTGTGGCCGAGCGCCGAGCTGATCTGCAGGGCCGTGGCCCGCAGCCGGTCGAGCCAGCTGTCTTCCAGCCGGTCGGCGGGTGCCGAAATCGACAAGCCCGCGATGAGCTTGCCCTGGTCGTCCAGGATGCCCGCGGCCATGCACCGCACGCCCAGTTCCAGTTCCTCGTCGTCGCGGGCGATGCCGCTGCGCTGCACCCGGGCGAGTTCGCGTTCCAGCGTGGCCAGGTCGGTGATGCTGTTGCGGGTGTTGCCGGCAAGGCCGGTGCGGGTGGCGTAGGCGCGCACCCGGGGCGCATCGTCCTGCGCCAGGAAGAGCTTGCCGATGGAGGTCAGGTGCAGCGGGGCACGACCGCCCACCGCACGCACCACCTGCATGCCCGAGCGTTCGCTGTAGGTGCGCTCGATGTAGACGATCTCGTCTCCCTGGCGCATGGAAAGGTTCACCGGCTGCAGCGTCACGCGGTGCAGCTCGCGCATCGGCCCGAGTGCGGCTTCTCGAACGTCCAGTCGGGCCTTGACCAGGTTTCCAAGCTCCAGCAGGCGCATGCCCAGCCGGTAGCTGCCGGTCTCGGGGCGATCGACCAGGCGGCCGATGGCCAGGTCGTTCAGGATGCGGTGCGCGGTGCTCGGGTGCAGCCCGGTGCGCTCGCTGATGGTCTTCAGCGACACCGGCTCGGGATGGCTGGCCAGCACGTCCAGCAAGGAAAACGCCCGCTCGATCACCTGGATGGCGGGGGTTGTCTGGACATCCTTCGACTTCATGGGGGTATTCTGCTTCAAGCCAGCAGGGTTTTGCATGGCGAGAAGGACCCGCGCATCGCGGGACGACGTGGGCGCTGCGGCCCCCGGGGGCGCCTCAGAAGACGGCCCGCGCGGCGGCCACGCCGCTGCGAACCGCGCCCTCGAGCGTGGCGGGGTAGGGCCCGCGGACGTGGTCGCCGGCAGCCAGCAGCCCCGGCGCGATTTCCATCGGTGGGCGCAGCGCCGCCGATTCCGGCGTGCAGCGGAAGGTCGCCCGTTTCTCGGTGATGACCTGCAGCACCCGGCTCCCCTCGGGCAGCGTGCCGCCCGCCAGGCGCAGGGCCTGGCCCATGACAGCCGCCTCCAGCGCTGGCAGGCCGCGGTCCAGCCAGGGGCGGGCGCCGCTGACGACGAAGGCCAGCAGGCCATCGGTGGGCCCGCCGGGCTGCAGCTGTCCGTGGTCGAAGACGAACTGGGCCGCTGACTGCGGGCCGCCTTCGGTCAGGGCCACCATGGGGCTGGCCAGCCGCACCCCTGGCAGGCGCAGGTAGAGCGTGACGATGGGCTCGTACTGCAGTGCCCGGGCGCCGGCGGCCCAATCCGGCCCGGCCGCAGCCACCAGGCGCGCCGCCTCCAGCGCGGGCGCTGCCATCACGACGCGGTCGAAGGGCAGGCCATCCACGGCCCAGCGGTCCCCCAGGGCTTGCACCGCCTGCACGCGGTGGCCCGACCTCACCTGCGCGCCGGAGGCTTCCAGCCAGCGTCTGGCAGGTTCCGGGAGCAGCGCACCCAGCGACTGCCGCGGCAGCAGCAGATCGGACGACCCGCTGCCGCTGAACAGGGCGTCGCGCAGCACGCGCAGGAAGACGGTGCCGCTGGCCTCGGCGGCGGGCGTGTTCAGCGCGGCCACGCACAGCGGTTCGATCAGTTCACGCTGCAGCGGCGTGCTCAGCCCCTCGGCCAGATCGGCCACGGTGCAGTGCGGTGCGCACCGGAAGCGCCCGAGCGCCCAGCGCGCGGACCGCGCGAGCAGCGAGAGCTTGTCGCCCAAGCTCCACCCCGGGTGGGCGAGCACGCCCCGGGCGAAGGCGGGCAGGGCGGCACCGGCGGGCAGCGAAAGGCCGGTGCCGGTGTCGTCGACGAAGGCGAGCGGACGGCGATCGAGGACGGCCGCGGTGTCCACGCCGACGGCGCGCATCAGGCGCAGGGTTTCGGTGTAGGCCCCGATCAGGATGTGCTGTCCGTTGTCCAGCCGCAGGCCTTCGACGTCGACGCTGCGCGCGCGGCCACCCAGGCGTGCGGCCATCTCGAAGAGCGTCACCGAATGCCCCGCCTGCACCAGCGTGACGGCCGCCGCCAGCCCGGCCCAGCCCCCGCCGACCACTGCGACCTGCAGGCCGGCGGCGCCGGCCCGGGGCCCGGGTTCAGGCGCTGGCCTTCGCGGGGCGGGGGCCGGCACCGCCTTCAACGGGCCTGCCAGTAGGTGCGCGCCGCGATCCACAGCTTGCGCACGGGGGTCAGCGAGGTACGCTGGTGCAGCACCTGGAAGCCGTCGGCCTCGATCTCGCGCAGCAGGGTCCGGTAGATGTGGGCCATCATCAGGCCCGGCCGCTGCGCCGCCCGCTGGCCGGTGGGAAGCAGTTCGAAGGCTTCGTCGTACAGCGCATGCGCCCGGCGCGCCTGCGCCTGCATCAGCGCGGTGAAGCGTTCGCTGTAGCCCCAGGGGGCGCTGCGCAGCAGCAGTTCGTGCGCCTTCACCCCGTGCGCCTGCAGCTCGTTGACCGGCAGGTAGATGCGGCCCCGCCGGGCATCGTCGCCGACGTCGCGGATGATGTTGGTCAGCTGCATGGCCTGCCCCAGGCGGTGCGCATAGGCGACCGTCGCCTCGTCGCGGGTGCCGAAGATGCCGCTGGCCACTTCGCCGACCACGCCGGCCACCAGGTGGCAATAGCGCTGCAGCGCCGGGAAGTCGAGGTAGCGGCTCTGGTGGAGGTCCATCTCGCAGCCGTCGATCACCTGGGACAGGTGCTCGGACCGGATGTCGAACCGCGCTGCGCCGGGCATCAGGGCGCGCATCACCGGGTGGGTCGGGTTGCCGTCGAAGGCCGACTGGACTTCCTTTCGCCACCAGGCGAGCTTGACGGCGGCCACGCTGAGGTCGGGCGTCTCGTCCACCACGTCGTCCACCTCCCGGCAGAAGGCATAGAAGGCCGTGATCGCGGCCCGCCGTTCCGGGGGCAGGAAGAGGAAGGCGTAGTAGAAGCTCGAGCCGCTGCGGGCGGCCTTGTCCTGCACGTACTGTTCGGGGGTCATCGGGCCGGGTGCGGGGCGGGGCTGTCGGTTCAGGGCGGGATGGGGCGGGCGGGTACGCTGGACGCTCAGGCGGCCCGCACGGGCTGGGGCCGCGGCGGCTTCATGCGCAGCGAACGCCAGACGAGCACCGGCAGGTCGCCCGGGCCGATGCGGGGACGGTCGTCGAAGCTGCGCCAGCCCCTGCGCTGCAGGTGGTCGAGGATGCGAAGGCCTCCTTGCACCACGCCGCGCAGCTCCCACCCGGCGCGGCCGGGCACCCGGTGCACCAGCGGCGCGCCCCTGAGCATCAGGTCACGGGTCCAGGTCCCCACCTCGCGCAGGGCGGCCGGCAGCGTGGCCGGAACCGGTGCCCGACCGGAGGCAGCCTCGAGCAGATCGTGTCCGGTGAACCCGTGACGCACGCAGTCGGCCTCGGGCAGGTAGACGCGTCCGTTGCGCGCGTCCACGCTGATGTCCTGCCAGAAGTTGATCAGTTGCAGCGCCGTGCAGATGGCGTCGGACTCCGCGCGGCTCACTTCGTCGTCGCACCGGTAGAGGGCGAGCACCAGGCGGCCCACCGGATCGGCCGAGCGGCTGCAGTAGTGCAGCAAGGCGGCGCGGTCGGCGTAGCGGTGGACGACGACGTCCTGGTCGAAGGCGCTGAGCAGATCGAAGAGCGCCTGGGCGGGCAGGGCGCGCGCTCGAAGGTGGACCCCCAGTTCCTCGAAAAGCCCCGGCCAGCGGCCGCTCAGGGGCCGGCCGGCGAGCAGGGCCGCCAGGTCAGCCCGGAAGGCGGCCAGCGCCGCCTGGCGTTCGGTGCTCGACGCGGGGCCTTCGTCGGCCAGGTCGTCCGCGGTGCGGGCGAAGCGGTAGATGGCGCGCACGGCCGGACGCAGCTCGGCCGGGCAGAGCCAGGAGGCGACGGGGAAGTTCTCGTAGTGGTCGACGCTCACGCGGCGGATTGTCCACGGCCGGGCCCTGACAGGCCGGTGTTGCGCATCCGCGGCTTGACATTCGCTTGGCTTCGCCCCTATGGTACTGACCAGTCAGTCAGTAGTCCGCCCCGCAGAACCCCTTTCTCCGACCGGCAAGGTCTGCCTTCGCAGCCCCTGCGGTCCACTCCGACGCGGCGTTCCGCCGCCCGCACGCCCATGACCGAAACCCCGTCGTCTCCGTTCCCCGGCCTGCGCACCCTGGCGCGCACCTCGGCGCTTGTGGCCACCGTGCTGGTCGGGCTGGTGGCCTGCAGCCGCCCTGAGCCGGCCCCGGAGCCGGTGCGCGCCGTGCGCACGGTGCTGGTGGGTGAGCAGCCCGTCGCGCTCGAGCAGCAGTTCGCCGGCGAGGTGCGGGCCCGGACCGAATCGCGACTGGGCTTTCGCGTGGGCGGCTTGCTGGTGGAGCGTCCCGCCGACCTGGGCGAGCGCATTCCCGCAGGCGGCCTGCTGGCCCGCCTGGACCCGCAGGACCTGCAGCTCGGTCAGGACGCCGCGCGGGCGGGGCTCGCCGCGGCGCAGGCGTCGGCCGAACTGGCCAGCGCCGACCTGCAGCGCTTCCGGGAACTGCGCCAGCAGGGCTTCATCAGCGGCGCGGAACTGGAGCGCCGCGAGGCCACGGCCCGCTCCTCGCAGGCACAGCTCGAGCAGGCCCGGGCGCAGCTGGGCGTCCAGGGCAACCAGGCGCGCTACGCGACGCTGCGCGCACCGGTGGCCGGTGTGGTCACTGCGGTGGAAGCCGAACCCGGCGCGGTGCTCGCCACCGGCACGCCGGTGATCCGCCTGGCCCACGACGGGCCGCGCGACGTGGTGTTCTCCATTCCGGAACACCGCCTGGCCGAGCTGCGCGCGCTGGCAGGCAGCGCAGGTGCCTTGAGCGTCCAGCCCTGGGCCTCCGATGCCCGCTGGCCTGCCACGGTGCGCGAGGTGGCCGCCAGCGCAGACCCGGTCACCCGCACCGTGCTCGTCAAGCTGGACCTGGGCGCGCAGGCGTCGCAGGGGCTGATCCTCGGGCAGACGGTGACGGTGCGGCTTCGCGCCGGCAATGCCGCGCCGGCCTTGAAGCTGCCGCTGAGCGCGCTGCGCGAGTCGGGCGGGCGCACGGCGGTGTGGGTGGTGGACGAGCCGGCGATGGTGCTGCGCTCGCAGGACGTTGAGATCGCAACCGCCGACGGCAACGAAGCGGTGATCGCCAGCGGCCTTCAGGCGGGAGCCCGGGTGGTGACCGCGGGCGTGCATGTGCTGGCCGCCGGACAGAAGGTGAGGCTGCATGCGCCGGTGGCGACGCCGAGCGCCGCCGCGGCCGCCCCCGCAGCCGCCACTGTCCCGGCCCTCGCGGCTTCACGCTGAACGGAGCGCCCCACCCATGAGCACCCCGCACAGCGCCGACGGCGCGCCTTCACCTTTGAAGCCTTCTCGGTTCAACATCTCCCGCTGGGCCCTGGAGCATCCGGCGCTCACGCGCTACCTGATGGTGGTGCTGATGGTGCTGGGCTTCGCCGCCTACTTCCAGCTGGGGCAGGACGAGGACCCGCCCTTCACCTTCCGCGCGATGGTCGTCCAGGCCTTCTGGCCGGGAGCCACCGCGCAGCAGATGGCCGAGCAGGTGACCGACCGCATCGAGCGCACGCTGCAGGAGGTGGCCCATGCCGACGTGGTGCGCAGCTACACCAAGCCCGGTGAGTCGCTGACCATCCTGCAGCTCAAGGACAGCTCGCCCCCGAAGGAGGTGAGCGGCGTGTGGTACCAGGTTCGAAAGAAGCTGGGCGATGTGCGCGGCACCTTGCCGGCCGGGGTGATCGGCCCGGTCTTCAACGACGAGTTCGGCGACGTCTACGGCTCCATCTTCGCGGTGTCGGCCGATGGCTTCAGCGCCGAGGAATTGAGGGTGGAGGCCGACCGCATCCGCCAGGCCCTGCTCCGCGTGCCCGACGTCGCCAAGGTGGAGACCTTCGGTGCGCAGGCCGAGAAGATCTTCGTCGAGATCTCCCAGAAGCGCCTGGCCCTGCTGGGCCTGGACTTCAGCCAGGTGCTGCAGCAGCTGGGCGCGCAGAACGCGGTCGAAGGCGCCGGGGTGCTCAGCACCGGCCGGGAGAACCTGCAGGTGCGGGTGGCCGGTGCCTTCACCTCGGTGGAGGCACTGCGCCAGCTGCCCATCCGGGCGGTGAACCCCGAGACCCGCCAGGCGTCCACGCTGCGCCTGGGCGACATCGCCGAGATCACCCGGGGCTATGTGGACCCGCCGTCGGTGAAGGTGCGGCACCAGGGCCGGGAGGTCATCGCGCTGGGTGTGTCCATGGCCAAGGGCGGCGACATCATCGCGCTGGGCCGCAACCTCGAGCGCGCCATGGCCGGCATCCGCGCGGGCCTGCCGGCCGGCATCACGCTCGAGACGGTGCAGGACCAGCCGCAGGCCGTCTCGCGTTCGGTCAACGAGTTCGTCAAGGTGCTGATCGAGGCGGTGGTGATCGTGCTGGCGGTGAGCTTCGTGTCGCTCGGCCTGCACACCCGCCCGCTGCGCATCGACGTGCGCCCCGGGCTGGTGGTGGGCGTGACCATTCCGCTGGTGCTGGCCATCACCTTCGTGGTGATGTACTACTGGGGCGTGGGGCTGCACAAGATCAGCCTCGGTTCGCTGATCATCGCGCTGGGCCTGCTGGTGGACGACGCGATCATCGCGGTGGAGATGATGGTGCGAAAGCTCGAGGAGGGGCACGACACCATGACCGCGGCCACCTACGCCTACGACGTGACCGCGATGCCCATGCTCACCGGCACGCTCATCACGGCGGCGGGTTTCCTGCCGATCGGCCTGGCCAAGTCGGTCACCGGTGAATACACCTTCGCCATCTTCGCCGTGACCTCCGCGGCGCTGGTGATCAGCTGGGTGGTGTCGGTGTACTTCGTGCCCTATCTGGGCGCCCGGCTGCTGCGCACGCGCACCGCCGCCGAGGCCGCGGCGGCGCCCCCGCACGAACTCTTCGACACGCCCTTCTACGCGCGCTTCCGGCGGGCGGTGCACGCCTGCGTGGCGCACCGCTGGATCACCATCGGGGTGACGGTGCTGATCTTCGCGCTGGGCATCGTCGGCATGGGACGGGTGCAGCAGCAGTTCTTCCCCGACTCCAGCCGCCCCGAGCTGCTGGTGGACCTGTGGCTGCCCGAGGGCTCGAGCATCCAGGAGAGCGACGCGCTGGCCCGGCGCTTCGATGCGCGGCTGCGGGCCGAGCCGGGCGTGAAGAGCGTCACCGCCTGGGTGGGCTCGGGGGTTCCGCGTTTCTACCTGCCGCTCGACCAGATCTTTCCCCAGCCCAACGTCAGCCAGTTCATCGTGCTGCCCGAGGGGCTGGCCGAACGCGAGGCGCTGCGGCGCCGCCTGCCCGAGCTGCTGGCCGCCGAGTTCGGCGAGGCGCGCTCGCGGGTCAAGCTGCTGCCCAACGGCCCGCCAGTGGCCTATCCGGTGATGTTCCGGGTGATCGGCCCCGACCCGGTGGAGGTTCGCCGCCATGCCGACGCGACCCGCGCGGTGCTCAGCGAGCACCCGAGCCTGCGGGGCGTGAACGACAACTGGAACGAGTCGATCAAGGTGCTGCGCCTGTCCATCGACCAGGACAAGGCGCGTGCGCTCGGGGTGAGCAGCCAGTCCATCGCCCAGGCGGCGCGCACCATGCTTTCGGGCAGCACCATCGGCCAGTACCGCGAGGGCGACAAGCTGGTGGACATCGTGCTGCGACAGCCCGCCGACGAGCGCGCGGCCATCACCTCGCTGGCCAGCGCCTACCTGCCCACGAGCTCGGGGCGGTCGATTCCGCTGACGCAGATCGCCCGTGTCGAGTTCGCCTGGGAGCCCGGCGTGATGTGGCGGGAGAACCGCCAGTTCGCGGTGACGGTGCAGGCCGACGTGGTCGACGGCGTCCAGGGCCCCACCGTCACCCGCGAGCTCTGGCCCCGCCTGCAGCAGCTGCAGGCGACGCTGCCGCCGGCCTACCGCATCCAGATCGCCGGCGCGGTGGAGGAGAGCAGCAAGGGGCAGGGGTCGATCGCGGCGGGCGTGCCGGTGATGCTCTTCCTCATCTTCACGCTGCTGATGCTGCAGCTGCAGAGCTTCAGCCGCGCGCTGCTGGTCTTCCTCACCGGGCCGCTGGGCATCGCCGGCGTGGCCGGCGCGCTGCTGCTGCTCGACCGGCCCTTCGGCTTCGTCGCGCTGCTCGGCGTGATCGCGCTGATGGGCATGATCATGCGCAACTCGGTCATCCTCATCGACCAGATCGAGCAGGACCGTTCGCGCGGCGTGCCGGCCTGGGACGCCATCGTCGAGGCCGCGGTGCGGCGCTTCCGGCCCATCGTGCTCACCGCGGCGGCGGCCGTGCTGGCCATGATTCCGCTGTCGCGCAGCGTCTTCTGGGGGCCGATGGCCGTGGCCATCATGGGTGGCCTGGTGGTGGCCACGGTGCTCACCTTGCTGGCGCTGCCGGCCATGTATGCGGCCTGGTTCCGGGTGCGCCGACCGGCTTGACCGCGCTGCCGCCGGGGCGGGCGGCAGCGCGGCGTAAACTCGCGGGTTCGCCAAGACGCTTCGAACCTCACCCTGCGCGGGTGGCGAAATTGGTAGACGCACCAGGTTTAGGTCCTGACGCCAGCGATGGTGTGGGGGTTCGAGTCCCCCCCCGCGCACCAGCCCGATTCATCCTTCCTCCAACGCCATGACTGTCCACGTCGAAACCCTCGAGAAACTCGAGCGCCGCATCACCCTCACGCTGCCCGCCGACGCCATCCGCAGCGAGGTCGAGACCCGACTGAAGAAGCTGGCGCGCACGGTCAAGGCCGACGGCTTCCGCCCCGGCAAGGTGCCCATGAGCGTGGTCAGCCAGCGCTACGGCTACTCCGTGCACTACGAAGTGATGAACGACAAGGTCGGTGAGAAGTTCAACCAGGCCGTCAACGAGGCCAAGCTGCGGGTGGCCGGCGCCCCGCGCATCGCCGAGAAGGAAGCCGCGCCCGAGGGCGAGATCGCCTTCGATGCCACCTTCGAGGTCTACCCCGAGATCAAGCTGGGCGACCTGTCCGCCGCCGAGGTCGAGCGCGTGTCCTCCGAGGTCACCGATGCGGCCATCGACAAGACGCTGGACATCCTGCGCAAGCAGCGCCGCACCTTCTCGCAGCGCCCCGCCGCCGAGGGCGCCGCCGAAGGCGACCGCGTCACCATCGACTTCGAAGGCAAGATCGACGGCGAGCCCTTCCAGGGCGGCCAGGCGAGCGACTTCCAGTTCCTGGTCGGCGAAGGCCAGATGCTCGAGACCTTCGACAAGGCCGTGCGCGGCATGAAGGTGGGCGACAGCAAGACCTTCCCGCTGCAGTTCCCCGAGGACTACCAGGGCAAGGAAGTGGCCGGCAAGGAAGCCGACTTCCTCGTCACCGTCAAGAAGATCGAGCAGCAGAACCTGCCGGTGGTCGACGAGGCCTTCGCCCAGACGCTGGGCATCGCCGACGGCACGCTGGACAGCCTGCGCGCGGACATCCGCCGCAACCTCGAGCGCGAAGTGAAGTTCCGCGTGCTCGCACGCAACAAGGCGTCGGTGATGGATGCGCTGGTCAAGGCCGCCGAGCTGGACGTGCCGCAGGCGCTGGTGAAAGGCGAGACCGAGCGCATGGTCGAAGGCGCCCGCGAGGACCTCAAGAAGCGCGGCGTCAAGGATGCCGACACCGCCCCCATCCCCGCCGAGCTCTTCACCGCCCAGGCCGAGCGCCGCGTGCGCCTGGGCCTGGTGGTGGCCGAGCTGGTCCGCAGCGCCAACCTGCAGGCCAAGCCCGAGCAGCTGCAGGCCCACATCGAGGAAATCGCCCAGAGCTACGAGCGCCCCGCCGAGGTGGTGCGCTGGTACCTGGGCGACCGCCAGCGCATGGCCGAAGTCGAGGCGGTCGTCATCGAGAACAACGTGGCCACGCATGTGATGGGCCTGGCCCGCGTGAGCGACAAGGCCGTGCCCTTCGACGAGCTGATGGCCGGTTGAGGCCGCAGGCGACCGAGCGCAGTTCCCTGAACGTCCGTCGCCGGCCCGGCATCCCGCCGGGCCCGACCCCCAAGAGGAAATTCCGATGAGTGCACTGGAAACGACGGGCCTGGGCATGGTGCCCATCGTCATCGAGCAGTCCGGCCGCGGCGAGCGCGCCTACGACATCTACTCGCGCCTGCTGCGCGAGCGCATCGTCTTCCTGGTCGGGCCGGTGAACGACCAGAGCGCCAACCTGGTGTGCGCGCAGATGCTGTTCCTGGAGAGCGAGAACCCGGACAAGGACATCTTCCTGTACATCAACTCCCCCGGCGGCAGCGTGAGCGCGGGCCTGTCGATCTTCGACACCATGCAGTTCATCAAGCCGGACGTGTCCACGCTGTGCATGGGCATGGCCGCGAGCATGGGCAGCTTCCTGCTGATGGCCGGTGCCAAGGGCAAGCGCTTCTCGCTGCCCAACAGCAAGATCATGATCCACCAGCCGTCCGGCGGCGCGCAGGGCCAGGCCACCGACATCGAGATCACCGCCCGCGAGATCCTCAAGACCCGCGAGCAGCTCAACCGCATCTACGCCGAGCGCACCGGCCAGAGCTACGAGAAGATCGCCGCGGACATGGAGCGCGACTACTACATGAGCCCGCCCGAAGCGCGCGACTACGGCCTGATCGACCAGGTCATCGACAAGCGGCAGTGATTGCCTGCCGGCCCGGCGCTTGCCGGGCAGGGCAAAGCGACCGAAACGGGGCCCTTTTGTTCGCCAGGGCCCCGTTTTCTTTGGCCTATCATCATCTGAACCCCCTTCACAGGCCCCCCACATGCCCGACAAGAAAGCCTCGTCCAGCGAGAAGGTGCTGTACTGTTCCTTCTGCGGCAAGAGCCAGCACGAGGTGAAGAAGCTCATCGCCGGACCGTCGGTGTTCATCTGCGACGAGTGCATCGAGCTGTGCAACGACATCATCCGCGACGAGGTGCCCGCGGAGACGGTCGATCCGAAGTCGCCCAAGTCCGACCTGCCCATCCCCACCGAGATCAAGGCAAGCCTGGACCAGTACGTGATCGGCCAGGAAGTGGCCAAGCGCACGCTGGCCGTGGCGGTCTACAACCACTACAAGCGGCTCAAGCACATGAGCCGCAACAAGGACGAGATCGAGCTCACCAAGAGCAACATCCTGCTCATCGGGCCCACCGGCTCGGGCAAGACGCTGCTGGCGCAGACGCTGGCCCGGCTGCTCAACGTGCCCTTCGTGATCGCCGACGCCACCACGCTCACCGAGGCGGGCTATGTCGGCGAGGACGTCGAGAACATCATCCAGAAGCTGCTGCAGAACTGCAACTACGACGTCGAGCGGGCGCAGCGCGGCATCGTCTACATCGACGAGATCGACAAGATCTCGCGCAAGGCCGACAACCCGAGCATCACCCGCGACGTCTCGGGCGAGGGCGTGCAGCAGGCGCTGCTCAAGCTGGTCGAAGGCACCATGGCCAGCGTGCCGCCTCAGGGCGGGCGCAAGCACCCCAACCAGGACTTCCTGCAGATCGACACGACCAATATCCTGTTCATCTGCGGTGGCGCCTTCGACGGTCTGGAGAAGGTCATCCAGAACCGCTCGGAGAAGTCAGGAATCGGCTTCGCGGCCACGGTGCACGGCAAGAGCGAGCGCCGGGTGTCCGAGGTGTTCCGCGACGTGCAGCCCGAAGACATCATCAAGTTCGGCCTGATTCCCGAACTGGTCGGCCGCCTGCCGGTGGTGGCCACGCTGGGCGAACTCACCGAGGACGCGCTGGTGCAGATCCTCACCGAGCCGAAGAACGCGCTGCTCAAGCAGTACCAGCAGCTCTTCGCGATGGACAAGGTCGAGCTGGAGATCCGCCCCTCCGCCCTGGCCGCCATCGCCCGCAAGGCGCTCGCGCGCAAGACGGGTGCGCGCGGGCTGCGCTCGATCATGGAGCAGGCGCTGATCGACACCATGTACGAACTGCCCACGCTCGAGGGCGTGGCCAAGGTCGTGCTGGACGAGCACAACATCGTCGATGAGGCGCGGCCGCTGCTGGTGTACCGGGAGCAGAAGGCCAGTGCATGAGATGGCCCCCGCCCCCCGGAGCGGCCAGGGCCGCTCCCCCCCAGGGGGGCCGCACCAGCGGACCGGCGAAGCCGGATCCGCGGTGCGCGCTTGAGGGCGTGGGTGGCTTTGCTGAGCGTTTTGGGGCTTTTGTTTGCGTTACGGGTGCATGACTTGCAATCCGATTGCGGATCCTGATATGGATTCGAGAAAGTGAGGCCCTATGTCAGGACATCCCATCCTTCCCGCTGAACCGATCAACCTGCCGCTGCTGCCGCTGCGCGACGTGGTCGTGTTTCCGCACATGGTGATCCCGCTGTTCGTGGGTCGCCCCAAGTCGATCAAGGCCCTGGAGGCCGCGATGGAATCCGGCCGGCAGATCATGCTGGTGGCCCAGAAGGCCGCCGGCAAGGACGAGCCCAAGCCGGAGGACATGTTCGACGTCGGCTGCGTCTCCAGCATCCTGCAGATGCTCAAGCTGCCCGATGGCACGGTGAAGGTGCTGGTCGAGGGCCTGCAGCGCGCCACGACGCAGAAGATCAGCGACAGCGGCGACTTCTTCACCGCCGACATCACGCCGGTGCCGCCGCCCACCGACAGCACGCCCGAGATCGAGGCGCTGCGCCGGGCCGTGACCCAGCAGTTCGACGCCTACGTCAAGCTGAACAAGAAGATCCCGCCGGAGATCCTCACCTCCATCAGCGGCATCGACGATGCTGGCCGCCTGGCCGACACCATCGCCGCGCACCTGCCGCTCAAGCTCGAGAACAAGCAGTCGGTGCTCGAGCTCTCCGAGGTGGGCAAGCGCCTGGAGAAGCTGCTCGAGCAGCTCGAGCACGAGGTGGACATCCTGCAGGTGGAAAAGCGCATCCGCGGGCGCGTGAAGCGCCAGATGGAGAAGAGCCAGCGCGAGTACTACCTCAACGAGCAGGTCAAGGCCATCCAGAAGGAGCTGGGCGACGGCGAGGAAGGCGCCGACATGGAGGAGCTCGAGAAGAAGATCCTCGCCGCCAAGATGCCCAAGGATGCGCGCAAGAAGGCCGACGCCGAGCTGAAGAAGCTCAAGCTGATGTCGCCGATGTCCGCCGAAGCGACGGTGGTGCGCAACTACATCGACACCCTGGTCAACCTGCCCTGGGCGAAGAAGACCAAGATCAAGCACGACCTCACCCATGCCGAGGAAGTCCTCAACGAGGACCACTACGGGCTGGAGAAGGTCAAGGACCGCATCCTCGAGTACCTCGCGGTGCAGCAGCGCGTGGACAAGGTGAAGGCACCCATCCTGTGCCTGGTGGGCCCCCCGGGCGTGGGCAAGACCTCGCTGGGTCAGTCGGTGGCGCGCGCGACCGGGCGCAAGTTCGTCCGCATGGCGCTGGGTGGCGTGCGCGACGAGGCCGAGATCCGTGGCCACCGCCGCACCTACATCGGCTCCATGCCGGGCAAGGTGCTGCAAAGCCTGGGCAAGGTGGGCACGCGCAACCCGCTGTTCCTGCTCGACGAGATCGACAAGCTGGGCATGGACTTCCGCGGCGACCCGTCGTCCGCGCTGCTCGAGGTGCTCGACCCCGAGCAGAACCACACCTTCAGCGACCACTACGTCGAGGTCGACTTCGATCTGTCCGACGTGATGTTCGTGGCCACGTCCAACAGCATGAACATCCCGCCGGCGCTGCTCGACCGGATGGAGGTCATCCGCCTGTCGGGCTACACCGAGGACGAGAAGCTCAACATCGCCCAGCGCTACCTCTGCCCCAAGCAGAAGAAGAACAACGGCGTGAAGGACGAGGAGCTGGAGGTCACCGAGGCGGCCATCCGCGGGATCATCCGCTACTACACCCGCGAGGCGGGCGTCCGTTCGCTCGAGCGCGAGATCTCCAAGATCTGCCGCAAGACGGTCAAGGGCCTGCAGCTCAAGCAGTACACCGGCCAGGTCATCGTCACCGAGGACAACCTCCAGGAGTTCCTGGGCGTGCGCAAGTACGACTACGGTCGGGCCGAGAAGAAGAACCAGATCGGCCAGGTGGTCGGGCTCGCGTGGACGGAAGTCGGCGGCGACCTGCTCACCATCGAGGCGGCGGTCATGCCCGGCAAGGGCCAGATCATCCGCACCGGCTCGCTGGGCGACGTGATGAAGGAATCGGTCGAGGCGGCGCGGTCGGTGGTGCGCAGCCGCGCCCGGCGCATGGGCGTCAAGGACGAGATGTTCGAGAAGCGCGACATCCACATCCACGTGCCCGATGGCGCGACGCCCAAGGACGGCCCGAGCGCCGGCATCGCGATGACCACGGCCTTCGTGTCGGCTCTGGCGGGCATTCCGGTGCGGGCCGACGTGGCCATGACCGGCGAGATCACGCTGCGCGGCGAGGTCACGGCCATCGGTGGCCTGAAGGAGAAGCTGCTCGCGGCGCACCGCGGGGGCATCAAGACGGTGCTGATCCCCGAGGAGAACGTCAAGGATCTGGCCGACATCCCGGAGAACGTCAAGAACCACCTGGAGATCGTTCCGGTTCGCTGGATCGACCAGGTCCTCGAAGTGGCGCTGGAGAGCCTGCCGCAGCCGCTGCCCGAGGACGAGCCGGTGAAGGCGGACGAGGCCGTGGCCACCCCGGCGGCGGCCACGCCCGCAGCCGATCCAGCTGCGGCGGCCGGCAACCCGGGCGGGTCCATCAAGCACTGACCTTCGGCAAGCGATGATTTGGCGCGAAGGCTCTTTACAAACGCGCCGAATCATCTCTATACTGCAGGGCTTCGCTCAACGGGGAACGCAAGCTGGCAACGGCAAGCATCTTCGAAGACGATGCGGGAGTAGCTCAGTTGGTAGAGCGCAACCTTGCCAAGGTTGAGGTCGCGAGTTCGAGCCTCGTCTCCCGCTCCAGTTCAAAGACAAAGGGAAGCAGTGCTTCCCTTTGTCGTTTCTGGTTTTTCCGGCGCGATAGCAAAGCGGTTATGCAACGGATTGCAAATCCGTCCAGCCCGGTTCGACTCCGGGTCGCGCCTCCAGCCTAAACGCTTGATTTTCAACGGGTTTCAGGAATCGCGGCGAAAGCTTGGTGGGCTTTAAAACCGCCTCAAACCCCCCGAAAAAGGCCTCGTGCTACCGGAAAACGGTAGCAGGCTACCCTAGACTTCGGGCTTTATCCGTCAAGCCCAGTAGCCGTGGCCAGCATCCAGCAGCGCGGGGGACGGTGGCAGATTCGGGTGCGTCACCGGCTGCTGCCGCGCGCCCTGTTCCTCACCTTCGACAGCGAGCCCGAGGCCCGCGCCTACGCCGAGCATCTTGAGGCGCTGCTGGCCGCCGGCGTCGTGCCGACCGAGTTCGCCACCGCTGCGCCGGCCCGGCAGGGCGATGTTCTGCTGGTCGCGGTGTGCCGCGAGTACGGGCGCGACGGGCCGGTGACGGCCAGCGACGCGGAACTGCTGCCTGCGGTGATGGCGCTCTGCCCTGGGGTCCGGTTGCGTCAGGTTGACGCGGCCTGGGTCGACGCACTGGTGCGCGACCTGAAGGTGCGCCGGCATCTGGCGCCCGGGACGGTGCGCAAGCGGATGGAACTTCTGGCCCGCATCGTGGACTGGCATCTGCGCCGCACCGGCGCGACCACGCCCAACCCGCTGCGCCAACTACCCCGCGGCTACAGCCTGCCGACGCCGGCCGAGGCCGCCGAGCTCGCGCGCCGTGATCTTGAGCCGCGCCGGGACGTCCAGCGCGACCGGCGGCTGCTGCCGGCCGAGG
>JAIYCR010000033.1 GCA_027487905.1 Rubrivivax sp. | reverse complement strand
GCGTGTCGTTCAGGGCCGAGCCGACGACGCGTTCGATGCCGCTGAGCTGGTCGCCCTCGGCATCGCCGCCACGGCCGCTACCGTCGGCCAGGTTGACCGTGACGCCCGCACTCGACCCGGCATAGGTGGCCGTGTCCTGGCCCTCGCCACCCACGAGCAGGTCGGCGCCGCCCCGGCCCTCGAGCAGGTCGTCGCCATCGGCACCCTCCAGCCGGTTGGCCGAGGCGTCGCCGCGCAGCGTGTCGCCGTGGTCGCTGCCGGTGAGGTTCTCGATGCTGTCGAAGCGGTCGCCCGCCGCATCACCGCCCGCGGCACTGCCGTCGGCGAGGTCCACCGTCACGGCGGCGGCCGAGCCGAAGTAGCTGGCGGTGTCGCGTCCGGTGCCGCCGATGAGCTGGTCTGCACCGATGCCGCCGATCAGCACGTCGTTGCCCTGGCCGCCGTCCAGCGTGTCGTTGCCGCTGCCGCCGTCCAGCCGGTCGTGGCCCACCAGGCCCTGGACGGTGTCGTTGCCGGCACCGGCGCGGATGTCGTCGCCCAGGCCGAAGGCGGGCATCACGATGCCCGGACGGCCCTGGCCGTCCACATAGTCCATGTCGGCAGCGGACTGCACATCGCGCACGATGGCCGGCACCGACAGTTCGCCGGCGATCTTCTTGCCCGCCATCTCGCCGGACACCGACACCCGCAGCACGAACTCGATGGGCGAGAAGCTGCCGTCGCTGGCCACCGGGTAGCGCACCATCACCCGCACGGCGGTGAGATCGCCGTCCTCGGGAATCTCGAGCGACCAGCCGGCACCCGACGCGGTGGCCCCGACGATCTCGAAGCCGTTGGGCAGGCCGGAGATCGAGATGCCCTCGACCTTCACCTTGTCCTTGCCGCTGATGTTGATGTCCAGCCAGCGGGCCCAGCCGTTGCCCATGCCCATGGCGCCGTCGCCGCGGATGGCGTCGTCGCCGCTCGTGCCCTCGATGCGCTCGGAGCGGGCCTGCATGGCCGAGGAGCGGTCGCTGGCGGATTCGGCCGCACCGCCGCCGCCGGTGATCACCGAGCCGCCGTTCGCACCCTCGCTGCGCTCCTGGCCGGTGACGTTGAACACCGAGGCGCGCACGCTCAGCCGCTCGGGCTCGGGCGGGGGCGGCGGGGTGAAGGGCTGGCCCGCCGCGGCCGCAGAGGGTGGCTGGGTGAAGTTGCCCACGCCGTTCTGCATCATCAGCATCGGGCGGGCGTCGTTGGCGAGCGCGGCCTTGCTGGTCAGCTCGGCGCCCAGCGAGGTGGGCACCAGGCCCGCTTCCGCCGGGCGATTGCCCGAGTCGGCCTCGGGGGCCGCTTCCTCGGGCTTGAGCTTGCGGTCCACGTCCGGCGGTGCGTCCTTCTGCACGCTTCGGGCCACGGCCTCGGTGATCTGCACCTTGCCGGCCTCGGCGAAGAGCGACTGGCCGTCCACCGGGCCATCGCTGAAGGCCAGGCGGAAAGCGGGATCGGCGGCGATGCGCAGCGCCGCACCCTGCAGCACCCAGACCTTGCCGTCGGCGCCGGTGAGCACCAGGTCGACGCCGGCCACTGCGATCTTCGCGATGGCCGCGCGGGCGACCGGGATCGACACGGCGCCCGAGGCGGCGGCGACGATCTGGGGGCTGGCGCTGTTCTGCATGGCGAGGTCCTGGAGTTGCGCGCCAGCGCGCGCAGGGTCAGGCGTCCAGAGGACGCCGATGGATCGGATATCGAACCTCGGCCGGCTCGCTTGAGCCGTCGGCCGCTGCGGCCCTCGAATCCGTGAACAAGGTCACGACTCAGCGGAGGGTTTGAGCGCCTTGGGGTTCTGCGGGTCGAGCTCGTCGGGCACGTTCAGCTCGGGCAATTCGCCCGGCGTCGGGGCGGCACCGGCCATCGCCGCGCGCAGCTGGTACAGATAGGCCAGCACCTGCGCCACCGCGGCGAAGAGGGCGGCGGGAATCTCGCGGTCGACCTCGGCATGGGCATAGAGCGCACGCGCCAGTACGGGGGCCTGCAGCACCGGCACCCGTGCACCGGTGGCCGCGTCCTTGATGCGGAAGGCCATCAGGTCGGCGCCCTTGGCCACCACCCGGGGCGCAGCCATGGTGGCGTCGTCGTACTTCAGCGCCACCGCGAAGTGGGTCGGGTTCATCACCACCAGGTCGGCGGTGGGCACGGCGGCGAGCATGCGGCGGTTGGCCACCTCGCGGGCGCGCTGCTTCTGGCGGGCCTTGACCTCGACATTGCCTTCCAGCTCCTTGAACTCCTCCTTGACCTCCTGGAAGCTCATCTTGAGCTGGTCGGCGTGCAGCTTCTTCTGCAGCGGCATGTCCACCAGCGCGAAGACGCCCAGCGCCACCAGCAGCAGCCCCAGCCCGGCCACCATCACCCGGCCGGCCTCGCCCAGCGCCGCATCCAGCGACAGGCCCAGCAGGGCGACGAAGCCCTCCAGGTGGGCCTGCAGGTAGAAGCCGCCCAGACTTCCCAGCACCAGCGCCAGGCCGCAGGCCTTGAGCGCCTCGGTAAGCTGGTGCTTGCTGAACATGCGGCCGACGCCGGCGATCGGGTCGAGCTTCTCGAACTTCGGCGCCAGGGGTTTGAGCGTCCAGTTCCAGCCGCCCAGCAGCACCGCGGCGGCCAGCCCGGCCAGCAGCATCAGCACGCCGATGGGCACGACGAGCAGCACGAACTTGAAGGCCAGAGCGCCCAGGCGCTCGAGCATGCGGGCCGGCTCGATGACATCGGCCACGCCGAAGCGCAGCCCTTCGGTGAGCAGGTCGCGGTTGAAGCCGATGAACTCGGGCGCCGCGCCCATCACCAGCGCGGCACCGGCGGCCATGGCGACGAAGTGGCCCAGGTCGCGCGAGCGCGCCACCTGCCCTTCCTCGCGCGCTTTCTGCAGCTTGCGGGCGGTGGCGGGTAGGTTGCGGTCCTGGGCGTCGTTCTGGGCCATGCGGGGCGGAGCGGAGCACGCAGCCTCGAACGGGAATCGTCCTCAGGGTGCGCGCCGTGCCGGATGGTGGACCGCGCCAGGGCCGCCGATCCGGCGAACAGGACGGTCGCCACCCGGCACTTCCCACGACGGCGAGCCCCCGGGGCGGTCGAACATCCCGATGCCCGGACGCGGGCCGGCCGGTGGCACCGCACCCACGCTGCGCCGCCCCGCCGACCCACCGAACCCCGTTTTCCGGCGCTTCAGGCGCCGTGCCCACCATGACGCTGCTGACCGCGCCCCAGGCCCCCTCCAACCCGTCGCCCGACACCACCGCAGCGCCGGCCCTGCCCGGCGCAGCGGCGGCGCCAGCGGACCCGGGCGATGCGATGGCCCGCGAATGGCGCGCCCTGGCCACCGGCCTGCACGGCCAGGCGCAGGCGATGCTGCAGCAGTTCCGGCGCAGCGGCGATGCCGCCGTCTTCGAGGGACTGGCCCACCTGCGGCGCGAGTTCGCCATCATCCTGGCCGGCCTGCCGGACGACACGCTGGCGCAGGCCTGGGCCGGCCCGGTGCAGGCCCTGCACGCGCTGCTGGCCGACGATGCACTTCGACAGATGTTTCCGAGCGACGAGGACGAGCCGCTGCTCGACGCCTTGGCCGCCATCGACGAGCCCACGGCGGGGGTGCACGCCGCCCGGCTGATGATGGCCTGCAATGCCCGCTGGCCGGTTCCAGAGGACCCCTGGGCGGGCACCGGCGGGCCACTGGGCGACGCCGTGCTGGATGACCGATTCCGGGCCGTGGAGGTGCACCACCTGCCGGGCGATGCGGACCGCGCGGCGCGCTACCTGATCGACTGGACCGCCCGGGTGCACGCGGCGGTGATGGCCTGCCTGGGCCGCCGCGACCAGGACCGGGGCCTGGACCTGGCCCGGCGCTACGCGCTGTCGGCCAATCTCATCCAGACCTACTTCAGCGAGCTGAACCTGCGCGAGGTGTTCCGCCAGCGCGGCGAGCTCATCGCGCTGCACTTCGGCCACACCGGCCTGCCGCTGCTGCACGCCCGCACGCCCCGGTGGCAGGCCCACGCCAGCGAGCGCATCCGCGTGGGCGTGTTCGCCCAGCAGCTGGGCCCGGGCACCGAGAACTACTTCACCTGTGCCCACCTGGAGGGGCTGGACCGCTCGCGCTTCGAACTCACGCTCTACACCACGTCGACGATGGAGCATGAACTGACCCGGCGGCTGAGCGCTGCGGTGGACCGGGTGGTGACGCTGCCGCTGCGCGGCATGGAGCCGCTGCTGCAGGCCATCCGCCACGACGACCTGGACCTGCTGCTGATCGGCAACAACGCGGCGGCCGTCACCAGCGCTGCGACGCTGGTGGCCAGCGCCCGGCTGGCGCCGCTGCAGGTGGCCACCGTCGCCTCGCCGGTGACCACCGGCGGCACGCAGGTGGACGTGCTGCTGTCGGCCGCCTGGAACGAGCCCGCGCCCGACGCCCAGGACCACTACACCGAGCGGCTGCACCGGCTGGAAGGCTCGGTGAACTACTACAGCTACCAGCACGACACCGAGCCGCTGACCGCCCCGGTGGACCGCGCCTCGCTCGGCCTGGCCACCGACGATCTGGTGCTGTTCTCGGGGGCCAACTTCTTCAAGCTCGTGCCCGAACAGACCGCCGTCTGGGTGCGCATCCTGCAGCGCTTGCCCGGCGCGGTGCTGCTGCTGATGCCCTTCAACCCGCACTGGGCATCGAGCTATCGACGGCTGCCCTTCCTCGCGCGCCTGGAGCGTCAGCTGGCCGCCGCCGGCCTGGCGCCCGAGCGCATCCGGGTGCTGGACCCGGTGCCCACCCGGGCGGATGTGCAGGCCCGCGTGGCGCTGGCCGATGTCTACCTCGACCCCTTCCCCTTCTCGGGCGCCTGCTCGCTGGTCGACCCGCTGAGCGTGGCCGTGCCGCCGGTGGTGCGCTGCGGCTCGGTGGGGCGTTCGCGCCATGGCGCTTCGCTGCTGCAGCTGGCCGGCCTGGACGAACTCATCTGCGCCGACGCCGAGGCTTATGTCCAAGCCGCGGTGCGGCTGGGCGAAGACGCCGCCGAGCGCGCTCGCATCCGCGCCCACTTGCAGGCCCTGCGCCAGGCACCCGACGGTGCGCCGTGGGAGCGGACGCAGGCCTTTGCGCAGCGCGTGGGGGCCGAGCTGGAACGCCTGGTGCTGGCGCAGCGCAGCGCCTGGCAGCGCCTGGCCGCCGAACCCGCGGACACGCGGGCGGCGCGCCTGCAGGTAGAGGCCGACCGCGCCGTGGCCCGCCGCGCCGACCTGGCCCTGCTGACCGACCTGCAGATCGTGCGCGCCATCGTGCTGCCGCATTTCGAATCGCTGCGCGACGGCCAGACCCGGCACCTGCTGGACGTGGGCGCCTGCTATGGAGGCCTGAGCGCGCCCTTCCTGCAGGCCGGCTGGAGCGCCGACCTCTTCGAGCCCGACCCGCGCGCCCACGAGCAGGCCAGCCGTTCGCTGGCGGCGCACACCGGCCGCTTCCGCCTGCATGCCGCCGCGGTGTCCGACCGCGACCTGGACAGCATCCACTTCCACAAGGCGGGCACCGATGGCTTGTCCGGCCTGAGCGCCTCGCCCTTCGGCCGCACCGAGGCCGAACTCGCGGTGCGCTGCGTTCGACTGGACAGCTTCTGCCGCCGCGAGGGCGTGGGCGTGACCGACTTCGTGAAGATCGACTGCGAGGGCCACGACTTCGAGGCCCTGCGATCGCTGGACCTGAAGGCGCAGTCACCGGCGCTGGTGATGGTGGAGTACGGCGTTCACTTCCCGCAGCAGGGCGAGGCGGTCGTCCGGCAGGAGATCGAGCGCATGCGCTGCGAGGGCTACGACGCCGTGCTCTTCGACTGCGTGGACCCCGACGCGCAGTTCAAGACCGGCCGCTGGATCCAGCGGCTGCGCCGCATCGTGTTCTGCGCGGTGCAGGCGCCCGACGAGATCGGCTTCGGCAACATCGTGTTCTACCGCCGCGAGGACCGCCGGTTCCTGCTGACGATGACGGCCTTCCTCGAGTCCTGCGGCGCGGCCACCGACGCGACGCATTGAGTTTGAGCATCGCCTGCACACCGGCGGGCGCCGGTCAGGCTCTCAACGAGGGTCTCAACGAGGCTCGCGGGCGAGCGCTTCGCGGTCGGCGTCGACGAGGCTGGCGACCAGGGCATCGAAGCCCAGGCGCCGCTGCCAGCCGAGCTCGCGCTCGGCGCGGTCGGTGCAGGCCACCAAGGCAGCGCCGCGTTCGTCGCGGCGCGCGGTGATCCACTCGCGCCAATCCAGCCCGGCGTGCAAGAAGGCGGCCTCCACCAGCTCGCGCACGCTGTGTGCCCGTCCGCTGCCCAGCACCCACTCGCCACCGGTGTGCCGGGCGGCAACGCGCTGCAAGGCGTCGACGATGTCGCTGGCGGCCGACCAGTCGGTCCGGGCACCCAGGTTCAGCAGTTCGATGGGCTGCCCCACCCCTGCGGCCGCACGGGCAGCGGCCAGCGACACCTTGCGCGACAGGAAGGCCGGCCGGCGGCGCGGAGACTCGTGGTTGAAGAGCACCGCCAGGCTGGCCCGCAGCCCGTGCTCGCGCCGCAGCGTGCGCAGCAGATCGGCCGCCCAGACCTTGGTCTGGCCATAGAAGGTGGAAGGGTCGAAGGGGGTGAGCTCGTCGACCCGCAGGTCCTGACCGTCGGCGCGGGGCCTGTACATCTGGCTCGAGCCTGCCACCACCAGATGCGCCGCAAGCCCGTGCTCCAGCAGCGCGAAGGCGAGCGTGCGGACGACCCCGAAGTTCAGGTCGATCATGGCCTGGCGGTCCTGCAGTGCCTGCCGGCTGTGCGCCTCCTGGCTGGCGTGGTGGGCCGCTGCCAGGTGATAGACCGCCGTCGGGCGGCAACGCTCGACCAATGCGCCCAAGGCCTGCGCATCGCGCAGGTCCAGTTCCAGCCATTCGATGCGGCCGGCCGTGCTCGCCGCGGGTGGCGCCACCGCTGGGCGGCTGCCGCCTGGGCGCAGCACCGCGAGCACCGTCTGGCCCGCGGTGGCCAGGCGCTCGGCCAGCAAGCTGCCGTCCTGCCCACCGGCCCCGGTGATCAGGGCGCAGTCGTCCATGCCGCCGTCGCCTCGAAAGGGGCGCACCGGGTCAGACGATCTCGATCTCGGGGAAGGGGAAGATGAATTTGCCGCCACGCTGCAGGTACTCCTTCTCGCGCTGCAGGATGCCATGCTTGAAGTGCCAGGGCAGGACGAGGAAGTAGTCGGGCTGCATCGCGCGCGCCTCGGGCTCTCCGATGATGGGGATGTGCGAGCCGGGCGTCACGCAGCCGTGCTTGAGCGGGTTCACGTCGGCGATGGCCGGGATGTCCTGGGGCCCCAGCCCGCAGAACTGCAGCAGCACGTTGCCCTTGGTGGAAGCGCCGTAGCCGAGCACCTTCTTGCCGTCGTCGTTGAGCGCCCGGATGAGCCGCTGCAGATCCTGCCGGTGGCGGAAGACCCGCTCCTCGAACTCGCGGTAGGGGCGCGGGGTGTTCAGCCCCATGCGGTACTCCTGGTGCAGCAGCCAGTCGATGACCGCCCGGTTCGCCTTCAGCCCGGTGTTGGCCCGGTGGGTGGCGGTGACGGCGAAGCTGCCGCCGTTCACGCCATTGGTCACCACATCCACCACCTGCAGGTCGGCCGCGTCGAGCATCTGCTCGATGGCGCGCAGCGTGTAGTACTCCAGGTGCTCGTGGCAGATGGTGTCGTAGGAGTTGGTGCGCAGCATCGAGGGCATGTAGCTCTGCTCGAAGTGCCACACGCCGTCGGGCGCCAGGATGGAGGCCACCTCGCGCGCGAACTGGCCCGGCGACTCCAGGTCGTAGAGCATCGCGATGGACGTGACGATGCGAGCGCCGCGCCGGGTCACCTTGCGGTAGGCCTCGGCCGAGAAGAAGTCGGCCACCGCGGCGATGTCGTCGGGGTAGTAGCAGCGCCACTTGTCCACCGTCGGGTCGATGCCGATGCGCTGCAGACCGGGGGTGGCATAGGCCTTGAGCGTGGTGCCGTCGTTGCTGCCGATGTCCAGCACCACGTCGTCCGCGCGCGGCTGCACCAGGCGCTCGAGCGAGCGCACCTTGTCGGTGAGGTGCTGCACCATCGAGGCGTTCAGCCCCGAGCGATAACCGTAGTTGTCGCCGTACATCTCCCCCGGGTCGAAGGAGTGGCCCAGCTGCAGCAAGCCGCTGTCGGGGCACCACAGCAATTCCAGCGGACCGGAGGTGACCGGCGTCTCGGCGCTGGGCGGGAACACGCCGGTCAGCGCCTGCTCGCCCAGGTTGAGCACGCTGATCAGGTTGCGCTGGCCGCCGAGTCGGCAGGCCTGGAGCTGGCGGTAGGTTCCCATCGTGGGCTTCCCGGAAATGAGGAAGCACCAGCTTAGGCAAACGGCGCGGGCGGCAAGCGGCGAATAGCCGCGCGCCGGCCACGCAGTTCGAAGGACTGCGAGAGGGGCGTCAGAACCCCAGGCTGGCCAGCAGGTCGTCCACCTGCTCCTGGTTGGTCACCACGTCGGCCCGGCCTTCGGGGTTGACCACCGGCCCGTTGAGGAAGGTGGACTCGACCTTGTTCAGCTGGTCTTCGGGAATGACCTGCACCAGCAGCTTGAGCAGGCTGTCCTCCAGGTCGCTGGCCAGGCGCACCACCTTCTGCACCACCTGGCCGGTCAGGTCGTGGAAGTCCTGGGCCATCATGATGTCGGTGAGGTGCTGGTCGATGCGGCCGGTGGCGGCCTCGACATCGCCCACGAAGTTCAGCACCGCGCCGCTGGCCACCGCACGCACCGGATCGGCGGTCAGGCGCGCCGCGAGTTCGCGGGTCTGCTCGGCGATGCGCAGATGCTCCGCCTTGGCCTGGTCGACCGAGTTCAGCACCTTGTTGGCCGCCTGGGCGGTCTTGTCGGCGATGTAGCTCAGGCGGCTGCGGGCATCGGGCAGACCGTCGGCGGCCTGCTGCAGCTTGGGCATCACGCCCACCTGCGACAGCGTGTCGTGCAGCAGCCGGGTGATGGTGCCGATCTGCAGGAAGACCTCCGTGGTGGAGGCCGTCTTGACGGCACGCTCGGACAGCGTCTCCTCGGGTGCGGGGGCCAGGCCCGCAGCGTCATCCATCTTCATGTTCGTCTCCTTGCCGCTGCCGGCGTTCAGGCCGATGCCGCCGCAGCGGCCGCCAGCTTCTGCAGGATCTTGGTGACCTTCTCTTCGAGCGTGGCCTTGGTGAAGGGCTTGACGATGTAGCCGGCCGCACCGTCCTGGGCGGCCCGCACGATGTCTTCCTTGCGGGCCTCGGCGGTGACCATCAGCACCGGCAGGTGCTTCAGGCTGTCGTCCTTCTTGATGGCCGCGAGCAGGTCGAAGCCGTTCATGTTGGGCATGTTGATGTCGCTGACGACGAAGTCGTAGCGACCGCTCTTCAGCATGTTCAGCGCCACGGCGCCGTCCTCGGCCTCGTCGGCGTTGTTGCAGCCCATCTCCTTGAGCAGGCCGCGCACGATGCGGCGCATGGTGGAGAAGTCGTCGACGATCAGGAATTTCAGGTCGCTGGGATTGCTCATGGAAGCCTCTTCGAAGGTCGTGGAGGGTTGACCTGTTTGGTTATCGGGCGGCGGTTGCCGAAGTTGAGGGCGGCGCCGGCGAGGTCGGTGGCGGGGCGGTCAGCACCGGCGGCAGTGGCGGAGGCAGGCGCTGCAGGATGTCGCGCGCCTGCTCGGTGGCCTGCGTGGTGTCGCCGCCAGGGCCGGGGCCGGGAATCGGGCTGGTGCGGAACATTCGGTGCTCGGCGTCGCGGTTCATCACGATGATGCTGATGCGCCGGTTCACCGGCGCCAGCGGGTCCTGGTCGTCGAAGGGCATGCTCTCGGCCAGACCCTGTACCCGAAGCGTCCGCGCATAAGGCAGGCCGCCGGCGATCAGCTCCCGGCGCGAGGCATTGGCCCGGTCTGCCGAGAGCTCCCAGTTGCTGTAGCCGCCCTGCCCGCCGGCAAAGGGCGTGGCATCGGTGTGGCCGGACAGCGTCAGGCGCTGCGGCACCTCGGCCAGCACCGCGCCGAGCTCGCGCAGCAGTTCGCGCATGTAGGGCTGCACCGTGGCGCTGCCGCTGGCGAACATCGGCCGGTTCTGGTCGTCCACGATCTGGATGCGCAGGCCGTCGGAGGTGAGGTCCATGCGCAGCTGGCCCTTGAGCGCGGCCAGGCGCGGGCTGGCGTCCACCATGGCCTCCACCCGCCTCTTCAGCGCCTCCAGCGCCTCGGCCTCGGCACGGCGCTGGCTCTCCTTGGCGGCCTGCAGGTTGTAGGTGCGCTGCTCGTTCGCGCGGTCGCCGAGCTTGACCTGGCCGTGCTGGCGGGAGAGGTCTTCGCCGCCGCCCTTGATGACGTGCGACGCGTCGCCGCTGCCCGAGCCACCACCCATGGCCACCCGGATGGGGTTGCCGAAATAGTCGGCAATGCCTTTCTTGTCGCCCTCGCTGGTGCTGCCCAGCAGCCACATCAGCAGGAAGAAGGCCATCATGGCCGTGACGAAGTCCGCGTAGGCGATCTTCCAGGCCCCGCCATGCGCCGCATGCCCGCCCTTCTTGATCTTCTTGACGATGATCGGCTGCAGCTTCTTTGCGTCACCGGCCATGGCTTACTTCTTTCCCTTGACGTGGCCCTCGAGCTCCGAGAACGAAGGACGGACGGTGGACAGCAGCACCTTGCGGCCGAACTCGATGGCCACCTGCGGGGCGTAGCCCTGCATGCTGGCCAGAAGCGTGGTCTTGATGCACTGCAGCTCCTTGCTGCCTTCCTCCACCTTCTGCTCGAGCAGGCCGGCGAGCGGCTCGGCGAAGGCGTAGGCCAGCAAGATGCCCAGGAAGGTTCCGACGAGTGCCGAGCCGATCATCGCGCCGAGCACCGCAGGCGGCTGGCCCACCGAGCCCATGGTCTTGACCACGCCCAGCACGGCGGCCACGATGCCGAAGGCCGGCAGGCCACCCGCGATGCGCTGGATGGCTGCCACCGGCGCATGGGCCTCGTGGTGGTGGGTCTCGATCTCGCTGTCCATCAGCGACTCGATCTCGTGCGCGTTCAGGTTGCCCGACACCATCATGCGCAGGTAGTCGGTCATGAACTCGGTCACATGGTGGTCGCCGCCCACCGCCGGGTATTTCTGGAAGAGCGGGGAGCTGTGCGGGTCCTCGACGTCCTTCTCGATGGACATCAGGCCTTCCTTGCGCGCCTTCTGCAGGATGTCGTAGAGCAGCGCGAGCAGCTCCAGGTAGCGCGCCTTGGTGTACTTGCTGCCCTTGAAGCACTGGCCGACGCCGGCCATCGTCGCCTTGATGACCGTCATCTGGTTGTTGACCAGGAAGGCGCCCAGGGTGGCGCCGCCGATCATGGCCATTTCCCAGGGAAGTGCCTTGAGGATCGGGCCCATGTTGCCGCCGTGCGCGATGAACACGCCGAAGACGCAACCGAGAACGACGACCCACCCGATGATGACGAACATGAAGTGGCCTGAGTAAAGACGCTGAAGCCTTTATCGGCCACGGCGCCACGCCACTTGAATGCTGCACACCGCCCCGGGTCAGGGCGATGGGCAGCCTCGGCCCTGGCCTCAGTGCATCTGCAGCGAGCCCTTGGCGCGGCCCTTGCCGGCCCGGGCCGGCGGCGCGCACAGGCCGCACACATAGTGCTTGGCCACCTCGTGCGGGTGGGTGACGAAATGCCCGCCGCACTGCTTGCAGCGCGTCATCGTCAGCATGCCGTTGTCCACGAACTTCACCAGGCGCCAGGCGCGGGTGACCGACAGCAGCGGGTCCAGGCCCTGGGCGGTGGTCTGCTCGGTGTAGAGCTGGTAGGCCTTGATGATGGTGTCGATCTCGTCGAGCGCGGCCGCCTTGTTCAGGTACTCGTGGATGTTCAGGAAGAGGCTCGCGTGGATGTTGGGCTGCCAGGTCATGAACCAGTCGGTGGAAAAGGGCAGCTGGCCCTTGCTCGGCGACTTGCCCGACACCTCCTTGTACAGGCGCAGCAGGCGCTCGTAGCTCAGGTCCGTCTCGCTTTCCAGCACTTGAAGGCGGGCGCCGAGGTGGATCAGCGTGATCGCACGGTCGATCTGGCGGGCTTCGGTGAGGATGCTCTTGTTGCGCGACATGACAGGACCTTCAGCTGGAGTGGATGGTGAGGCGCGGCGGCAGGCTCAGGCGGCTTCCTGGTGGCGACCGGCCATCAGGATGCTGGCATGCAGGCGGCTGGTGGCGTCGTTGGCCGAACTCTTGCCGTGGTTGGTCAACAGGCCCCAGACGAGGTCGTCGTCCATGCGGAAGCGGCACAGCAGCGTGTTGCCCGAGGCGATCTTCATCATCTGCGCCGGGGTCAGCAGGCCGATCATCGTGGCCGTGTCCTCGCTCACGCCCAGGCGGTACAGCGCCTGGTCACGGTCCGTGCGGATGAGGCTCTGGGCCAGCATCAGGTAGGACAGGTTGGCTTCGCGGATCTCGTTGAGGATGTGATCGGTGTTCATCGTGGGCCTCTTCGCGGTTCGGTTCGGGTGTCGGTGCGGTGGTCGTTTCGGGCTTCGCGGTGCGTTCGGGTGGGTCTGCTGCCGCGTTGCCTCTGGTTGCCAATCGCTGCAACGTGGAACGAATTCTGGTCACCGGAACTGGGATGCCCCATCAGTCCATCTCTGCGGCTTGAGTCCCCGTTCTTCCGCGCCGCGTGTCAGGTTTTTTCCGACACGGTGTCAGGCCCCAAGCCCCGATCGCCGCCTGGCGCACCAAGTAGGCGGTGTGCGTGCCGCTCTTTCGCGCATGGCCCCTCAGTGCACGCCCTTAAGGTGGGCGACCCTGACGAAGGACCGCCATGAACGACACCCTGGAAGCCCCCGACCGCGCTGAAACCACGAGCGCCCTCCCCGCCGGCGCCGCAGCGCAGCAGCCCCCGCCGGACCCGGTCGCGTCCTGGCGCGTGCAGACCGAACAGGGCCTGAGCCTTCACGTCGCGCCCCGGCTGGACAGCATCACCACCTATGTGCTGCTCGAGCAGCACCGCTGGTTCGAGGATGAGGTCGCCTTCCTGCCCCGCCTCGTGCCGCAGGGCGGCCGGATGCTGGATGTGGGCGCCCACCTGGGCGTCTATGCGCTGTCGGTGGCGCAGGCACGGCCGGATGTGCAGGTCGTCGCCTTCGAACCCGCCGCGCAGGCCTTCGAGCTGCTGGCCCGCAGCGTGGTGGAGAACCACCTGGCCGAGCGGGTGTCGCTGGCCCGCGTGGCCCTGGCCGACGAGGCCGGCCCGCGCTGGCTGGCCAACGCCGCGCAGGCCGAGCTCAAGCGGCTGGTCGCCCCGGGCGCGGCCGTGGGGGCGGATGCCGAAGCGGTGGCCGCATCGCCGCTGGATGCCTTTGTCGACCGCAACCTGCGGGGCCAGACTATCGACCTCATCAAGATCGACGTCCAAGGCGACGAAGCCGGCGTGCTGCGCGGCGCGCAGCACCTGCTGCAGCAGGGCTCGCCGGTGGTGCAGTTCGCAGTGGACTCGCAGGGCCAGGCCGGTGAAGCCGGCGCCTGCCTGCAGGCCTGGGGCTATGCGCTCTACCGGCTGCTGCCCGCCCTGGGTGTGCTGGTTCCGCTGGGCCTGCACCCCAACGGCGCGCAGGACGCGCTGAACCTCTTCGGCCTGAAGCCCGACACCGCCGCCCGCCTGGCGGCGCAAGGGCTGGCCGTCCCGGCCGACGCCCACAACGTGGCCCCGCCGGCCGAGGCGCTGCCGACGCTCGAAGCGGTGGCCGCGGTGCTGCACCGCCTGGCAGACCCCCAGGCCTATCCCGCCGACGCCGATGGCGCCAGCCAGCGGGTGCGCGACGCCCGCGCCGCCTTCGAGGCCAGCCGGACGCTGGGTCTTCACACCCGCGACGTGGGTGCCATCACCACCGTCATCCACGCCCATGCGCTGGTCGGCCTGCGCGCGCAGGCCGCCGAGCTGTGCGGGCGGCTGCTGCAGCAGTGGCCGGGCGAGGAGGCCATCACCGACGGCGACGGCCCCTGGCTGAGCCCCCAGGGCGAAGCGCTGGCGATGCAGCCGCGCCGCGAGCCGGCCGAACTGTCGCGCTGGCTGCGCCTGCAGTGCGAAGTGTTCCGCGAGACCGAACGCAGCTGGTCGTCCTTCTTCGCACCGGCCGACCCCTTCACGCTGCGCCGGCTGCTGCGCCAGGAAAACCACCCGGTGTTCCTCGAGCGCCGCTTCGTGCTGGGCGAGTTCCGGCAGAACCGCAGCCCCGACCTCAGCCTGGTGCAGAACCTTCGACAGCAGGACGGCTGCAACGCGGCGATGTGGCGCGCCGTGCTCGACGCCCCGATCTGAAGCGCAGGCCCGCGGCCTTCAGGGCCACGGGCGGTTGCGAGCGCCGCGCTGAGGCGGCGCCTTCGATCAGCCCGCAGCCAGCAGGTGATCGGGCGCCTGGCCATCGAGCCAGCGCTGCTTCATGCGCTGGAAGAGCGCCGCCAGCTCCGCTGCCCGCGTGGCGCCGTCGAAGAGCGGCAGCGTCATTCGGTTGAGCCTGAGGTGCTCACGGATGCTGGCCAGCACTTCAGGCTCGGTGGCCAGCACCTCCAGCGATCGAACGTAGTCGGCCGGGTCGGCATAGGCGAGCTCGCCCAGGCCGGCCGCGTTGAGCACGCTGGCCGCCACCCGCGACGCGTAGGTGTCGCCGAAGACGGTGACCACCGGAACGCCGGCCCACAGTGCGTCGCCGGCGGTGGTGTGGGCGTTGTAGGGCCAGGTGTCGACGAACACATCGGCCAGCGCCAGGCGCGAGAAGTGGTCGGCATAGGACACATAGCCGGCGAAGTGAACGCGCGACGGGTCGATGCCGCGCGAGCGGATCTCGCGCCGCACGTTGGCATGCAGCTGCCCGTTGATCTCCTTGAGCCACAGCACCGCGCGCGGCACGCGGTGCATCAGCTCGCACCAGGCGTCAAAGGCGTGCGGCAGGATCTTGTAGGTGTGGTTGAACGCGCACATCACGAAGGCATCGCTCGGCAGGCCCACCTGCTCGCGCGTCCAGGCCGGATCGGGCAGCGGCCGCCAGCGACCATTGGGCTGGAAGCACAGCGGCAGCTGCGCGATCTTCTCGGTGTAGTGCGAGGCCAGCTCCACCGGCGACACGATGGGGTCGCCCACCAGGTAGTCGATGGACGGATCGCCGCTGGTGGCCGGAAAGCCGAGGTAGCTCGCCTGCACCGGCGCGGCCCGATGGGAGAAGATGGCCAGGCGGTGGCCCTTGGTGTGGCCTTGAAGATCCACCAGCACGTCGATGCCGTCCGCGCGGATGCGCTCGGCGGCTTCGCGGTCGCTCAGGCCGTCCAGGCTCACGAAGGCGTCGGCCGCCTTCATCAGGCGCTGGCGCACCGGGGCGTCGGACGGGCCGCCGTGGTCGTAGAGCAGCACCTGGCCATCGGCCGGGCGGCGCTGCTCGAGCGCCTCGACCAGCAACTGGGCCACCGGGTGCTCGCGCAGGTCGCCCGACACATAGCCCACCCGAAGCGGCGTGCCGCGCCGCGAGGTCGGGTCCACCGGCGCCAGCGGCTGCACGCCCCAGCCGTTGATGCGCGAGTCCATGCGCGCGGCCTTGCACTGCAGCGCCGGCGACATCGGCAAGGACAGATAGGAGAAGCAGGTCGTCGAGCGGTAGTCTTCCTCGCTGGCGGACTCGAGCATGGCCGACAGCGTGGCGGTGTCCGCCTCGATGTCGTCCCAGAAGCACAGGTGGCGCTTCTCGAAGGACTCGGTGGACAGCGCCTGCAGGTGCCCGGGCACCAGCGCGCGCAGCGTCTTCAGGCACTCCACCGCCTCGGCCATCAGGTTCATCTGGCGGAACACCATCGCCAGCATGCCGTGCACAGCGGGGTGGTGGGGCTGGATGGCCGAGGCCTTGAGCAGCACCTCCAGCGCCCGGGTGCGGTGGCCCAGCACATTGAGCACCGCGCCCTGGTTGACATAGGCGTCGGTGTCCTCGTGGCCGCAGCGCTCGGCCTGGGCATAGGCGTCGGCCGCGCCGACCTGGTCGTGCCGCAGACGCAGGCCATCGGCCAGCATCAGCCAGCCCAGCGCCAGGTGCGGCAGCAGCTCGGTGCCGCGCCGCGCCGCCTGCACGCTGTCGGCCAGTGCGCCGAGCCTGAAGAGCGCCGAGGCCAGGTTGATCCAGCCCAGCCCGTCGTCCGGCGCCAGGCGGGTGACCTCCTGGAAGGCGTCGCGCGCGGCTTCGAAGCGGCGCTCGCGCTGGGCCAGCGCACCGCGCTCGAAGGCGGCCTGCGCCCGCAGCGGGTCGGTGGGGGCAGCGGGGCGGGGCCGGCGGTCCAGGCTGGAGAGGGGCAAGGTGGCGTTCATGGAAGCTCCGGGTCGCGGGCAGGGGCGCGTGGCACGCACCGCGTTCAGGTGTGCATGCTGATGGCCGATAAGGAGGGCGGTCGCCCGATGAAGGCTGCTGCGGTCCCCTTGTTCCGCACGCTGCCCGCGCCAGGAAGCCAGGCCGGAAACAACAGCCCACGACGGTTTCCTGAAAAAAAGCCTAAAGGCGATGGCAGCCCCGACGAAAACCCAACTACGCACTCGACGTTCGAGTCCCTGGGGTAGCCAAAGCCCCGAGGCAGGCCCCATTCGATGCCACGCGGCACGGAAGGACCACCACCGAAGCAGTCCGGGCGAAAGTCAGTCCGTGGTCATCTACTCTTATTAGGAGCGCTTGAATGTCGCAAACCATCAACACCAACCTGGTGTCCATGAATGCCCAGCGCAGCCTGGCAACGTCGCAGTCGAGCCTGGCGCAGAGCATGCAGCGCCTGTCGTCGGGCCTGCGGATCAACAATGCCAAGGACGATGCCGCCGGCCTGGCCATCGCCGAGCGGATGCGCTCGCAGATCAGCGGCATGAACGTGGCCATGCGCAATGCCAACGACGGCATCTCGCTGGCCCAGACGGCCGAAGGCGCGCTCGGCAAGGTCGGTGACATGCTGCAGCGCATGCGGGAACTGGCGGTGCAGTCGTCCAACGGCACCAACAGCCAGGGCGACCGCACCAACCTGAACCAGGAGTACGGCCAGCTCGCCGCCGAAGTGACCCGCACGCTGTCGAGCACCCAGTTCAACGGCACGGCCATCCTGGCCTCGGCCGTCACCACGGCCACGTCCTTCCAGATCGGCTCGGGCACCAGTGCCAACGACACGCTCACCGTGGCGAGTGTCAACATGACCGGCACCACCGGTGCCGGCACGGCCATCAACCCGGCCGTCGGCACCTCGGCGACCATCTCCACCGCCGCTGGCGCCACTTCGGCGATGGCCGCCATCGACGCCGCCCTGGACACGGTGAATTCCCAGCGCGCCACCTTCGGTGCCCTGCAGAACCGCTTCGAGGCCATCGTCAGCAACCTGCAGATTTCCGCCGAGAACCAGTCCGCCGCGCGCAGCCGCATCATGGATGCGGACTACGCCGAGGAAACCGCCAACCTGTCGCGCGCGCAGATCCTGCAGCAGGCCGGCAACGCGATGGTCGCGCAGGCCAACCAGCTGCCCAGCCAGGTGCTGTCGCTGCTGCGCTGACACCCCCTCCAAGGTGGCCACCGCCACCGTCCGTTGCCCGAAGATGGGGCTGCGGACGGTGGCTTTTCTTCGCTTAAGCCTGCGGCGTCCTTGCTCACACTCCGTTGACGGGAATCGAAGCTTCAGGGGGGTCCTGAAGGTGATCGGTTCGCTGACCATCCACGTCCGGAGTCCTCGATGCCGCAAACCATCAACACCAACCTGGTCTCGCTGAACGCGCAGCGCAACCTCACCACCAGCCAGGCGTCCCTGGCCACGTCCATGCAGCGCCTGTCCTCGGGCCTGCGCGTGAACAGCGCCAAGGACGATGCCGCCGGCCTTGCCATCGCCGAGCGGATGAACACGCAGATCCGCGGCATGAACGTGGCCATGCGCAATGCCAACGACGGCATCTCGCTCGCCCAGGTGGCCGAAGGCGCGCTGGGCAAGGTCAGCGACATGCTGCAGCGCATGCGCGAACTGGCCGTGCAATCGGCCAACGGCACCAACAGCGGCAACGACCGGGTGAGCCTGGACCAGGAATACCAGCAGCTGGCCCAGGAGGTGTCGCGCACGCTGAACGGCACGCAGTTCAACGGCCAGAACGTGTTCACCGCGACCACCGCACAGACCTACCAGATCGGCGCTGGCACCAACGCGGCGATCGACCAGATCAGCGTGGCCGGCTTCAACTGGACGGGCACCACCGGCGGCGGCACCGCGCTGGTGTCGGCCGTGTCGGGCGCGGCGGCCAGCATCACGAGCATCGGCACGGCCACCTCGGCGCTGGGCTACATCGACGGCGCCATCGACGTCGTCAACTCGCAGCGCGCCACCTACGGCGCCATCCAGAACCGCTTCGAGGCCATCGTCAGCAACCTGCAGATCGCCACCGAGAACCAGGCCGCCGCGCGCGCGCGGATCATGGACGCCGACTACGCGGCCGAGACGGCCAACCTGTCGCGCGCGCAGATCCTGCAGCAGGCGGGCAACGCCATGGTGGCGCAGGCCAACCAGCTGCCCCAGCAGGTGCTGTCGCTGCTGCGCAACTGAGCGCTGCCCACCCCGGCCGGGAGGGGCCGCAGGCCCCGGCGGGCGACACAGCCCTCCATTGAGCGCTCAAGTCTTCCGAACGAGGGCCGATAACCGATCACGTTCATCTCCCGACCGGAGGGCCCGCCATGGCCACCATCTCATCGCTCGGCATCGGCAGCGGCGTCGATCTCAACGGCATCGTGTCCCAGCTCGTCGCGCTGGAGAAGAAGCCGCTCACCCAGCTTCAACAAAACGCCCGCTCCATCCAGACGCAGATGTCGTCGGTGGGCACCATCCAGTCGCAGTTCGCCAAGCTGCAGGACGCGGCCTCGGCGCTCACCGGCACGCAGGTGTGGAACTCGGTGCAGTCCAGCAGCTCGGACGCCACCTCGGTGGCGGTGACGGCCAGCAACGGCGCCCCGGTGGGCAGCTACCAGGTGAGCGTCCAGCGCCTGGCCAGCGCACAAAGCGTGCTCGCACCCACGGCGCTGCCCAGCAGCGGCGCCGCCCCGGGCACCGGAAGCCTGACCATCGAGATCGGCAGCTGGAGCGCCGGCGGCACGAGCTTCACCGCGCGGGCCGGCGGCAATCCGGTGTCCATCGTCATCACGGCCGACGACACCCTGGCCACGATGCGCGACCGCATCAACTCGGCCGGCGCGGGCATCACCGCGTCCATCGTCACCGACAGCACCGGCGCTCGCCTGACCTACAGCTCCAGCGAAACCGGCGCCACCGCCGGCTTTCGCGTGCGCGCCACCGACAGCGACGGCTCGAGCACCGACGCTCTGGGCCTGTCGCGCTTCGCCTACGACCCGGCCGCCGGGGCCGGCCAGATGCAGCTGATGCAGGCCGGCGCCAACTCGCTGGCCACCATCAACGGCATCGAGGTGTCTTCGGCGGGCAACTCGCTCAGCGGCGTGCTCGAGGGCCTGAACCTCACCCTCAACCGGGTGACCACCGCGCCGGTGAGCGTGGGCGTCACCCGCGACACCGACGCCATCCGCACGGCCATCACCGGCTTTGCCACCGCCTACAGCGAGCTGGCCAAGTCCATCGGGGACATGACCCGCTACGACCCCAGCACCAAGACCGGCGGCCCGCTGCAGGGCGACAGCGTCACCGTGGGGCTGCTCAGCCGCATGCGCGCGCTGATCAACACCCCCAGCGGCGCATCGGCCACCTTCAGCCGTCTCTCCGACATCGGCCTGACGCTTCAGCGCGACGGCAGCATGTCGGTGAACAACGCCCGGCTGGACAGCGCGCTGGGCCGCCTGGGCGAACTGCGCACCGCGCTCTCGGCGATGAACACCGCCGAACCGCAGAACGCGGGGCTGGTGCGGCGCTTCTCCGACCTGGCCAACGTGCTGCTGGGCGCGGACGGCGCCATCACCAACCGCACCAGCGGCTTGCAGAAGGCCCTGGCCAACAACCGGGCCGACCAGGACAAGGTGACCGCCAAGGCGGAGGCCACCGAGAAGCGGCTGATCGCCCAGTACACCGCGATGGACACGGCGGTGAGCAAGCTCAGCGGGCTGAACGCCTTCATGTCGGCGCAGCTGGCCGCGCTCAGCGCGAACCGCCAGTCCTGAAGCCGGAAAAGCCGCCCGCAAGAGGCCTGCGGGCGGCTCAAGTCCCTGTCACAGGGGCCGATACAGAAGGGACACGGCAGCGCATCCACCGCCTGCTCCGGCAGTCCAGCACAAGGCCTCACGACCCATGTTCAGCACCCGACCCGGCCCCCAGAAAGGCGCAGCCGCCTTCGGCCAGATGTACCGCACCGTCTCGCTGGAGACGGGCCTCGTGGATGCGACACCCCACCGGCTGGTGTCCATGCTGTTCGATGGGCTCGCCGAGGCCATCGTGCATGCCTCCAGCGCCCTGCAGCGCGGCGACACGAGCGAGAAGGGCCGCGCCATCGGGCGCGCCGTGCGCATCATCGACGAGGGCCTGAAGCCGGGCCTGAACCTCAGCGAGGGCGGCTCGCTGGCGCAGGACCTGCGCGACCTGTACGCCTACCTGACGCTTCGGCTCACCCAGGCCAACCTGCGCAACGACCCGGCTGCGCTGGCCGAATGCCTGCGCCTTGTGGGCACGCTGCGCGAGGCCTGGTCGGCCATCGCCCCGGCTCAATCCCTTCGCTCCGACGCCTGAGGCCTGCCATGCCGATCAAGCCGTCCAAGCCCGTGAACACCGAGCTCCAGCCTGTTGCCGCCGAGACGCTGGGCGCCGCTCCGACCTCCCGCGGCGAATTGCTCAACTACTACGAGGCCATCGAGCGTGCGAGCGCGGACATGCTCGAGGCCGCCCGCCGCGGCCACTGGGACCAGGTCGTCAAGCTCGAAGGCGCCTGCGCGGTGTTGATCTCCCAGCTCAAGAGCACCGCAGCCCGCCAGCCGCTGGCGCCGGAAGAGGCCCAGCTGAAGTCGCGCATCATGCAGCGCATCCTGGTCAACGATGCGGAGATCCGCACGCTGGCCGAGCCCTGGCTGGACGATCTGGACCAGATGCTGTCCGGCTCGCCCAAGACCCTGCACTGAAGGCCAACGCCGCCTCGTCATTCCACGGGGGCGAAGGCCCCATCGCCGCGCAGACAATCCGGTCATGGACACTCAACCGATGCCGCTGGACTCGCTGGCCGCCCAACACGGCGGCCTGCGCGAGTTCAGGGTGGACGCCCGCATCGAGATCCGCAACCTGATGCGCTCGCTGCAGGACAGCGCGGCCCGGGTGCACCTGAACGCCGACAACGGCACGGTCTACACCACCACCGTGTGGACGGTGGACAGCCAGATGGAGACGGTGAACTTCGCTGCCGAGGGCGACGAGCAGGGCCTCAACGGCATCGTCGAGTCCATGGAGTGCGTGGCCGTGGCCTACCTGGACAATGTCAAGCTGCAGTTCGACGTGTCGCAGATCACCCTGGTGCGCGGCTCGCAGTCGGCCACGCTGCGCTCGCCCTTTCCGCAGCTGATCTACCGCTTCCAGCGCCGCTCGGCCTTCCGGGTCAAGACCGGTCTGCGCACCGGCACGCGCGCCCGCGTGCGGCTGCCGCACCTGCCGGACGTGGCCACCGAGCTGCGCCTGATCGACATCAGCCTGGGCGGCTGCGCCCTGCTGCTGCCCCACGACCTTCCCAAGCTGGAAGCCGGCACGCAGCTGCAGCGCGTGGTCATCGACCTCGACCCGATGACGCGCCTGGAGGCGGGGCTTCGAGTGCAGCATGTGAGCACGCTGGGCCCGGAGGCTCCGGGCCTGCGCCTGGGCTGCGCCTTCCAGTCCCTGAGCGGCGATGCGGCGCGGATACTGCAGCGCTACCTCGATCAGAGCCAGCGCCAGCGGCGCCTGATGAACCTGGGATGACGGGTCCGCCCCGGGGGGCGATGCGCTGCATCACACCTGCATGTTCATGATGTCCGAATAAGCCTGCACCAGGCGGTTGCGCACCTGCACCGTCGCCTGGAAGCCGATCTGGGCCTTCTGCATGGCCACCATCGTCTCCTCCAGGCTCACCGTCGGGTTGTCCAGCTGCACCTCGCGCTGCATGCGGCTCGCATCGGCCTGCGCCCGGCTCACGTCCTTCAAGGCGCTGGACAGGGCCTGCTGGAAGCCCACACCCTCGCCGCCGGCGGGGCCACGGGCCCGCCCCAGGGGTTGACCGTCCGGAGCCAGGCCGGCACGGGCCGCCGCCTGCGCGAAGTTGAAGGGCTTGAGCGTCACGTTCATGGAAGCGGATGCTAGGCAGGGGAGCCCGTGCCGTGGTGGTGAAGTGCACCGTCTTCGGGCGGCTGTTCGGGTCTTCCGGCCGCAGGGCCGCGTCGAACAATGGCCGCAACCCCGCAGCCTGCACCCGCCGGCCGCCTCGCAACGCAAGCCATGACCCAAGCTGTCGCAGTCGTGAACAACTCGCCCCTCGCCGCGGGCTCGGGCTTCGCCGATCGCCTGGTGGCCCTGCCCGCGCGCAGCAAGGTGGCGCTGGCCGGTGGCCTGGCCGCCCTGCTGGCCATCGTGATGAGCCTGGTGATGTGGGGTGGCCAGGGCGACTACCGCGTGCTCTATGCCAACCTGTCGGACAAGGACGGCGGGGCCATCATCGCCCAGTTGTCGCAGCTGAACGTTCCCTACAAGCACGCCGACGGCGGCGCGGCCATCCTGGTGCCGGCAACGCAGGTGCACGACGTGCGCCTGAAGCTGGCCGCCGCCGGGCTGCCCAAGGGCTCCACCGTGGGCTTCGAGCTCACCGAAAACGCCCGCTTCGGCATCACCCAGTTCCAGGAGCGGCTGAACTTCCAGCGCGGCCTGGAGGGCGAGCTCACCCGCTCCATCGGCGCGCTGGCGGCGGTGCAGTCGGCGCGGGTGCACCTGGCGCTGCCCAACCAGAACGGCTTCTTCCGCGAGCAGCAAAAGCCCAGCGCGTCGGTGCTGCTGCAGCTGCACCCGGGGCGCACGCTGGACCGCGCCCAGCTCGCCGGCATCGTGCACCTGGTGGCCTCCAGCGTGCCCGACCTGAACCCCAAGGCGGTGAGCGTGCTCGACCAGACCGGCGCGCTGCTGTCGGGCGCCGCCGATTCCCCGGCCAACGGGCTGGACGCGCAGCAGCTGCAGTACGTGCAGCAGATCGAGGCACGCTACGTCAAGCGCATCACCGAGCTGCTCGAGCCGGTGATCGGCCGAGACAACCTGCGCGCGGCCGTCACCGCCGATGTGGACTTCTCCCAGACCGAGGCCACCTTCGAGGAGTTCAAGCCCAACCAGGGCGCCAACGCCCAGCCGGCGGTGCGCAGCCAGCAGAGCAGCGAGATGCAGGGGCCCGGCACCGCCACGGCCAGCGGCGTGCCGGGTGCGGCCAGCAACCAGCCGCCCACGCCGGCCACCGCCCCGGTCAACGGACCGGCCCAGGCCCTGCAGGGCGCGCCCGGCGCCGCCGGTGCCGGCGGCAGCAGCCGCCGCGACGCGGTGACCAACTTCGAGGTCGACAAGACGGTGCGGGTCACGCGGGCGGCCACCGGCGTGGTGCGCCGGTTGAATGCGGCGGTGGTCATCAACCACCGCAGCAGCACCGACAAGAACGGCAAGGTCCAGCAGCAGCCGCTGGGCAACGAGGAAATCGAAAAGCTCACCGCGCTGGTGAAGGAGTCGATGGGCTTCAAGGAAGACCGCGGCGACTCGGTCCGCGTGATCAACGCGCCCTTCAAGATCGAGGTGGTCGAGGAGGTCAAGGTGCCGCTGTGGAAGCAGCCCTGGCTGCTCGACCTGCTGCGCTCCATGGCCGTGCCGGCCGCCGCCGTGCTGGTCGCGCTGCTGGTGTTCTTCGGCCTGGTGCGCCCGGCGCTGAAGGCCGCCATCGCGCCGCCCCCGCCGCCCGCGGCCGAACTCACGCCGCTGGGCCCGGGAGGACGCCTGGACACGGTGGTGGCCGATGCCGAAGCACTGCCCGTCCCAAGCCGGCTACCTGCGCTGGAAGCACCGCAATCGGACGAGCGGCTGGAGCGCGCCCGGCAGCTCGCCAAGGACAACCCCGCCGCCGTGGCCGGCATCCTGCGCGACTGGGTGAGCGGCGCGCCGGCCTGAGCCGCTGCAATCCGCCTGCGCAGTCCAACAACCGAGAGCGAAATCCGTGGCTGAGAGCAAGCTCGACGAGCGGGGCCTGGAGAACGCGGCCATCCTGCTCATGTCCCTGGGCGAGGAAGAGGCCGCGGGCGTCTTCCGGCACCTGTCGCCCAAGGAGGTACAGCGCCTGGGCGAGACCATCGCCCGGCTGAAGTCGATCCCGCGCGAGCGGGTGGACGAGGTGCTGGAGAGCTTCACCGGCGTGGCCGCCACCCAGAGCCACCTGGTGGACGACACCGATGCCTATGTGAAGTCGGTGCTGCGCAAGGCGCTGGGCGACGACAAGGCCAACCTGCTGATCGACCGCATCCTGCAGGGCAGCGACGTGAGCGGCATCGAAAGCCTCAAGTGGATGGACCCTGGCTCGGTGGGCGAACTGCTGCGCAACGAGCATCCGCAGATCGTCGCAGCCATCCTGGTGCACCTGGAGTCGGAGCAGGCGGCCGGCGTGATGGGCGTGTTCTCCGAGCGCCACCGCAACGAGGTGATGATGCGCATCGCCACCCTGGACGGCATCCAGCCCGCGGCGCTGAAGGACCTCAACGAGGTGATGAGCCGCGTGCTCGCCGGTGGCGAGAAGCTCAAGAAGGCCACGCTCGGCGGCATCAAGCCGGCCGCGGAGATCATCAACCTGATGGGCTCGAGCGTGGAGACCTCGGTGCTCGACTACATCCGTCAGGCCGACGGCGAGCTGGCGCAGAAGATCATGGACAACATGTTCACCTTCGACGACCTGGAGAAGCTGGACGACAAGGGCATGCAGTCGCTGCTCAAGGAAGTGCAGTCCGAGTCGCTGGTGCTGGCGCTCAAGGGCGCCACGCCAGAGATGCGCGAGAAGATCTTCCGCTGCATGTCCACCCGGGCGGCCGAGACGCTGCGCGAGGACCTGGAGTCCCGTGGCCCGGTGCGTGTGTCGGAGGTCGAGGCCGAGCAGAAGGAACTGCTGAAGATCGTTCGCCGCCTGATGGATGAAGGCCAGATCGTGCTGCCCACCGGAGCCGGCGATGACTTCGTCTGACCGCCGCTCGCCGCGACCGGTTCCGCCGCCCCAGGGCGAGCCGTCGTCGGCCACGCCGGGCGGTCATGCCTACGCGCGCTTCATCCCCCGCGAGGAGGTGCGCTCGGTGACGGCCTGGAGCCCGCATGCCTTCGGCGAGGTCGAGCGCCGCAGCGCCAACGGCGACCGCCGCCAGCAGGCAGCGCCACCCCCGCCCCCGCCCAGCCCCGAGGCGCTGCTTGCCGAGCAGGCGCTGGCCCTGAAGGCGGCGCGCCAGGCGGGCTACCAGGATGGCTACCGCGACGGTCTGGTGGCGCTGGAAAGCTTCAAGCAGAGCTTCGCCCGCCAGACCACCGCCGAAGTCGGCCAGCTGCTCGAAGCCTGCGACGCGCAGCTGCTGTCGCTGCAGACGCGCCTGGCCGAGGCGGTGGCCGACACCGCGGTGCAGCTGGCCCGGCAGGTCATCCGCGCCGAGCTGAAGCTGCATCCGCAGCAGGTGGCCGCCGTCGCCCGCGAGGCGGTGGAGGCACTGCTGGCCAGCGCACGGCGCATCGAGCTGACGGTGCACCCCGACGATGCCGCGCTGATCGCCGAGGGCGCAGCCGAGGTGCTCGAGCGCCGCAGCGTGCGCGTGGTGGCCGATGCCACGCTGGAGCGCGGCGGCTGCCGCGTGTCCAGCGACATCGGCCAGCTCGACGCCTCGCTGGGCGAACGCTGGCGCGGCGCTGCCGCGCTGCTCGGGCGCGAGAACGTGGCCTGGACCTCCGGCGATGCCGATGCCGATGCCGATGCCGATGCCGATGCCGACATCGTCACCGATACCTGGACCGATACCCGGACCGATACCCGAAGCGATACCCAGCCCCAGGCCGAAGACGGCGCCCCGACACCATGAGCGAGCCCGCCCTGCCCGTCCAGGCCCGAAGCGTGGCCCGCGCCGCCCACTGGCAGCGCTACCTCACCGACCTGTCGGCTGCGGTGCGCGAGCCGCTGCCGCTGGAGCCCCAGGGTCGCCTGGTGCGCGCCGCCGGCCTGGTGCTGGAAGCGGCCGGGCTGCGCGTTCCCGTGGGTTCGGTGTGCGAGGTGCGCAGCCCCGGCGGCCCGCCGGTGCCGGCCGAGGTGGTGGGCTTCGACGGCGATCGCGCCTTCCTCATGCCCACCGGCGAGGTGCACGGGCTGGCCAGCGGTGCGACGGTGGTGCCGCGCCCCCTGCCGGCGCCGGTGCTCAGCTTCGGCCAGCCGCTGCAGCGCTGGCGCCGCCGTGAGGACCGCACGCTGCACTTGCCGGTGGGCGACGGCCTGCTCGGCCGGGTGGTGGACGCCCATGGCGAACCCCTGGACCGCCAGGGGCCGCTGCACGGGGTGCACACCGAGCCGCTGGTGCGCCGCCCGATCAACGCGATGGACCGCGAGCCCATCCGCGAACCGCTGGACACCGGCGTGCGCGCCATCAACGCCATGCTCACCGTGGGCCGCGGCCAGCGCATCGGCCTGTTCGCCGGCACCGGCGTGGGCAAGTCGGTGCTGCTGGGCATGATGGCCCGCTACACCGCCGCCGACGTCATCGTGGTCGGGCTCATCGGCGAGCGGGGGCGCGAGGTCAAGGAGTTCATCGAGGACATCCTCGGTGCCGAGGGCCGCGCGCGCTCGGTGGTGGTGGCCGCGCCGGCCGATGCGCCGCCGCTGGTGCGCCTGCAGGGCGCGCACTACGCGACCGCCGTGGCCGAGCATTTCCGCGACGAAGGCCGCCACGTGCTGCTGTTGATGGACAGCCTCACCCGCTACGCCATGGCGCAGCGCGAGATCGCGCTGGCCATCGGCGAGCCGCCGGCCACCAAGGGCTACCCGCCCAGCTGCTTCGCCAAGCTGCCGCAACTGGTCGAACGCAGCGGCAACGCCGCCCGCGGCGGCGGCTCCATCACCGCCTTCTACACCGTGCTCAGCGAAGGCGACGACCAGCAGGACCCCATCGCCGACGCCGCGCGCGGCATCCTGGACGGCCACATCGTGCTGTCGCGCGAACTGGCCGAGGCCGGCCACTACCCGGCCATCGACATCGAGCGCTCGATCTCGCGGGTGATGACCAACGTGGCCGGCGAGCCGCACCTGGCCGCCGCGCGTCGTGCACGCCAGCTGTGGGCCCGGCACGGCCGCGCCCGCGACCTCATCCAGCTGGGCGCCTATGCGCCGGGCCACGATGCCGAACTCGATGCCGCCGTGCGGCTGCATCCGCAGCTGGCCACGCTCTTCCAGCAGGGCATGCACGAGCGCTCGATGCTGGACGCCAGCGTGGCCCGCCTGGCCCAGGTGGTGGGCGGCTGAGCCCCGCGTCCTTCATCCTGCATCCCCTCATCCACTTTCTCGCCGCGATCGCCTGACACCCCATGAACCCGATCGAACCCTTGCTGACCCTGCTGGCCCAGACCGAGCGCGAGCGCGATGCGGTGCAGGCCGAGGTCCAACGGGCCGCCGTCGCGCAGCGGCAGGCCGAGCAGCAGCTCGAGCAGCTGCTGGGCTACCGGCGCGACTACGAGACCCGCTGGGGGGAGCAGTTCCGCCAGCAGGGCACGATGGATGTGGTGCATTGCTACCAGGGCTTCACCGTCCGGCTGAGCCAGGCGGTGGAGCAGCAGCAGCGCACGGCCCGCCTGGCCACCCAGCGCACCGAGCGCGAGCGGGTCCGGCTGACCGAGCACGAGCTGCGGGTGGCCTCGGTGCGCAAGCTCATCGAACGCCGCCGGGCCGATGCCCAGCGCAGCCAGGACCGCCGCGACCAGAAGCAGAGCGACGAGTTCGCCTCCCGGGTGGCCTGGGCCCGATTGCAGGCGCAGGGCGGCGCCGGCAGCCTCTCTACTGCCTCCGGCTTCTGAGGCCCCGATGACGACGAGCGCTTCATCGCCGCTGGCGTCCCTGCCCTGGCTGACCCGGCTGCAGGCGCCGACGACCGGACCCGACGCGGGCCCCCAGCGCGGAGCCGACCGGGCCGCGAGCACCCCCACGGCAGCGCCCGGCGACAGCCCCTTCGCCCGGCTGCTGGACCGCAGCCGCGACCGTCTCACCGAGCGGCCCGAGCGCGCCTTGGCGCCGTCCATCGAGCGGGCCGCGCCAGCGCAGGGCGAACCGGAGCGATCACCGGCGCCGCCGCGCCCCGAAGGCCCCCGTTCGGGCGCCGACCGTGCAGCGCAGGCCCGTGCGGCCGAGCGACGAGGCGACGAGGCCCGGCTGCGCGATCGGCAGCTTCGGGATCGGCAGGCCCAGGGTTCAAACGCCGACGGGGATGGTCCCGGCGCGGGCAAACCCACCACCACCACCAGCGGGCCGGCCGAGCGTCGGGCGGGCACCGCACCGGGCCGGGGCGCCGCGGCGCGCAGCCGCCCGGCCGAGCCGGTCGCGGATGCCGCATCGAGCGCCGCGCCAAGCACAGACCTGAACCCCGCCGACCCCACCACCGCCCAGCGTCGGGCCACCGCCAGCGAAGACCGGGCAGCGGCAGCGGACGCCGCCGCGGACGGCTCGCCGTGGCCGGCGGCTTCGTCCGGCCTGGCGGCCGGCGCGGTGCCGGGGGCTGCAGCGACCACCGCCGCGGTGGACGCTTCGTCGCAGGCCTTGCGGCTCGATGCGGCGGCAGCTGACAGGGCGACCGGGGTGGTCCCCCCCGGCCCGGTGGGCGCAACCCCCGCAGCGGGCGTGCAGGCGCTGGGCGAAGTTCTGGATGGACGCCTGGATGGTGGCCTGGACGCCAGCGCTGCGGCCAGCAGCGAGGCCACTGGCGCCGCGACACAGACCGGCGCCGGCCTCGGTCGAACCGGCCCTGCGGCGGGCCAGGCCGCCTTGGATCGGTCCGCCCGCAGCGCCTCGGCCTTCACCGCCGCCGGCGCCCTGCAGGGCGCCGGCGTGGCGGGCGCTCACACCGCGGGTGCGTCCGGTGCTCAGGCGGCCGACGGCCTGGAGCCGAGCGCCAAGGCCGAGCGCACCGAACTCCTGTCCGCATCCGCATCCGCATCCTCCCCGGGCGGGGTTGGCTCCGCTGCGGCAACGACCGGGGCCTTCAGCGGCCTGGCGATGGCCCCCGGGCTGGCCGCGCCGACGCTGGCCAACCCCGAAGCCCAGGCCTCGAGCGGCCTGCCCAGCGCCTTCATCCAGGAGCACCCGGACTCGCCCGGCTTCGCGCCCTCGCTCGCCCAGCAGGTCAGCGTGCTCACCCGCGACGGCATCGAGCGCGCCGAGATCCGGCTCAACCCGGCCGAGCTCGGGCCGGTCTCGGTGCAGATCCAGCTTGATGGCCAGATCGCCCGGGTGGAATTCACCGCCGAGCAGGCCCCCACCCGATCGGCCCTTGAAGCGAGCCTGCCGCAACTCGCAGCGGCCTTGCGCGAGGCCGGCTTCACGCTCGGCGGCGGCGGCGTCTTCCAGCAACCCAGCGGCGGTCGTGCGGGTTCCGACCGCCCGGGCGAGCAACAGGGCGAGCGCAGCCGCGGCCGTGCGGGGCTCGGTGGCGACACCGCACTGGACGGGCTTTCCACCCACCCCGCGGTCCGCCGCACGGCGCTGGGTGCGGTCGACCTGTACGCCTGAGGCAAAGGCGCCCCAGCCCTTCCAGGCCCGTCCAGGCCCTGCACGGGCCAGCCGGCAAGACAGCGAAGCCGCAGGCCGCATGCCCGGTGGCGGGCCGCTTTCCCGTCCCTTATCGGCGAATCGGCACCCTCAAGCCCCACCCAGAATTTCCGAGAACCGAAGCCCCCGCGTGTCGTGATTCCACGGCCCCCACGGGGTGGTCGACCTCAGGAGATCTGAATGGCATCCGCCGCCGCCCCAGCCGCCAACGCCACCGACGCCGCCCCGAAGAAGGGCGGCAAGAAGAAGCTGCTGCTCATCGTGGGCATCGTGCTCGTGCTGCTGCTCGCTGGCGGCGGTGGGGCGCTGTTCATGATGAAGAAGGCCTCCGACAAGGCCGCCGCCGAGGCCGCTGCCGAGGAGGAAGGCGGCGAGCCGGCCACCGGCAAGGCCCACGCCAAGGTCGATCCGGCCAAGCCGCCGGCCTTCGTGCCGCTGGACCCCTTCGTCGTCAACCTGGCCGACCGCGACAGCGACCGCTTCGCCCAGATCGGCATCACGCTGGAAGTGGACGACCCGGCCTTCGCCGAGAAGATGAAGCCGTTCATGCCGGCCATCCGCAACAACATCCTGATGATCCTGGCGCACAAGACCTCCAGCCAGCTGCTGGACCGCCAGGGCAAGGAAAAGCTCGCCGAGGAGATCGCCCGCGAGGCGGTGCGGCCCATGGGCATCCACATCGAGCCACCCGAAGAGGATGTCGAGGACGCGCCCAAGAAGAAGAAGCGCAAGGCCGCAGGACCGAAGAACCCGGTGCAGGCGGTGCTCTTCTCCAGCTTCATCGTCCAGTGAGCCGCTGAGCCGCGACCGAACATGTCCGACCAGATCCTTTCACAGGACGAAGTCGATGCCCTGCTGCAGGGCATCACCGGCGAGAGCCAGAAGCTCGAGCAGGAAGAGACGCCCACCGGCAGCATCCGCGACTACGACATCGCGAGCCAGGAACGCATCGTCCGCGGGCGCATGCCCACGATGGAGATCATCAACGAGCGCTTCGCCCGGAACATCCGCATCGGCCTGTTCAACTTCATCCGCAAGAGCCCGGAAGTGGCCATCGGCGGCATCAAGGTGCAGAAGTACAGCGCCTTCCTGCGCGAGATCGTGGTGCCCACCAACTTCAACATCATGAGCGTGCGGCCGCTGCGCGGAAGCGGCCTGGTGGTGTGCGACCCCACGCTGGTGTTCAGCGTCATCGACGCGCTGTTCGGCGGCAGCGGCAAGTACCACACCCGCATCGAGGGGCGCGATTTCTCGCCCACCGAGCAGCGCATCATCACCCGGCTGGTCGAGGTGGTGGCCACCGAATACCGCAAGGCCTGGTCGGGCATCTACCCGCTGGAGCTGGAATACCAGCGCAGCGAGATGCAGCCGCAGTTCGCCACCGTGGCCACGCCCAGCGAGGTGGTGGTGGCCACCTCCTTCACGCTGGAGATCGGCGACACCAGCGGCACCATCCACTTCTGCATTCCCTACAGCACGCTCGAGCCGATCCGCGACGTGCTGTATTCGACGATCCAGGGCGACAGCTCCGAGCCCGACCGCCGCTGGGTGAACCTGCTCAAGCAGCAGATCCAGTCGGCCGACGTGGAGATCGTGGCCGAGCTGGCCCATGCGCCGGCCACCGTGGAGCAGCTGCTCTCGCTCAAGCCGGGCGATTTCCTGGAGCTGGACATGGCCCCCTTCATCGAAGCCAAGGTGATGGGCGTGCCCGTCTTCGAGGCGAACTACGGGACCTCCAACGGGCGCTACGCCCTGAAGGTCGAACAGCTGTTGACCAGCTCCTCGCTGAGCTGGATGGGAGAAAGCAATGTCCGCTGACAACGCGCAAGACGACGACGCGATGGCCGCCGAGTGGGCGGCGGCGCTGGCCGAGAGCAAGACGGCCGGCGGCGATCTGCAGACCGCCGAGCAGGTGTCGCCGGCGTCGTTCACCAACTTCTCGCCCACCGGGGCAACGAACGCGGGCAACGACATCAACATGATCCTGGACATCCCGGTCCAGCTGACGGTGGAGCTCGGCCGCACGCGCATTCCGATCAAGCACATCCTGCAGCTCGCCCAGGGCTCGGTGGTCGAGCTTGACGCCCTGGCCGGCGAGCCGATGGACGTGCTGGTCAACGGCTACCTCATCGCCCAGGGCGAGGTGGTGGTGGTCAACGAGAAGTTCGGCATCCGCCTCACCGACATCGTCACGCCCAGCGAGCGCATGCGCCGGCTGAGCCGAAACGCCTGAGCCGACAACCCCGAGCCGGCCTTCCACCCTGCGCCCATGACCCCCTCCCTGTCCTCGCTGCTGTGGTTCATCGCGATCCTCATCGCGATCCCGGCGCTGCTGTGGCTGCTGCGGCAATCGCCCCTGGGCCGCCTGCATGGCCTGCGTCCGGGCGGGGCCGAGCTGCCCTTGCGCACCGTGTCCAGCCTGGCCCTGTCACCCAGCCAGCGCGTAGTCACCATCGAGGTGGGCGAAGGCACGGAGCGACGCTGGCTGGTGCTGGGCGTCACCCCGGGCAGCATCAGCACGCTGCACCAGCTGCAACCGGGCCCGCAGCCCGCACCGGCGCAGGCACAGGCCTTCGCCGGCGCGACCGCCGGTGCCGCCCCGGGCGCGGCGAACCCGGCGTTCGCCCAGCTGCTGGCGCGCTTCATGCCGGCCGTGTCCCGGCCCCGCACGCCCCCCTCGGAGGCGCCGCGTGACTGATGCGCCTGGCAGACAAGTCCGGCGTGCCGGCGTCCGGTGGCTGGCCGGCCTGGCGGTCCTGACCTTGGGCCTGGCGGCCGGCGCCGCCTTCGCCCAGGCGGGCCCCGCGCCCACCGGGCCGGGCCTGCCGCTCATCATCGGCCAGGGGGCGGGCGGTGCCAGCTATTCGGTGCCCATCCAGACGCTGCTGTTCTTCACCGCGCTGAGCTTCCTGCCCGCGGTGCTGCTGCTGATGACGGCCTTCACCCGCATCGTCATCGTGCTCAGCCTGCTGCGCCAGGCGCTGGGCACGCAGTCCGCGCCTCCCAACCAGGTGATCATCGGGCTGAGCCTGTTCCTCACCTTCTTCGTCATGGGGCCCACGCTGGACCGCGTGCACGACACCGCCTACGCGCCCTATGCGGCCGGGCAGATCGCCTTCGACGAAGCGCTCAAGCGCGGCGAGGTGCCCATGCGCGAGTTCATGCTCAAGCAGACGCGCCAGAGCGACGTGGCGCTCTTCTCGCGCCTGGCCAAGGTGGACCCGTCGGTGCCGGCCGCGGAGGTGCCCTTCAAGGTGCTGGTGCCGGCCTTCGTCACCAGCGAGCTCAAGAGCGCCTTCCAGATCGGCTTCCTGATCTTCATTCCCTTCCTGGTCATCGACATGATCGTCGCCAGCGTGCTGATGAGCCTGGGCATGATGATGCTCAGCCCGGTGCTGGTGGCCCTGCCCTTCAAGCTCATGCTCTTCGTGCTCGCCGACGGCTGGAACCTGCTGCTCGGGTCGCTCGCGGCGAGCTTCGTCACCTGAAACCGCCGCACCGGCGCGACCCCCCCATGGATGCCACCCAGGTCTTCACACTCGGCCAGCAGGGCCTGTACCTGCTGCTGCTCGTGAGTGCGCCCGTGCTGCTCACCATCCTGGCCGTCGGCCTGCTGGTGAGCATCTTCCAGGCGGCCACGCAGATCAACGAGCAGACGCTGTCCTTCGTGCCCAAGATCATTGCCGCCGTCGCGGTGCTGGCGGTGGCCGGCCCGTGGATGCTCAACTCGCTGGTCGAGTACCTGCAGCGCACGATCGCCTCCATCCCCACCGTGGTCGGCTGAGGGCCGCAGCAGGGCCGGGCATGCTCACCTTCACCGAAGCGCAGGTCTGGGCCTGGCTGAGCCCGCTGCTGTGGCCCTTCATCCGCACGCTGGCGGTCTTCACCTCGCTGCCCATCCTGTCGCAACGCGCGGTGCCGGTGCGCCTTCGCATCGCGCTGGCCTTCCTGATCACCCTGTGCGCCCAGCCCGCGCTGCCGGCCATGCCGGTGGTGCCACTCGACTCGGGCATCGCGCTGATGGTGCTGCTGCAGCAACTGTTCATCGGCCTGACGCTGGGCTTCGCGGTGCGCATCGTGTTCGCCGCGGTGGAGTTCGCCGGCGAGATCGTCGGCCTGCAGATGGGCCTGAACTACGCCGGCTTCTTCGACCCCTCCACCGGCGGGCAGACCACTGCGGTGAGCCGCTTCTTCGGCACCTCGGTGGCGTGGCTGTTCATCGTCATCAACGGGCACCTGCTGGTGGTGGCCGCGCTGGTGCGCAGCTTCGAGGCCTTCCCGGTGGGGCCCGAGCCGCTGGGCTTCATCCGCGCGGTGCGCCCGGAGGTCTGGGGCAGCGAGATCTTCCACATGGGGCTGTGGATCGCGCTGCCGCTGGTGGCCATGCTGCTGTTCGTGAACCTGGTGCTGGGCATCATCTCCCGGGTGGCCCAGCAGATGAACATCTTCGCCATCGGATTCCCCGTCACCCTCACCGTGGGCCTGCTGGGCGCCTTGCTCACGCTGCCGCTGATGCAGACGCCCTTCACCATGGCCCTGGAGCGCATGCTCACCCACTTCCGTTGAAACCGCCGCCCGTGCTTGGACGCCCGCGCGCTGCGCTCAAGCCCGCATGGCGGCAAGCCGATATGACAGGCAGTTCCATCGAGGCAGCCCCGGCCCGCTGCCCGTCCACCCCCTGAGGATCAGTCGATGTCGAATCCCCCCATCGGCGCGGAAGGCTCCCCGCACCCTGAAGACACCATCGAGCGGCTGGGCCGCATCACCCGCCAGCTGCACGAGGCAGTGGTCGAGCTCGGCCTTGACGCCCACATCCGGCGGGTCGCCGGCGAGATCCCCGATGCGCGCGACCGCCTGTCCTACGTGGGCCAGATGACCGAGTCGGCTGCCCACCGCGTGCTCAACCTCGTCGACGAGGCCACCCCCGCCTGCGCGACCCGCGAATCGGAAGCCGAGGCCCTGGCCGCCGAGCTGGAAGCCGCGGCTGCCGCCAGCACCGACCCGCACGCCGCCCAGGCCCTGCAGCGCGCCGCCCGCGCCCAGCGCGAGCAGGCGGCCTTCGCGCTGGCCCAGGCCTCGCACCTGTCGCAGATCATGCTGGCCCAGGATTTCCAGGACCTGTCCGGCCAGGTCATCAAGAAGGTCATCGGCATCATCAGCCAGACCGAGACCCAGCTGCTGGGGCTGCTGATGGACAGCAAGCCCGAGCACCTGGCCGCCTTGATCCAGGCCGATGCCCAGCTGCAGGGCCCGCAGGTGCCGGACAAGGCCCTGAAGCAGGACGACGTGGACGCCTTGCTCGCGGCGATGGACTTCTGAAAGCCAGCGCCGCGGGGCCGCCCGGCGCGCCGCTTCGATAATGCGGCGATGCACCTGCTGATTCCCTTCGCGAGCGGACTGTCCGAAGCGGCGCTGCAGGTGGCGCGCGACACCCCCCTGCCCCACCTGTCCCGCCTGCTGGCCCGCCTGTGCGTCCTCGACGAGCCCGGGCCCATCCCCGGCCCGGACAGCTTCAGCCCGCCGCACGAGCGGGCCCTGGCCCGCGCGCTGGGCTGGAGCGGCGGCGATGGTTGCCTGCCGCTGGCGGCCTGGCGGGCTCAGGCCGACGGCATCGACGTGGGCGACCTCGCCTGGGGCGAGCTGACCCCCGCGCACTGGCACGCCGGACGCGACCAGGTCACCTTGTCCGACCCGGCCGCGCTGGACCTGCAGCCCGACGAGGCCCGAACCCTTTTCGACGCCTTGCGTCCGCTGTTCGTGGACGAAGGCTTCGCGTTCGAGTGGGGCAGCCCCGGGCGCTGGTACCTCGCCCACCCGTCGCTGGCCACGCTGCGCACCGCGTCGCCCGATCGGGTGGTGGGCCGCAACATCGACCCCTTCCTGCCCTACGACCGCGGCGCCCGGCTGCTGCGCCGGCTGCAGCAGGAAGTGCAGATGCTGCTCTACCAGCACCCGCTGCACGACGAGCGGGTGGCCGCCGGGCGGCTGCCGATGAACTCCTTCTGGCTCAGCGGCTGCGGCGTGCTGCAGCCGGCCACGGGCCCAGGACCGCAGGTGCTCGATGCGCTGCACGGCCCGGCGCTGCAAGCCGACTGGACCGCCTGGGCCGAGGCCTGGCAGGCGCTGGACGCCGGCCCGCTGGCCCAGGCCCTCGAGCACGAGCGGCGGGGCGAGCCGATTCGCATCAGCCTGTGCGGCGAGCGGCGCAGCGTGGCGCTGTGCCCGATCGAGGGCCGGCTGGCCCGCTGGAAACGCAGGCTGCAGGCCTCGCCGGACACCGGGGCGCTGCTGGTGTCGCTCTGAACCAGGCCCTGCTGCCGCACGCCAGCCCGCCCTCCTCGCTCGTCCGTTTCCCAGCATCCGCCCATGCCCACTCCCGCCGCAGCCCCCACCCTCGCGCTTCGCGCCGCCGCCCCCCGCTCGGCCTATGCGCTCGAGCAGGCCGGCATCCACCCGCTGCTGGCGCGGCTGCTGGCCGCGCGCGGTGTGCGCAGCGCCGAGGACATCGACGATTCCCTCGGTCGACTGCTCGACCCGGCCGGCCTGGCCGGCGCCGATGCGGCCGCCACGCTGCTGGCCGACGCGCTGCAACGCGGGCGGCCCCTGGTGATCGTGGCCGACTACGACTGCGACGGCGCCACCGCCTGCGCGGTGGCGGTGCGCGGGCTGAAGCTGCTCGGTGCCGCCCCCGGCCAGGTGCGCTATGTGGTGCCCGACCGCACGGTGCATGGCTACGGGCTCACGCCGGCCATCGTCGAGCTGGCGCTCGCCGCCCAGCCGGACCTGGCGCTGCTGATCACGGTGGACAACGGCATCGCCAGCCTGGAAGGCGTGGCCGCGGCCCGCGCGCGCGGGCTGGACGTGCTGGTCACCGACCACCACCTGCCCGCGGCGGCGGGGCCGGACGGCCGGGTGCCGCTGCCCGACGCCACGGTCATCGTCAACCCGAACCAGCCGGGCTGCGGCTTCCAGAGCAAGCACCTGGCCGGCGTGGGCGTGATGTTCTATGTGCTGCTGGCCACCCGGCAGCGGCTGCGCGAGTCCGGCCGCTTCAGCGCGGCCACCCAGCCCCGGCTGGACGCACTGCTCGACCTGGTCGCGCTGGGCACGGTGGCCGATGTCGTCCGGCTCGATGCGAACAACCGCCGGCTGGTGGCCCAGGGGCTCAAGCGCATCCGGCAGGGCCGGCTGCAGCCGGGGGTGGAGGCGCTCTTCGCGGTGGCCGGGCGGCCGCTGGCCACGGCCAGCGCACAGGACTTCGGCTTCGCCATCGGCCCGCGCCTGAACGCGGCCGGCCGGCTGTCGGACATGTCGCTGGGCATCGAATGCCTGACCGCTGACGACCCCGCCCGCGCCGCCGAACTGGCCCGCCAGCTGGACGCCATCAACCGCGAGCGCCGCGATGTGGAGGCCGGCATGCGCGCGCAGGCCGAGGCCGCGCTGGGCGCGCTGCTCGACCCGGCCACGCGCGGCGAGCCGCCGCCCGCGCTGGTGCTGTTCGACCCGAGCTTCCACGAGGGCGTGGTGGGCATCGTCGCCGCCCGCTTGAAGGACCAGCTGCACCGGCCGACCTTCGTGTTCGCCCGCGGCCAGGACGGCCTGCTCAAGGGTTCGGGTCGGTCCATTCCCGGCTTTCACCTGCGCGACGCGCTGGACCTGGTGGTCAAGCGCCACCCGGGGCTGGTGCACCGCTTCGGTGGCCATGCGATGGCCGCGGGCTGCACGCTGGACGAGGCGGGGCTGGAAACCTTCACCCAGGCCCTGCAGGCGGTGGCCGCCCAGGGCCTGGACGCCGCCACGCTGCAACGCACCGTGTGGGTGGACGGCCCGCTCGGCGCGGATGCCTTCGATGCCACGCTGGTGCGAACGCTGGACGCCCAGGTCTGGGGCCCTTCCTTCGAGCCGCCGCTGTTCTGCGACGAGGTCGACGTGGTGAGCCAGCGCCTGGTGGGCGAGCGCCACCTGAAGCTGTCGCTGCGGCACCACGGCACCTTGCGCGAAGCCATCTGGTTCGGCCGCACCGAGCCCCTGGCCGACCGGGTGCGCCTGGCCTACCGCCTGACGGTGGACGAGTGGAACGGACGGGAACGGGTTCAGATGGTGGTGGAGGCGGCCGGCTGAGGGGGAGCACGTAGGGGGGAGCGCGGAGGGGGGAGCACCGAAGGGGAAGCGCCGAAGGGGGGGCGCTGAGGGCGGACACCGGCGGTTGCAAACGGATGCGTCCGGTACGGCCGGCGCGCACCACACTCGCGGGGTCGATCCGGTGTTCCGCTCCGGCCGCCCAGGCCCGAGTCCCGTTCGCGAGCGCGCCATGCCCCGATCCCACCGCCAAACCGCTGAACGTCCGTCCGGCGCTGCTGCAGCCCCGGCGGCCGCCCCTGCCGTGCACGCCCTGCACGCGGCGCTCGCCCGCCGCGCGGCGGCCGGCGCACTGCTGGCCAGCCTCGTGCTTTCGGGCTGCGGTGGCGCCGGCGTGTCAGCTCCCGGCGCGGCTTCCGAACCCGCCTCCACCTCCACCCCCGCCATCGTCCCCGCGGCACTGAACCCGCCCGCCGCGCCCGGCTCGCTCATCCCCCGCAGCAGCACCTTCGCCAGCGGGTTCGCAAGCCCCTGGTCCATCGCCTGGTTGCCCGATGGACGGCTGCTGGTGGCGCAGAAGGGCGGCGCCTTGCTGCAGGTGTCGGCCGACGGTCGAAGCCGCAGCACGCTCGCCTGGCCCAGCCCCGGCCCGCAGATCCGCGACGGCGGCCAGGGCGGCCTGCTCGGTCTGGCGGTCGACCCTGATTTCGCCACCACCAGCCCCCATGTCTACATCGCCTATCAGGAGCCCGGAACGAACGGCCTGTCGGGCACCGCCGTTGCCCGCCTGCGGCTGCAGGGCAGCACGCTGAGCGGCTTCGAGCGGCTGCTGCAGCAGCAGCCCAAGGTGGCCCAGGACGGCGTCCATTTCGGTTCGCGACTGGCCTTCCTGCCCGACCGCACCCTGCTGGTCTCGCTGGGCGACCGCGGCCAGGACAGCCCGAGCGCCCCCGATTCACGCTTTGCGCAGAATCCGGCGATGTCTCTGGGCAAGCTGATGCGCGTGGCGCGCGACGGGTCCACGCCGGCGGGCAATCCGGCCTTCGGCGCGGGGGCCCTGCCCCAGCTGTGGAGCCTCGGGCACCGCAACCCGCAGGGCCTGGCCGTGGACCGCGCCACCGGCGCGGTGTGGTCCACCGAGCACGGTCCGCAGGGCGGCGACGAGCTCAACCGCATCCTGCCCGGGCGCAACTACGGCTGGCCGCTCCGAAGCTACGGCTGCGCCTACGGCGCCCCGGTGGGGCCGGACTGCCGGGCCGGCGGCGGGCTTCACTCGCCGCTGAACGGGCTGAGCTTCACCGAACCGGTGACCGCCTGGGTTCCCACATCCACCGCGCCCAGCAACCTCATCGTGCTGCGCGGCAGCGGCTTCCCGGAGTGGGACGGCCAGCTGCTGATCGGCGCGCTGGCCGGCACCGGCCTGTGGCGGGTGGCGGTGGACGAGCACACCGGCGCGGTCAGCCGCTCGCAGCTGCTGCAAAGCCTGGGCCGGGTGCGCGACCTGGCCCAGGGGCCGGACGGCTGGGTGTACCTGGCCACGGACGACGGCCGCATCGTGCGGCTGGATCGTTGAGCCAGGCAATCGTCGACACGGGCGGCAAGACCAGCCGGGGCCGAGGGTTGAGCCCTGGCGTTGCAGCCGCTGCCAGCCAGGCATCGGCACACTCCGTCGATCAAGGCGTGGCGCAAGCCGGGTCGGTTCCCGGGCCTTCGCCTTGCCGAATGCCCGCCCGCACCGCGGCCCATCCGCCAGTGCCGTCGCCCAGACCCCCACGGAACGCGCATGACCCACCCCCTCCCAAGCACCCACGGCCTTCCGCCCCGCCGTTCGGCGACCCGTCGGCTTGCCGCCGTGCTGGCCCTGGCCTGCGCCCTGAGCGCCCCGCCCGGCATGCTGGCCGCCCAGGTGGCCCCCGCCAACGCCACCGCCGCCGCCACATCCGCCACCACCTCACCCCGAGCCGCCGCCACCGTCAGCACGGTCAGCCTGGCCACCGGCCTGGAGCACCCCTGGGGCCTGGCCTTCCTGCCCGATTTCGAGCGCGAAGGCCGCGTGCTGGTGACCGAGCGGCCCGGTCGTCTGCGCATCGTGGACACCCGCAGCGGTCGCATCGGCCCGCCGGTCGAAGGCGTGCCGGCCGTGGCCGCCCGCGGCCAGGGCGGTCTGCTCGATGTGAGCCTTCACCCCCAATTCGCGAGCAACCGGCTCGTCTACCTCAGCTACTCGGAACCGGATGCCCAGGCCCCGTCCACCAACAGCACCGCCGTGGCGCGCGCCCGCCTGGATGGCAACCGGCTGACCGACCTGCAGGTCGTCTTCCGGCAGATGCCCCGGGTGTCCAGCAGCCACCACTTCGGCTCCCGCCTGGTGTGGGACCGCGACGGGCGGCTCTTCGTCACGCTGGGCGACCGCTTCAGCCGGCGCGACGACGCGCAGGGCCTGGACAACCACAACGGCAAGATCGTGCGCATCGACGCGGACGGGGGCGTGCCCGCCGACAACCCCTTCGTGGGGCGCAGCGGCGCGCGGCCGGAGATCTGGAGCCTGGGCCACCGAAACGTCCAGGGCGCGGCCCTGCACCCGCAGACGGGCGAGTTGTGGGCCCACGAGCATGGAGCCCAGGGCGGCGATGAACTCAACATCGCCCGGCGAGGTGCGAACCACGGCTGGCCGGTGATCACCACCGCACGGGAATACGTGATCGGCACCACCATCGGCGAGGGCACCGAACGCGCCGGTATCGAGCCGCCGCTGAGGAACTGGGTGCCACGCTCCATCGCCCCGAGCGGCATGGCCTTCGTCACCAGCGATCGCTACCCAGGCTGGCAGGGCAGTCTCCTGATCGGCGCGCTGCGCGGGGAGATGCTGGTGCGACTGGTGCTCGACGGGCGACAGGTGCTGCGCGAGGAGCGTCTGCTTGAGGGCCAGGCCCGCATCCGCGACGTTCGCCAAGGCCCGGACGGCTTCATCTACCTGCTCACCGACGCGCGCGATGGCGCGCTGCTGCGCCTGCAGACGGCACCGTGACCGCATGACCGCGTGACGCCCTTCACCCGCGGGCCGGGGCTGACGCGGCGGAGACGCCGCCTGCGGTCGCCTGGCCTGACAATCGCTCAGTGTTTGCCCTGACCCGTGTCTGAAATCCCCCTGCTCTGGATGAACGCCGACCTGCACTGCCATTCGGTCGTCTCCGACGGCACCCTCACGCCGGAGGCGCTGGCCGCCCGCGCCCGTGCCAATGGCGTTGAACTCTGGGCCCTGACCGACCACGACGAGATCGGCGGGCAATCGCGCGCCCGCGACGCCGCCCATGCCCAGGGCATGGCCTATCTCACCGGCACCGAGGTGTCGGTGAGCTTCTGCGACGTGACGGTCCACATCGTCGGCCTGGGCTTCGACGCCGACGATGCCGAGCTGCACCGGGGCCTGGCCGCCACCCGCGGCGGGCGCCGTGAGCGCGCGCAGGCGATGGCCGACGGCCTGGCCAAGGTGGGCATCCGAGGCGCCTTCGAAGGCGCGCTGCGGTACGTGGGCAACCCCGACCTGATCTCGCGCACCCATTTCGCCCGCTTCCTGGTCGAGACGGGCGTGTGCTCGGACACCTCCGAGGTGTTCCGCAAGTTCCTCACCGACGGCAAGCCCGGCTTCGTGCCCACCGTGTGGGCCTCGCTGGGCGACGCCGTGCGCTGGATCCACGATGCCGGCGGCGTGGCCGTGATCGCCCACCCAGGGCGATATCGGCTCACCGCCACCCAGGAATACGCCCTCTTCACCGAGTTCATCGGGCATGGCGGCCGGGCGGTGGAGGTGGTCACCGGCAGCCACAGCCAGGCCGACTACGCCAAGTACGCGGCCATGGCGCAGGAGTTCGGCCTGGCGGCCAGCCGCGGCAGCGATTTCCACAGCCCCGACGAAAGCCACACCGACCTGGGCCGCCTGCCCCCGCTGCCCTCGCCGCTCACGCCCGTGTGGGAGCTGCTCGCGCACCGCGTGCAGCACCCGGTCGCCGTCGCTTGAGCACGGGGGCGGCACTGGCCGCGCCGCGCCCGGAACGGGCCGGGCTGGGCGTGCTGTTCATCGCGCTGATGGCGGTGTGCTTCGTCACGCTGGACAGCAGCGTGAAGCTGCTGGGCGCCGGGCTGCCGGTGCTCTTCATCCTGGCCTTCCGCTACGCCTTCCAGGCCGCCGCGATGGCGCTGTGGCTGGCCGTGTCGCGGCGGCGGCCGGGTGGGGCGGGCTTTCGCAGCGCCCACCCGCGCTTCCAGATCGCGCGCGGAACCCTGCTGCTCACCACCTCGGCGCTGAGCTTCTGGGCGGTGCAGGTGCTGCCAATGGCCGAGTTCACCGCGCTCATCCTGCTCACGCCGCTGCTGGTCACCCTGCTGGCCGGCTGGGTGCTGCGCGAGCCGGTGTCGCTGCTGCGCTGGGCGGCAGTGGCGGGCGGCTTCGCGGGCGCGCTCATCATGGTGCGCCCCGGGGGCGGCGTCTTCGGCTGGGGCGCCTTGCTGCCGCTGGCCGCGGCCCTGAGCTATGCGGTGTTCCAGGTGCTGACGAGCAAGCTGTCCACGCTGGAAAGCCCCTTCACCACCCACTGCTGGACGGGTCTTGTGGGCACGGCGCTTGCGTTGCCGCCGCTGCTGGCCTGGGCCGCCTTCGGCGAGCTGGACCTGTGGGCCCTGCTGCGCGGGCTCGACGGTGCGCAGTGGGCGCTGCTGCTGCTGGCCGGCGCCACCGGCACGGTGGGCCACCTCTTCCTGATCCTCGCGCTTGGCCTGGCACCCGCCTCCAAGCTGATGCCCTTCATGTACCTGCAGATCGGCGTGGCCGGCCTGAGCGGCTGGCTGGTCTTCAACCACCGCCCGGACGCCTGGGCGCTGGCCGGCATGGCGGTGGTGGCGGCCTGCGGTGCCCTGGGGGCCTGGCTCAACCTGCGGGGAGGCCCGGCGGCACGCCCCCGCTCCGTGGTCGAGGCCGACACCTCAGCCGATTGACGACAGCAGCCGTCGGCACAATGCCCCCATGGCCCAGTTGCTCGAAGTCCACCCGGACAACCCCCAGCCCCGGCTGATCAAGCAGGCCGTGCAGGCCCTGGCCGCCGGCGGCGTGGTGGCCGTTCCCACCGACTCCAGCTATGCGCTGGTGTGCCGCCTGGACGACAAGGCCGCGGCCGAGTCGCTGCGCCGCATCCGCCAGGTAGACGAGCGACACCACCTGACGCTGCTGTGCCGCGACCTGTCCGAACTGGCGAGCTACGCCCGGGTGGACAACGCGCGCTTCCGGCTGCTCAAGCTGGGCACGCCCGGCGCCTACACCTTCATCCTGGAAGCCACCAAGGAAGTGCCGCGCCGGCTGAGCCACCCCTCGCGCCGCACCATCGGCCTGCGCGTGCCCGACCACCGCTGCACGCAGGCACTGCTCGAGCAGATGGGCCAGCCGCTGCTGGCCACCACCCTCATCCTGCCCGGCGAGACCGAGCCGCTGAACGACCCGGCCGACATCCGCGACCGCCTGCAGCGGCAGGTCGCCGCCGTGGTGGACGCCGGCGCCTGCCCGATGCAGCCCACCACGGTGATCGACCTCACCGACGATGAACCGGTCGTCGTGCGCGAGGGCCGCGGTTCGCTGCAGGCCCTGGGTCTGGTGGCCTGAGGGCCTGAGGGCCTGATGGCCTGACGACGCCCGCTCAGGCCACCTGCGCGGCGGTCACCACGACCTCGATGCGCCAGCCCGGGCGTGCGAGCCGGGCCTGGACCGTGGCCCGGGGCGGTGCATCGCCGGGCGACACCCAGTCGTCCCACACCGCGTTCATGCCGTCGAAATCGGCCAGGTCGGCCAGGAAGATCTGCGCCATCAGGATGTGGGCCCGGTCGCTGCCGGCCTCGGCGAGCAGCCGGTCCACATGGGCCAGCACCTGCGCGGTCTGTCCGCCGATGTCCAGGCTCGCATCGTCGGGCACCTGCCCGGCCAGGTAGACGGTGCCGCGGTGCACGGCAATCTCCGACAGGCGATCGCCCACATGGAAACGCTGGACAGCAGGGCTCATGGTTGACGCTCCCGGGGTTTGGCAGGGGTGGCTGCAGCCGGCGGCGCAGCCTTCTGGCCCAGCCGGCTTTCGGTGCCGGCCAGCAACTTGTTGATGTTGGCCGCGTGCTTCCACACCAGCAGCAGGCTCATCACGACGATGGCAGCGGCCGTCCAGCCGGCCTCCCAGATGAGCAGCTGGTAGAAGGGCGCGAACACCGCCGCCACGATGGACGCGAGCGACGAATAACGGAAGAAGAAGGCCACCAGCAGCCAGGAAGCCAGCGTGGCCAGGCCCAGCCAGGGGTTCAGCGCCAGCAGCACACCCGCCGCGGTGGCCACGCCCTTGCCGCCCTGGAAGCGGAAGAACACCGGCCACAGGTGGCCCAGGAAGGCCGCCAGCCCCGCCGCCGCCGCGGTCGTCTCGGCCACGCCGGGGGCCAGGCCCAGGCGGGGCGCGAACACCAGCACCGCGAAGACCGGCAGATAGCCCTTCAACGCATCCAGCATCAGCGTGAGTACCGCGGCCGACCGGCGCCCCGACCGCAGCACATTGGTGGCGCCGGGGTTGCCCGAGCCGTAGCTGCGCGGATCGGTCAGCCCCATGGCGCGGCTGACGATGACGGCGAAGGACAGGGAGCCGATGAGGTAGGACGCGAACACGGCCGCCCAGGGCAGCCAGGCAGGAGCGGTCGGCAGGACGGGCGTCATGGAAGGGTCTTCAGGCGGGGCTGCGGGGAGGGACGGGCCGAGAGCTTAGCCGCGGCAGCGATGGGAGGCCGGCCCGCCGGGACGCATCGAATCATTCACTCGACACCCGCGGCATCGACCGCCGTGGCACCCAGCAGGCGCACCAGCACTTGCGGGTCAAGCCCCACCAGATAGCCGCGGCGCCCGCCGTTGATGTAGATGCCCGGCAGCGCGAGCACGCTGCGCTCCACATAGACGGGCATCACCTTGCGGGTGCCGAAGGGCGAGGTGCCACCCACCAGGAAGCCGCTGTGGCGTTGGGCCACATCGGGCTTGCAAGGCTGCACCCGCTTCACGCCGATGGCGCGGGCCAGCGCCTTGGTGCTCACCTGCCGGTCGCCGTGCATCAGCACGATCAGGGGCTTGCCGGCATCGTCCTCCATCACCAGGGTCTTGACGACCTGGTGCTCGTCCACGCCGAGCTGGCGGGCCGATTCGGCCGTGCCACCGTGCTCGACATAGTCGTACAGGTGCTCGGTGAAGGCGACGCCCTGCTGGCGCAGCCGCTGGGTGGCGGGGGTCTCGGAGGCGTGGTCCTTGCGTCCCATCGAAGCTGGTCCTCGTGGATGTTCAACGTCGGGCGTGGGGCGCGGGCGCGTTCACTGCGCCGGGTCGCGAAGCTCCCAGCGGATGGCGTCGATGGCCTTGAGCAGCTCCGGGGACAGCGTGGTGCCCCAGGCGTCCAGGTTGTCGTCGAGCTGGGCGCGGCTGGTCACGCCGATGATGGTGCTGGCCACGCGCCAGCTGGTGTAGCAGAAGGCCAGCGCCATGCGCGCCGGGCTCAGACCGTGCTCGCGGGCCAGCGCGTTGTAGCGACGCGCCGCCTGCAGGGCCTCGGGGCGGCACCAGCGCTGCTGCCGCATGGAATCGAACTTCGCCAGCCGCCCCTCGGCCGCGTCGCTTCCCGCCTTCGGGCCCTGGGCGGCGGCGGGGTCGACACCGGTGTCGTCGTACTTGCCGGTGAGCGCACCGAAGGCCAGCGGGGAGTAGGCGATGAGCGACACCCGGGCCCGGTGCATCGTCTCATCCAGCCCGTTGTCGGGCGTGCGGCAGTTCAACGCATAGGCGTTCTGCACCGTGGCCACCCGCGGCAGGCCGTGCTGCTCGGCCAGGCGCACGAACTCGCACACGCCCCAGGGCGTCTCGTTGGACAGGCCCACATGGCGCACCTTGCCTTCGCGCACCAGCGCGCCCAGAGCCTCGAGCTGCAGCAGGATGGAGGTCTGCTCGCGGTCCTTGGCGGGGTCGAAGTAGATGCCGCCGAAGATGGGCGCGTTGCGGTTGGGCCAGTGGATCTGATAGAGGTCGATGACGTCGGTCTTCAACCGCACCAGGCTCGCCTCGCAGGCCTGCCGGATGTGCTCGGGGCGGAGGTCGGACGCACCGTCGCGGATCCAGTCCATGTTGCGCGACGGGCCGGCCACCTTGGTGGCCAGCACCACGCGCTGGCGCACGCCCGGGCGGGCGGCGAACCAGCGGCCCAGGATGGTCTCGGTGGCGCCGAAGGTTTCGCGGCGGGCCGGCACCGAATACATCTCGGCGGTGTCGATGAAGTCGATGCCACGCTCGACGGCCCGGTCGAGGATGCCGAAGGCGGTGGCCTCGTCGACCTGCTCGCCGAAAGTCATGGTGCCCAGGCAGATGGGTGTGACGCGCAGGTCGCTGGTGCCCAGGGCGACGCGACGGTCGCGAATGGAGGAGGTGGCTGCAGTCATCGTCTGTCCTGTGATCGAGGGTTCAAGGATAGCCGCGGGCCTTGCAGCGCATCGCCAGCGTTTCCAGGACCGTCCCTCGCCTCGCTACAGTGCCGGCATGCCCGAACCCTCACCGGAACCCTCAGCCGGGACTGACGCTCAGCCGGCGCCGCCGCTGCAGGTGCGCCGCCCCGCCCGATCCCGCTTCAGCATGCTGCGCGGCCTGCGCCAGCACTGGCTCGAATGGCCCGCCGAAGGCCCGGCCCACGCCCATCGCCCCACGCTGGTGATGCTGCACGGCTGGATGGACGTGGCGGCCTCCTTCCAGTTCGTCGTCGATTCGCTGCAGCCCGGCGTGCGCGTGGTCGCACTCGACTGGCGGGGCTTCGGACACAGCCACAGCGGTGCGGACACCTTCTGGTTCCCCGACTACCTGGGCGACCTGGACGCCTGGCTGGCCGAGGTGAGCCCGGATGCACCGGCGGACCTGCTCGGCCACAGCATGGGCGGCAATGTGGCCATGATCTACGCGGGCGTGCGCCCCGCGCGGGTCAGGCGGCTGGTGAACCTGGAGGGCTTCGGCATGCCGGCCACGCGGCCCGAGCAGGCGCCCGAGCGGCTGTCGCGCTGGCTGGACGAACTGCGCAACCCGGCCCGCATGCGCCACTACGCCTCGCTCGAAGCGGTGGCCGACTGGCTGCGGCAGAACAACCCGCGCCTGCGAACCGACCGTGCGCTGTGGCTGGCCGGCCGCTGGTCGGAAGCGCGCACCGACGAGCAAGGCCGAACCCGCTGGCACATCCTGGGCGAGGCCGCCCACAAGCATGTGAACCCCACGCTGTACCGGGTCGAGGAGGTGCTGGCCACCTGGGCGCGCATCGAAGCGCCCACGCTGTGGGTGGATGGCGACCTCACCGACATGGGCCAGTGGTGGGGCAGCCGCTACCTGCGACACGAGTTCGAGGTCCGACTGGCGGTGGTCCGGCAGGTCGAGCGGCATCGCCTGGCTCCCGCCGGCCACATGCTGCACCACGACCAGCCCGAGGCACTGGCTGCGTTGATCGACACCTTCCTGGACCGCTGAGGCAGCCGGCAGGCTCGGCCGGTGCCGCGGCGTGTCGACCCGGTGGTCAACGCGCGGGCCCGGCCAGCCACTTGCGTGCCCGCGCCAGGCGCTGCAGGTCAGCCAGACCGACGGCCGGGCCCCTTTGCTCGCGCCGCAGCGCGGGCCACAGGTGCAGCAGCACCTCGGCGGTGGCCAGTGCGTCGGCCGCGGCCCGGTGGCGTTCGGCGCACTGCACCCCCAGGCGCGCCATCCAGTCGTCCAGCGAGCGGCCGCCCGCCTGCGGCATCAGCGCCTGCGCGACATGCTCGAGATCGACGAAGGGCTGTCGCAGCGGCGGCAGGCCCAGAACCCGCCGCTGGCGCTGCAGCAGCGTCTCGTCGAAGGCCACGTGAAAGCCGAGCACGGGTGCGCCGGCCAGCCAGCCTTGCAGCGCCTGCATGGCCTGCAGTGGATCGACCCCGCGGCGACGTTCTCCCAGGCCGATGCCGTGCAGCAGGATGTTCGCGCGGGCCTGGTCGCCCAGCGGCGGCTGTGCCGACGGGTCTTCGCGCAGCACGCATTCGAAGGCATCGCCGAGAACGATCTCCGCACGCCCCTGGCCGCCGCTGCCGCTGCCAGGGCCCGGCACCCGCACCGCCACGGCCGCCACCGCGAGCAGGCGGTCGCGGTGGGCATCCAGCCCCGTGGCCTCGACATCCAGCACCACCCAGCGCGTCGGCGCCGACACGGCCCGGGTGGCCGCGCCTTCGGGCGACGGCCGCATCCAGCGTCGCCACCAGCCGCCGGCATCCGGGATGGCACCGGAATCCGGGCCGGGACCGGGGATGGTGGGGCCTTCAGAGTCGCCCATGGTCGAGTGCCACGCGCTGGTGCAGTCGGCGGGCCACCCGCAGCGACTCCTTCAGCATGCGCTGGTCGATGTCGTTGAGCCCGTCCAGGAAGAGCGTGTTCGGCCCGGCCCCGTCGGGAAGGTCGGTCGTCGCCTCGACCGACGGCAGCTGCACCCGCAGGCGCAGGGCCTGCACGAACTCGAAGGCACTGACCCAGGCCTCGCGCTCATGGGCCGCCACGCCCAGCGCCTGGCCCGCCTGCAGCAGCCGCTGCGCGGTTCCGGTGGCGGCCAGCCCCCGCGCCAGCGCATAAAGACGCGCCACATCGACGAAAAGCGCACTGCCCTGGTGCTTGAGGTCGAGCGCCTCGCGCCCTGCCAGGCGCTGGGTGTCGATGCCGCCGTGCCAGTGCAGCGGGATGCGGTTGCGCAGGGTGTTGTCGGCCATCTGCTTGATGAAGCGCGGCAAGGCCGCGGCCTCCCGCATCCACTGGGCGCGCAGCGCGGTGGCCAGTTCCACGCGGCCGGTCACCGCCCGCAGGTCGAAGAAGATGTTGGCCTTGAGCAGGTCATCCGGCGCGCCGTGGGCCATCCAGCCACTGAAGCGGTCGGACCATTCGGCGGGGGTCAGGCAGCACTCGGGGTTGGACGCCATGATGCCGCCGCGACACAGCGGGTAGCCGCATTCGGCCAGGCCCTGGTTGACCTCCCGGGCCATCGCGAGCCAGCGCTGGCGCTGCGCCTCGACCGGGTCTGCGGCGGCCGCGCCGGGGGTGACCGGTGCACCGGGCGCACCGGGGACATCGGAGACATCGGGGAGATCGGCGACATCGGGCTCGAAGATCAGCCCGTTGTCCTGGTCGGTGGACACCGTCTGTTCCTCGCGGCCTTCGGAACCGAAGGCCAGCCAGCAGGCCCTCGACAGGTCCAGGCCGTGGCGCGTCGCCACCAGCGTGACCCAGCGCTCGGTCAGGGTGTCGTTCAGGTGGCTGATGAAGCCGGTCAACTGGGCCGAGCTCACGCCCTGCCCGAGCAACTGTCGGGCATAGCGGCGGATGTCCGTCGCCAGCGAGACGAGCGCGGGCAGGTCGCAGGCCGAGCGCAAGGCGCCGCCCAGGTGCTGCAGGCTAAGCCGCTGCAGGGCGAAGAGATCGCGTTCGGAGACGATGCTCACCAGGGCGCCCGCGTCGTCGACGATGGGCAGGTGGCGTATGCCCTGGCGGGCCATCAGCAGCGCAGCATCCAGCGCGGTGTGGCGCTCCGACAGCACCTGCACCGGCTGGCTCATCACCGTGGCGATGGGCCGGTGAAGCGGCACACCGGCCAGCGTCACCCGCTCGAGGATGTCGTGGCGCGTGAGGATGCCCGCCACAGGGCCCGGAGCCGCAGGCTCGCCCTCGGCGGCGCTGCCCGACGCCGCGAGCTCGCCCTCGGCGGCGCTGCCTCCCCCCGCAGCTATCGCACCGCCGCTCACCAGCACCGAGCCCACCCGGCGCTGCTGCATCGCGCGCAGCGCGTCGACCAGCGGCGTGTGCGGCGGCACGCACAGCGGGGTCTTGCGGGTAAGGTTTGACAGCGGCGCCTCCAGCGACTGCCCGCTCAGCGCCTGCGACGCATACGCCGCCTGCAAGGCCTGCTGGGACAGCGCCAGGAACTGCTGGACGCGTCGCGTCAGGAAGTCGGCCAGTGCCGGGCACTCGTCGGCCAGGGCCCGCACGGCGGCGGCCGGCGTGAGCAGGCACATCACGTCCTCGCGTGCGGTGTAGGTGGCGGTGACGGGCCGCGCCCCCAAGAGCGCTCCCACCGGAAAGGCGTCACCCGCTCCCAGGGAGAAGGCACCGGCCGCATCGGCCGGACCACGCTGGCCGCTCACCTCGCCACGCCGCACCCAGAAGAGTTCGGCCACGGCGCCCTGAGCGGGCGACAGCAGCACCTCGCCCGGCGCGAAATAGGCCAGCCGCGACGCGGCGATCCACCGGTCCACCTGCTCGGGCGGCATCTGCGAGAAGGGCAGGAAGCGCATCAGTTCCGGCCGCAAGGCCTGGGCCGGGCCGATGGCAGCGACCGGGCCGGGCAGGCCGGGCCTGGGGGGCGGGGGAGGCTCGGAGCTCATGGCAGGCGCGTCGATGCAGGTTGGCCCGGGCGGCAAGCTTCGGCCGGAAAGCTCAGCCGGAAAGCTCGGCCGCAAGGTTCAGCCGGAAAGGAAAAAGCCCTGACCGTTGCCGGTCAGGGCTTGAGTGTGCTCGGCCGGTGCCGACCGCGCCAGGGGCGCAGCCGGGGGCCGTCTGAGTCCAGCGTCCAGCGCCCGGGGGCGCTGGGCACCGTTCAGCGAGCGGGCTTGAGGTCCGGGTAGCGGACGTGCTCGACCAGGTCCTGAACTTCCTTGTTCGGGGCCGGGGTCAACAGGCTCACGATGATGGTCACCGCGAAGGCCAGGGGCACGCCGAAGACGCCGGCGGCGATGGGGGCCATGCCGAACCAGGTGTAGTCGGCGATCGGGCCTTCCACGCCGAACAGGCCGCGCATCCACGGCTGGGTGGTGGCCATGTAGTAGAAGGTGATGACCAGGCCGGAGACCATGCCCAGCACGCAACCCCACTTGTTGGCGCGCTTCCAGAACACCCCGCAGACGAGGGCCGGGAAGAAGGACGCCGCAGCCAGCGAGAAGGCCGCAGACACCAGGAACAGGATGTCGGCGATCTTCAGCGAAGCCACGTAGGCCGCAGCCAGCGCCACCACGAGCAGCAGACCCTTGGAGATGGCCACCCGGCGCGAGGTGCTCGCATTCGGGTCGATCATCTTGTAGTACAGGTCGTGCGACAGCGCGTTGGCGATGGTCAGCAGCAGGCCGTCCGCGGTGGACAGCGCAGCGGCCAGGCCACCGGCGGCCACCATGCCCGAGATCACGTAGGGCAGGCCTGCGATCTCCGGGGTGGCCAGCACGATGATGTCACCGCCCAGGCGCATTTCACCCAGCTGCAGCAGGCCGTCCTTGTTGATGTCGGCAATGCTCAGCAGGCTCGGGTCGACCTTCGCCCAGCTGCCCACCCACGCTGGCAACTTGTCGAAAGGTGTGCCCACCAGCACGTTGAAGACCTCGTACTTCACCAGCACGGCCAGGGCCGGGGCGGTCAGGTACAGCAGGCAGATGAAGAACAGCGACCAGGTCACCGACTCCCGTGCTTCCTTCACCGACGGCGTGGTGTAGTAGCGCATCAGGATGTGCGGCAGCGCGGCCGTGCCCACCATCAGGCAGAACACCAGGCCCAGGAAGTTGCGACGCGAGTCGTTGAAGGCCTTCTGCTCGGCCGGCGTGCCGTCCGGGTTGCCGGCGAACGCCTGGCCGTGGGCGGGCATGCCACCCAGCGGTCGGGCGCGGGCCTCGGCGGCGCTCTTGGCGGCCGCGTAGGCCTTGCGCGCGTCGGCCTCGGTCTTGGGCAGGGCGCCCAGCGCCTTCTCGGCGTCCTGGACTTCCTTCACCGGGGCGCCGGCGGCCTGCAGGTCCGCGAGCTTCTTCTCGGCGGCGGCACGGTCGGCGGCCATGGCGGCCGGCACGTCCTTCAGCTTGGCATCCGCGGCGGCGGCACGGTCCTTGAAGATCTGGATGACTTCCAGTTCCTTCGGGTCGGTGCGCAGCTGCTTCTCGCGCTCGGTCACCTTGGCCAGCTGCTGGCCGTAGATCACCTGGGGCACGGGAACACCGGTGTGCTTGATGGACAGCCACACCACCGGGATCAGGTAGGCCACGATCAGGATGATGTACTGGGCCACCTGGGTCCAGGTGACCGCGCGCATGCCACCCAGGAAGGAGCACACCAGGATGCCGCCCAGGCCGACGAACACGCCCACCGTGAAGTCCAGGCCCGTCAGACGGGCAGTGATGAGGCCCACGCCGTAGATCTGCGCGACCACATACACGAAGGACACCAGGATGGCCGCCAGGATGCCGATGAAGCGCGGCAGGTTGCCGCCGTAGCGGGCGCCCAGGAAGTCAGGGATGGTGAACTGGCCGAACTTGCGCAGGTAGGGCGCGAGGAACAGCGCCACCAGGCAGTAGCCGCCGGTCCAGCCCATGATGAAGGCCAGGCCGCCGTAGCCGGTGAGGTACAGCGTGCCGGCCATGCCGATGAACGAGGCTGCGCTCATCCAGTCGGCGCCGGTGGCCATGCCGTTGTAGATCGCCGGAACCCGGCGACCCGCCACGTAGTACTCGGACGCATCCGAGGTGCGGCTCATGATGCCGATGCCGGCGTACAGGCCGACGGTGGCGATCAGGAAGATCAGGCCGATCCAGTTCCGGGGCAGACCCATCTGCTCGAGGATGGCCAGGACGACGATGAACGCGAAGAAGCCGCCGGTGTACCAGGCGTAGACCTTGTTCAGCTGCTTCTTGAAATCCGCGTTCGCGGAGGCGGTGATGAATCCACCGCCCGATTCAGGTGCCATTCCAGCCATGTCAGGCCTCCAGTTCGGCGACGCCGTGTTCCTGGTCCATGCGGTTCATGGTCCGCGCGTAGTACCAGATGATGGCCATGTAGACCAGAAGCGAACCCTGAGCGGCCATCCAGAAGCTGAAAGGCCAGCCGAAGAAGGAAAAGCTCAGGTCGCGGGCGAAATAAACCATGACGAAGGACACGATGAACCAGATGCCCAGAAGCACTGAGGTGAGCCTCAGGTTCTTGCGCCAGTACTCGTGATGTCGCTCAGTCAGCTGCATCAGTCATCTCCTGTTGAATGTCATACCCGGCAGGGCGCCGGCTCGGTGGATGCGGCCGCAAGGCCGCTCGGGTCGTCGTCCGGCGGTCTGCCGGTCCTTCGTCTCAGCCGGAGCGCGAGCCCCGGCCTCTTGGTTCAACCGGCGGTCAGGCCGGTCTCGCGTTCGAGCTGGGCGGCCACCTTGGGCTCGAAGTCCTTCAGGTGGCGGATGATCTTGCGGGTCTCGTCGGGCTCGGCGCGGTCCATGTGGACGCGGGCCAGCTGGTACCAGCCGTAGGGGCTCATCGGCTGCAGCTGCGTGGTGCGCTTGAGCGCAGCCACCGCGTCGTCGAAGCGGCGCTGGCGGATGAGCGCCAGGCCCAGGCCGTACCAGGCGCGGTCGAGCTTGGGGTCGAGTTCGACCGCGCGGCGGAAGGCGGGCTCGGCGGCGTCCAGGTCTCCGCGCGCCTCGAGCATGAAGCCGAGGTTGAACCAGTCGGCGGCGCTGCGCGCCGGGTGCGCGGCGACCAGGCGCTGCGCGTCGGCGATGGCGCCGTCGGCGTCGCCGCGCTGGGCGCGCACATGCACGCGGCTGGCCAGCGCATAGGCGTCGTCCGGCCAGCGCCGCAGCATCTCGCCCATCGTTTCTTCGGCCTGAGCCGGACGGCCCACGAGCAGCCAGCCCATGGCCCGCCACTTGAGCATCAGGTGGTCCAGGCGTTCGGAGAGGGTCATGGCGGCATCCCGGGGTGAGGTTCGGTGTTCAGCGGCAGATCTGAGAGGCCAGCGCGATGTCCACGCACAGCGACACCTTGCCCATCGTGGCGAACACCCAGGCGCCCAGCACCATCGCGAAGGCAGCGAAGGGAATGTGGCGGTCCACGACCACGCGCGGCGTGATCAGGCGCGCCAGGCTGGTGAAGGGGCGGGTGATGACCTGCAAGGTCTTGTAGAAGAAGTTGTCGTGCCGTCGGTCGCCCGCGAGCACGGCGAGCAGCCCCTGGCCGAGCAGCGCCATCAGGGCGATCTCGGCGATGAGCTTGACGGCGGCGGCGACCAGCAACATGGGAGACGAGAAGAGTCAAGAGGCGCGGCCAGATCGCGGCAACGCACGGGATGAAAGATGAAACCGCGCTGGGATACTGCGAAAGAACCCCTGGAACGGCAGCACGTGGACAGTCCCCATGACATCTGTAACCTGGGTACTTCGGGACTAGGAGACTCTTTTCAGACGGGCTTACGACTCTCTGACAACGTGGACTTGTTCACGGGCAAACCTCCCCCGGGCTTACCCCCGGCCCACCACACTCCGGCGCCCGCCCCACGGCCAGCAGGGGCTCTGCGCACAAAGCGAGGCGGGGTGTGCCGCCGCGATGGCGGCCGGTTGCGACGTGCATCCGGGCGGGTCTGGCCCGCGTGAGAAACTCGTGGGTTCGGCGCCGTCCGCGCCCCTGCACCGCCAAGAGCCCACCGCCATGGACATCGAACACATCAACGCCATCGGCCACGCCCTCGTCGATCTGAGCCAGCGCACGCAGGCTCTTCGGGGGTATCTTTGACTACGACCGCAAATCGCTTCGGCTGAACGAGGTCAACGCGGCGCTGGAGAACCCGGCCATCTGGAACGAGCCCAAGCGGGCGCAGGAACTGGGCCGCGAGAAGAAGACGTTGGAGACCGTGGTCGGCACCATCGACCACCTGGAATCCAACCTGTCGGACAACACCGAGCTCTTCGAGATGAGCCGGGCCGACGACGACTTCGACGGCATCGCCGCCATCGAGGACGAGGTCAAGGCGCTCACCGCCAAGGTCGAGGAACTCGAGTTCCGCCGGATGTTCAACCAGCCGGCCGACCCGTCCAACTGCTTCATCGACATCCAGGCCGGCGCCGGTGGCACCGAGGCCTGCGACTGGGCCAGCATGCTGCTGCGCCAGGTGCTCAAGTACTGCGAGCGCAAGGGCTACAAGACCGAGGTGCTCGAGGAAAGCGAAGGCGACAGCGCGGGCATCCGCAGCGCCACCATCAAGGTCGAGGGCGACTATGCCTTCGGCCACCTGCGCACCGAGACCGGCGTGCACCGCCTGGTGCGCAAGAGCCCCTTCGACAGCGCGGGCGGCCGGCACACCAGCTTCGCCAGCCTCTTCGTCTATCCCGAGGTGGACGACACCATCGAGATCGACATCAACCCGGCCGACGTGCGCACCGACACCTTCCGTGCCAGCGGCGCGGGCGGCCAGCACATCAACAAGACCGACTCGGCGGTGCGCCTGACCCACATACCCACCGGCATCGTCGTGCAGTGCCAGAGCAGCCGCAGCCAGCACAGCAACCGCGACGAGGCCTGGAAGGTGCTGCGAAGCCGCCTGTACGAGCACGAGATGCGCAAGCAGCGTGAAGCCCAGCAGAAGCTGGAGGACACCAAGACCGACGTCGGCTGGGGCCACCAGATCCGGAGCTACGTGCTCGACCAGAGCCGCATCAAGGACCTGCGCACGGGCGTGGAGATCAGCAACACCCAGAAGGTGCTGGACGGGGACCTCGACCCCTTCATCCACGCCAGCCTTAAGCAGGGCGTCTGAGCCGACGCCCGAAGAGGAGAACGACATGGCCCGTGAAGGCGCTGCCCCCCTGATCCGCCGCGAGGACTATGTCGCGCCGGCCTACTGGATCCGCTCGGCCGACCTGAGCTTCGACCTGGACGCGGCCAAGACGGTGGTCATCAACCGCATGACGCTGGAGCGCAACCCGTCGGTGGCGCCGCAGCCGCTGCGGCTGCACGGCGAGGGGCTCAACCTGATGCGCGTGCTCGTCAACGGCGAGAGCGTGAGCTTCCGCCATGAGGGCGACGAACTGGTGATCGACTCGCTGCAAGGCGTGCCCGAAGGGCCGTTCCAGCTGGAGATCCGCAACACCTGCTGCCCGCAGAAGAACACCGCGCTGTCGGGCCTCTACACCAGCGGCGGGGGCCTGTTCACCCAGTGCGAGGCCGAGGGCTTCCGGCGCATCACCTTCTTCCTCGACCGGCCCGACGTGATGGCCGTCTACACCGTCACGCTGCGCGCCGACCGAAAGGCCTACCCGGTGCTGCTGAGCAACGGCAACCTGGTCGAGCAGGGCGAGCTGGACGGCGGGCGGCACTATGCCAAGTGGCACGACCCCTTCCCCAAGCCGAGCTACCTCTTCGCGCTGGTGGCGGCTGATCTCGTGGCCCGCGAGCAGCACATCAGGAGCCGCGCCGGGCGCGACCACCTGCTGCAGATCTGGGTGCGGCGCGGCGACCTGGACAAGACCGAGCACGCGATGCGTTCGCTGGTGGCCTCCCTCGTCTGGGACGAGGCCCGCTTCGGCCTGCCGCTCGATCTGGAGCGCTTCATGATCGTCGCCGTGGGCGACTTCAACATGGGCGCGATGGAGAACAAGGGCCTGAACATCTTCAACACGAAGTACGTCCTGGCCAACCCTGCCACCGCCACCGACGCCGACTACGCCGGCATCGAGAGCGTGGTGGCGCACGAGTATTTCCACAACTGGACGGGCAACCGCATCACCTGCCGCGACTGGTTCCAGCTGAGCCTGAAGGAAGGCCTGACCGTCTTCCGCGACCAGGAGTTCAGCCAGGACATGGCCGGCCGCATGCCCACCGACGGCAACCCCTTCGACGCCGGCGCCAGCGCCCGGGCGGTGTGCCGCATCCAGGACGTGCGCTCGCTGCGCGCGATGCAGTTCCCCGAGGACGCGGGCCCCATGGCCCACCCGGTGCGGCCGGACAGCTACGTGGAGATCAACAACTTCTACACCGCCACCGTCTACGAGAAGGGCGCGGAGGTGGTGCGGATGATGCAGACGCTGGTGGGCCGCGACGGCTTCGCCCGCGGCATGACCCGCTACTTCGAGCGCCACGACGGCCAGGCCGTGACGGTGGACGACTTTGCGCAGTCGGTGGCCGATGCCAACCCGGAAAGCGCGCTGGCCCGCACGCTGCCCACCTTCTCGCGCTGGTATTCGCAGGCCGGCACGCCGCGCCTGAGCGCCCGGGGCGAATGGGACGCCGCGGAAGGCCGCTACACGCTGGAGCTCAGCCAGCACGGCGAGCCTTCTCCCGGCCAGCCCGCCAAGGCGCCCTGGGTGATCCCGGTGACGATCGGCCTGGTCGGGCGCAGCGGCCGCTCGCTGCCGCTGCGACTGGCCGACGACCCGACCGACGCCCCCGCCGACGCCGCACCCCCGCACGAGCGCCTGCTGGTGCTGGACGCCGCCACGGCCCGCTGGACCTTCACCGGCCTGGACGAAGCGCCGGTGCCTTCGCTGCTGCGCGGGTTTTCCGCCCCGGTTCGGCTGGACGACGGCCTGTCCGATGCCGACCTGCTGGTGCTGCTGGCGCACGACGCCGACGCGTTCAACCGCTGGGAGGCGGGCCAGCGCCTGATGACGCGCCGCCTGCTGGCCGCGGCGGACCGGGCCACCCGCGGCGAGGACGGGCCCGTGCTGGGCGACGACCTGCTGGACGGCCTGCGCGGCGTCCTGCAGCACCCGCACCTGGCGCCGGCGCTGAAGGAGCTGGCCCTCACGCTGCCGTCCGAGTCCTATCTCGCCGAGCAGTGCGAGGTGGTCGACCCGCAAGGCCTGCACGAGGTGCGCGAGGCCGCGCTGGACGAACTGGCCGCCCGGCTGGCCGCCGACTGGGCGCAGGCCTTCGCCACCCATGAAGTGCGCGGCCCTTATTCACCCGATCCGGACAGCGCCGGGCGCCGGGCGCTGGCCAACCTCGCACTGGCCTTGCTGTGCCGCCACGGCGTGGCCGGCGGCGACCCCGTCTGGCCCGGCCGCGCCTACCAGCGGGTCAAGGACGCCGCCAACATGAGCGACCGCCAGGGCGCGCTGCAGGCCTTGCTGGCTTGCCACGCCGACCTGGCCGCCGCGGCGCTCGAACGTTTCCACGCGCTCTTCCGCGAGGAGGCGCTGGTGATCGACAAGTGGTTCGCGCTGCAGGCGCAGGCGCCCGAGCAGGAAGGCCGGGTGTTCGATCGGGTGAAGGCCCTGCTGCAGCACCCGGACTTCAGCCTGCGCAACCCGAACCGCGCGCGCAGCCTGGTGCTGGCCCTGTGCAACGGCAACCCGGCGGCCTTCCACCGGCGCGACGGCGCCGGCTACCGCCTGTGGGCCGAGCAGCTGCTGGCCATCGACGCCCTCAACCCTCAACTGGCCGCACGCCTGGCACGCGCCATGGACCGCTGGGCCCGGCTGGCCGAGCCCTGGCGCAGCGCCGCGCGCAGCGCGCTGCAGGGCGCTGCCGCCACGCCGGGGCTGTCCGCCGACGTGCAGGAAATCCTGAATCGGGCCCTGGCCGACTGAGGCCGCCGCCCGCGAGCGCTGCCTTTCTGCCAGCATCGTCTCCGCAACCCGCCCACGCCCCGGCCCACGCCCCGGCCCACGCATTTACCCGCCGCCCGCGAACGCCATGAAACGCATCAGCCTCACCCAGTACCTCGTCGAGCAGCAGCGCGACCACGGCCACATCCCCGCGCAGCTGCGCCTGCTCATCGAGGTGGTGGCCCGCGCCTGCAAGCACATCGCCATCCAGGTGAACAAGGGCGCGCTGGGCGACGTGCTGGGCACTGCAGGCAGCGAGAACGTGCAGGGCGAGGTGCAGAAGAAGCTGGACGTCATCGCCAACGAGGTGCTGATCGAAGCCAACGAATGGGGCGGGCACCTGGCCGCCATGGCCAGCGAGGAGATGGACTCCATCCACGTGGTGCCCAACCGCTATCCCCAGGGCGAGTACATGCTGCTGTTCGACCCGCTGGACGGCAGCAGCAACATCGACGTGAACGTGAGCATCGGCACCATCTTCAGCGTGCTGCGCAAGGTGGGGCACGGCCGCGGCGTGGCCGAAGAGGACTTCCTGCAGCCCGGCCGACAGCAGGCCGCCGCCGGCTACTGCGTCTACGGGCCGCAGACCACGCTGGTGCTCACCGTGGGCGACGGCGTGTCGATGTTCACCCTCGACCGCGAGACCGGCTCCTGGCTGCTCACCGAGCGCGACGTGAAGATCCCCGAGGACACCAAGGAGTTCTCGATCAACATGAGCAACATGCGCCACTGGGCACCGCCCGTGCGCCGCTACATCGACGAATGCCTGGCCGGCAAGGAAGGCCCGCGCGGCAAGGACTTCAACATGCGCTGGATCGCCAGCATGGTGGCCGACGTGCACCGCATCCTCTCGCGTGGCGGCGTCTTCCTCTACCCCTGGGACCAGCGCGAGCCCGAGAAGCCCGGCAAGCTGCGCCTGATGTACGAGGCCAACCCGATGGCCTTCATCGTCGAGCAGGCGGGCGGTGCGGCCACCAACGGCAAGCAACGCATCCTGGACATCCAGCCGGGCAAGCTGCACGAGCGGGTGAGCGTGATGCTCGGCTCGAAGAACGAAGTCGAGCGCGTCACCGGCTATCACCAGGGCTGAGGCCCGCCGTGACACCCCTCCCCCAGCCCGCACCCGACGACAAGCCCCTGGGCCCGCCGCAGCGGGTGAGGGCAGGGGTTCTGGAGGTGGCCTTTCATCGGCTGGGGCCGCGGGGGGGCGCACCGGTCGTGCTGCTGCACGGCTTTCCCTATGACGTCCACGCCTACGGCGAGGTCGCGCCGCGCCTGGCGGCCGCCGGGCTGGACGTTGTGGTGCCCCATCTGCGCGGGTTCGGCGGCACCGCCTTCGTCGACGCCACGACCATGCGCTCCGGGCAGCAGGCGGCCCTCGGGGCCGATCTGCTGGCCTTGATCGACGCGCTCGGCCTGGACCGCCCGGTGGTGGCCGGCTACGACTGGGGCGGGCGGGCCGCCTGCGTGGCCGCGGCGCTGTGGCCCGAGCGCCTGGGTGGGCTGGTGAGCTGCAACCGGTACAACATCCAGGACATTCCCGGCTCGGCGCGGCCCGCCTCACCCGACGAGGAGCACCGCCGCTGGTACCAGTACTGGCTGCACACCGAGCGCGGGGCGCGCGGGCTGGCCGAGGACCGCCGGGCCTTCATCCGCTACTGCTGGTCGCTGTGGTCGCCCACCTGGGCCTTCGACGAGGCAAGCTTCCAGCGCAGCGCCCCCGCCTGGGACCACCCCGACTTCGTTGCCGTCGCGCTGCACTCCTACCGACACCGCTATGGCGTGGTGGCGGGCGACCCGGCCCACGACGCGCTGGAGGCTGCACTCGCCCGGCAGCCGGCCATCCCGGTGCCAGCGGTCACGCTGGACGGCGCAGACGACGGCGTGGTGCTGCCCTCGACCGAGCCGCCCACCGGACGCTTCACCCGCCTCGTGGCGCACCGGGTGGTCGCCGGGGCCGGCCACAACCTGCCCCAGGAGGCACCCGAGGCCTTCGCCGAGGCTGTGCTCGAAGTGGCCCGCGTGGCGCATGGCCGCGCGGTCTGACCGCGCTCCCGATTCAAGGTCCGCAGCAGACGGCCGATAACCCGTCGATCTGCCCTTGCAGCGTGTTCCGCGGTCGACGGCCACGGCGCGCCGGGCCCTGCGTCCATGAGCCTCGCCGCGATCGAATCCTCGCCCTCCACCGGCGTTGCAGACGCCCCCCGCTGCGACCCGCCCGCCCCGGGTGCGCCCGGCCTGCGCCTGGCCGAGCTGATGGCCGCGCTCAGCCATGCGCTGGACATGACCGAGGGCCAGCCCGAAGGCCACTGCGTGCGCTGCTGCTTCATCGGCATGCGGGTGGCCGAGGTGCTGGGCCTTGCGGCGGCGGAACGCCGCACGCTCTACTACACGCTGCTGCTCAAGGACCTGGGCTGCAGCAGCAACGCCGCGCGCATCTGCGAGCTCTACCTCACCGACGACCTCGCCTTCAAGCAGCGCTTCAAGACGGTGGGCGCCGACCTCCCGTCCACCCTGGGCTTCGTCTTCCGCGAAACCGGCCGCACCGCCGGCTGGGCCGACAAGCTGCGCGCCATCGGCCAGGTGCTGCGCCATGGCGGCGACATGGCCCAGGAGCTCATCGTCACCCGCTGCAGCCGGGGCGCGGACATCGCCCGGCAGCTGCGCTTCGACGATGCGGTGGCCCAGGGCGTCTATGCGCTGGACGAACACTGGGACGGCTCGGGCCGGCCCGGCCACCTGAGCGGCGAGGCGATTCCGCTGGCCGCGCGCATGGCCCTGCTCGCCCAGGTGGCGGACGTCTTCCACACCGGGGGCGGACCCGAGGCCGCACGCGAGGAAGTGAAGCGCCGCCGGGGCCGCTGGTTCGACCCCGCCCTGTGCGACGCGTTCGACCAGGCCGCCGCCGACCCCGGGTTCTGGACCCTGCTGGGCAGCCCCTGCGACGACCTGGAGGCGCATGTGCTGTCGCTGGACCCGGCCCGCGAGGAGCGGCCGCTGGACGAGGACTACCTGGACGACATCGCCCGGGCCTTCGGCTCCATCGTCGACGCCAAGAGCCCCTACACCGCCGGCCACAGCGCCCGCGTGGGCCGCATCGCCGATGGCATGGCCCGCCGCCTGGGCCTGGACGAGGCCGAACGCCGCAGCCTGCGCCGCGGCGCCCTGCTGCACGACGTGGGCAAGCTCGGCGTGAGCAACGCCATCCTGGACAAGCCCGGCAAGCTCGACGCCGAAGAATGGGCCGCCGTGCGCCGCCACGCCGAGTACACCGAAGCCATCCTGGGACGCATCGGCCCCATGCGCGCCATGGCCCGCATGGCCGCGGCCCACCACGAGCGGCTGGACGGCGGTGGCTACCCGCTGGGCCTGCGCGCCGAGCAGATCGCCCTGCCCACCCGCATCATCACCACCGCCGACATCTTCGACGCCATCAACGCCGAACGCCCCTACCGCGGCGCCACGCCCATCGACCGGACGCTCGAGATCATGCAGGCCCAGGTGGGCACCGCCCTGGACCCTGACTGCCTGGACGCCCTGCGCGCGCTGGTTCGCGACGAGCCGGTGTGAAAGCGGGCGTCTGCTAGACTTTCGGGCTTCGTGCCGGTGTAGCTCAGTTGGTAGAGCAGCGCATTCGTAATGCGAAGGTCGGGGGTTCGACTCCTCTCACCGGCACCAGAAACAACCAGGAAAAGACAGGCCAGCGCATCGCAGCGCCTGTTGAAGCACCAGACGTCACGCTCGCCGGGGCGTTTTGCTTTGTCGCTCGCGGCAGAAGCCGCCGTGCAGGCGTCGCATCCCGAGCGGGTGCGTGCGTGCGTGCATTCGCACGTCCTGATCCATCACCGCGAGCCCGAGGCGAAGTCCGAGATCCGCAGCAAGCACTGGCCCACCGGGGAGGGAAAGCACCGACTACGGTTGGCATGCCAACCAGTTGACAACTCAACCACGTGGGCTTGATCATCCGGCGACCCTGACAGACCGTCCAAAGCACAGAGACGGCAACCCGGAGACGACCGATGAACTTGACAGCACGCTTCGCCGCCCTGGCAGCTGGAACCGCCATGGCCTTCACCGTCGCGACACCGGTCGTGGCGCAGACGATCAAGGTCGGCATCGTGGGCCCGTTCTCGGGGCCCTTTGCCCACTACGGAACGCTGTTCCGCAACGGGGCAGAAGCCTACGTGGCGTCTCAAGGAGGCAAGCTGGCCGGGCGTGACATCGAGTTCGTCTACCGTGACACGGGCGGTCCCAACCCGGCGCAGACCCGCACGCTCGTGCAGGAGCTCATCGTGCGCGAGAAGGTGGACTACCTCGGTGGCTTCGTCTTCACGCCCAATGCGCTCGCGGCCGCGCCGCTGGCCGACCAGTCCAAGACACCGACGGTGATCTTCAATGCCGCGACCTCCAGCATCACCGAGAAGTGCGAATACTGCATCCGCACCTCCTACACGCTGTGGCAGGTGACAGTGCCGCTGGCGCAGTGGGCGGCCAAGCAGAACATCCGCCGCGTGGTGACGGCCGTCACTGACTACGGCCCGGGCATCGACGGCGAGAACGCCTTCAAGGCCGAGTTCGCCAGGCAGGGCGGCACGGTGGTCGAGAGCATCCGCATGCCGATCGGCACCACCGACTTCGGCCCGTTCGTGCAGCGCATCAAGGCCTCGGGCGCGCAAGCGGTCTACACCTTCCTGCCAGGCGGTCCGCCCAACCTCGGCTTCGTCAAGGCCTACAACGAGAATGGCCTGCGCCAGGCCGGCATCGAGTTCCTTGGCACCGCCGAGACCGATGAGTTCGACCTGCAGAAGTTCGGCGACGGTGCCCTCGGTCTGACCACCGCCTTCCACTACAGCGGCGCCCGCGATTCGCCCGCCAACAAGACCTTCGTCGACGCCGTGCGCAAGCGCGATCCGCAAGGCATCGTCAACTACGCCACCGTCGGCGCGTGGGACGGAATGTTCGTGATCCACAAGATGATCGAGGCCACCGGCGGCCAGCGCGACGGCGCCAAGGCGATCGTCGCTGCCAAGGGCCTGCAGTGGGAAAGCCCGCGGGGGCCGGTCAGCATTGACCCACGCACGCGCCACATGACCCAGAACGTCTACCTGCGCAAAGTGGAGCGCGCGGGTGGCCTGCTGGTCAACCGCGAGGTGCAGAACTTCGGTCAGCAGACCGATCACGGCTTCGACGTGAAGTAAGCCGCCCAGCCAGAGCCCCTTCATCCACGGACCGGCCAATGCAGCTGCTCGCCAACATCGCGATCGACGGCCTGGCCTACGGCATGGTGCTGTTCGTGATCGCCGTGGGCATGTCGGTCACGCTCGGGCTCATGCGTTTCGTGAACCTCGCCCACGGGGCGTTCGCGATGATCGGCGGGTATGCCACCGCCTGGCTCGCGAGGGAGGCCGGCCTGCACTTCGCCGCCGCACTGGTGGCGGGCGTGCTGGCGGTGGCTGCGCTGGGCGCGGCGCTGGAGGCGCTGGTGCTGCGCCACCTGTACCGCCGACCAGAGCTCGAGCAGGTGCTATTCACCATCGGGCTGAGCTTCTTTCTGATCGCGAGCATCAACGCGATCGCCGGGCCACAGGTGCAGCTGATCCCGCTGCCGCCGTCGCTCGTGCAGCCGGTGGACCTGGGCTTTCGCACGCTGCCGGCGCAGCGGCTGCTCGTCATTGGCGCGGGCGTCGCCGTTGCCATCGCAGCGACTTGGGTCGTCGGTCGGACACGGTTTGGCGTCTGGCTTCGGGCGGCGGTCGACAACCCCGACACCGCGGGCACCCTCGGCATACCGATCCGCCGCGTGCAGTGCCTGAGCTTCGCCGTGGGTGCCGGCCTGGCAGGCCTTGGCGGCGTACTCGGTGCCGAGTTGATGCCGCTGGAGCCCTACTACGCGCTGAAGTACCTGGTGCTGGTGCTCGTGGTGGTGGCGGTGGGCGGCATGGGCAGCATCGGCGGCTCACTGGCTGCGGCAGTTCTGCTGGGTACGGTCGAGACAGCGAGCAAGTACCTGGCCTCCGGCTGGGGAAGTCTGCCCTTCTTCGTCGCCATGGCGGTGCTGCTCGCCTGGCGTCCCAATGGACTGCTTCGCCGATGAGTCTCGATCCTGCCGCCAACCGGCTCGGCGATGTCGCCAGCGCGCCGCGATGTGCACCCGCCTGGCGGGCCCCGCTGGTGCTGCTCGTCGCGGGCCTCGTAGCCTGGTGGCTGCTGCCCGACCAACTCGGCCTGCTGACCCGAATCGCGATCATGATGCTGCTGGTCCTGTCGCTGGACCTGGTGGTGGGTGTCGCCGGTCTCCCCACGCTCGGCCATGCCGCGCTCTTCGGCGTGGGGGCCTACACCGCGGGCATCCTGGCGCTGCGCGTCACGGCCGACCCGCTGGTGGGCATGGTCGCCGCCATCGGCACAGGCGCCGTGACGGCGCTCGCGTCGGGTGCCTTCCTGCTGCGCTACCAAGGCTTCAGCTTCCTGATGCTCACGGTCGCCGTGGGCCAGATCGTGCTGCAACTGGCACACACCTTCCGCGGCATCACCGGCGGCGACGACGGGCTGTCGGGATTCACGATGGCGCCGCTTCTGGGGCGCTTCGAGTTTGACCTGTTCGGTCGCACCGGAGCCCTGTACGCGCTCATCGTGCTGGTGATCGGCTACTACGTCGCCCGCCGTGTGGTGGACTCGCCGTTCGGCCTTGCGGTGCGCGGCATCCACGAGAACAGGGCACGCATGGCAGCCCTCGGCACGCCTGTCATCGCGCGCCTGCTGGCGGTCTACACCCTGGCCGGCGCACTGGCTGGCGCGGCGGGCGCGTTGTCGGCGCAGACGAACGCCATCGTCGGTCTCGACAGCCTGTCGTTCGCGCTGTCGGCCGAGCTGCTGGTGATGCTGGTGCTGGGCGGCGCGGGGCGGCTCCACGGCGCCCTCGTCGGCGCGCTGGTGTTCACCCTGTTGCATCACACGGCCTCGTCCATCAACCCCTACCACTGGCTGTTCGTGGTGGGCGGTGCGCTGATGGCCGTCGTGCTGCTGCCGCCCGGCAAGGCATGGGCCTGGCTGCGCGGCCGCGTGCCCGCGCTGGCGGCACGGGGGCGTTCATGACCGCGCTGCGCATCGAACGCCTGGACAAGCGCTTCGGCGGATTGCACGTCACGCGCGACGTCTCGCTCGCCCTGCAGCCGGGCGACCGCCTGGCCCTGATCGGCCCCAACGGCGCGGGCAAGACGACGTTGATCAACCTGATCAGCGGTGCGCTCGCCCCGTCGGCCGGGACCATCCACCTGGGCAGCCGGGACATCACCCGGCTCGACCAGGCGCAGCGGGTGCGTGCTGGGCTGGCCCGCACCTTCCAGATCACGACGCTCGCGCAGCACCTGCCGTTGCAGCGCCAGGTGGAGCTCGCGCTCTTCGAGCGCGAAGGCCTCACTGGCCGGGCCTGGCGGTCGATCGACGGCTATCCGGCCCTCTCCGACGAGGCCCGCTTCATCCTCGGCTCGCTGGGCTTGGGTGCGGTGGCCGCCACGCCGACGCAGCAACTGGCCTACGGCGAGCAGCGACTGGTCGAGATGGCGCTGGCCCTCGCGCTCAAGCCGTCGGTGCTGCTGCTGGACGAGCCGATGGCGGGCGTGCCCAAGGGCGACGGCGAGCGGCTGCTGTCCGCGCTCGATGCACTGCCGGCGCAGCTCGCGGTGCTGCTGATCGAGCACGACATGGACCTGGTGTTCCGCTTCGCACGCCGCATCGTCGTGCTCGCCGAGGGGGCCGTGCTCGCCGATGGCCCGCCGGACGCCATCCGACGCGACGACCGCGTGCGCGCGGCCTACCTGGGGCACTGACCATGGCCGACGCGTTGCTGACCCTGTCGGGTGTCGTTGCGGGATACGGCCCGGTCACCGTGCTCGATCGCCTGGACCTGCAGGTCAGGACCGGCGACCGGCTGGCGGTGATCGGCCGCAACGGTGTCGGCAAGACCACGATGCTGCGCGCGGTGATGGGTCTGGCATCGATGCGCGCAGGCACCATCCGGTTCGACGGCCGAGACCTGGCGCGGCTGCAGCCGCACGAGCGGGCCCATCTGGGGATCGGCTACGTGCCGCAGACCCGCGACGTCTTTCCGTCGCTCACCGTCGAGGAGAACCTGGTCGCCGGGCTCAAGGGGCGCCCCCGCTCCGCCGTCGAAGAAGCGTACGCGCTCTTCCCGCGCCTGGCCGAGCGGCGCCGCAATGGCGGCATGCAGTTGTCCGGCGGCGAGCAGCAGATGCTGTCGGTGGCGCGGGCGCTGCTGGGCCAGCCCCGCCTGCTGCTGCTCGACGAGCCGCTGGAGGGTCTGGCACCGCTGATCCGAGGGGAACTCCTCGTCGCCTTCCGGCGCATCCAGGGCATGACCGTCGTCATCGTGGAGCAGCAGGTGCAGGAGGCCCTGGGCTACGCCGACCGTGCCGTTGTTCTCGAGCGCGGCACGGTCGCGCACGAAGACGATGCCACTGCGCTCGCGAACGACCACGCGACTCTCGAACGCCTGGTCGGCGTCGCGGTGCACTGACGCGCGACACCAGCACCCCATTCCCCACTGCCTTCCCGAGGAGCCGCCATGGCTGATCCTGTCGTCGACATCCCGGTTCTGGGCGTCGATCCCTACGCACCGGAGAACCTGACCGACCCGTATCCGATGCACGAACGCATGCGCGAGGCCGGACCCGTGGTGCGGCTGGCGGGCTACCCGACGCTGGTGGCCTGCGCGCGTCACGAACAGGTGCATGCGGTGCTCAACGATCACGACACCTTCATCTCGGGCGCGGGCGTGGGCCTCGCGAACTTCAACCGCGAGACGCCGTTCCGTCCTCGCAGCCTCATCCTGGAAGCGGATCCGCCGCTGCACACCACCACACGGGCAGTGCTCTCGCGCATCCTGAGCCCCAAGGTCATGCAGCAGATCCGGCCGGTGTTCGCCGCAGAGGCCGAGCGGCTGGTGGACGCCTGCGTGCAGCAGGGCACGATCGACGGCATCGGTGACCTCGCCCAGCGCTATCCGCTCAAGGTCTTCCCGGACGCAGTGGGCGTAGGCGACGACGGTCGCGAGAACCTGCTGGTCTACGGCGACATGGTGTTCAACTCGATGGGGCCTCGCAACGCCTTGTTCGAGAAGAGCGCCGCCCGGTTCGCATCGGTCACCGCCTGGATCATGGCGCACTGCCAGCGCGAACACCTGCGCCCCGGTGGCTTCGGCGACCAGATCTGGCAGGCCGCCGACGCCGGCGAGATCACCCACGAGCAGGCGCCGATGCTGGTGAGGTCATTCCTGTCGGCCGGAGTCGACACCACGATCAACGGCCTGGGCAATGCGCTGTTTGCGCTGGCGCAGAACCCAGACCAGTACGCGAAACTGCGCGCCGACCCGACGCTCGCGCGCCCGGCCTTCGAGGAGGCGCTGCGCTGGGAGTCCACCGCCCAGACCTTCTTCCGCACCGCCGCGCGCGACACCACGATCGCGGGCCACGCGGTGGCCGAGGACACCAAGGTGCTGTGCATGCTGGCTGCAGCGAACCGTGACCCACGCAAATGGCCCGACCCTGACCGCTACGACATCGAGCGCCGTCCCACTGGTCACATGGCGCTTGGCTCGGGCATCCATGGTTGCGTCGGTCAGGCGGTGGCACGCCTCGAAGGCGAACTCATCCTCTCGGTCATCGCGCGGCGCGTCGCCCGCATCGAACCGACCGGTCCGCACACCCGACGTCTCAACAACACGTTGCGCGCACTGGACACCTTGCCATTGCGCCTCACACCGGCGTGACTTCCGCCTGAAATCCCCTTGCACCCGACCATGCTCGAAATCGTCTTGATGCACCCCGATGGCAAGCTCCAGCGACTGGAGGCACCGGTCGGCGTGTCGCTGATGCAGGTCGCCACCGGTGCCGGCGTACGAAGCATCGTGGCCGAATGCGGCGGATCGGCCATGTGCGCCACCTGCCACGTTTACGTCGACCCGGCCTGGGCTGGCAAACTCGCGCCGCCGCTGGCCAACGAGCTGGAAATGCTCGAGTGCACGTCCAGCGAGCGTCGACCCACCAGCCGCCTGTCATGCCAGATCAAGCTCCGCGCCGACCTCGACGGGCTGACCGTGCAACTGCCGGAGAGCCAGCAGTGATTGCCACGGCAGCCGCCGATCCCGAGGACGAAGCACCCGTGCCGGACTCCGGCGTCATTGACCTTGAACGCTATGTCCCGGGCTTCCTGACCTGGATTGCCAACAAGCTCTCCCGCGGGGCTTCGCAGGCCTACCTGGAGTTGTTCGACGTCGGCATCGAGACCTGGCGGTGCCTGGTGCTTCTCGCCATCCAGGGATCGATCTCCGCACAGCAGGTGTCGCGCGTGATCGGCATGGACAAGGCGTCGGTCAGCCGCTGTTTCAAGAGCATGCAGGCCAAGGGCCTGATCGCCGTGACGCTGGATGCGAGCGACGGGCGCGTGCGCATGGCCACGCTCACCCGCAAGGGCCGGGCGCTGCACGACAAGATCCGCGGCGTGGCACTCGCTCGCGAAGCCGCCTTCCTGTCGGTGCTGGACGACCGCGAGCGTGAGACGCTGATCGGCTTGCTGCGCAGGCTGCACGAGAACCTGCCCGCGGTCGAGACGGCCACTGCCGACTACGTCGTGCAGCACCTGCCTGCGGGTCGCCGTCGGCGCGCCCGGGGTGCTGCGGCCGACGAGCCCGTCTGAAGTCCGACATGGACGGACCCATCGTCATCGTCGGCGGGGGGCACGCCGGCGTCCAGCTGTGTGCCGCGCTGGTGGACGCAGGGCAGGGCACCCGCATTCATCTGGTGTGCGCCGAGCCCGAGCTGCCCTATCAGCGGCCGCCGCTGTCGAAATCGTTCCTGAAGCAGGACGGGGAAGTCGCCTCGCTCCACCGTGCGGCCGGCTGGTTCGAACAGTCCGGCATCACGTTGCACCTGGGTGATGCGGTGACGTCGATCGACCGGGTCCGGAGTCGGGTGCGGCTGACGTCGGGGGGTGACCTGCCGTACGACTGGCTGGTGCTGGCCCCCGGCGCCGAGCCGCGCCGGCCGGCGGCGCTGGCCCCCGGGATCGCCAATGTGGCGGTGCTGCGCACGGCGGCCGATGCGCGGTCCTTGCGCGAGCAGCTCGTGGCCGCATCGTCGGTGACCGTGCTGGGAGGCGGCTTCATCGGTCTGGAGGTGGCGGCCACTGCACGGATGCTCGGCAAGGCGGTCACGGTGCTCGAAGCCGCGCCGAGACTGCTGATGCGATCGGTGTCCGCGACGCTGTCCGAGCACGTGCTGCAGGTGCACCGCGCTGCTGGCATCGACGTGCGATTGGGGGAAGCCGCCCGTGGCTTCACGGTCGCCGGCGGGCGGGTGACCGCGGTCGAGACCGACGGGCGACTGGAGCCGGTGGAACTGCTCGTGCTGGGCATGGGGGCCATCCCGGCGCAGGCGTTGGCCCAGCAGGCGGGGCTTGTCTGCGGCAACGGCATTGAGGTCGACGCTCGGATGCGCACAAGCGATCCAAGAATCCTTGCCATCGGCGATGTGGCGGCATTCCCCTGGGTCCGACGCGAGGCGCGCATTCGGCTTGAGTCGGTGCAGAACGCCAACGACCAGGCCCGGGTGGCAGCATCCTCGATCCTGGGCGGCGAGCTGGACTACAGGCCAGTACCCTGGTTCTGGTCCGAGCAGGGGGCTCTACGGCTGCAGATGGTCGGTCTGCTGGATCCCAGCGCCGTGACCCACCGACGCCCCGGCGCGGGTCCGTCCAGCTTCTCGCTGCTGCATTACGAGGGCAATCGCCTCGTGTGTGTCGAGAGCGTGAACGCACCGGTCGATCACATGGCCGCACGCAGGCTGATCGAGCTTGGCCGGCATCCGCAGCCGGCCGACGCCTGCGATCCGGGGAAGGCGCTGAGGTCGTTCACCTGAGCGGGTCGGGGGGTCACCACCGCCAAGACCGCACGCGCGCCGTTCACCCCCCACCACTCAATCGCCCCGAGCACTCTGCAGTGCCACTCCCTTCAAGTCGCACCACGCCCGCAGCTGCACCAGCAGCTCGGCCAGCGGTTGGGTGGCCTGCAGGCGCAGCACGCCGTCTTCCCCGACTGGGGGCTCGAGCGCGGCGAACTGGCTGTCCACCAGCCCCGGAGAGAAGAAGTGCTCCGACTCCCTGGACATCACCCTGGAGAGGGCAGTAGCCGGGTCGATCTCGAGGTAGGCGAACTGCAGCCCCGGTGAGGCGGCTCGCAGGCGGTCGCGGTAGCTGCGGCGAAGCGCCGAGCAGGTGAGCACGACACTTTCGTCGCGCGAGCCCAGCTCCGCCCCCAGACGGACCAGCCACTCTGCACGGTCTTCATCGGTGAGGGCGATGCCGCCGCGCATCTTGTCCACGCTCGCGGCGCTGTGGAAGGCGTCGCCCTCGACCATCGACAGGCCCCCGGCGCGGGCGAAGGCAGCAGCGAGGCTCGACTTGCCGCAACCCGCCACGCCCATCACGACCAGCTTCATGTTCACCGCGCCATCCACGCTTCAGTAAAGGCCGAGCAGCTTCAGCGGCCCGATCACCAGCGCCGGAAACAGCACCAGCGCCAGGATGGCCACCACCAGGATGGACACCGGCCCGGTGGAGCCGCGCACCACCTGCTCGATGCTCAGCCCCGAGACCTTGGACACGGCGAAGAGGCATACCCCCACCGGCGGCGTCACCAGCCCGAGCGTCAGCGTGATGACCATCACCACCAGCATGTGGATGGGGTCCACGCCCAGCGACACGGCGGGCGGCAGCAGCACCGGGATCAGGATGAACATGGCCGCGATGGCATCCATGAACATGCCCACCACGATCAGGAACAGGAAGATCAGCAGCATCACCACGGTGGGGCTTGAGGTCAGCACCGACAGGCCCTCGGCCACCTTGACCGGCAGGCCGTCGAAGGCGAACACCCAGGCCGCCAGCTTGGCGGTGGCGGCGATGAAGAGGATGTTGCCCGCGGTGCGGGCGGTCTCCGACAGCATCGGTCCGATGTCCGGCAGCTTGATCGTGCGGTAGAACACCCCAGCGATGACCGCGGTGTAGACCACCGCGATCACGGCGGCTTCGGTGGGCGTGAAGAACCCGTCGAGGATGCCCACCATCAGGATGACCGGGGTCAGCATCGGCAGGATCGCCCGCAGGCCCGCGCGAAGCAGCCGGGCCATGACGAAGGGCGTCGGCGGCGCCACGCCACGGCGCACGCTGTAGAGGTGGTTGTAGGCCATCAGCATGGCAGCGATGAACAGGCCTGGCACCAGGCCGCCGATGAGCAGCAAGCCGATGGACTGGCTCGCGATTGAGCCCGCCAGCACCATCAGGATGGAGGGCGGGATGATGGACGACAGCGTCGACGTCGCCAGCGTCATGCCCACCGCATAGCCCTTGTCATAGCCATGCTTGACCATGGCGTTGATCTCCACCGCGCCCAGCGAGGCGATGTCGGCCACGGACGACCCGGAGATGCCGCCGAACACGACCGACGAGGCGACGTTCACATGCCCCATGCCGCCGGGCAGCCAGCCCACTGCCGCATGGGCGAAATCGAAGATGCGGTCGGCCACGCCGCCGCGCTCCATCAGCTGGCCCACCAGCAGGAACAAGGGCACCGCCACGAGCAGGAAGGAATTCATCGCCGAGAACATGCTCTCGGACAACACGCTGACCGGCGTGGAGCTGAACATAACGATGGCGCACACGCTCGCAAGCCCCAGCCCGATGGCCAGGGGCACGCCCAGCGCGGCCAGCGCCAGGAAGACCAGCAGCAGGGTGATGCTCATGGCGCGCCCTCCTCTTCGCCGGCAATGACGGCACCGCTGTCGCGAAGCGACGCCAGCGTGCAGACGATGGCCACCAGCGCCGACACCGGGATCACCGCCCCGATGACCCAGCTCGGCCAGCCGAGCGTCGCGATGGTCTCGTTCATCATCACCTGCTGGCGGACCATGCCGATGCCGGTCCAGCCCATCAGCGAGAAGAAGCCGATGCAGGCCACCGCGTAGACGGGCAGGGCCAGACGCCGGATGGGGCGCTTCAGCCACTGCAGCACCACCGTCACGCGGGCCGCATCGGCTCGACGCATGCTGGCCGCCATGCCGATGAACACCATCCAGATGAAGAGTGCGCGCGTCAGCTCCTCGGTCCAGGGAAAGGGGCGACCACCCAGCCGGCCAGCGATCTGAAGCAGCACTACGAGCACGATGCCGGCCATGCTCAGGCGCAGCACCCACTCCATGACCCGGGAGGGCCAGGCCGCTGGGGCTGGCGTGCAGGTGTCGGCGTTCATTGGGAGGACGTGGGGAATGGACGAGGGCGCGGGGCCGGGAGCTTGCGCCGGCGAAGGCGCCACCCGGTGCGACGGCATCAGGCTGGTCACTCAGCGGCCTACTTCTTGCCGACGCTGTTCAGCGTCTTGTCGAAGAAGGCGGCGTCCTTCACCAAGGTTGCGAATCGCGGGTACAACTCCCGCGAGAGCTTGACGAAGCTCTGCTGCTGCTCGGGGGTGAGCGTGTTGATCTGCATGCCCTTGCCCTTGAGGAACTCCACCGACTTGGCATGGTCCGCACTGTCGTTGGCGAACTTCCAGGCCTCGGCCTCGGTCGCGGCGGCCTGCAGGGCCTGCTTCTGCGCCTCGGGAAGCGCATTGAACTTGGCCGGGTTGATGCCCAGCACCCAGGCGTCGGCCATGTGGTTGGACAGCGTCGCGAACTTCTGGACTTCGTAGAACTTGGCCGTCACGGGGATGTTGATCGGGTTCTCCTGGCCATCGACCACCTTCAGCTGCAGCGCGTTGTAGACCTCGCCGAAGGCCATGGGTGTGGGCACGGCACCGGCCTTGCCGAAGAAGTCCACCCACAGCGGGTTGTTGGGCACCCGGAACTTCATGCCCGCCAGATCCTGCGGACCGGTAATCGGGCGCCGCGAGTTGGTCATCTGGCGAAACGGCCGCTGCCACAGGCCCAGTCCGCGGATGCCGATGGCATTCAGGTCGGACAGCAGCTCCTGGCCGAGCGGCCCGGCCAGGTAGCCGCGCAGCTGCGCGGTGTCGTCGAACAGGTAAGGCACCGAGACAGCGGTGAACTTCGGGTTGAAGTTCGCGTACAGCGACGAGGACAGCAGCAGCATGTCCAGCGAGCCGCCGGACAGCTGGCGAACGGCTGCGGAGGGGTCACCGCCATAAAGCTGACCGCTCGGGAACACCTTCACCTCGACTTGCCCGCCGGTCTTGGCCGTCACCAGCTCAGCGAACTTGCGAGCGGCCACGGTGATCTCGGCGTTGTCGGGATCGGGCGTCGACAGGTTGAAGGTGGTGGTGGCTGCGTGGGCCTGGCCGGCCAGCACGAGCGCGGCGCCCAGAAGCAGTGAGCGGAAGGTGTGCATGGGTTTGTCTCCGGACGTTGTGGTGGGACCAGGCCCTCTTCAGGGGCTCATCGAAATCGAACGATCGGTCCGGAGGATAGGGGCCTCGTCATTGAAGCGCCATTCAATTATTCTCTCCAACACATAAGCTTCGCTAACGGATTGATCATGTCGCTTCCCTTGCGCGCCATCGCAGTCTTCGACGTCGTGGCACGCTGCCGCAGCCTGTCCAAGGCGGCTGCGGAGCTGTGCGTCACCCCGTCGGCGGTGAGCCAGCAGATCCACACGCTGGAGGTTCACCTGGGCACCACCTTGCTCACCCGGGCCGGGCGGGGGGTGGTGCTGACCGAAGAGGGCGAGCTTTACTTCCAGATGATTTCCGAGGACATGCAGCGCATCAGCGAGGCCACCCAGCGCATCCGCGGGTTCCGCTCACGCTCGGTGCTGACCGTGCGGACCACGCCCACGCTGGGCAGCAAGTGGCTGCTTCCTCGCCTGAACGGCTTCCTGGAGGCCAACCCGGATGTCGAATTGCGGCTGAACGGCACCACCGAGCCCACCGACTTCAGCCGCGAGGCGGTCGATGTGGAAATCCGCCATGGGGAAGGCCGCTGGCCCGGCGTCTTCGTCGAGGGACTGGCAGAGGAATCCTTCCTGCCCGTGTGCGCGCCGCTGCACGCCGCGTCGGGCTCGCTGACGGCTCGCGATCTGCCGCAACACCGCCTGATCCATTCGGTGAAGGCGCAGGTGCAGTGGCCTCAGTGGTTCGCCCTGGCTGGCGCGACGCCGGCGGCCGAGTGGCGTCGGCTGCTTTTCGACCGCAGCCACATGGCCATCGACGCCGCAGCCGATGGCCTGGGCGTGGCGCTGGAAAGCAACCTCATGATGTGGCGCGAACTGAGCGACGGCCGGCTCGTCTGTCCCGTGCGCCAGCCGCCTCGGGTGACCTTGACGACGCAGTGGATCGTGTGTCCGTTCGACCACCTGCACAAACCCAAGGTCCGGCTCTTTCTCGAATGGCTGCGCGCCGAACGTGCGGCCTGGCAGGACCAGCGACCCGCGCTCAATGGCTCGCTTTCAAATTAGGGTTTCTAACAATAAAGAATGCAAATCTAAGTTGTTCTAAGCTGATTCGATTCCTAGACTGAAGGCAGACAGCCGCGGGCATCCCCGTGCTTCGAAGCCACCGCACTGCCCCGGAACGCCTTCGGGCAGATGCGTGCATCCGCCGCGGCCAACACGCGGCCCAACCTTCAGTCAAGGACTCCGCTCATGAACCTCCACTCCCTCCTGGCCGCCCGCGTGGCTGCTGGTCGCCCCGTCCGCGTTGGCCTGATCGGCGCCGGCAAGTTCGGCTCGATGATCCTGTCGCAAGCCCGGCACATCGAGGGGCTGCACATCGTCGGCGTGGCCGACCTGGACGTGGCCAAGGCGCGTGCCTCTCTGGCGCGCGTGGGCTGGGCCACCGAGCGCTACGAAGCCAGGTCGCTGGGCGACGCAGTCAAGTCGGGCAGGACCTGCGTACTGGACAACGCGGCGGCGCTGTCCGACTGCCCTGAGATCGAATGCATCATCGAAGCAACCGGTCACCCCATCGCCGGCGTGCGCCATGCGCTGGCTGCCATCGACGGCGGCAAGCACGTGGTGATGGTGAACGTGGAAGCCGATGCGATGTGCGGTCCGCTGATCGCCGCCCGGGCAAGGGCGAAGAACCTGGTCTACAGCATGGCCTACGGCGACCAGCCCGCCATCATCTGCGAACTGGTGGACTGGGCACGGGCCTGCGGCTTCGAGATCACCTCGGCCGGTAAGGGCATGAACTTCGAGCCGCGTTATCGCTACTCCACGCCCGACACGGTCTGGGGTTTCTTCGGCTGGAGCGAAGAGGAGGTGGCCAAGGGCGACTTCAACCCGAAGATGTACAACTCGTTCACCGACGGCACCAAGGCGGCCATCGAGATGGCGGCAGTAGCCAATGGCACGGGGCTGGATTGCCCCGACGACGGCCTGGCCTTTCCATCCACCGGTCTGCATGATCTGGCCAAGGTCTTCCGGCCAGTCGCCGATGGCGGCCGGCTCGCACGCAGCGGCCTGGTGGACATCGCAGCCAGCCAGGAGCCGGATGGCCGGGAGGTCTTCAACAACATCCGCTATGGCGTGTTCGTGACCTTCAAGGCACCGAACGAATACGCGAAGGCCTGCTTCAAGCAGTACGGCCTGCTGGTCGATCCTTCGGGCTGGTATGGCTCGATGTGGCGGCCCTTCCACATGATCGGGCTGGAGACCAGCATCAGCGTGCTGTCGGCCGTGCTGCGCGGCGAGGCCACCGGCAGCTGCAAGGAGTTCCGCGGCGATGCCGTGGCCACCGCCAAGCGCGACCTCAAGCCCGGGGAGATGCTGGATGGCGAAGGCGGCTATGCGGTGTGGGCCAATGCGATTCCGGCGAGCCGCAGCCTGGCGGTCGGCGCATTGCCCATCGGTCTGGCCCACAACGTGAAGCTCAAGCGGGCGGTGGCGCGGGACACCATCGTGTGCGTCGACGACGTGGTGCTCGACCGCGACCTGGACGTCGTCGCGCTGCGTCAGGAGATGGAGCGCGCCGCCCGCGTCGTGCCGGGCGCGGGTGAACGATGAGCGAGGGGCCTCTGGTCGTGCTCGCCGAACTGCTGGCCCAGCCCGGGCAGCACGAGAAACTCGCCGCACTGGCCACGGCGTTCGCGGCGCAGTGCCTGGCGCTCGAGCCGGGCTGTCGGCAGTTCCAGGTGACCTCCATCGGCGAGACGCCGCCTGCGCTGCTGTTCTTCGAGGTCTACGACAACCCGGAGGCTTTCGAGTTGCACGGGCGGTCCCTTCACCTGGCAGCGTTCAGGCAGGCCCGCTCCGCGCTTCTGGCCGGTGAGCGACCGTTGCGCCGGGGCCGGCTGATCGAGGCCCGGCCATGAGCACACTGGCCGCTGTGGGCTTCGTCGGCACCGGAATCATGGGCGTGCACATGGCGCGGCGGCTGGCGCAGGCCGGCCACTCGGTGCAGGCCTGGAACCGCACCGCCGACAAGGCCGAGCGGCTGCTGCCCTATGGCGTGCAGGTGTGCGCAGACGCGGCGCAATCGGCGCGGGGCGCAGACGTGGTGGTCTGCATGCTCAGCAGCGGTCCGGTCTGCGATGACGTGCTGCTGGGAGATCAAGGCGTGCTCGCCTTCATGCGACCGGGCAGCACGCTGGTCGTGATGAGCTCCATCCCGGTGGAAACGGCGCGCCGCCAGGCGGACCTGGCGCGGGCCAGGGGCATCGATTACCTGGACGCGCCGGTGTCGGGCGGCGAGGCGGGCGCAGAGGCCGGGCGGTTGGCCATCATGGCCGGTGGCCGCCTGGAAACCTTCGAACGCGTGCGCGGCCTGTTCGAGGTCCTGGGCAATCCGACCCATGTCGGGCCCGCCGGCGCCGGCCAGTTGAGCAAGCTCGTCAACCAGATGGTGGTGGCCACGACCATCGCCGCCGTCGCCGAGGGCCTGCTGCTCGCCGAGCGGGGCGGCGCCGACCCGCAGCGCGTGCGCGAAGCGCTTCTTGGCGGCTTCGCCGACTCGGCCATCCTGCGCCAGCATGGCCTTCGGATGGTCGAGGGCCGCTTCGAGCCGGGCGGGCCCGCCCGCTACCAACTCAAGGACACGCGCACTGCGCTGGCGTTGTCCAGGACGCTCGGCCTGGAGCTCTCCGTGCTGGGCGTGGTGGATTCGCTCTTCGCCGAGATGGTCGATCACGGCGATGGCGACCTGGACCACAGCGGCGTGATCCTGGAACTCAGGCGCCGGCAGGTCGCGGGCTGAGGTGGCCGTGACCGCAGGGCGAAGCCCTGCCCCTCCTCACTCCTTCCCCCCCTTCCCCACCTTCCCCGCCCGCTTCTCCAGGAAGTCGCGCACGCGCTGCTTGGCGGCCTCGTCGCCCTGGGCGATGGCCGACATCAGCGCCTCGACGAACAGGCCCTCGGACGGCGCCATCTCGACGATGCGCGGCAGGGCCTGGGTGATGGCGTAGTTGGACAGCGGCGCGTTGGAGGCCACCTTCTCGGCCAGCGACAGTGCGTGGGCCAGGCCCTGGCCGTCATCGACCAGGTAGTTGGACAAGCCCGCGGCCTGGCCTTCGTCGGCATCGAACACGCGGCCGGTGAGCATCAGGTCGGTCATCCGCGGCACGCCCACCAGCCGGGCGATGCGCACCGAGCCGCCACCGCCCACGAAGATGCCGCGCTGGCCCTCGGGCAGGCCGTAGAAGGCGCTGCGCTCGGCCACGCGCAGGTGGGCGGTGGCCGCCAGTTCCAGGCCGCCGCCGACGACTGCGCCGTGCAGCACCGCGATCACCGGCACAGGGCCGAACTGGATCTGGTCGAAAGCCGCGTGCCACAGCCGCGAGTGGTGGATGCCCTGGGTCACGTCCTGCTCGGTCACCTCCGACAGGTCCAGGCCGGCGCAGAAATGCCGGCCTGCGCCGCTGAGCACCGCGACGCGCGCCTCCTGGGGCAGGTTGACGAAGGCCGTCTGCAGCTGACGCACCAGCGCGTCGCTCACCGCATTGCGCTTGTCGGGGCGGTTCAGGCGGATGTGCACCACCGGGCCGTCGGCCTCGACCTGCAGCAGCGGCAGCTGGGCGAGCAAACCCTCCACGGGGCGAAGGGACAGCGTCATGGCAGGGACTCCTGGTGAACGACCTCGGGGCCACCGGCGTAGAGCGCCGCGACCCGGTCGGCGCGGCGCCGCAGCACCGCGCCCTGGTTGATGTAGCCCTTGTCGGTAAGCTCGCCGGCCTCGACGCTTGGCGGCTCGTCGAGCACCAGGGCCCGCACTGGCGCCTGCGACGAGCCACCGCCCTCGGCCTTCAGGCTGGCGAGTGCGGCGCCGATGCGGGCGTGCAGTGCCTCGCGCGGCAGCGCAGCCCCCGCGGCCGACGGGAACACCAGCACGCCGACCTGGTCGCGGTCGTGGCCGGTGACCACCACGTCCTGCGCGAGTGGCGCCAGCGCCGACACCACCCGCACCCGCAGCGTGCCCACCGACACCCAGGTGCCTGTGGTGAGCTTGAAGTCCTCGGCCACGCGGCCGTCGAAGAGGACGCCCCGCTCGGGCGCCGCGTCGTCGACCAGCCGGCCCGCGTCGCCGATGCAGTAGTAGCCCTCGGCGTCGAAGGCCTGTGCGGTGAGCTGAGGCGCGTCGCGGTAGCCGGGCGTGACGTTCACGCCGCGCACGCGCATTTCCAGCTTGCCGCCGTTGGGCACGAACTTCAGCTCCACACCGGGAAGGGGAACGCCGATGTTGCCCGCCCGATCCAGCCGGAAGTGCGCGCCGGTGACGGCGGGCGCCGTCTCGGTCGAGCCCCAGGAGGTGGTGAGCCAGACGTCCGCGCCGCGCACGCGGCGGGCCAAAGCCTGCAGCCGGTCCCAGGTGGCCTGCGGCAGCGCCGCACCGGCGTAGAACACCATGCGCAGCCGTTCGAAGAAGCGCTGCGCCGCGGCGGCGTCGGCCTCCAGCAGGGGCAGCAGCAGGTCCAGGCCGCGCGGCACGTTGAAGTACAGCGTGGGCTGCACCTCCACCAGGTTGGCCAGCGACTTCTCCACCAGCCCCGGCGCGGGCCGGCCTTCGTCGATGACGAGCGTGCCGCCGTTGCGCATCACCAGATGCAGGTTGTGGTTGCCGCCGAAGGTGTGGCTCCACGGCAGCCAGTCGCAGAGCACCGGCTTCTCGTGCTCCAGGAAACGCCAGCCCTGGGCCACCATCTGCTGGTTGGCGCACAGCATGCGGTGGGTGTTGATGACCACCTTCGGATGGCCGGTGGAGCCGGAGGTCAGCAGGTACTTGGCGTGGGTGTCGGGCGTGATGGCCTCGAAGGCGCGGGCCACGTCCGGGCCTTCGGCACTTCGGGCCAGCGCCTCGAAGGCCAAGGCGCCGGGGAAGGTCTGGGCACCGTGGCTGAACACGGTGACCGCGTGCAGCCCGGCCGACGCGAGGGCCGGGCCATAGACGTCCGCACGGTCGGCATAGACCAGTGCGGGGCCCAGCGTGTTCAGGATGCCGTGGATCTTGCTGTGGTCCTTGGTCAGCCGGCAGTAGGCGCTGGACACGGTGCAGGTGGCAATGCCCACGTGCTGGGCCGCCAGCACGATCAGCAGGTGGTCCAGCGCGTTGTCGGACAGCACGACCAGCGGCGACTGAGGCGCAAGCCCGAGCCCGAGCAGGCCCTGCGCGATGCGGCCCACCTGCTCGCGAACCTGCTGCCACGACAGGCGTCGCCACTCGCCGTCGGGCCGGCGCTCGGCGAAGGCCGGGGCGTCGGGCGTCTCGTTGGCCCAGCGCTCCAGCCATTCGCCGGTGCAGCGGGCATAGGGCTTGAGCGGCTCAGGCGAGCGCAGCACGAAGCTGCCGTCGTCGAATCCCACGCGAACCGCCCGCGGCGGGGCGAGCAGGCGCGGGTCGTCGAAGGGGACGGAATCGCGGGCGACCATGACAGACTCCATGCACATCCGGGTGTTGAAGACGGGCATGCTAAGGGCTGGTGCAGCGGCTGCCCTTGGCTGCAGGGTGGGATGGCCGCCTCGGCTGAGGAAGGACATGGACTGGTTCGAACGAATCACGGGATTCAGGGAGCGGTCGGGCGATGACACCCGTGCACGGTTGCGGGCCATCGACGGCCATCTCGTCTCGATGGCCGACGGCCGACGGCTGGCGCGCATCGGTACGCTCGAGCTGCCCACGCTGGACGACCTGCGCAAGCGCGCTGCGGCGCTGGCAGCGCCGGCTCCGGGCACCCGCACCCGCACCCGCGTGCGCTGCCTCGCTGCCGACGTGCGCGCCCTGCATGCGGATCCGGCATGGAGCGGCGCGCTCTTCCAGGTGGCCTCCCAGTTCAACCTGCTGGAGATGATCGGGCCGGAGGTGACGCCTGAACAGGGCGTCACGCGATACCAGGACGATCCCACCCAGGGTCCGGCCTGCGCGATCGCCGCAGGCGCGGCCACCATCTATCGCAACGACCTCGTGCCGCTGGGTGACGGACTGGGCCAGCGGGCGGATCGGCAACTCAACGCCTTGGCGCCGATGGGGGAGGCCTTGTCCGGTGCGCTCGGCCTGCCCACCGCCGCGCTGTGGACCCTGCGCAATGGCTATGCCCTGTGCACCGCCAGCGGCCTGGATGCGATCGGGCGGCTTCTGGACAACGCGACACCGGGCGAGCGTGACCGGCTTCGCGGGCGTCTGGCCATCGGTCTGCACCAGGACGTCGAGGTGACCGATGCGCCGGCGGGCCTGCGCACCATCGTGAGTCAGGCCTTCTGCTCGGCGCTGCCGGTGGCCTACGGTGAGCACGAGCCGGGCCGCTGGGCACCGTTCGCCCAGCTGGTGCTCGAAGCCGCCTACGAGGCCACGCTGGTGGCAGCCAGGGCGCGCGCGGCGCAGGGCGGCTCGGCCACCGTGCTGCTCACCCGGCTTGGTGGGGGAGCGTTCGGGAACGACTCCGGATGGATCGATGCCGCGATCGTCCATGCCCTCGGCCGGGTGGACGATGCCGGCCTGGACGTGGTGCTCGTCGATCACGGACGCGTGTCGACCGCGTCGCGGGCGCTTGCCGAGCGCTGGAATGCCGGGAGCGGCACGAGCGGCAGGGCCTGACAAGGTCGCCGGCAGGCAGCCGACGGGAATGCGGCCTTGCGCGGTCCGCCGCACCGCACCGGCCTGGAAGCCTCAGCCCCGAAGGCTCAAGCCCGAGACCTCACACCGAAGCCTCACCCCGCCGCCGTCACCACGCCGCAGGCCACCGGCAGCGGCAAGGCCCTGCGGTGCGTCGACGCGCCCAGTTGCTGCTGCCTGAACAGCGCCACCGGGCGGCCCCGGATGTCGAACATGCTGCCGCCGGCCAGTTCCAGGCGGCGGCTGCGGATGTGGCCGGCGTCCATGCTGCCACCGTCGGGCGTGAGCCAACCCAGCAGCGCGGCGGGGCCGTCCTGCCGCCGATCGGGCTTGAGCGTGCGGCCTGCGGGGTCGAACACCCGGGCTGCCACGCCCGGCTGTTCGCCGGTGGGGCAGTCGGGCGCATGGAGCACCACCAGCGCCATCGGCTCGCTCTCGCTGGACATCACCAACCGGCCCGAAACCTCCAGGTGCGCGTCCTGGCTGGCGAAGTGCAGCACCCCCAGCGTGGGTCCGCCCTGAACCGGTCGCATCACCGCATGGAACACCGGCCCGTCGCCTCCCGCGGGAATGGGCGAGGTGGCGCACCCGGCGCCGAGGAGCAGGCTGGCCCATCCTGCGATGAAGCAGGCCGTGGTGCGCAGGGCAGTGGCGGGCATGGCGCGTCCTGGTGGATGAATGATGAACCAATTTGATCAATGTGAGTGTATTGATCTATTTGAAATCGTTCCATCTCCATTCGGCATGACACAAAGATCTACCGTTTGGTCCCTTTCTCATCGGCCGCGCGGGCAGTCGTTGGCGCGGAATGTCCGGCTATCACCCCCCATTGCGCCAGCACCTGCGCAATGCCGTTGGCGTAGCGGGTCTGCAGCGCCGGCGTGCGCGAGTGGTAGGCGCCCACCGCATGCCAGGTCGGCCCGAGGTCCTGCACGTG